>NZ_JAVLSX010000012.1:0-183631 GCF_031583795.1 Paenibacillus sp. VCA1 | reverse complement strand
AGATGGTAACAGTCTGTCAGCCTAAGATGCTATATGCACTGTCTTAGGACGGGCTGATGAGACAGCCCTGAACTTGGGGGAACTACGGTTAGCAGAAATGCACGACCGACTACCACCCAAGAATCCCGATGATACCGAAGGTGTCAGCTTGCGGCTTTAGCCGTGGGAGTCTCAAAACTTGGAGTACGCTCCAAGTCAAGAGCAGGATTCAACATTAGAAAGGCGGTAGAGATGCTGGGAATTTCATCCGGTTCATTTGGAATTAAAAGAGATTGCGATCCCACTTTTGCCTGAACTTTGGTTGGCCGCAAAAACGGGCTTTGCCGGGACAATCAGGCTGGTCGTCGTCCTTAAATGAGTCATAGAGCAAAGGAGTTGAAGCTTACAATTTCTAACATGCTAAAGACGTATGCAGTCATGCTGAACTTTTTCAGCCAGGCGGGGAAGGGTTTACAGCAGTCGAAGTTCTGATTTAAAATAATAATGGTTTTAAGTTGTCGACAAGTATACTTGTAATATGAGACGATTCGGGAATGGAAAACGCCATAAGGTTGGAACGGTATTGCACGGATATGATAAAATCCTATTATTATGTTTACGAATCGGGATTGCTTTGACAATCCTTGAAATAGGAGAGTTGATTCATGTTGCAGTATCCTTCTGCCTGGCTGCGGAACGCTTCCCTTGGAGAAACCATTGCGTGCGAGCTTAGGCTTCGAATCATTAACGGAACGATCAAGACCGGCGAGACCATCTCGGAAAATTGGGTGGCTTCCGAGTTCGGTACGAGCCGCTCCCCGGTTCGGGAGGCTTTAAAAACGCTCTCAAGCGAAGGCCTCATTCGGCTTGAGCGGATGGGGGCTGTCGTGGTCGGTTTGGACGTGACGGACGTCGAAGAGCTTTACGACGTTCGTTTTTTGATCGAAAGCTTCGTTCAGCAGCGTCTGGCCCGTACGGACGTCACAGATCTGCTTGCCAATCTGCAGCGGATCGTGGACAAGATGGAACTGGCCATGAAGCATAACGATGCCGTGGAATTTTCTTACCAGGACTTATCCTTTCACGAAACGATCATTACGGCGGCGAATCACAACCGGATTTTGCATCTGTGGAAAAGCATCCGGCCGATCGTTATGACCGTCATGCTGCTGACGACCGAGGAGATTTTTTCGAAAGGCGAAAAAAAGCTGCATTCGGTTATCGATAAGCATTATACGATCATGAAGGGATTGGAATCCCGGAAAAGGGACGTGATCGAGCAGGTGGTTGCGGATTATTTCGCGGATTCCAGGAAAACGCTTCACAGCAGCATCCCCGGCCGTTCATCCTGACGTCATAGGCACAAGCCCCTTGCGGACGAGTGCCGTTCAAAGTTGTCGACAAGTATACCAATTTAAATTGAAATGCTGGCAAATGGGCATGATAAATTGAAGGTCATTCATAAATCATCCAGAAAAACCAGGTGAAGAAAGGTAGGTTGTCTTGATGTCCAGTATTTTCGGCATGAGCCATAATTGGACGCTGATCGTTTGGACGCTTGTCGCGATTGCGTTTTTGATCGTATTTATCGCCAAATTCAAGTGGAATCCGTTCGTGACCCTGCTGCTGTCGGCACTGATCCTCGGCTTTTTGACGGGCATGAAACCGCTTGATATCGTGGACTCGGTAACGAAAGGTCTTGGAGGAACGTTAAGCACGATCGCCATCGTTATCGGCCTCGGGACGATGCTCGGCAAGATGATGGCCGAATCCGGCGGGGCCGAACAAATCGCCACGACGCTCGTCAACCGCTTCGGCGAAAAACGCGTGCATTGGGCGATGATGATCGTCGGCTTTATCGTCGGGATTCCGGTATTTTTCGAGGTTGGCGTCATTTTGTTGATTCCGATCGTCTTTACGGTCGCGCGGAAAACGAAAATGTCGCTGCTGCAAATCGGCATTCCGATTTTGGCGGGCCTCTCGACCGTGCACGGCCTCGTTCCGCCGCATCCCGCACCGATGATCGCGATTGATGCATATAAAGCGGATTTGGGTAGAACCATATTGTATTCCCTGATTGTCGGACTTCCGTCCGCCATCGTGGCAGGACCTCTTTTCGGCAAGTGGATCGGCAAACGGATCCAGGTCGAGCCGCCGACGAAGCTTGCGGAACAGTTTTCTTCGAGCGGAGACCGCAAGCTGCCCGGCTTCGGCATCACCTTGTTTACGATCCTGCTTCCTGTTATTCTGATGCTGATCGGTTCGATCGCCACCATTATCGATCCGGAAGCGAAACATGGATTCACCGTATTTTGCGAGTTCATCGGGCATGAAGTGATCGCGCTTTTGATCGCGGTTGTCTTTTCCTTCTTTTCGCTCGGTTTCTCGCGCGGTTTTACGAAAGACCAGATTTCCAAATTCACGAGCGAATGTTTGGCTCCGACGGCAACGATCATTTTGATCATCGGCGGGGGCGGCGCGTTCAAGCAGGTGCTTATTAATAGCGGCGTCGGCGACGCCATCGCGCAAATCGCCACTTCGGCGCATATCAACATCATTTTGTTTGCGTGGTTCGTGGCGGCTCTGATCCGCGTGGCGACCGGTTCGGCTACCGTGGCCATGACGACGGCCGCAGGCATCGTCGCCCCGGTGCTGGCGCTGAATCCCGGAGCGAGCCCCGAACTCGTCGCGCTGGCGACGGGCGCAGGTTCCCTCGTGCTGTCCCACGTGAACGACGCCGGTTTCTGGATGGTGAAGGAATTTTTCAACATGTCCGTACCGCAGACGCTGAAATCATGGACCGTGATGGAAACGCTGCTGTCGGTGGCGGGACTTGCATTCATCCTCGTCATCAGCATCTTTGTATAAGTTAACGCTAGGTTTCATTGATTCAAGAAAGAAGGTTAAAGCATGAGCAATAACATGATGATCGGCATCGATATCGGCACGACGAGCACCAAGGCCGTGATCTTCGAAGAAAACGGCAAGGTCGTGGCCAAAGGCAGCGAAGGATATCCGCTCCATACCCCGACGTCATCGATTGCCGAGCAGGATCCGGACCAGATTTTCGCCGCCGTCATTCATTCGGTGAAGCAGGCGATGGAAAAAAGCGGGGCAGCTCCCGAGCAGATCATGTTCGTATCCTTCAGCTCGGCGATGCACAGCGTGATCCCCGTCGGGACGGACGGCAAACCGCTGATGAACTGCATTACGTGGGCGGACAACCGCAGCGCGGAATGGGCGGAGAAGCTGAAAAAGGAGATGAACGGGCATGAAATCTATTTGCGCACCGGCACCCCGATTCATCCGATGTCGCCGCTGTCGAAGCTGATTTGGCTGCGTCATGACGAACCTGACATCTTCAGCAAAGCGGACAAATTCATTTCGATCAAGGAATATGTTTTCGCGAAGCTGTTCAACCAGTACATCATCGATTATTCGATCGCATCCTCGACAGGGATGTTCAATCTGCAGCAGCTCGATTGGGACAAAGAAGCGCTTGAGCTGGCCGGCGTCAAACCGGACCAGCTTTCCGTTCCCGTTCCGACCACCCATGCGGTTTCGGGACTGAACCCGGTATACGCACAGGAGATGGGGCTTTTGGCTTCCACTCCTTTTATCGTCGGAGCAAGCGACGGCGTGCTTTCGAACCTCGGCGTCGACGCCACCCAGCCGGGCGTCGTCGCGGCGACGATCGGCACAAGCGGCGCGATCCGCACCGTGGTGGACCGCCCCGTGACCGATCCGAAAGGACGGATTTTCTGCTACGCGTTAACCGACAAAAAGTGGGTGATCGGCGGGCCGGTCAACAACGGCGGCATGCTGTTCCAATGGGTGCGGGATGAGTTCGCGGCATCCGAGGTGGAGACGGCGAAACGCCTCGGCCTCGATTCGTACGACCTGCTGACCCGAATCGCGGAGCAGGTGAATCCGGGCTCGGGCGGGCTGTTGTTCCATCCATACTTAACGGGCGAAAGGGCGCCGCTGTGGAACCCGGACGCGCGCGGTTCTTTTTTCGGGCTGACGATGCATCACCGCAAAGAGCATATGATCCGCGCCGTTCTGGAAGGCGTCATTTTCAACATGTATACGGTGCTGCTGGCGATGGAAGAGATCATCGGGCGTCCGACCAAAATCCACGCAACGGGAGGGTTTTCCCGCTCTCCGCTGTGGCGCCAGATGATGGCGGACATTTTCGATCAGGAAGTGGTCATTCCGGAAAGCTACGAAAGCTCCTGCCTCGGGGCGGTCGTTCTTGGCTTGTATGCGCTCGGCAAAACCGATACGCTGGACATCGTTTCCGGTATGATCGGTTCGACCCACCGGCACAAACCTATAAAAGAAAACGCGCAAATTTATCACCGGCTGCTGCCGATTTTCATTAAAATTTCGCGGAACCTGGAAGAAGAATATAAAGCGATCGCCGACTTCCAGCGGCAAATGTTCTAGTTGGCCAAACCGGCGAACCCCCGCATGACACCTGTCATGCGGGGGTTTTTTCGATAAGAGGGGCGGTGAAAAATGGCATATCGCTTCGGGCATCCGGATCCTTTGCAGGAGAATTCGCGCCTATTCAAGCCGGTTTACAGAAAAGCAGGCTTTTCATTCTGCTGCAATTTCCGGAAAACACTATAGCTTCTGCGGGCGCATTCCGAGATGGCGATCGGGTGGAAGCCGCTAATATCCGCATACAGCGTATCGTTCAGCGGAGCGGTCCACGATTCGGGCAGCGCTGCCGCTCCAAGCGATGCGCCAAGAATGGAGCCGACCGTCGCGCCGTTGCAATCCGTATCCCAGCCGCCAAGCACGGCGGTCGTGATTCCTTTTTCGAAATCGCCGCCGGAATGGATGAGCGCCGCCGCGCACAAGGCGGCATTATTGTTGGTATGAACGGGGTGATAGCGCTTGAAGGACTCCCATATTTTGCCCGCCAGCTCCAAGGTGTCTTCCGTTTCCTCGGCGATCTTTACCGCCAAGGCCACATCTTCCGCCAGGCGGCAGTTTTTCGGGATTTCGCTTAAGCCGATTTGGACGATCCGTTTTACGTCGCTTTCAACGAATGCGGCGGCAATCATGGCCGAGCAAAACATCGCGCCGTAAATGCCGTTTTTCACATGCGAGAAGGAGGCGTCCCGCCAAGCCAGCTCCGCCGCCAGCTCAGGCCGGCCGGCTGCGCCGTAAGCATAACCGTCGACGCGGATCTGGGCGCCGATCCATTCGCGGTAAGGGTTTAAATGGCAGCGAACCCAGGCGATATGATTCTCCCAGTCATCCGGCTGTTCTCCGCCAAGTTGTATGGCAAGGCGGGCAAAATTGAGGTATGCCTGCGCCTCGGCCGTAAACACCTGGCCGAGCGGCAAATACCGGTGCCACAGCTTGCCGACATCCCAGGAATCAAAATCCAGTCCCCGCTGTTCGAGCATAAGCAGCCCAAGCACCGTGTAACGAATATCGTCATCGGTTTCCATGAAACGGATATGGTCGCCGCAGCTGGCCAGGCTGCTCCAGCGGGCGATTTCGATGCCGTACTGCGCTTGGGCTGCCGAATCGCTCGGCGTGTAGTGGCGGATCGGCCACTGTCCGGCGCCTTCAAACCACAGCTTGACGTTATGCCATCCCGGTCTGCCGTCCGACCCGCCCATAAAGGCGGGAGCCTCCAGCGGCTTGCCTAGAGCGCAACCGACGGCCCGGCCGAGCCAAGCCCCGTAAAACTTGTCCTGCCACTTGTCTTCGTCCCAATCAACGGCAAGCATGCGCGGGCCTACGGGGCATTCGCTGCGAATCGATTCCAGGCCGTTCGGCTCGACATATTTAAAATCCGGGCTTTGCACAAGTTTCGCGAGCTCATGATAGACGCCCATCAACCGTGATTCATCGGTACCGGCGGCGTCCAGATGTTCCGTGAAACCTGCGACGTCGCATCCCTCTTCCCGGCGCTGCGTTATTTCCGCCGAGACCAATTCCCGTAATCCATGCCACTTCGTCATGGGCGTGCTCCTCCTCCATTGGCGGCTAGCCAATTCGAAATTTTGCACTCATTATAACTTGCATCCGGAAGTCATGACTTCTCAAATCGTGCAGGCAACCCTCTCATTTTTTGCTTTCCGAAAAGTTTCCGCCCGATTGCCGGTAAGCATTCGGGGACATGCCGACCTTTTCGTTGAAAACCCGGTAAAAGGTTGCCATGCTTTGAAAGCCGCAGTCGAACGCGATCTCGGCGACCGTTTTGTTCGTGCCGGCCAAATCCCGTTTGGCCGTATGAACGCGCAGCAGCGACAGATATTCCGAAAAGCGGTAACCCGTCGCTTCCAGGAATGCCCGGCTCACGCGCGAGACGCTCAGCCCGAGTTCATCGGCCAGTTCCTTCAGGCTGATCGGCTCGCGATGGCGCTGCTCAACCAAAGCGGCAAGCGCTTGCGCATGGCGTGCAGACTGAACCATGCCGCTCCGTTCCTCATCCGTAAGCCGGTCGTTATAATGGCGCAGAAGGCGGCCGCATAGCTGAATCAGCGCGCTTTTTGCCATCGCCGGATAGCCCGGTGCTTTCTCCCGCAATTCTTCCGCGACGGCCAGCATCCAGGGGATAAGCTGCCGAGCAAGCGCCGATCCGCCGGGGATATGATTGCAAAAACGCGCGGCACGGTAAGAAAAAGGAAGCAGCAAGCCGGGTTCCTCCTTCAGCAGCAAAGCGGCATCGAAATTAATGAAAAGGTAACGGCTCGGGTCTGCCGGGTCCGCTTGGGCGATGTGCGGTTCCTCGCTATTGACCAGAAACAAATCGCCGGGGCCGGCCTCATACCGTTTATTGCCGAAGAAAAAGAGGCCTTTGCCCGACAAGCAAAGGCCGATTTCGAGGCTTTCATGCACATGGGGCGGCTGCCGGTGCGCCGCGGGCGTCCATTCGAAAGCATTGATGGGGATGGGGTTATCGTACGTGATATGAAGTTTCATGGCGACCTATGCCTCCTGACGGGATCGCTTTCTAGTAAGCACAGAAACGGGAGGCGCCTTGCCTCTGCCGTTTTAACTTTCATATATGCATTTTGAAGCATTTTCCGCCCAGTCACAAGCAGCTCTCGTTCCACCCAAAGTTGACAATGGGTGTTAATCCGTTTAATTGGAGCTGATGTCTATTCAGGAAGGATTCGGCCGCAGCAAACTAGCGCCTCTGCCTTGCTTTTTTTCGCTTGGTTACTTTGAAGAAGAGTTTTTTTTCAATGCCAAAACCACAATTAGTCCGATAATGCACGCCGTACCAAGCCATTGGAAAAATCCAAAAGGCTCTTTCAGCCAAAACACGGTCGTTAAAACCGCAGCCAGCGGTTCCAAACTGCCTAGAAGGCTTGTTTCTTTGGGCGACAGGCTTTGCAAGCTTTCGATATAAAACCAAAAGGCGATCATGGTGCCGAAGAGGATCACGAATACCAGGTATACATAGGCTTCCGGCGTCAAGCTTTTAAAGTCGATTTGCCAAGGGGGATGGATAACGCTTAATCCCAAACCGCCGATGATCATCGCCCAGCCGACAATGACGAGGGAATCGTATTGCTTCAAGAGAGGACCAGCATACAAGGTATAAAAAGCTAGCGCCCCTCCTGACAAAACACCCCAAAAAACGGCAACGGCCGGCACGGATAATTGAGAAACGGAGCCGTTGGTTAACAGGAAAAAACAACCGGTTAAAGCAAGGAAGACAGTCAACAGATCTTTTCGCGTGAAGACCATTTGTTTCCGGAGTATTAAATAGATGATAATCATGACGGGCGCTAAATATTGCAAGAGCGTGGCGACCGCAGCATTCCCATATTTAATCGATGCCATATACGTATATTGAACCGCAAGCATGCCCAGCAATCCGAAGGCAATGAGCTGAAAAGCCGTCTTTTTATTTTTCCATACGACAACGATTTGCGAGCGGTCTTTCGCCAACCATTGAACGGACAAGAGCAGCATGCCGGCGACGAGCAAACGTGTCGTTACAAGCCATTGGATATCGACGGCCGTTTGTTGAAAGAGCTTTTGGGAAACGGTGCCGCTAATTCCCCAAAATATCGCTCCCGTGGTCACAAGAAACAATCCTTTTCTTCCGGATGATTTGTTCATGAACGATTCTCCACCTTGAATATAATGATAGTGTTATAATAGGTGAAAAATATGTTTGAATATATCGATATTGGATATAAAAATACAAATATATTGAGGTTGTGGTCATTTGCAAATTAAAAATTTCAAGATTGGCAAAGATTTGAAAGAACTCACCGAGCATCGAACGGTCGTATTGCCGGTTGCCTGTTACGAAACGACGATTAATCAAAATATACATGGATATATACCGCTTCATTGGCATGATGAAATTCAATTTGTCCGGATGGTCGAAGGGGAAGCATGCTTTCAAATCAATGAAGAGAAATTGATCGTTCGACAAGGTGACGGGCTCTTTATCAATAGCGGCTGCCTGCACATGGCGGAGGAAATGAATGAATCGGGCTGCGTTTATATCTGTTTGAACGTTTCTCCCGATTTCGTCGTATCGCAGGAGCAGTACGCCACGTATGTTGCTCCTTATATTCAAGCGACCAATTTGCCGTATTTATATATCGATTCCAATAAGTCTTGGGGAAAAAACATATTGGATGCTATTGGCAACATTCATCAATGGATTCAACAAAAACCGCCCTACTTTGAACTCGATGTTACGCTAAATCTGACGCTCGTTTGGAAAAACCTGATCACGAACGGCTTTCAACTGGAATACGATCGGATGGAAGCGGTAAAGAGCCGGCGGATGAAGCAAATGTTAAGCTGGATCGATTTGCATTACGCCGAAAAAATCACATTGGATGATATCGCAAGAGCCGGCCAGCTGAGCCGTTCGGAATGCTGCCGGTATTTCAAACGAATGTTAAAAATGACTCCGCTGAATTATGTGATTGATTACAGAATTCAAAAAAGCTTGGTTTGGCTTCAGCGAACCGAATCCAACGTTACGGAAGTCGGCTATAAGGTCGGATTTAACAGCACCAGCTATTTTATCGAAAGATTCAAAAAGGCGAAGAAGATGACACCGTTAGCCTACAAAAAATTAAAAATGGATAATGGAAGCATCCAAACGAATGACGGGTAATCGTCATCAAAACGCAAACGGCAGCCGGTCAGAAGGACCGGCTGTTTTTTTGCTGATCCTTTCGCTGAAACGGTTGTCCCGCTTTCTCGCGAAATTCCCATGAAAATAGTATATTTCCCGGTTCATCCGCCCGGATCGGCGGTTGACATCCCGGGACGGCTGCCGATGATTGACACTAGTAGATTTTGAGAGAACCGTGTTGTTGACCATGGCGAAGCGTGCTTCATACACGTATAAATACAATATCACCACTGTAATCCAATCACTGAAAAAGGAGGGGTGCCGACGATTTTAATAGAGAACGAGATTCTATATTTTCGAAGCAAAGGAGAGTTGTGCACCGGAAATAACATTTTAAAGTTAGAGATGAGGGTTTAACATGCATGATTTAATGGTGATGATTACGGTCTGTTCCTTCCTGTTAACGATCGGTTTCATCTTCTGGCGTCCCCAAGTCAACGAAGCGATCCCGGCAACGATCGGCGCAGTCCTGGTACTGCTCAGCGGCAGCGTGTCCCTGGCGGACCTGGGGCAAATAACGGAAACGATCAGCGGCGCAGCGGTAACGATTATGGCCACCATTGTCATGGCAATCGTTCTCGAGAGCTTTGGGTTCTTCCATTGGGCAACCGAGCTGCTTACAAGGCAGGCCAGGGGCTCGGGGATTCGGCTGTTTTGGCTTACGAACCTGTTCTGTTTTTTGATGACGCTGTTTGTGAACAACGACGGCAGCATCCTGATCACAACCCCCATCCTGCTGATGATGCTCAAAAATATGGGGCTTAAAAACCATCAAAAAATACCGTACTTGATCTCGGGCGCGCTTATCGCGACCGCTTCCAGCGCCCCGATCGGCGTCAGCAACATCGTCAACCTGATCGCGCTCAAAATCGTTCACATGGACTTGTACATGCATACGGCGATGATGTTTATCCCCGCAACGCTTGGCCTCCTCCTGCTTACCGCCATTTTGTTCCTCATCTTTTACCGGACCTTGCCGAAGAAGCTTCCGGCCCAATCGAGCTGGATGCTGGCGCCCGGGCAGCACCCGCTGCAGCAGCCCCTTCAGCAGGAAAACCGCGGTAAATTCATGAGAAATATACTGATTTTCGTTTTCTTCGTAAGAATCAGTTTGTTCGTCGCCTCGTTCATTCATTTTCCGGTATCCTTGATGGCCGTCATCGGATCGGCGTTTCTCCTCGCCTGGCGTTGGTATCGCCTAAAAATTCCGCCTACCGACATGCTCAAAAAAACGCCCTGGTACATTCTCGTTTTTGCCTTCAGTATGTACGTCATTATTTACGGATTGAACAACATCGGTTTGACGGATTGGCTGATCCAGGTGCTGCAGCCGCTTGTATCGGGCAGTCTGCTGTACGCCAGCGTGCTGATGGGCGGTTTGCTCAGCATTTTATCCAACATATTCAACAACCACCCGGCATTGATGGTCGGGACGATGACCCTGACGAATATGGGGCTTGACCCGCTCACCTTAAAAATATCATACCTGGCCAGCGTCATCGGAAGCGATATCGGTTCCCTGCTGCTGCCGATCGGCACGCTCGCAACCTTGATGTGGATGCATATCGTGCGCAAAGGCGGCGTCAAAATCAGCTGGGCCCAATACCTGAAGGTGACCGTCATCGCGATTCCCGTCACCGTCCTGTTTACGTTAATCGTTCTTTCGTACTGGGTCGGCTGGATTTTTTGAGATATAAAGGGATGGGAACATCGCCGGAACAACGGGACGAAAAAAAGACCCGCGTTTTCAGGCAGGTCCAAGATATAGATGATGGATATAGGATAATTTATGCCGATGAGGCAATAGAAGGTGCAGGTGAATATCCGTCTCAGACATGGAACCATTCGTGACGGAATAGCATGAAACAGGACTTCAGGCGTAATCGGTGCCCGAGGTCCTATTTTCGTTTAGAAGGAAAATGATGGATTTTGTCGAATAAGGAGAGTATCGAAAAAAGGAAGGAAGAGTGCAGGATGAATATGAAAAAAAGCGGGCGGCGGTCCTTGCGGGACAAAGGAGCGCCGAAGAGAATGGCACAGCAGGGAACTCATGCAGCAATCGGAGCGTTCCGCAAATGGGCGGTCGTTCCATTCGTTGCGGCGGGGCTGCTGCTGGGAACGTGGGCGGCGGAGACCCCGGCATTTGCCGCGCAGGTCCAAGCGGACGGGATGGATCAGGATCAACGCGAGGCCTTGGCATACCTGAACGACGTCCGGGCCAAAGCGGGACTGCAGCCGTTGCAGCTCAGCGGCATGATATCCCAGGCGGCCCGCCTCCATGCAGTGTATTACAACGAGAATCACGACAAAAAGCAGGAAAGCGCCCATAACGAAACCAAAGGGATGCCAGGCTTTACCGGCGCAACCGTTACGGACCGGTTGAAAGCGGCAGGATGGACGTACGGTTCGAAGGGATATTCGACAGGCGAGGTCATGCATTACGGGCAGGCCAGCAGCAAACAGGCGGTCGACGGCTGGCTGGATACCGCCTATCATCGCAAAATCATTCTCAGTCCCAAATACAGGGAGGCCGGTTTCGGTTTGGCGGACGGAACGGCCGTGGCCGATTTTGCCGGTTTTTCGGAGCCTGCTCCGATCCAAGGGGGAATCTCGGTTTATCCCTATGACGGCATGAAAAACGTCGGGGTCGGTTTTTACGGACTTGAATCTCCGAACCCGCTGAGCCAATTTAACGTCAAACATTCCGGCTACATCATTTCGGCCACGACGGAACGGGATATGGTTTGGCATGATGCGAAGATCACCGACGAAAGCGGCGGGGACGTGCCGTATAACGAAGAGCTTTACGGCGGGGACACGTTGTTCCTGTTTCCCAAGCAAGTTTTGAAAGGCAATCATACATACAAGGTGTCCCTCTCCTACGAGATGAAAGGGACGTCCGGAAAGCTGCAAAAGACATGGTCGTTTACCACCGGCAAAGGGCATCAGTTGGTCTCCGTCCAATCCAAATACCCGGAGCTTGTTCTGAATGAAGGCGGGGAACTGCAGGTTTCGGCGCAGGGGCAATACGACGACGGAGTGACGGAGCCGGTCCAATCCGGAATCGGCTACGCGAGCAGCGATCCGAAGGGGCTCGCCGTTTCGCCGGATGGCCTGTTAAAAGGCATCAAGCCGGGAAATTACACGGTGACGCTGGCTTTAGGGAGCATTCAAAACCGCGTCAAAGTCCAAGTGCTGCCCAAGCTGAAGCAGAAGGAATATCCGGGAACCAACCCCGCCACCATGAAGGATATTGCCGGACACCGCAGCCAATCCGCGATCGAATGGGCCCTTCGGTCGGGAGTCATGAGCGGTGCGGACGGCAATTCGTTTCGTCCTGACGCAGCGGTGACCGAGGCCGGGTTCTGGTCGGCGCTGCTTCATATGTACCGAATCGACGATGCGGCGTATGCGCCGGCGAAAAAAGCGTATGGGACGGACGGCGCTTACCAAATCGCGAAGGAACGGAATATTCCGCTGGCCGGAATCGCGAACGTCGCCGCAAGGGAACAGTCCATGCCCCGGCAAAAAGCGGCCGAAATCATCGCCGCGATCGACGGGGTGAACTACGCCAACACCTATGCCGTGTGGTACGTCATGGGGATGGGTTACGCGCAGGGCGTCACCGACAGCTCGCTCGAAGGCTTCCAAAGCGAAACGCTGCTTACGCGCGGAGAAACGGCGAAGCTGCTTCAGTACCTGCAGCCCAAGCTGAAGGAGCTTCGCGGGCGTCCTGCGTCGCCCACGCCTGTAAGCGAACTTCCGCCGCTCCCGGCGCGGGAAGTATACGAAAAGCCCGCCCGGCTGGAGAATTTGATGTTTATCGCGGATTTTCATGCCGATCGCACGCTTTCGCTTGAAGGAAAATTTGCAAGCCATGCGGGAGAGACGCTGAAAATCATGGTGCAGACCGGGGGAACCAAACCGAAGCAGATTGAGGACCTTCAAGTGACGCTGAACAAGGAAGGCGTTTTTCGCTTGGATTCCGCGGGTCCGTATAACGAGGATGCCTTAAACTTGTATCTGGTCACGCCGGAAGCTTATTATTGGATCGATGTCGCTGCCGGCAGATTTAACGTCAGCCAATATCAACCGTAACAGTTTGCCTGAAGCCGCTCCTGAACAGGAACGGCTTTTTTTTGCATGTTTTCGAAAATTAAAATGGGCTTTACATTTCCGATGTCCTAGTGTACTATCTAACTATAACACTAATACAAAGGAGATGTGAACGTGACGCAATCTCAAAACATACATGAAGAAACCGCCGTGCTTTCGTTAAGAGGCGTGTCCAAAAAAATCGGAGGCAAAAAAATCGTCGACCAGCTTTCATTCGACGTGCGCGAAGGAGAGATCGTCGGGCTGCTCGGGCCGAACGGCGCCGGAAAAACGACGACCATCCGGATGATTGCCGGACTGATCCAAATGACCGAGGGCGACGTGTTCGTCCGCGGCAGCAGCATCCGGCACGAATGGAAGAAGGCGATCCGCCATATCGGGGCGATTATCGAAAACCCGGAATTTTATCCTTACATGACGGGTTACGACAATCTGAAGCAATATCAGCGGATGAACGAATGGATCAGCAACGAACGGATCGACGAGGTTGTCCGGCTGGTGGGACTCGAACAGGCGATGAAAAAGAAAGTCAAGGCGTATTCGCTCGGCATGCGCCAGCGCCTCGGCATCGCGCAAGCGCTGCTGCACGAGCCGTCGGTCCTTATCCTGGATGAGCCGACCAACGGCCTCGACCCGGCAGGCATCCGCGAAATGCGCGATTACCTGAAAACGATCGCCCGCGAGGAAGGCATCTCGATCCTGGTCTCCAGCCATTTGCTGCTGGAAATGGAGCAGCTGTGCAGCCGCGTCGTCGTCATTCAGGACGGCAAGCTCGTGACGGTTCGCGCCATCGGAGAAAGCGGAGCATTCGCGGCGGAAGAGAAAAACTTCGTGCGCGTCATGTTCCGGGTCGGGCTTCTCGAGGAAGCGAAGCAAGTGCTGGGAAGCCAGAAGCATGCCGAAATATTGCAGGTAGCGGAGGAGCAAAACGAACTTCTGCTAGCGCTCCGCTACAAGGATATTCCGGATATCGTCACTGCCCTTGGCGCCGCCCGGGTGCCGATCTACCAAATCACGGAGCTGAAGCAGTCGCTGGAAGACGAATTTTTGAAATGGACGGGAGGAAACCGCATTGCTTAGTTTTAACCGGCTTGTCTTAAACGAATGGCTTAAAATGTCCAAAAAACGCAGCTTTTTTATCCCTTACGCGATCATTGCCGTCGCTCTCGTGGCGCTGGCCTGGGCCTTCAAACGCTGGGGAGGGGACATGATCGGCTCCGCATTCGAATATACGGCCATCATGTCGTCGACGAACGGCTTCGGCCAATTTACCGCCATGCTGGCCGTCATCTTTACCGCCGGGCTGGTTGCAAGCGAGCACAGCCTGGGAACGATCAAGTTCCTGATGATCCGCGGGCAAAGCCGCAGGAAAGTGCTCGCTTCGAAATATGCCGCCGCGTTGCTCTTTACGTTGTCGCTTTTCGTCTGGCTGATGGCAGTGGGAATCGCTGCCGGCGCCGCGTTTTTCGGAACGGCTGCCTCCGCCGGTTCATGGCAGGATCTGGCGGTTGCCGGCGGAAGCGCGTTCGTCTATAGCGTGGTTTACGTGACGCTGGGCTTTATGATGGGCGTGCTGACCCGTTCCACAGGCGCGGCGATGGGCGTCAGCATGGCCGCGGTCGTGCTCGGCAGCCTGACGATCCCGAAAAGTTTTTACAAGTACGTGCTGTTCCCGAACGCCGATCTGTCGGTGTACAGCAACGGAGGGCATCCGCCGATCGAAGGGATGACGCTTCCTTTTTCCATCGCGGTACTGGCGGTATATATGGTCTTGTTTCTTGGCGCCAGCTTTGTTACGTTTAAGAGACGTGATATAGCCTGATGCGGCAAAGGAGCTAAGCTGACGGCGAAAGGAGTCTGTCCACTTGAGCATCGAATTCGACAACAATTTGCCGATCTATCTTCAGATCATGAACCACATCAAAAGACAGATCGTATCCGGCCTGCTTCAGCCCGGCGATAAAATCCCGTCGGTAAGGGAGCTGGCGGCGGATATGCAAATCAACCCCAACACGATTCAGCGGACGTTCCAGGAACTCGAACGCGAGGAGGTCGTTGAGACGAAACGGGGTCTGGGAAGATATGTGACAAGCGAGGAATCCAAAATTATGGCGATCAAAAAGGAAATGGCCGGAGAACTGCTTCACCAATTTATCCATGGCATGCAGGAGCTGGGGTTCAAAAATCAGGACATCGTGACGATCGTCAAGGAGGCCGTGGCGGCCGCCGAAGACGGTACGGACCGGAAGGAGGGGCATCCGGATGGACGCACTTCTGAAGGTTGACGGCGTATCGAAAAAATACGGCGGAAAGCAGGTGCTGGACGGCGTCAGCTTCCACATCGGACAGGGCAGGTTGATCGGCCTGCTCGGCTCGAACGGCAGCGGCAAAAGCACATTGATGCAAATCATCGCAGGGCTCACCCCGGCCTCGTCCGGCGACATTTCTGTAATGGGCATACCGACCGGCAGAGAGACGAAAAACCTCATTTCCTACATGCCGGATCGCCCGATGACGGAAAGCTGGATGAAGGTGAGGGATGCCATCGCCTTTTACAACGATTTTTATGCGGATTTCGATATGGAAAAAGCCCGCGAGATGCTCGACTTCATGAAACTGGACGAAAAAAGCGGCGTCAGCATCCTCTCCAAGGGGATGAATGAACGGCTGCAGCTGACGCTGGCCCTCTCCCGGAACGTCAGTCTGTATTTGCTCGATGAGCCGATCGGCGGCGTCGATCCGGTGGCCCGCGGCAAAATTTTGGACGCGATCGTCCGCTTCTACCGCGAAGACAGCAGCCTGATCATTTCCACCCATCTGGTGCGCGACATGGAACGGATTTTTGACGAGGTGATGTTTTTGCAAAACGGCCATATTGTACTGCACGAAGAAGTGGAGCATATCCGCATGAAGCATGGAAAAAGCGTTGACGACATGTTCAAAGAGGTGTTCGGCGAATGATGAAGCTGCTGAAATACGACCTGAGGCGAAACGCGAATTTGCTGCTGGCCGTTTGCGCCGTGCTGATTTTATGCGAACTGGCGGTGATCCTGTCGCCCGCGATGCTGGAGGTCAAAATAGCCGTCATCATCGTCGCCAACCTCGCCGCCGCCGTCATTTTCATGATCAACAACCTGAGGGTGTTCGACTACAACATCAAATCGGTAAGCCGCAGGCTTCTGCCGGTAAATACCCTCTCTTACGTTTGGGCGTCCCTCGTCTACGGCATCCTGAATACGTTGGCTTTAATCGTGATCGGCGGCGGGGCGGGGCTGTATTTTTTCCGCCGTTACGATATGCTCATTTTGGGGAATGCTATCCAGCTGCCTGCATACGTGTGGCTTGGTTTGGCGCTGGAGGCCGTTTTTACGACCGTTTACGGGTTTTTGTTGTTTTACGTGGTGATTGCGCTGGCCCGCAGCATCACGAAAAAAGGAGCGTTTTGGGTCGGTCTGCTGCTGTTCCTGGTTTTGTCGGCCGCCGTTGACTGGCTGGAGAACCTGCTGTTCAGCGAGGATTCCACTCAGCCATTCAATCTGGTGACCTTTCATTACGAAAACTCTACCGGCGTTATTGCGAGTGATCCGTTGACGGCCGCTGAAGGCTGGAGATGGTTCGGATCGTTCGGCTTCGAGCTGCTGCTTAGCATCGCGTTTCTGTTCGTCATCAAGTGGTGCGTGGAAAAACGCATCGAAGCGAGATAAAATAAACCGGAGCCTGCGTGGTTTTTTCACGCGGGCTTTTTTTCGTGACAGGGTACCGGCTTAAGCTTGTTGGGGATGATTGTGCCGCTTGCCAACCGCGTTTCCGAGCGGGTACAATAAGATTGACATTCAGGCGGAATTCGCTTTCATCCAAGCGGGATGATGATATTCCGGACGAGCCGTTTTTTGAAAACGTTCGCGCAAAACGGGAAGGGGAGAAAACATGCCGGGCATGCAGGAAATGGGGAAAACGCTGCTGAACATCCGCAGCCATATGAACGGGTTGACCAAAACCGAGCAGAAGGTTGCGCAGTATATTTTGGAGAACGCCCAGGATTTGATCTACGATTCGGTGACGGAGCTGGCGGAGAAGGCGGATGTCGGCGAGACGACGGTGCTGCGTTTTTGCCGGAAGATGAAATTCCAAGGGTTCCAGGACTTCAAGCTGTCGCTCGCCCAGGATTTGGTCAAACCGACCGATCATATTCACGAAGAAATCGCCGAAGACGACGACCCGTTGACGCTGAGCCAGAAAATCATCGGCACGCATCTGCGCACGCTGGAGCAGACGAGGGAGCTTGTCGCCGAAGAGCAGCTGACCCTCGCCATCGACGCGCTGGCGGAAGCGGGGAACATTCACTTTTTCGGCGTGGGATCGTCGGGGCTGACGGCGGCGCAGGGGGCGCACAGCTTTGCGAGAATCGGGAAAAACAGTCTTGCAAGCAGCGATACCCATTTTCAGGCGATGCAGGCATCGCTCATGAACAAAGGCGACGTCGCCGTAGGTTTGTCCATTTCGGGCAGCACCAAGGACACGATCGATAACCTGAACATCGCCAAAAAAGCGGGGGCCCGCGTCATTGCCATCACCAGCAACGCCCGTTCGCCGATCACCAAAATCGCGGATATCGTGCTGATCGTCGTCGGCAGGGAAAATCCGCTGCAGGGCAGCTCGCTTGCGGCCAAAATATCGCAGCTTGCCGTCATCGACATTTTGAATGTCGCCGTATCGTTAAAAATGAAAGACGAAGCGATCAAATACCGGGAAATCACCGCCAAGGCGACCTCGGACAAGCTGTATTAATCGAATGTTTACGGCGAGGTTTTAACGCTCATCCGGAATTACCCGGGGCAGGCGGGAAGGCAGGCATAAAAAAACGGCTGTTCCACCGTAGCTCGAGTCTACTTGCGGAACAGCCGTTTTTGATTGATTTCGAATTTTGGCCACGCATATCATAACGCGCTTCACTCTACCCGGACTAAGGCGTATACTCGGATACCGCTTCCAGCAGCCGGCGGTAAGCCTGGTCAAAAGCGGAAGGGTCCGTGTTTACTTCCGTAAAGCTGTTCATGCAGACCGATAGGATGTCTTCGGCCAGTTCCGGGCGATGATCCCGAAGATCGCGCAGCAGCTCATAATCCTCCACGCCGGCGCGCATCGCTTCCAGCCTCATGCTGAGAAGCGGGCCGTCGGGACCGGGATACGCGATATGGGTGTCTCCGGCCGGTACCCGCCGATCGTGAACGTCCGGAGCAAGCAGCGGATTCGTCAGCTCGAACGGGTCTTGATTTTTAAAATAATAATTGAATCCCCAGTGCAAATATCCATCCAGCCCGTACTTGAAATTGCCCCAATGCAGGTAACGCGTCTTCAGGAGAGGGAAGTCGAGGAAACGGTTCAAATAATCGCCTCCCGGATTCCAGCACGTGTAGAACCATAACGTGTCCCCGCATTTCCGGTAACCTTCGTAGTCTTCCTGATGAAGTTCATATTCCTTGTTCGTCGGCACCCATATATCGACGGCTCCCGCAACGCCCGTATTGATCACGGCATCGATAAGCGGCACGCCAGGAAGCCATTTGCGCACGATGCCCGACAATATGCGGTAGTCCGCCGCCGAAGGCTCGATCGGCTCATCCGCGACGTGCTGAACCAATAACGAAAGCCAGCCTTTGCTTTCAAGCCACTCCCGCCATGCCTTCAAATATTGGGACAAAAAAACGTAGCCTTCCCTTGACGTCGCCTGAACGCTGGGATCCGCATTCAAGACGAAGGTCGGATCTTCCCAGTTCAGGCGATTCGCCACATGGCCGCCTTCAATATGGGTAAATCCAAGCTTGAGAAACAGGGTGATCAGACGTTCCGCTTTCGAAAAGTCAAAGGTATAACGTCCTTCCCCATGCGGCTTGACGTCGATAAACGAGCCGTTCACGAGGAAGTGGGTTTGCCGGCAGCGCCTCATCGCCAGTCCGTACTGCTCAAGCATCGACCAAAAGGCTTCGGACCATGGCTTCAGTCCGTACCGCTCGGCAATGTTGCGCGTAGAAAACCAGTTGGTCACATGAAGCCGCCCTTGTTCAGGAATAAGCGCCTTAAACACCTCGATTTGAACGGGGATAATACAGGTCTGATTGTCGGCTGCAAGGATGATGTCACCGCCGAAAATACCCGGGGCAGCTTGTGCCGGAATATGCCAGCATAAGTAGTAGGCTTCGGTGGAGCTGCCGGCGGAACATTGCCGCCCGACCGGAAGCAGCGCGTCATATACGCGGAACGGGGCTTGGCGCGTGACGTAAGGAGGGGCCGGCGTTCCAGCGGGTACGGTCGATACATCGACATCGGTATTTTCGTTCACTTGGACATCGATGAGCCGATAGATCCGCAATTCAGGTTCGCAGTGGGGACGTTCTTCAGGCCAACTCCGCCCGCGAAACGTCCAGGTCAGCTCTGCCTGGGGCGGAAGATCGTTGAAAAGGACTTGACACCCTGCATACGAGCCGCGGGCGCCCGCGATCCGAATCCGGAGCTCGCGTTCCGGCGGATCGGCAATGGTTTGATCGGGATATACCCATTCGTTTGCGCTAAAGACTTGGAATTTCAAGCAGAATCACCTCTTGCTTAAGGTCGTTCGAGCCGCCCGGACCGAACGTCATTCCTTTTGATTTTTCGCTTCCGTAATCTTGACTGCGGACTCTTCTTTCAGTTGGCGCAGGAACGATGCGATGTCCATATCCGATCGGGAAAACTTTAGCATGGATCCTCCAATGTCGACGTACTGGTCCCAGGAACTGATTTTTGCCGGAGGCAGAGCCGGCGGGACCTCGTAAAACGCCGCCACATTTTTCCCTTTGAACACCTCCACGTCTTCGCCGAAGTGGCTGATCACGTCTTTGTTATTGAACAGCGGCGGCGCATCCCCGATTTTGGCAAGCTCGGTTTGATGCTCAGGGGAGAGGTAGGCCATCAGCACTTTGAAAGCCGCATCCTTATGCTTGCTGTATTTGTTAATGACAAGGAGATTGCTTCCGGCCGGCGGAGCGGACTCTTCCCCGTCTCCCCATACGGGCAGCGGAGCCGCTTCCATGTTGGCTGCCACTTCGGGATCCCCGACGCCCCAACGTAAATATTCGATCCAGGATACGATCATCCCTACGTTTTTTTTCGGAAATTCATAATCCTTGCGGGCTTCCGGGTCTTCGTTCACGATGCCGGGAATGCTGTAAATTTTTTTCATCAGCTCCAGGTATCGCGTCACGGCCGGTTCTTTGTCGATGAGGACTTCGCCCGTATCCGGGTCCGTCAAGTTGACGGCAAGCTGGGACAACGGTACGGTGACTTCGCCTGAGGCGAGTCCGGGCCCCATTTCCAGCCCGCGGTATTGAACTCCGTCGCGTTCCGCGGTCATCTGCTTCGCAAGCTCGGCGACCTCATCCCAGGTTAAACGTTCCGCAGGATATTCGATGCCGAATTTATCGAACACGTCTTTGTTATACCAAATTCCGTACGGGCTGTATTGGATGGGAAACCCGAGAATCCTTCCTTTTCCCGTTCGATCCATCGAGCGGATGGAGGCCAGGAGCGAAGGATCCAGCGTATCCAGGTCAAACTGATGTTTTTGAATCAGGTCATCCAGCGGTTCGATCATATCAAGCTCGTATAAGGCGTCCAGTCCCCAGTTTGCAAAAATGATGTCCGGTACGATTTTTTGGGCGTTCAGCTCCTGAAGCGGGTCCATCTGGGCCTGGGAATCGACAAGCTCGATCGTGACGTTCGGAAGCAGCTTCTCAATACCGCGGTACCGCAGCTCGAAGTTATCGGCCCCCCATGGATACAAAATTTTGACGGTAACCGGTTCGTCGTTCGTTTTTTCATCCGGATCCGTTTGGCTTGGCGCCGATGCGGCATCGTTTTTCGGAGTCGTTTCTTGGGGAGTAGAAACGCTTCCCGAAGAACTTGGAGAAGAGCAGCCGGAGACGATGATCGTCAAGAGCAGAAAAACGGCGAGCAGCATGCGTTGACAGCGATTTCTTTGATTCATAAAGGCAACCCCTTTCTGAATTCAATTCGTACGGCCTTGGGTTCGGCGACAACTTCATTATAGGGAGGGAGATGTTAATTTAGTGTTAAATCGAACGGCGTAACATCGGTGGGCATTATAATGACAAATGGAACAATCGGCTTTGGAAACGCGGCGTTCCGGGAGATGGCTGTACAGGTTGCGGACCGGCTGTTATGGGGTATATGATGACCGTAAGCCGCTATAAAAAAGCTTCTGTCCAAATCCAACTTCGATAAGTTCCGCAAATAAGAGAACCCGAAAGCGAGGTGAACGCGATGCCGGAAATACCGGATCATCTGGATTACGGTTTGTCGATTTTGTTTATAGGCTTTAATCCGAGCCTGCAGTCCGGAGAAACCGGGCATCATTACGCCAATCCGCGCAACAACTTTTACCGGATCCTGTACCGGGCGGGGCTGACCCCCCGGCTGTATGAAGCTTCCGAAGACCAGGACCTGCTGAGGCTCGGGTACGGATTCACCAATATCGTCGCGCGTCCGACGCGGGGAATTGACGATATCGACCGCGGCGAATATGCGGAGGGGAGAAAAATCCTTCATACGAAGCTGCTGAAGTACCGCCCAAAGGTGGCCTGTTTTGTCGGCAAAGGCGTCTATACCCAGTTCAGCCAAAAAAGCAAAGCGGACTGGGGATTTCAGCCGGACCCGGTCATCCCGGAAATCCATGAATTTGTCGCCCCGTCGTCAAGCGGCCTGGTGCGGATGCCGATGGATGAGATCGTGGCGATTTATCGCCGGCTGGCGGAGCATATCGCGGAGCATGGGAGTTAAAACATATAAGGTACAAGCACTCAAGCTCTCATTTCGGTAGATGCAGAACCAGATACTGAAAAACACGGTCCATATAAGCAAAAAAAACTGCCCCTTACCTTAAGGGACAGTTTTTTTTGCTTTGATTGGATGATCAGTAACCCCAGATCATCGCAAAGAGCGTACCGAAAATCGTAACGACGCCGACGAAAACCGCATAGGCGATGTTGAGGTAAAGCGTCTTTTTCGAGTCTGTTTCACCGATGTGCATGAACAGGACCAGCTGCAGTGACGCCTGAATGAGAGCGCAGATGATCAGAATGACCATAGCGGCCGCGAACGTCAGATCCCAGTAAATCACGCCGAGTGCCACAAGCGAAAGGACCAGCGAGAAGATGTATCCCATCACGTGACGTATCGGGAACAATCGTGCCATATTACATCAATCCTTTCATGTAGACAAAGCTGAAAATGAAGATCCAGACGACGTCAAGGAAGTGCCAGTACAGCGAGAAGATAAACGATTTGTTCGCCGTCTCTGTCGTAAAGCCTTGGCGGCCCACTTGAATCAGGATGCCTGCGCCCCATAGAATACCCATGGTCACGTGCAGACCGTGCGTGCCAAGCAGGACGAACAAGCTGGACAGGAATGCGCTCGTTTGCAGCGTTGCGCCTTCATGCACGTAATTGACGAATTCCGTAATCTCGATGCCGAGGAAGCCAAGGCCCATCAGCAGCGTAACGATGAAGAAAATCATCATCGGTTTTTTCAGTCCAAGGCGCATGGCATGAATGCCAAGGCCGCAAGTAAAGCTGCTTGTGAGGAGCAGGAACGTTTCCCAGATGACCCCGCCGACCTCGAAAAGCTCTTTGCCGGTCGGGCCGCTGCCCGTGCGGTTCCAAAGCGTGAAGTACACGGCGAACAACGTAGAGAACAAGGCGATCTCTGCTCCAAGGAAGAGCCAGAATCCGAAGATTTTGTTGCTGTTCTCCTCGGTTCTGTACTCCAGCGGCAGTGTGTCATTTATTTTCATACGGTATCACCCCGCAGTTTCTGTTCGGTAGCGGCGATTTCCTTCGGTGAAATATGGTAGCCGTGATCGCGTTCGAAGGAACGAACCGCCAGCATGACAATCACGCCGATGCCCGCGATAATCGCAGGAATGAACCAGCTGAACACGAGGAAAAAGCCAAGGAAAAACATAATTACGCCGAGAATAAACGGTTGCCCGCTGTTGTTTGGCATATGAATCTCTTCGTAAGGTCCTTCTTCGTAAAGCGGAACGTTATGCTTTTTGGCATGCCAGAAAGCATCTTCGGACTTCACGTTAGGCAATTTTGCAAAGTTGTAAACCGGAACCGGACCAGGTGTGCTCCATTCGAGCGTGCGTCCATCCCAAGGGTCCCCGCCTTCGTTGCGTGGGCTGTGGCGGAAGCTGTAGAAGAAGTTGTAGCACAGCACCACAAAGCCGATTGCAAGGACCAAGGCGCCGATTGTCGCGATCATGTTCAGCGGACCGAAGCCGGTGCTTGCCGAATAGGTGTACATCCGGCGCGTCATGCCGTTAAGTCCGAGGAAGAACAGCGGCATAAAGGCAACGTTGAAGCCGACGATGATCAGCCAGAAGGCCGTTTTAGCCAGCCGTTCGTTCAAACGGAAGCCGAACATTTTAGGGAACCAGTAGTGCATGCCGGCCAGCACCCCGAATACCGTACCCGGAATGAGCACGTAGTGGAAGTGGGCAACCAGGAACATCGTATTGTGGTATTGATAGTCGGCGCTTGCCATCGCAAGCATGACGCCGGTTACGCCGCCGATCGTAAAGATCGGGATAAAGCCCATCGCGTACATCATCGGAGACGTAAACGAAATTTTGCCTTTGCGAAGCGTAAACAGCCAGTTGAATATTTTCACCCCGGTCGGAACTGCGATCGCCATCGTCGTGATGGAGAAGAAGCCGTTGACCATAGCGCCTTGGCCCATCGTATAGAAGTGGTGAGCCCAGACGAGGAAGGACAGAACCGAGATGGCGACCATACTGATAACCATCGATTTGTAGCCGTACAAATTCTTTTTGGAGAATGTCGAAATAACATCGCTGAATATGCCGAAAGCAGGCAAAATAACGATATATACTTCAGGGTGTCCCCACACCCAGAACAGGTTGGCCCAGAGCATATCCATACCGCCGTTGGCCATCGTAAAGAATTGGCTGCCAAAGATGCGGTCGAACATCATCAGGGCAAGCGCTACGGTGAGCACCGGGAAAGCAAACAAAATAATGACGTTCGTAATGAGCACCGACCAGGTGAACATCGGCATACGCATCAGTTTCATGCCCGGGGCGCGCATTTTCAGGATTGTCACGATGAAGTTGACCCCGGTCATCAGCGTACCGATACCGGATATTTGCAGCGCCAGCGAGTAGTAGTTGTTGCCTACCGTCGGACTGAATTCGTTGCTCGCGAGCGGGAAGTATGCGGACCAGCCGGCATCCGGCGATCCCCCGATGACAAACGAAATATTGAACAGCATCGCTCCCGCAAAGAACAACCAGAAGCTGACGGCGTTAAGTCTAGGGAAAGCGACGTCACGGGCGCCGATTTGCAGCGGAACGACGACGTTCATCATCCCGATGACAAACGGCATCGCCATGAACAGAATCATGATAACCCCGTGGGTCGTAAATATTTCATTGTAGTGCTGCGCATCCAAAAATTTGGAGTCCGGCGTCGCGAGCTGGGCCCGCATCAACAAAGCGTCGACGCCGCCGCGGAACAGCATGATTAGAGCCGACAAAATATACATAATGCCGATTTTTTTGTGGTCCACCGTGGTGAGCCACTCACGCCACAGATATCCCCATTTTTTGAAATAGGTCAATCCGATCACGATGGCGAGCGATACGAGCACGATGCTGATATCGGCCGCGTAGATCATCGGCTCGCCGGTAACAAAAAATTCGTCCCATTTCATGCAGTGTGTTCTCCTTTCTCCATGATGTTAATGTCCTTGTTCCATGGAAGAATGATCGTTCATGTCTTTCATGTCACCCATGTTCTTCATATGATCTGCGGAATCCGTGCCGGATTCTTTGCTGTCTTTCGAATTGTCCCCGCCATGCCCGTGTTCGGACATGTTCATGTCGGACATATCCATAGGCGCCGGCGAGAAGCTCAAATGCGTGGAACTGTAAGATTTGCGTCCGACGAAGTCGGTATGCAACACAGTGTTGAATTCCTGCTCGGTCAGCTTCGGTGCCGTTTGCTGCACTTCTTTGACCCATTTCATGTAGTCGGCAGGAGATTGGGCGAGCACCTCGAATTCCATTTGGGCGAAGCCTTTACCGGAGAAGTTCGAGTTTTTACCCATGTACGAACCTTCATGTTCGGCGACGAGATTCAGCTTGGTGATCATGTCGCTCATCGCGTATTTCTGGCCGCCGAGCTGCGGAACCCAGAAACTTGAAATCGGACCGTACGAGTAGAGACGGAACTCGACCGGACGGTTCGTCGGAATGTTGACGTAGTTCACCGTTTCGATGCCTTCCTCCGGATAGCTGAAATGCCATTTCCAGTTGGAGGAGGCGGCGTAGATGACAAGCGGCTTTTGATCCTCATAGCCGGCAGGCACCTTTTCTACGGCATAAGTCGTACGCACGGTAACGACAGACAAAATGGCTACGATAATGATCGGGATGGCGGTCCAGATGAATTCGAGCCATTTGCTTCCTTCCATATGAGGCGGTTCATAATCATCCGGCGTTTTGCTGGCCCGGTATTTGGTCAGCATGAAGATGTACAGGACGTACACGACGATTAGCACGAGCGCCATCATTAGAATGGAAAAGATAATTGTATTGGATTGTGTTTTCGCTACCGGCCCTTTCGGATCCAGAACCATCAGTTTCGAGTCGCATCCGCTGAGCAGCATGACGACGGAAATAAACATGAGTGAAAACAACCATCTTTTTTTCTTCACTGTAAACTCCTTTCTAGCATGCCTTCATCGCTGAGTGTTTGGATCATTCGCGAATCCTTATAGCCATAGCATATTAACTTGTGAAAAAGAAAACAAATACATTAGAATGCAAAAATGTAAATAAAATACAATTATTCTGTGACAAACTTCACATTGTTCATGAAAAAACGCCAAAAAAACCGATTAAGCTTTGAAAAAGGCTGAATTCGGTGATTTTCATTTTTGTTCAAAATTGATCGGGCGGGGAACAGTTGTGCCAGTTTCGTCACAATTGAAAGGGTTTTAGCCCTGAATACCCTCTTTTTAAACGCGGGCGGCAGCCGCCGAAACCGGCTAGTACCGCGGTGGAATGTGCTAGAATAGACACAAATTCGTTTTCCGTAACAAACATCACAACAGATCGAGAGGGATGGACATGGGGGAGAAACGGAGCTTTGGCAAAGGCATATTTTTTGACGTGGACGATACGCTTTACGACCATTTGCAGCCACTGCGCGAAGCGCTGCGCGACGTGCTGGGCACAGGGGAAGAATTTCCGTACGAGGAGGTTTATCACCGGTTCAGATATTACAGCGACATGCTTTCGGCCAGCCACGGCGCGGTGAATGCGCAGGGGGCGGAGCGGGATTTGCAAGACATGAGGGTAAAACGGGCCCAGCTTGCGCTGGCGGAATTCGGGGTTCATGTGACGAACCCGGAGGCAGCCCGGATTCAGCAGCAGTATCTGGAGCGCCAATTCCGAATCACTCCGTTTCCCGGGGTTATGAAGCTGATATCCGATCTGCAGGCGGCGGGACACGTGGTCGGATTGATCACGAACGGGCCGGAGCGCCACCAGATGGCCAAAATCAAGGCGCTGGCGATGGACGCGGCCATTCCTTCCGAACGCATCTTCATTTCAGGCGCGGTCGGGTACGACAAGCCGGATCCCCGTTTGTTTACCTTTGTCAATGAACGAACGGGGACAAAAGCCTCGCAAAGCTATTATGTCGGCGATTCCTGGCGCAATGACGTGGTGGGCGCGCTTGAGGCGGGATGGACCGCGGTCTGGTTCAACCACCGGCGGGTCGAACCCGAATCGGAACATCAGCCGCATTATACGGCAGGAAGCTACCGGGAGCTGGCCGAGTTCCTATTGTCATAAAGGAAGAAGCGGAATGGATATACGTAAAAAGCAGGCGCGTACCTTCAAAGGCAGCAGCGCCTGCTTTTTTGCACAATAACGAAGCCGCCGGAGTTATTCAATCCGGCGGCATATTTTGCCTGCGTTACGGCTCTACCGCCGTATCTTCCGGCGCCGCTTGCGCCGGGGCGTTTTTGCGTTTGTACATCAGCCTGGACACGACGATCCCGATCGCTCCGAGCCCGATGAACAGAATCGCCCTCACTGCGACGGACACGTCCGGCAGATCGGCGACGATCACTTTGATGAGCGTCAGGAACAGCAGGCCGATGCCGGCAAAACGGACCATTTGCCGCTGGAGCGCCAGCCCGCCGACGATGACGGCGATGGCGTATACCGCCCAAACGGCGGACAAGATCAAATGCCGGAGGTCTTTGGCCAGCCCGTCTGTCAGCACATTGGTCAGTTCGGTCAAAAAAATGATGGCCAGCAGCGCGTCGATCCACATGCATAGATCCGGCAAACGGCTGGAAAAAATACGCTCAGGCATGCGGCGCAGCACGTACGCGAGGATGGCAAAAGCGGCCAGCAAAACAAGCCAGGATAGGCTTTCCGCCGAAAAGACGCGGTCGATGACAAGGAAGAGCGTTCCCGCCGCGCCGTACGCAAACACGATGGCCGCCGTGATTTGCTGCATGACGGTGTTCAGCCTGAAACCAAGGATGATGCCCGCGGTTCCGATGACGACGGCCGCGGCCGGCGAGTAGCTCTCGTTCAGCAGATCAAGCGCCCACAGGAACCAGGCTGCCGTTGCGATGGAGACCAATACCGGGGAACGCTGTTCCTTCATGTATTTGCCCCATGCGGACAAAGTGTAGATCAGCGCCCATACGAGCAGCATCAGCGGGCGCCAGTGAACGGCGCCTTCGGACATCGGATACAGGGCGTAGATCCATAGCGCCATGATGCCGAATCCCGGGAAAAGCGACAGCGTTTCGTCAAGCTTGCGGCGTCCGGGCCCAAACAGGGCGTATGCGAGCAGCGCCGCGTGCTGAACGAAAACGGCCCCGATGAAAACATGGCGGCTTTCGCCGAAATCGCCGGCGGCATAGCCGATGAGCAGCGGCAGATGAAGCACCCCGACCGCCACGAAATAAGCCGCCCGGAAATCGAACTTCAGGGAAACGGCGATCATCGCCAGCGAAAACGCGGCCTCGTATCCCCCGAATACCCATGCATTCGGCTGGGCGGAATGCACGAGGAAGGGGATCAAATACCCGGCCACCGTCGCGATGATGATCAGCGCTTGGGAACGGCGCCGCAGCGCGGTAAATACGCATAACGCGATCGAAAGAACGTACAGCGCAAAGGCGATGCCCGAAGGAATCAATTCATACAGCTGGTGCGCCGCAAACACGGACAGGATCAGGATGCCGATGGACCCTCCCAAAAGCACCTGGCCGAGCGCCTCCCGTTTGCTGCGGATCTGCCGTTCGCCAAGCCAATACATGGCGGCGGAAACGGCGACGCCAAGCAGGCAGCGGACGGGTTCGGTCAAATATCCGGCTTTGACCGCCGCCGTAAATCCCCACAGCACGCCAAGCAGCAGCACCACGATGAACACGCGGGGCAGCCATACCCTGGCGATCAGATGCTCCCAGTCCTTCGGCGGCTTGGGCTCCCGGGGGATATTGGCATGCTGGGGCGGATAGGCATACGGGTTCATGCCCTGCGGGTAAGGCCGTTCCGCCGTCTGATATTGAGGCTGAACGGGCGGCATCTGGCCCTGATAACCTTGCCCCGGCGCCCCTGGTGGCGGGTATGCGGGCATTCCTTGGCCGTAGGATGGCGGATACCCCTGCCTTCCGTGCGGCGGGGGCGTCTGGCCGCCGTACATGCCTTGTCCCGGCGGTGCCTGAAATCCGGGCACACTCTGCGGGGGAGCCGGCCGGTGCGGCATCGGTCCGGCAGCGGGAGCCCCCGCCTGAGCGGGATGTCCGCCCGGATGAGGGGACTGCCCCGGCTGCTCCGGCGCCGGTTGTCCCTCCCCGCGCCTGGCTTGGCGCAGTTCATTCAGCTCAAGTTCCATCTGTCTCATTTTGGACTCCAGCTGATTCATTCTCTTTTCCAAATCCAATGGTTAACCACCCCTGATAAACAAAATTTAAACTTTCTGCGATAGGTTTATCATACCACAAAATTCCATTCAGAAGGCTTTTGCGAGCGTGATTAATCCCGTGATGGTGATGACGTTAAAGAGGGTCGAAAGCAGCACGGTTTGCGCGGCGAAATCGGGTTCGTTTTTGTATTCCTCGGCCAGGATGGACGTATTGACTCCGGTCGGCATGCCGGAAGCGATGAGCAGCGCCTGCGCGGGAATCCCTTTGAGTCCCAGCGCGAAGACAAGCGCGCACCCGATCGCCGGGCCGATGATCAGCTTCAGGAACATGCTGACGTAAACGTCCAGCCGGTAAAGCTTAAGCGGATATTTGACGATTTGCGCCCCGAGCGTCAAAAGGGCGATGGCAACCATCGACTGCTGGGCGTACGTCAGCGGCTGGGACACGAACAAAGGCAGCGGGGCTTTCAATATATGAAGCAGCAGCCCCAAAACGAGCGCATACGGAACCGGCATCTTCAAAAAACCGATGATCATGCTCCGGTAATTTCCTTTCAGTTTCGCCCCCTGAATCGCGATGACGCCGTACGTGAAAGTGAGGAGGCTTTGCAGGGACATGATCAGCGCCTGCATTGACGAGGCAAGCGGATCCCCCTTGAATACGAGCGCGTTGATCGGCATCCCGTAATTGCCGGAATTGTCGAGCATAATGCTGTTATTAAAAGCGGCCTTCATGCTGCTTTCGAACTTGAACAGGCGTCCCGTGACGGTCCCGATTACCCATAAAACGAGCACGTACAGTCCGTAAAACAAACAGACGGTGCCGAGCAGCTCCCCGGACATGTCGGAATGGTACATGCTCATGAAAACGGCGGCCGGCGTAATGAAATAAAAGTTGATTTTGGATAAGGTATATAAATCGAGCTGGAAAAGCCGCTGCATGAGCGACCCGAAGGCGATCAGAACGAACACCGGCAGCACGACTTCAAGCAATATCGTCGCAATCATTAGTTCAGCTTCCTTTGTCTTTTTCTTGATGATATAAAATGGCGGGCCCATTCATTATAGCATCACTCGGAAGCGGCGGGGTTAAGAAAAACGTCTACCGACGCACTTTTACAGAAGACAGACCGCGTTTCGCGGAGGTTATTTTTAACGTTATGGAGTTTATAAAATAGAGTATATAAATTTCGGCCTCCCCGCAAAGTACATGAACCCGCTTCGAGGCAAGGCCCCGCTTTGTAGGGTTATTTTACGATCATAGATTGTTCGGCTTGGCTGAAAACTTAAGCATTCCAATGATGATCAAAAAATCGAGGTTGCACAGGGAGGTTTTTTTATGGAAAGTTCTTCATTTTTTAGGAAATAAGGTCGATATATATAGCATACACGCAAAATCGGACTGCAATGGGCATTCAGACGCATGAAACATCAAGGGCTTTGGCACCAATCCAAGCCAAGAGACAGAGGGTCCAGGGAGAAGCAGTTCGAGCAGTAACCGTGGATTTTGTCGAATTCATTAGGAAGCCATTCATCGGCAACGTCATGGATTCATTTGGCTGTTTCGAAGCAGGGAAAGGGCATCCGGCGTCATATTTTTGCAAGATTCTGAACGGGGAGGTTATCGAGATGCTGCCTTTTTCGGTACAATCGCAAAAAAACATCCGCAGCGGACTTTTTCACGAGGATGCGTACGAGTTGTATGCCAAAGCCCGCAGCTGGAACGATTTATCCCTTAGTTACATCCATTTTGCGCGCCCCCTGCTGGAGGCAGGTTTTTGCAAAGCAGCGCTGGTTGTCGCGCACATGAGTGTCAAAGCGAAGCTGAAGCAGCTTTATATGCAATTGGAAGGAAAGTTTCCGCCGGAGGATCTTTATTTCGACGAACTCATCGGCCTGCTTCGGCAAACGGCCGGGATCGATTTGGAAACGGAGCTGTTCCTGAATACGCTGCAATATATTGCCGAATGCACGGACGCAGCCTTTTTTCTGCAGGACGGGGGCGACCATCTGCCAAAGATGCTTGAGAGGGTGGAACAAACGCTGGAACGTTTGGACGTATGTGCGGTTGGCGGCAGCGTGAAAGTCAGGCTCGAAAATTAGTCAAAAAGCCGGTTACGTCATCCGCAGATGATGGTCTCCGGCTTTTTTTTCGTTCAGCACTTGCTCCACCTTCGAAATATGCAATTCCATGCGGGCGGAGGCTTCCTTGGCATCCTGTCCGGCGATGGCTTCGTAGATCCGGATATGCTCCTGAAGCAGCCGTTCCGCGGAGGAGCGTTCGGCATAAAACCAAAGCGCGCGCATATCCTTCATGCTTTCATGCAGCTTGCTCGCCAGCGATTCCATCAATTCAAGCAGAAGCGGGTTGCGGGTTGCGGCCGCGATCTGCTGGTGGAATTTAACGTCGGCCTGTTCGATAAAATGCTCGTCTTCGGATTGTCTCATGTCTTCAAGCAGCTTCTCGAAAACGGCCAAATCCTCCGCCGTTCGCTGCTGGGCGGCAAGCGCGGCGCAGCCGGTCTCAAGCACCCGGCGCACTTCGAGGAGATGGCGCAGCGATGCGGCGCGGCCTTCCCACAAGTCGTCGTACCGCTGCATCGGGTGTACCGGGCCGGCTTCGGAAGGAGGCGCTTTGACGAACGTGCCCCCGCCTTGCTTAATGTTCAGCAGTCCCATCGCTTTCAGCGCGCTAAGCGCCTCCCGGATCGTCGATCTGCCTACATTGTACTGGGCGGCCAGGTCGACGACGGAGGCAAGACGGTCTCCGGGAGCAAGCCGTCCTTCATCCATCTGTTTTTTTAAATCGTTCATGACCCATTCGTACTGCTTCAAAGGTCTTTGCTGGTTCGTCAAGATCTCGACATCCTTCCTTGAATCTCTAATCCCGGCCGCTGAAACGGTTATGTACCGGTTAAGGTTCCACCTGTTCCGCGGCGTTTGCATCGGTAATGCTTTTTTTCAATATAGATTGGACATGCCGAAAAAAAATTTCGTTCTGGTCTATTTTCGATCCATATATTCTAGTGTATACTTGTTCACAAGAAAAGTCATCAGATGACCTGACTAATTTATAACGAATAACCCAAACCCAATGAATCCAAGGGGGGCTTTCCTTGCTGCAAGAAGAAGTCAAACGCGAACTTGCCTCGTTCCTCGGCAGCGAATACGTGAAGGACGATCCGCAATCGCTTGTCACCCATTCCTATGACGGCACGCCGATGCTCCAATCGCTGCCGGATGCCGTCGTTTACCCGTCCAGCACCGAAGAGGTGTCGCAAATCATGAAGGTGCTCAGCCGCCACAAAATCCCGGTCGTGGGCAGAGGTTCAGGCACGAATTTATGCGGGGGCACGGTGCCGGTACAGGGCGGTGTCGTGATGGTCATGCACCGAATGAACCGCATTTTGGAAATCGACCTCGAAAATTTGACGGCAACGGTGCAGCCCGGTTTGAACACGAAACAGTTCAGCACGCATGTCGAAAGTTTGGGCTTGTTCTACCCGCCCGATCCGAGCAGCATGTCCATTTCCACGATCGGCGGGAATATTGCCGAATGCTCCGGCGGCCTGCGCGGCCTGAAATACGGAACGACCAAAGATTACGTGATCGGCCTCGAGGCGGTGCTCGCAAACGGAGACGTGATCCGTACCGGCGGGAAGCTGATGAAGGACGTGGCGGGTTACGATTTGACGAAGCTGCTCGTCGGGTCGGAAGGCACGCTCGCCATTATTACGGAAGCGATTTTGAAGCTGATTCCGCCGCCAAAATACAAAAAGACGATGCTTGCCATGTACAAGGACCTTTACGGCGCGGCGCGCACAGTATCGAAGATCATCGAAAACCGCATCATTCCGGCGACGCTGGAAATTTTGGATAACGCCACGATTCGCGTTGTGGACGATTTTGCGAAGCTGGGGCTGCCGCTGGACATGGAAGCGATCCTGATCATCGAGCAGGACGGCGACGAAGAAGCGGTGGAGCGGGATATCGCCGTTATTACCGAGGTTTGCAAAAGCGAGCATGCCGATCAGGTAAGTATTGCTGCAAGCCAAGAGGAGGCGGAGAAGCTGCTGACCGCGCGCCGGAGCGCGTTTACCGCGCTGGCCAGGCTGCGTCCGACGACGATTTTGGAGGACGCAACCGTGCCGCGCTCGAAAATCGCCGACATGGTGGTGGAAATCAACCGGATCGCGAAAAAGCATAACGTGCAGATCAGCACGTTCGGCCATGCGGGCGACGGCAACCTGCATCCGACCGCGACGACCGATGCCCGCAACAAGGAAGAGATCGCCCGTGTCGAGGAAGCGTTCGAGGAAATTTTCGAAGCGGCCATCCGTTTGGGCGGAACGATTACGGGCGAGCACGGCGTCGGCATGGTGAAATCGCCGTACCTGGAATGGAAGGTGGGCCCGGCGGGGATGGACGTGATGAAAGCGATCAAAAATTCCTTCGATCCGCATAATCTGCTCAATCCGGGCAAAGTATTCGCGAAGGAAACGCGCAAAAGGGTGGTGATCCAGCGTGGCTAATGGGCAAACGCAGCATACGAATCCACTGACCGAGAAGCTCCGTTTGCGCCTCGACGAAGACCAGCTGACCAACTGCATGCGCTGCGGGTTCTGCTTGCCGGCCTGCCCGACGTTCGCCGAAACGGGGCTGGAAGCCGAATCCCCGCGGGGACGGATCGCCCTCATGAAAGCCGTGACGGACGGCCTGATGGTTCCGGATCAAGCCTTCGAAGAGCAGATGAACCACTGCCTCGGCTGCCGCGCCTGCGAGCCGGCCTGCCCGGCGGGAGTCAAATACGGCCAATTGATCGAGCAGGCGCGGGACGCGATCGAAGACCATAAACGCCACAAGCCGTGGGTGCAGGCAACGCGCCATGCTGCCTTCAAGACGGTATTCCCGCATCAGAAGCGGATGAAATGGGTCGGCCGCGGCCTGCAATTTTACCAAAAATCCGGGCTTCGCGCCGCAGCTCATGCCACAGGCGCGATGAAGCTGTTCCCGAAGCATTTGCGCGATATGGAGAAAATTTTGCCGGACGCGACCGGGCGCGGCGTCGTGGAGCAGATCGGCGAGCGCCATCCGGCGAAAGGCGAAAAAATCGCGACGGTCGCCTTGTTCCGGGGCTGTATCATGGATGTTTTGTTTACCGACACCAACATCCATACGGTGGATTTGCTCACGGCTGCGGGTTTTGAAGTCGTCATTCCGCGGGAGCAAAACTGCTGCGGCGCGCTGCATGCGCACAGCGGGGAAGCGGGGGGAGCCAGGGAGCTGGCCAGACGGAATATCCAGACGTTCAAGGCTGCCGGAGTGGATTATATCGTTTCCAATGCGGGCGGCTGCGGGGCGATTTTGACCGAATACGACCATCTGCTGCACGAAGACCCGCAGTGGCGCGACGACGCCGTATGGTTTGCGGAGAGGGTCGTCGACGTCAGCGATTTGCTCGTGCGCGTAGGCAGAAGCCTCGATTTCGGCGAGGAAGTGACGTCGGACAGCACGGAACAAGTCCGCATCACCTATCAGGATTCATGCCATCTGCGCAACGTCATGCGTTCATCGGACGCTCCGCGCAAATTGATGCGCCAAGTGAAGGGGGCGCAGTTCGTCGAGATGAAAAACGCCGACCGCTGCTGCGGATCGGCGGGGATCTACAACATCACGCAGCCGGAAATGGCCGGGCAAATTTTGGACCACAAGATGGAACATGCCGAAGCGACCGGGGCGGGCTACATGCTGACCAGCAATCCGGGCTGCCTGCTGCAGATGAAGCACGGCATCGAGGAACATGGGCTGAGCGGGCGGATGAAGGCGGTCCATATCGTGGACTTCCTGCATGAACGATTAAAACGTTAGCTTTCGACGGCTATGATGGCATAAAAATACAAACGGGATGTCCCTCAAGCGAATCGGCTTGAAGAACATCCCGTTTTGCTTATAGCTCCGTAATTGACGACGCCTTTTACGGTTATCTCTACTTGTGCAGGAACTTTTTGCACCTATTCATCGAGCTTGAAGCGGTCGATCATCGCCTGCATGTCCGCCGCCATCCGGGCCAGGCCGGCCGCGGAGGAACTGATTTCTTCCATGGAAGCGAGCTGTTCCTGGCTGGCTGCGGAGACTTGTTCGAACGAGGACACGGTTTGGCGCGAGATCCCGGCAACCTCGTGAACGGCGGCCGAAATTTCCTGGCTGCTGGCCGACATCTGTTCCGTGATCGCGGAGATGTCCTGGACCTGGTCCGAAATCTGCTTGGCGGAACGCTCGATGTTCACGAACGCCTCCAGCGCTTCCGCAGTGACGTCCAGCCCCTGGCTTACGTCGGCTTGAACCTTGTTCTTCATCACGTCGAAGGCGCTGGCGATCAGTTCGGTCATCTTGGCGATCGTCTCCTGAATCTCTTCGGCGGTGATGCGGGATTGGTCGGCCAGCTTGCGGACTTCGTTCGCCACGACCGCGAACCCCCGCCCATGTTCGCCGGCGCGTGCCGCTTCGATCGCCGCATTCAGCGACAGCAGGTTCGTCTGCTTGGAAATTTCCGAAATGGCCGTGCTCATGTCCGCGATGTTTGCGCTATGTTCATGCAGCCGATCCATCAAAGCGGCCGATTCCACGGTGGATTGCCGGATCGTATCCATTTGAACGCTAACCAGGCGTATTTTCCGGCTGCCGTCCTCCACGTCCTCTTCGGTGCGGCTGGACGAATCCACGATCGCTCCGGCGGATTCGGCGATTTTCTGGATGCCGCGCGTCATTTCTTCCAGCGTCCGGGCGCTTTCTTCGGTAGCCAAAGCCTGGGTTGCGGCACCCTCGGACGAATCGGATATGAGCCGTGAAACCGTTTCGACCGATTGGGCGTTCAATTCGGTGCTGGCCGTCAGCTCTTCGCTGGATGCCGCCAGTTGACTGGACGTATCGCTCATGTCCAGCACCATGCTGCGGAGGGAAGCGACCATGCCGTTGTAATTTTCGGCGAGCGTTCCGATTTCATCCGTGCGTTTAGTGATGACCTGCTCGCTCAAATGGCCGTTGCTGACCCGGATGGCCGATTGGTTCAACTGCTCGATCGGTTTGATCATGCCGCGGATGATGAAGAACATGATGACAAGAATAAGGGCGACGGCAATCACGAGCACGCCCACGGAAGTGTACAGGATCGGGCGCGTGGCATCGTCGTATTCGCTGTCGGGAAGTATGCCCACGATTTTGAAGGACGTCGTTCCGTTGGTGGTGAAATATCCCCGCTGAAGCACATGGGTATCGGGATTGGTATAGTGAATGAAACCTTCCTTCTGGCTGTGCATAACCTCAAGCTGGGGGCCAGCCGCTTTGTCACCGATTTTTTTGGTCGGGTGGGCCATCATGAGGTCGTTGCGGTCCATAATGTACAGATATCCTTTGTTGCCTAGACGGAGATTATTGACGATTTTGTCCAATTCTTTCATGCTGAAGCTGACATTGACCGCGCCTTGCCCGTCAGGCAGCATTTTGGAAATGGTAAGCACGTAATTGCCTGTCGTAAACGAAACGGAAGGATCGGCGATCATCGCTTGATTCGGATATTGCTTGGCCAGCTTGTACCATTCCCTGGTGCGCGGGTCGAAGTCCTGCTTGCCGGGGTCCGGCGCTTTCATCCAGGCTCCCCGGTCGTTGCCGATCGACACGATTTCAACCTCCGGATGCTGGGCTTTATAATCATTGATGAGCTTCCGGACTTTGATCGAGTTGACGTCGATATCTTCTGAAGTGATTTGACCGGCAAGCATCTTCACGTTCGACACCTGCATTTGGATCATGCTGTCTACAAGGTTGTCCAGCAGCACGACGCTGGATTTCGTCGATTCCTCCATTTTGCCCTGCAGTTGGGTCTTGGCGCTGTTTACGGAAAATAACGCCACGAAAATGTTTGGAACGATAACCATCAGACTGATAATGAGCAAAAGCCGGGTGCGCAGTCTTTTGATTTTCAGAAGCCGCAAAACTCCACTAAATTGTTTTTTCAAATAAATTCCCCCATATGGTATATATCAATCATGTGGTCTCTTGAGAGGAGTCACCTCCTATATTTCGACAAAAACAGAGCATTTTTTCATAGCGCAATCAAAAAAAAAGAGAATCCGGCCGTTTGCCGAATCCTCTTTTTTCGATTTTACGCTTAGATTCAATCATCGGCCGCGAAAATCAGCCGAGCCTCCATTCTTTTATCGCGGCATCCAGCCGTTTCATCGCTTCCGTGACCGTCGCCTTCGAACAAGCTACGTTCATGCGCATAAACCCTTCTCCGCCCAGGCCGAACGAACCGCCTTTGTTCAAGGCGAGTTTCGCTTTGGTCAGCAGGAAGTCCGCAAGCTCGTCTGGCTTCATGCCGAGGGAGCGGAAATCGAGCCACAGAAGATAGGTTGCCTCCGGTTTCTGGACTTTGATTTCCGGGATATGCGTTTCAATATAATCCGTTACGTAATCGATGTTTTGCTGCAAATAAACCAGCACCTCATCCAGCCATTCGCGTCCTCCTTCGTAAGCCGCTTGCGCCGCGGTGCTTCCGAGCGCGCTGATGGAGCCTACATGGTACAGCTGGAGCGCTTTGCGGAATTTTTCGCGGATTTCCGGATCCGGAATGATGATGTTCGAGGTGTTCAGCCCGGCGATGTTAAACGTTTTGCTTGGCGACGTGCAGATGATGGTTCTTTTCTTCGCTTCGCCGGAAACCATGGCAAGCGGCATATGGGCATGGGGGGCATACACCAGATCGGCATGGATCTCGTCGGACACGATCATCACGTCATGGCGCACGCAAAGCTGGACCAAAGCCGCAAGTTCTTCGCGCGTCCATACCCGACCGACCGGATTGTGGGGGCTGCACAAAATGAGCATTTTGACGCGCCCGCCCTCCAGAATCTTCTCGAGACCTTCCAAATCCATGGCGTATCGGCCGTTTTCGCAGACCAGCGGGTTAAGCGCGAGCTCGCGGCCTTGCTCCTGTACGACGCTGTGAAACGGCGGATATACGGGCGGCTGGATCACCACTTTGTCTCCCGGTTCGGTGAAAGCCTGAATGGCGAAGCTCAGCGCGGGCACGACGCCAGGGCAGAACACGAGCCATTCCGGGTCGATCTCCCAGCCGTGGCGCTCTTTCATCCACGATGCAACGGACTCCCTGTATTCAGCCGTCACCATCGTGTAGCCGAATACCCCATGTTCAACACGCTGTTTAAGCGCGGAAACGACGGAAGGGGGGGATTCAAAATCCATGTCGGCCACCCACATCGGCAGCGCGTCCGCCGTCCCGAAAATATTTTTCATGCCGTCCCACTTTTCGCAGCCGGTCATATGTCGTGAAATCGGTTTGTCAAAATTCAAAATGTTGCCCTCCTCAAAGAATAAGTAGAAAGAAATAAAAGGTTCATGCCTATATTATATCAGAGGGGAACTTGGAGAAAGAGCATCGGCAAAGTAAAATAGGATCAGGAAAGGATCATCGATCCGAAAAAACAATGTCCGAGCAAGGGAGAGGTCGTTGTGCAGCTGATTGCCATGCTGACCATGCTGGTCGACCATATCGGCATCGTGTTTATGGAAGATCAGTTATGGCTGCGAATGATCGGCCGGGCGGCGTTCCCGATTTACGCCTATGCCCTCGTCCAAGGGCATCGTTATACGAAGTCGCCGACCCGCTATTTGATCCGGCTTTTTGCTTTAGCCTTATTGTCTCAAGTGCCGTACCAACTGGCGCTCGATCCGGAAGGGCTGAACGTCGTCGCGACGCTGCTCATGGCCGCCGTGGTCATGAAGGCGCTCGACGGTATGGCGTCCGATTGGGCGAAAGTCGGGACCGTGGTCGCCGTCTGCGCGGTCATGGAGCTTTTTCCGTTCGATTACGGGGCCTACGGGCTGCTGCTCGTCTTATCCTTCCGCTATTTTGCGTCCGAACGGCTTCTTTTTATCCATTTGCTGCTGAATTTATTCTATTTGATCTTGCACGGGCTCGGCGGCATGCTGCAAATGCTGGGCATCATCCCGACGCTGCTCCTCGTCTACGGTCCGGCCGTTTGGAAAAGGCTTGAGGGCATCAGGGTACGCAAGTGGGTGTGGCGCTCTTTTTATCCCCTTCACTTGCTGGCGCTTGCCGCCGCGGAATGGGCATTCGGTTAACCGACCGGAAAAATGCCTTCGATTTTATTCAGCGGAAACAAAATCCGGGAAGGATGTTTGCCCCTCGCCTGCACTTCGATAAAATCGGTTCCGATTTGAACGAGGCGGATGTCGGAAAAAGCTTTGCCCGTTCGGAAGGTCGTCCGCAGGCCGACCCGCGCGGTGCGGGCAGCTCGTTTCACGCCGAATACCCGAATCGATTGCAGGCTCAGCGGCACGAACAGCTCGCCGGAAACCTGAATGAAGTTATTTTTGAACACCCGCTGCAATCTCCCGGGCTCCAGCCCCAGACCCTCACCGTTGATTTCCGCCAGATGGCCTGTCAATTCGGCAAGCCGCTGCTGAAGCGATATGTTTTTCCTAAGTTTGAGCATCGACAAGAATATCCCCTCCGTTTTTGCATTTGCTCTATTGTATGAGGCCCGTTTTGGGCGGGTGAGAGCCTCATGCGGCGAAAGTCCGCGAAATGAAAGCGGAGGGTGAAATTTCCCATTTCCGGCAATGCTATAAGGACAGATGCAGCATGCGACCCCGGAGGGAAGGAGACAAACGTGAAAAACGATTCCGAGAACTTGAAAACGCGGGCTTTGGAAGGCCCCAGCATCCAAATCGACCCGCTGTTCCCTTATTACCAGGACCGTTCCAGGGACAGCGTTGCGGAAGAAATTCAGCTGGCCGGTTACCAGGTTGTCCGCTATTTTGTCGTGAATGAAAACGAGATCGACGGCGAATTGATCGATTGTCTGCACCGCCGCAACATCGCCGTTTGGGCGCTCGTGATCGGCAACGGGACGTTTTCGACCTCCCATTTGCCCCCGGAATGGCCGGCCTGGAAAATGGGGCTCGTCAAGGAACTGAACGACGGTTTCGAGCGGCTTTCTCCGTTTTCGCAGGCGTACGTGCAGTGGAAAAAGGAAGCCGTCGCCGAAATGCTCCGCCGGTACCCGTTTGACGGGATCGAAATCGCGGAGCCTTATTTTCCCGAATGGGACGGCATCCGCCGCGGGGTTTACGGGGACATCGGCCCCGCCGCGCAGCAGGCGTTCCGCGAAAAATACGGCCTTGCCGTTCCCGAGTTCGCCAACCGGTTTGCGATCAATTATTATAAAAAAACGCCGGATATTTACGCCAAATGGGTCGATTTCCGCGTAGACGCCGTCAATGCATTTATCGATGAAATCATCAACGGGAGCGGCGGCGCGCGCGAGACCCGTCCCGACGTGCGGGTCGCCACCTGGTCGCTGGCGGTCGACGGCGGGGCCGTGTCCACCCTGAGGCTGAAGGAATGGCAGGGGCTCGACGCCATTTCCATGATCGCCAGAGTGAAACCCGACCTGCATATGCTGCAGACGCATTGGCCCGATTGGATGAAACGCGGCCTCAAAGCGGAATACGCCCGGTCGTACGAAAGTTTTGCCGCCCCGATCCGCGCCGCATACCCGCAGCTTCCGCTCGGCATTCAGGCCGATATCGGCTCAAAGGCCAACATGGTAAAAGGACGCGATTGGCTGAACGGTTTTCAAAACACCGTTTACGATTTGGGGTACCATACGTGGACCGCATACGAATATCATTTGGGCGGGTACATGTACGAGGAGCCGCCCGAGCCGATGATTGCCGTCATCCAAGGGAGCGCGGACGTGAGCGTGTCGTTCAACAAACGGGTGGACCCCGAATCCACCGGCGTGATCGTAATGGAGGAAGGCGAGGGAAAATGGGGAGAGATGCATGCGCTCGAAAGCTGCGTCGACGGCAACCGGCTGCGGCTCCGCTTTCACCGGCTGCCGGAGCGGCGGCCGTTTCAGATCGAGCTGCGGCAGGTGAAGGATACCCCGGCGTTATGGCATGTAAAGGGAAAACGGCCGAACGAAACGCCCTTGGGAACCCGAATCACCGTCAATTAAGCAAAACGTTCACCTACACCTTTAAAGAAGACCCTAACCGCACAAGCGGAAGCTTTTTCTTGCGATAATAGCATCTTTCGTTTCAATGAAACTTTGCATTTGTTAAAACCAAAACGCCCGAGGTCGGCTTTTCGCCGACCCGGGCGTTTTTTTACGGGGCTCCCCGCAAAGTGCCTGAATCAGCTTCGAAGCCAAGGCTCCACTTTGTGGGGTTATTTTATTGCGCGGTATACCCGCCATCGACCAGCAGGCTGGTGCCCGTGACGAACGACGCGTCGTCGCTGGCAAGGAACAGGACGGCTTTGGCGACCTCTTCCGGCGTTCCGAGGCGCCCGATCGGATGCAGATCGACCAGCTTCCGCTTCTCCTCGGGCGGCAGCACTTTGAGCAGCGGCGTTTCGATGTACCCCGGGCAAACCGCATTGACGCGAATGCCTCTGTCGGCGTATTGGATGCCCAAGGTTTGGGTCAGCATGACGACCCCGCCCTTCGACGACCCGTAGGCGGTGACGCCCGCCTTGGCCGCGTGCCCGTGTATGGAAGCGGTGTTGACGATCGCCCCGCCGGTACCCTGCTTCAGCATCTGGATCAGGGCGTATTTATCGGACAGGAAAACACCCGTCAAATTGACGTCGATCGTCTTCTGCCACTTTTCCAGCGAAAGCCGGTCGGCTGCGTCGTCGTTGGCCACGCCCGCATTCGCGAACATGATGTCAAGCTTGCCGAAGGCGTGCACCGTCCGCTCGATCAGCTCCTGGATTTGATCTTCCTTCGTGACGTCGACCTTGAAGAAAATGGCCTGGTGGCCGTCGTCCCGCAGCCTTTTGGCATGTTCTTCCCCCGCCTCGGAAAAATCGGCGATGACGACGCTTGCGCCCTCCTCCGCGAACAGCCGCGACGTCGCCTGCCCGATCCCGCTGGCCGCGCCGGTAACGATGGCCGATTTGCCGGATAATTTCATACGCTTACGCTCCTTTGCAGACATGATGTGCAGCGATTGATGGTTCGGATTGGTTATGGATGGCTCCGAATGGTGCGCTTTCCTTATCATGGCCCGCTTTTCGAATAATATCCCGACAAGGCCGCACAGCCAGCAACATTTGTATACGGAAGTAAAGACCGGTATATAGCCTCTGCGAGGCGGCGCTACCTATAATAAGGTTAGAAGGCGGCAAGAACAAAACAACCGAAGATTCGACAATGATCGCTATCACCAAAATGGGAGGGTCAATCGTGCAAAAAATACGTAAAATCGGGCTGGCGCTGACGCTGATCCTGAGCCTGGGCGTCACGGCCTGCAGCAGCAAAACGGCGGATACCGGATCGGCGGAGCCAAAAACGGCCGAGCAGCCGGCTTCTGCAAAGGAAGGCGGAGTCATCGAAATTTCGACCGTGCGCGCGCAAGACCCGTATCTGAAGTTTGACGAAGGGGAGAATTTCGACAAAAACGCCGTGTACGACGCGTATGAAAAAGACATCGGCGTCCGCATCAAAAACCAATGGGTCGTCGACGGCACCGTGGACGGGCCGCAGTTCCAGGAAAAGCTGAAGATGGCCATCACCACCAACGACATTCCCGATTTCTTCCCTGCCACGCCGGCTCAAGTGCAGCAGCTGATCGAAGCGGACATGATTCAGGATCTGACAAGCGTTTACGATCAATATGCCAGCGACGAAACAAAGGTGTTCATGCAAAAGGACGGCGGGCTGCAGATGAAGTCCGGCACGTTCGACGGCAAGCTGATGGCGATCCCGCAGACGGGCAATCCGTTTGCTCCGCAGCTCGTATGGGTGCGTTCGGACTGGCTCAAGAAGCTGAACCTGCCCGAGCCGAAGACGATGCAGGATTTGATGAACATCATGGAAGCTTTCGCGACCAAAGATCCGGGCGGTACGGGAAAATCCTACGGCATCGCCTTGAACAAAAAATTCGACGAAGGCGCGCTTGGGCTTGTCGGTTTCCTGAACGGCTACCATGCGTATTTGAACCAATGGATCGACGACGGAAACGGCGGATTGATGTACAGCGACATCCAGCCCCAGATGAAGGAAGCGCTGCGCGGCCTGCAGGACATGTTCAAAAAAGGTTTGATCGATCCGGAATTTGCCGTCAAGGACATGCAAAAGGAGTCCGAACTGATTTTCAGCAACAAAATCGGCGTGCTGTACGGCGCGGAATGGACGCCGGCCCATCTGGCCCAAGGCGCCGTTAAGGACGGCAAAGTCGTTCAGGAATGGAGCGTGTACCGCCTGCCTTCCATTGATGGCACGGAAGCTGCAACGCAGATCGAGCTTGGCACGAACAGCTATTACGTCGTATCCAAAAAGGCCAAACATCCGGAAGCGCTGATCAAGCTGCTGAACCAATGGATCGCGGTCGACAACCATCCGACGCCAGAGCAGAAGGTATACGAATACGGCAAAGACCTGAAAGAAAAAGGCAACAACTATTGGCTGTTGAGTCCGGTCATGGCGTTCAACCTGACGAGCGACAACGGCGACGTGCTGCCGAAAGCGATCGAAACGAAGGATGCCGGCCTGCCGAAAACGAAGGACCAAAAAACGCGCTTCGAGCGCGCGATGAAATACGTCAACGGCGAAGATATCAGCATGTGGTGGGAATACCTGATCTCCGGACCTAAAGGAGCGGTATCGAACATCCCTTACCTCAAGGAGCATAACCTTTTCCACCAGAACAAGTTTTACGGCGCGCCGACGCCGACGATGGTGGAAAAACGGGAAATTTTGAACCGCAAGCGCGACGAAATTTTCTTGAAAATCATCATGAACCAGGTATCGATCGATGAATTCGACAAGTTCGTCGAAGAGTGGAAAAAGCTTGGAGGCGATGACATCACGAAAGAAGTCAACGAATGGTACGCGAAAAACAAGTAATCGGCTTGAAAGCTTGAAGGAGTCAATCAATTCGACAACGACGACGGTAAGATCATTCGCGGGGAATCGGAAATCGATTCCCCCCTTTTTCTAATTCGACTTGAAGCAGGTGACGCATGTATGAATCAACTTGCACGCAGATGGAAGCGCGAATGGCCGCTGCATTTCATGGTGGTTCCCGCATTGATTTTCCTTGTCCTATTCAGTTACATCCCGATGGCCGGCGTCCTGATGGCATTTCAGAAATATATCCCGACCAAAGGCTTGTTCGGCTCTCCGATGGTTGGCCTTAAGCATTTTAAATATTTGCTGGATTATCCGGATATCGGCCGGATCGTGTTTAATACCCTGTATATCGCGACGATGAAAATCATCGCTGGGCTTGTCGTGCCGATCACGATCGCGATTTTGCTTAACGAGCTGCGCCAGGAATGGATGAAACGCACGTTCCAAACGATGGTCTATTTGCCGCATTTTTTGTCCTGGGTCCTGCTGAGCGGGATCATCATCGACGTGTTGTCCCCGTCGACGGGCATTATCAATCAAATTTTGGGGCTGTTCGGCGCCAAGCCGATTTTTTTCCTCGGGGACAACAAATGGTTCCCTTACGTGATGGTCATTACCGATGTGTGGAAGGAGTTCGGCTTCGGCACGATCATTTACCTGGCGGCGCTGACGAACATCAATCCGTCGCTTTATGAAGCAGCCGAGATCGACGGGGCGGGACGCTGGAAGCAGACCATAAACGTCACGCTGCCCGGCATGATGCCGATCATCATACTGATGCTGACGCTGAATATCGGCAACGTGCTGAACGCAGGTTTCGATCAAATTTTCAACCTGTACAGCCCGCAAGTGTACGAAAGCGGGGACGTGATCGACACCTTCGTGTACCGAATGGGTATCGAGCAGGCGCAGTACGGGTTTGCGACCGCCGTCGGACTGCTCAAATCGGTCGTGTCCTTCATTTTGATTTCGGTATCCTACATCATGGCGTATCGTTTTGCCAATTACCGCATTTTCTAGCAAAGGAGAACGGTCAACCTTATGAAAAAGTCATTGGGCAGACGGCTGTTTCTTGGCTGCAACTTCGTGTTTCTCGCGGTGCTGTCGCTGATGTGCCTTATGCCGATCATCCACATTTTGTCGATTTCGTTCAGTTCGGGTTCGGCCGCATCGGCCGGGAAAGTATTGCTTTGGCCCGTGGAATTTACGCCGGCGGCTTACCAAAACGTGTTCGGCAAACCCGAGTATTTGCGCGCGTTTTGGGTCACCATTCAGCGGGTCGTGCTTGGAACGGCGATCAGCATGTTCTTGACCATTCTGACGGCGTATCCGCTGTCCAAAGAAAAGCATCAGTTCGGCATGCGCACCTTTTACGCGTGGGTGTTCGTCTTTACGATCCTGTTCAACGGAGGCCTCATTCCCTGGTACATGACGATCAAAGCCGTCGGCCTGATCGATTCGATCTGGGCGCTGGTGCTGCCGGGCGCGGTGCAGGTGTTTAATATCATTTTGCTGCTGAATTTCTACCGCAACCTGCCGAAGGAACTGGAGGAGTCGTCCAGGATCGACGGCGCGGGTCACTTCACGACGCTGTGGAAAATCTATGCGCCGCTGTCGCTTCCCGCACTGGCCACCACCGGGCTGTTCACGATCGTCTGGCATTGGAACAGCTGGTTCGACGGCATGATTCTGATGAATCATCCCGATCATTATCCGCTGCAAACTTTTTTGCAATCGATTATCATTAAAATGGATCTCCGCTTTTTGAAGTCGCAGGACATCGAATTGATGCAGAAGCTGTCCGACCGGACGAGCAAAGCCGCGCAAATTTTTGTGGCCGCTTTTCCGATCCTGATCATTTATCCGATCCTGCAACGGTTTTTTATTAAAGGAATTGTGATGGGGAGTGTCAAAGAATAATAGTTCCGGGATCATCTCAGGAACGGGGGAACGACCATGAAACTGTTATTCCGGATGAAAGACTCTTCGATTTTTATGAAAATGATGGCGGTGTTCCTGAGCGTTCTGCTCCCCCTTATGATGATTACGTGGTTCATCAATGAGCGGGGAGCAAGCAGCATTCAGACGGAAATATCCCGTTCGACCTTGAATACGGCCAGCTTTTACCTCGATTCGCTTGATAAAGAGGTTGAGCGCATCATGCAGTATTTGCCGAATTACGTCATGGATAACGATTTGATGGAGCTTGCGGCGATCGGGACGGACATGACGGACTATGAGCGGGCCCAAAGCATCACGCTGATCCAAAAGCGGCTCGATCTGATGAAAAACTCAAGTCCGTTCATTCAAGAGGCCAAGGCTTACGTCCCGAAAATCGGGCGAACGCTGCTCAGCGTGAAATACGAGACGGGGATCGATGAAGCCGAATACGCGGCGATGCAGCATGACGGGCCTTTCTACGACGATCCGTTCGTCTACTGGAACGACCGGTTGTTCCTGACGATGTCCTACCCGACGAATACGTTCAAGGATCCTTTGTACATGGTAGGAATCGAATTGTCCACGCGCAAAATCAAGGAGGCGCTGCAGCAAATCACCGGATCGCTCAGCGGCGAAAGCATGCTGCTGAATGCGGAGCAGGGGTTTCTGATCGGCAGCAGCGACAAGACGGAACTGCAGGATGAGCTCAAAGACTTTATTGCCAAAAAGCAGGCGCAAGGCAAACAGCAGGGTTATGAGAGGGTCCGATTCGGAGACGGGCGTTATCTTACCGTATTCAAGTACTCCGATGTATGGAAGTCTTATTCCGTCACATGCATCCCAGAGTCGGCCGTTTTGGGGCCGATCCAGACTTACAAACGATGGTTTCTGTGGGCATGCGGCCTTGCGGTCGCGGCAGGGGCGTTTTTCTCCTATTCGCTCATGAAGCTGATGTACCGCCCGCTGATGCGTCTGATCCACGGCTTCAAACGGGTGCAAAAGCTGGAGCTCCTGCCGCTGTCGATCGATCGGAGGCGCGACGAGTTCGGTTATTTGTACCAAGCCTTTAACGACACGGTCCACTCGCTGAAGACGCTGATCGAGCAAAATTACGAGCAGCGGATCCTGAGTCAGCGCTCCGAGCTGAAGCGGCTGCAGTCGCAGATCAACCCTCATTTTTTGTACAATTGTTTTTTTGTGTTATGCAGACTGATCAAGTCCGATAAAAAGGAGAAAGCTTACCAATTTTGTCTCTATATCGGTGAATATTTCCAGTTTATTACGAGAAATGATGAAGATATTATTCCGTTCGAACTGGAGATCAAGCATTCAAGAACTTACGTTGAGATGCAGTCGGTCTGCTACGGCGACCGGATTCAGGTTCGGTTCGAAGTAGAGCCGCTGCCGCTGCAGGTGCCGCGCCTGATCCTTCAGCCGATCATCGAAAATGCCTACAAGCATGGTTTCGGCGGGATGGCTGGAAAAGGGGATCTTAGGGTTTGCGGCGAGCGGAGGAAGGACCGGTTCACGATCTGCGTCGAGGATAACGGCAACAGCCTGGACGACGACAAGCTGGAGCAGCTGCGGCTCCGGCTTGCCCGTGCCGGTGACCGGATCGAAGAAACGACGGGGCTGATCAACGTGCATCGGCGAATTCAGCTTCATTACGGAAGGGAATACGGGCTTGAAGTTTCACGATCATCGCTGGGCGGACTGAAAGTGCTTATACATCTTGGAATGGAATAAGGAGGTATCGGTGATGCGCAGGCTTCTTATCGTGGATGATTTGCCGATTATCGTTGACGGGCTGCTGGAATTGTTTCAAATGACGGAGCATTTGGGGCTTGAGGTACTGAAAGCGTATTCGGGAGAAGAAGCGCTTCAGGTGATGCGGGAGCGGCCGGTCGATATCGTCATTTCGGACATTAAAATGCCCGGGCTGGAAGGCATCGAGCTGCTGCAGGTCATTCGGGCCGATTGGCCTTCCTGCAAGGTCATCTTCCTGACGGGATACAACGATTTTCATTATATCCGGAGCGCGATGGCTTACGGCGGTTTCGACTATATTTTGAAGGTGGAAAGCGACGACAAGATCATCGCCTCCGTGGAGCGAGCCCTCGAAAAGCTGGAGGAGGAGCGGAACCAGCTCCGGATGCTGGAGCGGGCCAACAGGCGGATGCGCGAGGCGCTCCCCCTTCTTCAGAAGGAGTATATATGGGAGCTGCTTCAAGGCAAGCAGGAGACGCCTGCGGAACTAGCGCGCCATTTTGAGGAGCTGGGTATTTTGCTGCGGGTGGACCGGCCCGTGCTGCTGCTGCTTGGGAGAGTGGATACGTGGAAGGAATCATATACGCCCATGGACAAAGCGCTGCTGCTTTACGGGGTTCAAAACATAGCGGAGGAATACGCGGGCGCCGGCATGAAATGCTACTCCTGCGTATACGAAAATTCCCGCATCATTTGGCTGCTGCAGCCCTGGGAGGGAGACGAAGCGAAGCAGGAGGCATGGAAAGCGGGCTGCGACCATGTCGGCGGCATGCTGGAGGCGATTCAGCAAACCTGTCAGCGGCTGCTGCGCGTGTCGGTATCTTTTGCGATCAGCAGCGAGCCGACCGGGCTGACCGCCATTTCGGAACGGTTCCATTTGCTGAAATATTGCTTTGTGCACGGGCTTGGACTGTCGCCTGCCGTCATCGTGACCGATAAGGATCTGCTTAAGCTGCAGAACGGCGGAGAAGAAAAAAACGACTACTGCCATCACGCCCGGCTGCAGCTGCTTCAGCGGTGCCTGGAGAACAAACACCGGGAAGAGTTCAATAAGCTGTATTTGCATCTGACGTCCATCTGGACCGACGACGCGCAGGTTTACGGGCGAAAAATGGAGCTGTACCATTCGCTCGCGGCCATTTTTTTGTCGATCATGGAGCAGAACGAGGATTTCAGGCAGGATGCGTCCAAAAACATGGATACGATGCTCCTGTACCAAAAGGACGAGGGCATCTCCTGGCCGGACGTGAAGCAGTATTTTTGGAGCTTGGCCGACTGCTATTTTGCCAAACATGCACGGCAAGGGGAACAGGTGCCAAGCGACCTGGTCAAAAGAGTGCACCGTTTCATCGAGGAGCATTTGGCCCGCGACATATCGCTGATCGCGATCGCCGAGCACGTCGGGCTCAACCCTTCCTATCTCTCGCGGTTGTATAAGCAGCTGACCGGGATTGGTTTATCCGATTACATCAATGAATACCGGAACCTGAAAGCCAAGGAACGGCTGCTGAACAGCACGATGAAAGTAGGGGATATCGCGGCGGAGCTCGGGTACAATTCGGCGCTCGCGTTCATCCGCTTTTTCAAGAAGCAGAACCAGGCGACTCCCCAGGAATACCGTCTGCAGCGCCAAGCCAAGGAAGTCAACAATAGTATATGAATGTACGGAAATGTCTCTTTCGGGCCTTCCGCCGCGAGGCGTACAATCAGGGCAGCATAAGCGACATATCGAGGAGGAACCGAAAGTGAAGACATTAACAGCCGTATTGCTTGGAGCCGGCAGCAGGGGACGGTATATTTACGGCCCTTATGCCGAGAAGCACCCGGAAGAATTAAAAATCGTGGCGGTCGCGGAGCCCCATGAGGAACGCCGGCGGCAAATCGCGGCAATCCACGGCATCGCGCCCGAAAACGTCCATTCGTCGTGGGAGCGGGTATTCGAACAAGGGCGGATCGCCGATGTCATGATCATCAGTACGCTGGATCATATGCATTTCGTGCCGGCCATGAAGGCGCTGGAGCTGGGATATCATATATTGCTGGAAAAGCCGATGTCGCCCGTGCCCGAGGAATGCGTCCGGATCGAGCGGGAGGCGATCGCCCGTAAGCGGGTGCTGACCGTCAGCCACGTGCTGCGTTATTCGCCGTTCTGGTCGGGAATCAAACGCTGCATCGAGTCGGGGGAAATCGGCGGCATCGCGACGATCCAGCATGCGGAATTCGTAGGCTACCGTCACATGACGCACAGCTACGTGCGGGGCAACTGGCGGAATTCGGCGGAGACGAGCCCGATGATTTTGGCCAAGTCCTGCCATGACCTCGATATCATCTCCTGGCTGATGGACCGGCCTTGCACAAGCGTCAGCTCCTTCGGCTCGCTGCTGCATTTTCGGAAGGAGCGTGCGCCCGAAGGTTCGACGGACAGATGCACGGACGGCTGCCGGGCGGAACGGGAATGCCCGTTTTCGGCGCTCAAGCTGTACAATCAGCCGCCCGAACATCCTTGGGCGCGATATATTACGCATGATCTGTCTCCCGAAGGGATTATGGCGGCATTAAAGGTAGGGCCTTTCGGGCGCTGCGTGTACCGCTGCGACAACAATGTGGTCGATCATCAAGTCGTCAACATGGAGTTTGCCGGCGGGGCGAACGCGACGTTCACGCTGTCGGGCTTTACCGAAAGGGAGGTTCGCAGCGTGCGGGTTATGGGCACGAAAGGCGAAATCTACGGCGATATGGAGGAAGGAACGTATACGCTGCGCCGCTTTGCAACGGGGGAAACGATCGAATTTCATTGCGGCGTTTCCGGCGACGGACACGGCGGCGGGGACGAGCGGATGGTCGCGGATTTCCTTCATCAGGTGAGGGAACACGGAAACGGCGCGGGTTCGGGGCTGACTTCGGCGACCGCTTCGCTGCAAAGCCATTTGATCGCTTTTGCCGCGGAGGAATCGCGCCTTCAGGAAGGGAAGTCCGTCAAATTGACGGAGCTGGCCCGGCGGGTGGCGACCGTTCATCCTTAAAACGTTCAAATCCCGTCTACAAAATTTTAAGGAAACTTGAAGGTTATTTTCATCTAATTTTAAGAAAGGGTTTCTATAATAAATGCATACCCCTTTTATAAATATATTGCTTGTGCCCCGGAGTCCGCTGCTCCGGGGCATGTTTTTGTCTGCTGGAGCAAAAAAAAGCGGGCCTTCAACCAAATTGAAGGCCCGTTTCCATTTTTATTGCAACTCCGGCATTCATGCCTTATTCGCCAAGTTCTTTGCCCATTCCCTTCAGGAAGCGCAGACCGAAGCCGATAGCCCGGTTTACGTCGGGATCCTTCAAAGCGCTCATCAGGGAGAAGACCGTCACTTTTTTATCCTGCGGCTTGCCGGCTTCTTCCAGACCTTTCGCCACGCTGCCGAGCAGCTTGGCGGTCTGGTCCGGGTCGATCTGAGCCAGGGCCCCGGCCGCGGCCATCCCGTTGTTGATCATGTTCGTCACTTCGGGACGTTTCAATTGATACAGGGCGATTTCGGCGACCTTGGCTTTCGCTTTCAGGAGCGCTTCCGCCGCCTCCAGCACGCCGCTGCCGTACAGCTCGCTCAGGACGTCGATCGCCTTGTCGATCGCCTGCTCATGCTCCGCAAGGGAGTCCTTCAGCTGGTTTAGCGATTGCTGTTTGATTTCTTCTTCGGTTAACGCCTTTTTCTTGATAAACGATATAGGTTCAGCCATTCATCTTCCCCCCTTCCTTAGTCCACAAGAGAAACATAATCCGGACGGTTCCATTTGCGGTGCACCTCGACGCCGTTTTGCGGATGCCGTTTTTTGTTGCGCGGATTGCTGAGCGGCAGCGGGCTTGCTCCCTTGACGTTCAGCACCTGCATCCGGACTCTCGCCTGCTTGTAAGCCGGCGTATGCGTGCGGACGTCGACCGCACCGCCCGTCAACAGGTTGACCGCCGTTTCATGGCTCGTCGAGTGCATCGGCACGTACACTTCGTTGCGGTGCACCCGGTCGGTGACGAGCGCCTTCAGCTTGATCGCGCCGTACGGCGATTCGAGCCGCACCAGCGTGCCGCTTTCGACGCCGCGCTCCGCGGCAAGCTCCGGCGAAATTTCGACGAACACCTCCGGCAGCTTCAAATTGATGCCGTGCGATTTGTTCGTCAGGTTGCCTTCGTGGAATTGCTCCAGCAGGCGGCCGTTGTTCAGCACAAGATCGTATTCGGCCGGGAATTCCACCGGCGGGATGTAATCCACGAGCGAGAAACGCGCTTTTTTATCCGGGAAATAAAATCCGTCGGTGTACAGAAGCGGCGTGTCTTCGCCTGTCGACGAGCCCCAGGTGAAGCTGCCCCAGCCTTCGAGCACGTCGTAGCTGGCTTTTGCGAAAAACGGCGTCAGGCTGGCCATTTCCGCGAAAATTTCGCTCGGGTGGCTGTAACCCCAGTCGAAGCCGAGGCGTTTGGCGATTTGCGTCGTGATCCACCAGTCCGGCTTCGCGTCGCCGAGCGGCTCAAGCACCTGGTACAGCCGCTGCACGCGGCGTTCGGTATTCGTGAAGGTGCCGTCCTTCTCCAGGGAAGGGGTGGCAGGCAGAATGACATCGGCAAACTGGGCGGTTTGGGACAGGAACACGTCCTGCACGACAAAAAAGTCGAGCTTGCTGAGGAGATCCTGCACATGGTTTGCGTTCGAATCCACCCAAGCCATGTCTTCTCCGACGAGGTACATTCCTTTCAGCTCGCCGCGTTCCACCGCATCAAGCATTTGGATGTTGTCCATGCCCGGCTTCGGCGAAATCTTGACGCCGTAAGCCTGCTCGAAGCGGCCGCGGGCTTCGTCGTTTGATACATGCTGGTAGCCCGGCAGCCATGGCGGGAGCGTGCCCATGTCGCAGGCGCCCTGCACGTTGTTATGGCCGCGGAGCGGATACGCTCCGGCACCCGGACGCATGAAGTTGCCCGTCGCCAGCAGCAGATTGGAAATCGCCGCCGACGTATGCGATCCGGCGATGTTTTGGGTGACGCCCATACCCCAGCAGATTGCGGTTCCGTCCGCTTCGTGAATCATCGTCGCGATCTCGATGAGCGTTTCTTTGGAAATGCCGGTTTCCGCTTCCGCGAAATCCAGCGTGAATTTCTCCAGCAGCTGCTTGTATTCGCCGAATTGATGGACATGCTGCTGCACGAACGCTTCATCATGCCAGCCTTGATCGATCATGTATTTCGTGACGGCGCTCAGCCAGACGAAGTCCGTGCCTTGTTTCGGGCGAATGAACAGATCGGATCGTTCGGCCATTTCATGCTTGCGCAGATCGGCCACGATCAGCTTCTGCCCGTGCAGCTTGTGGGCGCGTTTGATCCGCGTCGCCAGCACCGGATGGCCTTCCGCCGGCGCGCAGCCGACCAAGATGACGAGTCCGGCCGAAGCGATGTCTTTGATGGACCCGGCATCGCCGCCGATGCCGACGGTGGACATCAGGCCGTCCGAAGCCGGCGACTGGCAGTAGCGGGAGCAGTTGTCGATGTTGTTCGTTTCGAACACCTGGCGGGCCAGCTTCTGAATCACATAGTTTTCTTCGTTTGTGATTTTGGAGGACGAAATGAACCCGAGCGCGTTGGAGCCGTATTCTTTTTTAATGCCGCCGAGGCGTTCCGCGACAAGCGCCAGCGCTTCGTCCCAGGTCGCTTCCACAAACGCGTCCCCTTGGCGGATGAGCGGCGTCGTGATGCGCTCTTCGCTGTTCACGAAATCCCAGCCGAATTTGCCTTTGACGCAGGTGGAAATCGCGTTGACCGGCGCGTCGTGGGACGGCTGGACTTTCAGGATTTTCCGCCCTTTGGTCCATACTTCGAACGAGCAGCCGACGCCGCAGAACGTGCACACCGTTTTCGTCTTGCGCGTTCTCGTGTCGCGCATCGCCGCTTCGATTTCGGAGATGGCGAAGATGCCGCTGTATCCCGGTTCCACCTCTTTGACCAAATCGATCATCGGATCGAGGATCGGCTTGTCGATGGCGGTCATGAACCCGGCTTCGCCCAGCATCGATTTTTCCATCAAGGCGTTGCATGGGCAAATCGTGACGCATTGCCCGCAGCTGACGCAGGAGGAGTCGTTGATGGAAACGCCATCATCCCATTTGACGCGCGGAATGTCCGCTTCCCAATCGATCGACAGCGTTTCGTTGACCTGCAGGCTTTGGCAAACCTCGACGCATTGGCCGCAGGCGATGCACTGGTTCGGGTCGTACCGGTAAAACGGGTGGGACATGTCGACCTCGGAGGGGTCGACCTTCGGGCGGTAAGGATATTTTTGATGTTCGATTTCCATCATTTCGGCCGTGTTATGCAGCTTGCAGTTGCCGTTGTTGTTGTCGCATACGGTGCAGTACAGCAAATGGTTTTCGAGAATCCGGTCCATCGCTTCGGTCTGCGCTTCTTTCGCTCTCTGCGAGGAAAGCCGGACGTCCATGCCGTCCGCGGCTTTGGTCGAGCATGCGCGCTTTAACTGGCCGTTGATTTCGACGATGCACGTATCGCATGTTTGAATCGGATCGACCTCGGGAACATAGCAGATTTGAGGGTGCGACAAGCCGGCCAGATTAATGGCTTCAAGCACCGTCATGCCTTGTTTGACTTCGACCTGTTGTCCGTTCAAAGCTATGCTTACCGTTTCTTTGCTCACGAAAATAACCTCTCTTCCCATATAGAATGAACTAAAGAAATGAAGGTTATAGGGCCGTATCGGGCCCGTTTAACAGGAAGTTTGATGCAAACTTTAGTTCAATCTATACAGCATGATTTTTTTAGGTAACGGAAGACTTCGGGCGCTGTTAAAATGCATACAATACGCTTGCGAAATTTAAATCACTGAAATGTCAATGTCGAAAAAAGTTCCGCAAACAAAAAACTCCACTAAACCCGGTCCGCTAGCTCTGGTGCGGCAGGTTGTAGTGGAGTAACCGATTAGCAATGGCCTACTAAACTGATCATTCCGTTATGAAATTAACATGCAATGAAAAAACTCACGTCTCGCCATGATTATACTACTTCCGCCCGAAAAAACAAGGTTGAAATATTCTGTACATTGTCCCTAAGATTTAGTATAGTGTTAAACTTGTGATGAGGTGATTGAGGGATGAAAAAGGAAGTCGCGTTTAACGACATTATCCGGAAAGTCCGGAAAGACACCTTCGGCAAAGGGCCTGAGCGCATTCATACGACGTTCGTCGAAAACATGGCGATCACCCGGATGTACGGGAATTTTACCCCGACGGAAAAGTTTATCGCGCAAACGGCGGAAGGCAAAAAAATGGTGCATAGCGCCAGAACGCATATGATCAAGGAATTGTACAAGGACCAGGTGCCGGAAGGGCTCGAAGAGCTTTGCGGCTCCAAGCTGGTGCATCTCTTCACGGATATCAAGGTCGATGAGGACGTCGCGATTTCCGTGTTTATGTTCGAAAAAAACATTGTGTGAGGATGAGGCCGAATGAACGCTGTGACGAAAGAACAGGGCGGCATCATCCGCTTCGAGCAGGGGCGCGCAACGGAAAAATCCGACCTCGTCGTCGCCGAGCACCCCGTAACGATCAAAATCAACGGCGAAGAATTCGCCACGCTCGTTTGCACGCCCGAATACATTGAGGATATGGCGGTCGGTTATCTGGCGTCGGAAGGCGTCATTGCCGGCATCGACGAGTTGCAGGATTTGTGGGTGCAGGAGGAGGAAGGTTTCGTCCACGCCACCGTTAGCCGGTGGAGCCCGCTTCATCGACAGCTTTACAGCAAAAGGTACGTCACGTCATGCTGCGGCGCCAGCCGGCAGGGCTTCGTGTTTTTTAACGACGCGAAGACGGCCAAACGGCTGCACGACGCTCCGGTCGAGCTTTCGTTTGACGACGTTTTCAGGCTGGTGCGCCGGCTGCAGGAAAGCTCGGAAACGTTCAGCCGGACCGGCGGCGTCCATAACGCGGCATTATGCGATAGGCAGGGCATTTTGCTGAACCGGATGGATATCGGGCGGCATAACGCGCTGGATAAAATCTATGGCCACTGCCTGAAACAAAACATCCCCGTGAACGATAAAATCATCGTGTTCAGCGGGCGGATTTCTTCGGAAATTTTGCTGAAGGTCGCCAAAATCGGCTGCGGCGTCATTTTGTCCAAATCGGCGCCGACGCGGCTGGCGCTGGAGCTGGCGGAGAATTTGGGCATAACGGCGGTCGGCTTCGTTCGCGGGCAGTCATGCAACGTGTATACGCATCCGCGGCGCATCATCGAATGCCGGCAGATGCTGAATCAACATGCGGCAGAGGCGGAGCGGCCGGAATTGTAATTCGGTCATTTTCGCATGCCTTTGGCACGAGAAATGGAGTGAGAAATCATGGAAACCAGTGATTATTTCAAACGAACGCTTCGGGACCTGCGGATTTCCGTGACGGACCGCTGCAATTTCCGGTGCCGTTATTGCATGCCGGAGGAGATTTTCGGCAAGGATTATCCGTTCCTGTCCCGGGACTCCGTGCTTTCGGTCGACGAAACGGTAAGGATCGCCAGGATTTTCGCGCGGCTGGGCGTCCGGAAAATGCGGATTACCGGGGGAGAGCCGATTCTGCGCAAGGAACTGCCGGAGATCGTGGCCGGCATAGCCGAAATCGAAGGGGTAGAGGATATCGCCCTGACGACAAACGGGAGCCTTCTTGCCAAGCAGGCCGCGAAACTGCGCGAGGCCGGATTGATGCGGGTGGCGGTCAGCCTTGACGCTTTGGACGATGATACCTTCATGAAAATGAACGGCGGCAAAGCGAACGTGCGGCAGGTGCTCGAAGGCATCGACGCGGCCGCCGAAGCGGGTTTGTCCGTGAAGGTGAACATGGTGGTGCAAAAAGGCGTCAACGAACATGCCCTGCTGCCGATGGTCCGCTATTTCCGCGAAAAAGGCCATATTTTGCGCATGATCGAATATATGGACGTCGGCAACACCAACGGCTGGGATTGGAAACACGTCATCAGCAAAAAAGAGATGCTGGAGCGGATCGGCGCCGAATTTCCGCTGGAGTCCGCCGCCCCCAATTACACGGGAGAGGTGGCTTCACGCTACCGCTTTGCGGACGGCAAAGGCGAAATCGGGATCATTTCCTCGGTCAGCGACGCGTTCTGCCAGACCTGCACGAGAGGCCGGTTGTCGGCGGACGGCATGTTTTATACATGCCTGTTTGCGACAAAGGGGCATGATCTGCGGACGCTGCTGCGCTCCGATGCATCCGATGACGATATCGCCCGGCGGATCGGATCGATTTGGGAAGGCCGCCACGACCGGTATTCCCTGGAGCGCGAAGAGGCAAGGGGGAAGACGGACGGGGCGAAAGTGGAGATGTCCCGGATCGGCGGTTAAAAAAGCTTGCAAGACAAAAAATCTTGAAGTTCACATCGTTGACAAAAATAAAACGTATGGTTATCATGTGTTATGTGTTAGCGAATGAAGGGGCTGTAGGCGTTGCAGCCGCTTTATTTGACGGATGAACGTGTGATTGATGCTCCTATAGGAAACGGGTAGGAGAATTAACCGGCACAAATCTTTCTTTTCGGTTCTGGCGGAAAGAAGGGTTCGTGGCGGTTTTTTTGGTTTTGTCGGAATGATTTTTGCCGTAACCGTTTTCACGAAAGCTAATTAACGAAATGGTATGGAGGAATGCAGTATGTCGTTTTACACACCGCAGCAAATAAAGGAGATCGCAGCCGAAACCGGGGAAAAGAAGGCCAAACTTCCCGTTACCTCGGTGTTGATCCTTGGATTTTTGGCCGGGGCGTTTATTGCGCTCGGATTTTTGCTCGATATTCGCGTCATCGGCACGGCGCCGAAAGAATGGGGATCGTTTGCGGGATTTTTGGGAGCCGCGGTTTTCCCGGTGGGGCTGATTTTGACCGTGCTCGCAGGCGGCGAACTGTTAACGGGCAATATGATGACGTTACCTATCGCTTGGTTTTCGCGTAAAATCGGATTCGGCCCCGTGCTGATAAATTGGATCCTCGCCACGATCGCCAACTTTGTCGGCGCGGTGTTCGTCGCTTACTTTTTCGGACATATCGTCGGCCTGACCGAAGGCGCTTTTCTTGCCAAAACGGTGGCCATCGCGACCGGCAAAGTGCATGACAGCTTCGGGCAAGCGTTCGTGTCCGCCATCGGCTGCAACTGGCTCGTATGCCTTGCGGTGTGGCTCGCCTATGGCGCGAAAGATTTTGCCGGCAAAATCGTGGGCATTTGGTTCCCGGTCATGGCTTTCGTCGCCATCGGCTTTCAGCACGTCGTCGCCAACATGTTCGTCATTCCGGCCGCGATTTTTGCCGGACAAATGACATGGAGCCAATATTTCCCGAACTTTGCGGCCGTCTTCCTCGGCAATCTGGTCGGAGGCATCGTCTTCGTGGCGGGGGCTTATTTTGTCGCTTACCGCCAGCCTGCAGGCGTCCAATCCGTGCAGGGCGCTCAAAAATCGGCGTAAAGAGACTGCACGTTCGTTTTCAAGGTTTGGATAAACTTCAAAACCGCCATTACAGCCGGTTCGTCCTTGCTCTGCAGCAGGGACAGATCCCGGCTGATTTTCGTTCCTTTGATCGGGACCTCCTTCAACTCGCCGCTTTCGAGCTCTTTTCGGACCACCCAGCGCGACAAAAGGGCGATGCCGAGGCCGCAGGCCACCGCCTCCTTGACGCCTTGGCTGCTGTTGAACACGAAGCTGCGTTTGACGGCAAGGCCTCCTTCCTGGATGAGCCTGTCGCTGTAGGCGCGCGTGCCGGATCCCGTCTCCCGCATCACCCATACCTGATTCTGAAGCCGGGCGAAATCGACGTTTTTTTCGGAAGCGATCGGATGGTCCGGCGCAGCGATCAGCACCATCTCGTCTTTCATGAACGCCGTCACCTTCAGGTCCTTGGCTTCGACATTCCCTTCGACCAGGCCGATGTGGAATTTTCCGGCGCGAATATCCTGCAAAATGTTGTCCGTGTTGCTGATATGGACCTGGACATCCACAAGCGGGTACTGCTGCGCGTATTCCGCAAGCACCCTCGGCAGAATGTATTCGCCGATCGTAAAGCTTGCCCCCATTAACAAAGCTCCCGTCACTTCGTCCCGCAGCATATGGATATCTTCCTTCGCTTCATCGTACAAAGCCAAAATCCGCTGCGCCTTGCCGAATAAAATTTCTCCGGCCTCGGTTAATTTGACAAGCTTCGGGGAGCGGTGCATCAGCTTGGTTCCAAGCTCGTTTTCCAGGTTGCGGATATGCAGGCTGACCCCCGGCTGGGACAAGTTCAGCAGCTTGGCGGCCTGCGAGAAGTTCCTCTGCTCAGCCACCGTCACAAACACTTTTAATGTATCGGTAATCATTGCGATGTTCCTCCAGTATGGTTCGGGAATATGGTCATCCCTACCTATAGATCGTCTTCATCCTGATTTTTCTTACGGTAAAACGTGATCAAAAGCGCAGGAATGAGCGAGGCGGCAAAAAGCACGGCTCCCAATATGACGGCATTCATTATAGAGGTTTCGGAAAAAAGCGCAACAGCCGCGAAAACGGTTATTCCCGCAGCCAGCGGACCGATGACCGCTTTGCCATAAGAAAAAGGCTTGCGGCCCGGCCGTTCCGACTCGACTGCGGTCCGGAGCCTGGAATAGGAAAGCACGATCGCCGTAATGAGCACAAGCAGCCACAGGGGGTTGCTCCGGGCATGCTCGTAACCGTTCCGTGTGCCGTCAACCGCCAAAATGAGGATGATTCCCAACGTTTGAACAAGAAATGCGGTTTTGATATGCTTCAGGTTTTCAAAAACAATTCTTTCATCGGTTACTTTCTTCATTATTTTTCCCCTCCCGAGTCTACCCAAAACAGGTCGTCCAGCGTCCGGTTCAGGGCGTAGCAAATATCCAAACATAATTTCAATGAAGGATTGTAGGCGCCTTTTTCGATCAGGCTGATCGTTTGGCGGGTGACACCCGTTTTGTCCGCCAGCTGCTGCTGGGTTAAATCCGCTTGAACTCGCGCCATTTTTACCTTGTTCACCAATAAGCATCGATACCTCCTTTGATTAAATTGTAATATATATTTTACATTTTGCAATATATAAATTACATTTTTTGATCAGGATTTTGCAAAATCACCAGGTATAGATTTCATTTTAGGGATAAACGATACATTAGAGTTCCGCAATATCCCAATGATAAGTTTTCCTCATGATAGGGATAGCAAATCGGTATTTCCCTTCCTCGCAGGCCGACTTTATAGTGAGCGTATAAGAACACCGAGTGAAAACAAAGGGGATGGCAATGCCATGATTTCAAGGGAATCTGCGGCTCCGCGCAGAAAAAGGAACACAAACGCATTTATGTTGGGGATCGGCCTGACGCTCATTTTATCCTTGCTCGCCAAAGGGCTGTCGCTGCTTCCGTTTTTGAGCATTATGGGTCAGCTGGTTCTGGCCATTATTCTCGGCATGGTCTACAAGGCGGCAGTCGGCGTGCCGGAATCGATTATGCCGGGCGTAGGTTTTTCCAACAAAAAGCTGCTTCGCTTCGGCATCATCCTGCTGGGGATGCGGCTGAATTTGGTGGATATCGCCCATGCCGGGCCCAGGGTCATATTGATTGCCGCGATAAATATTACGGTAACGATTTTCGTTGTATACGGACTGGCGAGACTGTTTAAAGTGGACCGCCCGCTGGCGCTTTTGACGGCATGCGGGACGGCCATTTGCGGCGCCGCCGCGGTTGTGGCCATCGCGCCACTGATCAAAGCGAGGGAGCAGGAAACGGCCGTTGGAGCGGCGACCGTCGCGATCCTCGGCACGCTGTTTACGCTCGTTTACGTCGGCTTGTACCCGTTTCTCGGGTTGACGCCTTCGGCATACGGAGCGTTTGCGGGAGGCACGCTGCACGAGGTGGCGCATGCGATCGCGGCTGCGGCGCCCGGCGGCAAGGAAGCGGAGGACATGTCCGTCATCGTCAAGCTGACGCGGGTTGCGCTTCTGGTTCCCGTCTCGCTGTGCGTCGGATATTGGGCTAGCCGCAAGCAGGAAGGGACGGCACAAAGAAGCAAAATCCAAATTCCGTGGTTCGTGCTCGGGTTCCTGCTAATGAGCGGCGTCAATTCGCTTGGCGTCATCCCGCATGCCGTGACCGCGCAAATCATTAACCTCGCTTACATCCTGATCGCGATGGCGATGGCGGGGCTCGGTCTGAACGTGGACTTTGCGTTTTTTCGCCGCAACGGGGTAAAACCTTTCGCAGCCGGCGTATTGGGGTCCATCGTGCTCGCCTGCCTAGGTTTTCTGCTTGTTCATGCGCTGGGTTTCATATAAGTCAAAACATCGGCAAACACGAAAAACGGCCTCGTTATGGGGGCCGTTTTTCGTATTCTCTCTGCTCTAGCCTTTTTTCAAACAGTCTCGTCCGTGCCTCATTCCGTCTCGTCCCCGTCAAACCCGTTGATCAGGTCGGTTCCATGCATATCCTCGATGGTCGCCACAGGGTCGATCGGGCTGTCCTTCTGGATGTCGTCCGCGTCCGGCACGTCTTCCAATTCGGTATATTCTTCGCCGATTTCGTCGGAAGCAGGCCCGACCGATGGCTCGGGAGGCGTATTATTGCGGCGGCCGCCAAGCTCGGGGCTCATGTCCGAGCGGACATAAAATGCCGCATCGGCCGGATCGGGCTCGCTGGTGATGCTTTGCACCGTTTCGGCGTTCGCCTCGCGGAGATCAGCGTCAGGCAGGCCGTCTTCCACGGGATGTTCTCCCGCGTTTTGATAACGTTCATAGGTCCAGTCCGCTTCGGATTTGTATTTGTCAGGCATTCGGGTACCGCCTCCTTTTCATGAAAGATGCCGTAAAACGCAATCTGAAATCGTATTTATCCTTTTGGGGTTCATATTTACCCTTACCCGAAACAAGGGGAAATAAACCTGGGGGAGTAAAGGCAAAAGCTCCCGTGTTCAGCGTAAATCCAAGTATTTCGAATTCAAGAAATTGCGTAAAATACCAGAATCGAACATAATAAACCCAAGAGATTTTTAGGAAATTTCGGCGAATATTGTCGGTCTGCCTCTAAAACATTTCACATCTTTTGGGGTGTCCTATGAAAAATTCGATCATCAAAGCGCTCCTCATCCCGATCCTGGTCATCCCGGTTTTGTTCGGATGCCTCCCGCATTCCGTCTTGGCGGCTTCGGCCGCCGAAGCGGAGGTTGTCCAGTGGGGCTGGGAGTTTAAATGGAGCATGCCGACCACCGCCCAAGAAAACGAAGGAGGAGGCTGGCAGCGCCTCGATTCCTTGCGAAAACTTCCGGACCGGCGGCTCAAAGCCAACGAGGCGTGGTATCGGACAATCGTGCCCGACCTTCCTTCCGAGGCTTCGGCGCTGCTCCTGAAAAAGGTGTACGGCGAGCGCATCGCGGTTTACCTGGACGAGCGGAAAGTCTATGAGCAGAGCCGAGGTTACATGTACGACGTTAGTAAAATTTTGCTTCCGTTAAGCCCGGACGACGAAGGGAAAACATTGCGCGTTCAGATCGTGTCGGAGAAGGAACGCGACCGGATCGGCATCGGGGGAGAGGTTCTTGCCGGTGACTATCCGACGCTTTTGGAACAATATGTAAAATCGAATCTTGACGATTTGATCCTGGGCAGCTCTATGGTTTTTCTCGGCGTCATGATGCTGATTCCCGCCTTGTTCATGCGGAAAAGCCACTTGGCCAGCTGGCTCGCTTTAACGGCGGTGCTGACGTCGACCGGCATTTTAATATTGACGTACTCCCCGCTTTTGTACGGCCTGTTCAACCGGTACGGGCAGTGGTTTTTGGTTATGTTCGACGCGGCGCTTCTAACGCTGCTGCCTTCGACGACGTTTTTCTTTGAAAAAACGGTCGGTGCGGGATACAGGCAGCTGATCCGGCATTTTCGGAAATTCCAGGTTTTTTATTCGGCGTTTTGCCTCATTCTTCTGACGATCAACGTTTCGCTGCACGACCGCATCATCGGCATATACGACCTGTTTTCGGTCAAAATGCTCGGCTACCTGATCATTGCCCAGGTCCTTTTGCTGATCGCGAGCTCCGTCTATTATGCCGTCAAAGGAAACCGGAACGCTTTGATTTTTACGCTCGGATTTGCCGTGTTCGGCTTGACCGTGCTGGTTGAAATGACATGTTATTTAGCCAGCGGCGGAAAATACGAGCTTTTTTGGTGGAAATGGGGCGTGCTCGGATTTGCCGTTGCGCTGATTGCCGCGCTCGGCCTTCAATTCGCGGAAAACCACAAGCAGATTCTCGTCTATTCGAAGGAATTGGAAAGATTCAACACGGAGCTGCAGCGGTCGGAAAAAATGGAGATTATCAGCGAGCTTGCGGCATCCGTTGCGCATGAGGTCCGCAATCCGCTGCAGGTCACGCGCGGGTTCCTCCAGCTGCTTCAGAAAAAGTCCGCCAGCAAGGAAAGGGAGTATCTTGAACTCGCATTGGAAGAGCTTGACCGGGCTTCGGGCATCATCACCGATTTCCTTACTTTTGCCAAGCCGGAAATCGAACAGGTGCAGCTGCTGGACCTGGCCGAAGAGTTCCGGCATATCGAAGGCATTCTGAATCCGCTGGCCAACTTCAATGGCAGCAAAATCACGTCGGATATCCCGCCGGGGCTATACGTTCAAGGGAATTCCTCCAAGTTCAAGCAGGCATTTATCAATATCGTCAAAAACAGCATCGAGGCGCTGCACGAGGAAGGGCAGATCCATATTTGGGCTTACGCCCGGGACGGGGGAATCGCCATCCATATCCTCGATAACGGCGAAGGCATGGAACCCGCCGAAATGGCAAGGCTCGGCGAGCCTTATTTCTCCAATAAAACCAAAGGAACCGGTCTGGGGCTGATGGTAACGTTCCGAATCATCGAAGCGATGCAGGGACGGATCGAATTTATGAGCGAAAAGGGGCTGGGGACCGAGGCCGTCGTTCGTTTTCCCGAACCAAGCAGCGAAACAGGACCAACATAACGCAGCGCAAAAAGACGCCGAGTCGCCAGGGCGTCTTTTTGCGCACTTTAGATGAGCGTTTCGCTCGTACCGCCGCTTCTTAAATCACTCCAAGCCACAAACAAGCTGAGTGCGGCGGCGATCAAAAACAAAATAGCCGAAATCAGGGCGATTTCGTTTCTTTGTCTCGTCGGTATAACGCCTCCGGTACCTCCAGCACCTCCGACACCTCCGCCGACGCCTGCTCCTCCGCCGCCGATGCTCCGTGTTTTTACCGGTTTTACTTGCTTCACGTGCAGACACTCCTTTGGACCCAATGGCATTTGCAAGTATAGTACGTATTGAGCACATTGTAGATTATGTCGGCGGGAAGTCTACCGTTCCGGAATGGGGCGAAAATGTACGGATCAGCAAAACAAAGCCCGGCCTCTTTATGCAAAAGAGCCCGGGCTTCGCTGCCGGTCAGGCTTCAGGCTTTGCCAATCGCAAAGCTGACGATGAGGATGACCAGGACGATGGACGTAATGATGACGTACAGTTTGTCGCCTTCACGCGCGAACACCCAAATCGAAATCGCGACGCGCAGCACCGGCGTAAGGATCAGAAGCATCAATCCTACCGTAATGACGGCATAGGGCTTGAATTGGATCAACCCGCCGAAAATATCATGCAGATTATGCGGATAAAATTCTCCCGGGTAGCCGCTTTCGCCCCGGATAAAAAGCAGGATGAGGCCAAGGATAATGACGCAGGCGCTGATGATGACGCCGACCCGTAGCCAGCGGCTGACGGCAAGCTCGACGTCCTGAATTTCGCTGTTTTCGTTCATGCTACAGCCCCACTCCTTCATAAATCATTTGAAACGCCACATAAAGAAGAACCGGGATAAACAGCATGCGGATCGTTTTGCTTTTCAGCCGCTGCATGATTTGCGCCCCGATGGTGGCCCCGGCCAAAACCCCAAGCGCGACCGGACCGGCGATATGCGGATCGATGTCCCCGCGCAGCAAATAAACGCCCGCGCTGGCCGCCGCGGTGACCCCCATCATGAAGTTGCTGGTCGCGGTGGACACCTTCAGCGGCAGCTTCATGAATACGTCCATCGCCATCACTTTGAAGCTGCCGCTGCCGATTCCGAGCAGTCCGGACACGATGCCCGCGCCGTACATGACGCCGAAACCTCCGTACACGTTTCCTACATTATAAGAGATCTGCTGCTGGGCCGCTTTATCGTAGTAGCTGCCCGCCAGCTTCAATTTGGCGGCGGCGGGATGCATGCTGACCTGCTCCTGCTGCGCGCCTTTTTTCCTTTTGATCATATTCACCGCCGAATAGACAAGCAAAAGACCGAAAATGATATAAAGCAGATTGGGGGCGATCAATCCTCCGATAAAAGCCCCGGTAATCGCGCCGACCGTGGTGGCGATTTCCAAAAACATGCCGACGCGAAGATTGGTGATCCGGTCGCGTATATAAGCGATCGCCGAACCGCTCGACGTCGCGATAACGGAGATGATGCTGGCGCCGATCGCGTGTTCGATGCTGACGCCGAACAGCAGCGTCAAGGCCGGGGTCACGATGATGCCTCCTCCCAGCCCCAAAACGGATCCGACGATGCCAGCCAAAACGGAGATCAGAAGGATTTCCAGCGAAAACATGACCAAAGGTAGACACCTTCCTCTCGATAATAGTGAATCCGATTGCTTTTCACTCCGCGATGCTTGTAAACTGGGAGTAGATTGATTTGACAACCGATTCGATTCCCGGTTTATTATACAACGATTGTAAAATAATTTATATACAATCGGTCATTTTTATTTTTATTTAATTTACATTGTAAAGATTAGCGCATCCGATGGATATGCGTTGATCATAAGAAAGAGGGGAAGGCAGATGCGGTTTAAACATTTGGACGAAAAGGACGAGATGATCCTGAAACATTTGCTCGACAACGGCAGACTGAGCCACGCGGAGCTCGGCAGGCTTGTCAATCTGACGCGTGCAGCCGTGCGCGAGCGGGTAAACCACTTGATGGAGCAAGGGATCATCGACAAATTTACGGTGACGGTCAATCCGATCAAAGCCGGGAAAAACATGTCCGTTTACTTTAACATCGACGTGGAATGGAGCCTGCTGGAGAGCGTCGCCGAGCAGCTTTTGAGCGATGAGGAGATCACCAGCGTATACCAGATGAGCGGCGGCCCCCACCTGCATGTCCATGCCTTGATGGACGACCAGGAGCATGTCGAGCGATACCTTGCGAGACTTCGAAAGCTGGAAGGCATCACGGGCGTCCACAGTGAATTTTTGATCAAACGTTTCAAGGAAAGGGAAGGTCTCCTGATCTGATTCCTTTTGCCTACAGTATGTCCGGTTCGGCCGCGCCGTACCCGAGGGCTGCCCGCCGTTTCCTAAAAGGACATAATCGAAAGAAGCCATATATAGTGACAGAAGCGGAAGACGATATCGATTTGCGGCGTGAACCGGGGAACATCGAGGTGTGGGAAAAGGATCAAAAGCAGGTTTGGTTCTGGGAGAAACTGAGCGGGCTGCAAAGAGCAGAATTTTGGAAAGGCTGCGGCAAAAAAAACATGGCCCTGGACGATACGGATCGTTAAGGGCCATGCGGTTTGGAATTATTGTTTGGGTTCTTCGCCTTCGCCGGACCAGCGGTTCAGCTGTTGATCCGAAGGCAGCAGGAAGGTCAGGACGCCGAGAAGCGGCAAAAAGCTGCAAATGGCCATGACGGTGTTGACGCCGGCAAGGTCGATCCATTTACCGAGCACCAACGCCCCAAGACCCCCTAAACCGAAAGCCAGGCCGGTAATGAGGCCGGAGACGGTGCCGATTTTGCCCGGAAACAGCATCTGGGCATACACGACGGTGACCGAAAAGCTCGAAAAGACGATCAAGCCGAGCAGCGCAAGCAGGATGCCGACGCCCCACAGCCCGACATGAGGCAGCAGCAAGGCGAGCGGAGCGGCCAGGACCATGGAAGCGAAAATGACGTTTCGTTTGCCGATCCGATCCGCGACGGGACCGCCGAAAAAGGTGCCTACGGCTCCGGCGCCGAGAAACAGGAAAATGAAAATTTGGGCGTCGTCGACGCTCAATCCGAAATGATCGATCAGATAAAACGGAAAAAAGGTGCTGATCGAGGAGCTGTACCAGGACCGGACGAAAACGAGCACGACGAGCATGACGATCGCAAACCGGACCTTGGAGCGAACCTCGGGCTTCAGCTGGCGGGCTTGGGCTTTTTTCTTGACCTGGGCTCCGCTTCGCAGTTTGTTGCCGTACCATCTGGCGATGTAGAGCTGAACGGCAATACCCGCCCCGGCAACGAGGGTGAACCAGATCGAACCGAAAAGTCCAAGCGGAATAAAAATCCACATCGTCAGCATCGGAGCGAGCGACTGCCCCGCGTTTCCTCCGACTTGGAAGATGGATTGGGCCAATCCTCTGCGCGTGCCCGAAGCCATGTGGGCGACCCTGGATCCTTCGGGATGGAACGCAGCCGAGCCGAGTCCGACAAACACGACCGCCAGCAGCACTGCGGGGTACGAGTGGGCGAACGCGAGAAGAAGCATGCCCGTGAACGTAAATCCCATCCCGATCGGCAGCAGCGCCGGCTTCGGCTTGCGGTCCGCGAACCAGCCGACCACCGGCTGCATGATGGAAGACGTAAAGTTTATGGCAAAGGAAATCCAGCCGATCTGCGTATAGTTCAAATGCATCGAGGAACGCAAAATCGGAAAGATCGCCGGGATAACCGACTGAATCGAATCATTGAACAAATGAACGAGACTGACCGCAATCAGGATGCGGAAGACGGTAGAGCCGGCATCGGCGCCGGCAAGGGGCTGCCGTCCTTTTTGCGGCGCGGCGGTTTGAACGGTGGGAATGGACATGTTGGCCTCCTGGTCTCATCGAATGGTTAAGGAGATTATATGACAAAAAAAGGGTATGCGTATACCCTTTTTACCAGACTAATTTCGGGGGCTCCCCGCAAAGCACCTGATTCAGCTTCGAAGCCAAAGGCCCCACTTTGCCGGTTATTTTATAATGACCCCGCCAAAAGGAATGATTTCGCGCAAAATCCGTTTAAAAAGATTGTCCTGATCCATTTCTTCCCGCAGACGGCTTCCCGTGGGTCCCGCATGGAAAAGCACCGTGCCGACGCCCGTCATTTTCCAATGGTAGTTCATATGCTGGCTGGCCAGCGTGTTGCCGTAGACGGTCAATTCCAGTTTGGCGTTTTCGGGATAGGCGAAGAGGCTGCGGGCGTCCACGTAAAGCGGCTCGGAGGGATGAAGCTCGGCTTCGTAGACGGCGCCTTCCGTCAGCAGCCCGACGGTGCCCGCGCCCGAAAATTTCATTTTGATCGCATCTTTCGTGATCAGCATGTTTTTGATATGCAAAATCCGCGACTGCATTTCGATCCCCGAGCTGTAAAAGAAAATATTGCGGAAGTCGTACAGCAAATCGCTGCCTTCCCGAAGCTCCACGGTTTTGACGGCAAACCCGGAAGGCAGGGCGGCGGTAAACTCGCATGGTCCGCAGAAATCCGCCTGAATCAGCTTCTTTTTGCGGTACATGCCCTTCATGTTCATCAAACGGTCGCTGCGGCCGTCGGAAGGCCCCCGGTACGTAATGATTTGCTCGGGATGAAGAAAATGCGCGGTCTCGCCCGGGTTTAGGGAAAAATCGACGGCTTGGCCGATTCCGCCTCCGGACTCCCGAATGTCGATATTCAAAAACCTTTCCCCTTTCTGGCTCGAAAATAACGCTAACGCCGCAATTTGCGGTTGGAGCGCCGCATGAAAAACCGCAGCACGCGGATCCCGATAAAATAACCGGCCACCAGCAAAACGACGGTGATCAGCATATTTTTGAATTTGCGGGCTTTGGCGTCCTTGCGGTCGCTTTCATCCTTCAATTGGTTTACCGTTTGGGCCAGCTCGCGGTTTTGCTCCAAAAGCTTCGCATTCTGTTCCTCGTACGCTTTTGCGCTTTGCTTGGCCCGGTCGAGCTCGTCCAACGTCTGCTCGTAGCTTTTCTTCAGCTCGTTCACTTCGCCGGGCAGCCCGGAAAACTTCTCCACGCCATTATAAAAGTCCTCAAAATAGTTTGCGCTTGCGGCGGACCCGGCCGGAAACGGGGCGCAGGCAAGGCAAAAAAAGATTACGGCCGTACGCAGCAAAGCGGCGTCCATCCGCCACTGTCGTTTTTTCATCATTACACCACCTGATGCATAAAATGGAACGAGCCCGGTTGTTTCGCTTTCGCCTCCGGACGTTTATATCGTTTCTAGGGGTTCTGCTCATCTCCGCGATTACGGCTGTACGAAGCTTGTACATGTTTGCACATAGACAGCGGACGTCCTCCAAGGAGCGCAGGCGCTGCGAGAATGCCGGGACGAAAGATTACGCAAAACGTTAAGGAGTGGATTAGCTATGGAAAAAGAACATCAATACAAAAAAATGCTCATCACGGTCAACGGAAAACCGGTCGGCAGGGAACTGTGGATCGACAAAATCACCTACGCGAAGGCAACGATGCACGAACAACCCGAAAAACCTTGCAGTCAGGGGCCTGAGACAGCCTGAGCGCCGCGTCATGCGACAGCCTGATCCGACCTTTTTTTCATCATATCATATCCGTACGTAAAAGTCCGAAATCCGGTGGGTTTCGGGCTTTTTTGCCGTTTTTGCGGAATTGGGCCGAAAGTGTGAAGTTTGCTGCGCATCCGCTAAAATTATATTTTTATTTCAACCCATAATTACACATTTCGACATTTATTTTTGTGTAGTTCTTATATACTATAATGGGTATTGGGTAGGTCTTTTTGCGCATTTGAGCAAGGATGGGGGGGAATTAAAAAATCGCCAAAAATGTTCGCCGGCTGTTGAAATTATGCTAACATGAAAGAAATATATCGCACGAACATACGTTCCATGACATCTTAATGTCAACCAAACTTGGTACGATATAAAGATGACATGTAAAGGGGTGAAATCCATGCATTCAGGTATTCAGGAAAATTTCACATGGAACCGCGGTCATATTCTTGCAAGCGGCTCCAATAAAGTCACTTTGTTGGTTGAATGGTTCGGGGGATCCTTCCGCCAATCAAGAAGAAGAAATACGCCCAAACTGATCGCCCAAGACGTGCAGCTGCACTTATGGCTTGAACCGCAAGTTACCTTGGTCCGGATCCACGGAGCGAAGGCTATGACAAACCTGGGTCAATCACTAATGATTCCTCTTGGTGATCTGTATGATGGCGTGAAGCAGTTTCTGGCCATCGAGCTTGCTCTTCAGCCCCAAGGTGCCGGCATGCATGGCGTTTTGTCTGCTCAATGGAAATTCAAAGAAAGAAACAAGGAGCGCATTAAGGAACTTCCTGTGAAGGAATTATATATGAACTACACGTACCATACCGGATTGTTACAGGAGCCGGAAAGCTTTCATGTCAGAAAACACGTCATGCTGCTGGAAACCCAGAGCATTTTGAAGGAAGCGATCCGCTTGTTCGAGCATGGTGACATTGAACGCGGAGAATGGCTGCTGCGCCGGAAAGGAGACGAGATGCTGATCGAAGCGGCGCGCCATACGGACGAACGGTTGCTGGAGGAGGCGGACATGCTTTACCAGCTCAGCGAACATTACGTCGGGACTTACCGGAGCCAAAAGGTTCTTATCGTTAAAAATGGCTAGTCCCGGTTTTGAAGGAGCCGGCCTGCGGTTCATGTCAGTGGCCGCAAGCGGATCTAGGTTTTTCTGGCAGGATTCACTCGCTGCAAGTCGAATGGACTACATTACGCAAATGGATATGAGTCTAATTTACTATACGAGCTAGGAGAATCCAGATGACAGACAGATTGATTCGATTAATGCGCATCATCACTCTCGTCCAAGCCAAACCGGGTATTTTGGCCAGGGAGCTGGCGGAACGATGCAGCACCACCGAACGGACCATTTATCGCGATATGGAAGCGTTAAGCGCCATGCATATACCTATCACGCATCTCGGATACGGAAAAGGATATCGGTTTATCGGCAGTTTTGCCTTATATCCATTCGATTGGACCGCGGAGGAAGTTCAAGCTTTTACGGCCTTGGGCAAGGCGATGCCTCAGGTCAAGCCTTTGCTCCCCGACGGTTTTGAAGGGGCCTACGAAAAGGTGATGGCGGCCCATAACAAGCAACGGACGGAACACCTGGAAACCGAACTTCAGGAAAGGGAAAATCCATGGATCAAATGGGCCGAAAAAGCGGAAGCGGAGGAACAGTCGGAGTACCTGATCCCGATTTTGCTGGCGACGCTGTCGCAGCAAATCATTCAGGCGGAATATTATGTTCCGGAGCGGAACGAGCTCTTGTTCGGCAAAATCGATCCGTATATCCTTGTCCCTTGGCAGCACCGATTTTACTTGGTCGGACGCAACCATAATACCGGAAAACTGTATACCTACAGGTTAAAATATTTTGCGAGGGTCGTCGTGCTGGATGACGTCTTTATTAAAGTACATACCAACATGCAGCAAGAAAATCATCAACATTTCCGAGGAAATGAAGAAAAGGAACCGGTTGAATTTAAGATAAGGCTTACCCCTGCGGCGATCCCAAAATATAAGGAGAAGGAATCGATCAATCCTCTTGCGCAGACGAAGGATCGGGACGGGAGCGTCGTGATGGATGTCACCGTCGAGGACGTTCCGTGTTTTATGAGCTGGCTGTCCCAATTCGGAGCCGACGCGGAGATTATCGAGCCCGAGCATTATCGGGATGTGATGAAACGTGAATTAATCAAATGGCTTGCGGTATATAGCTGAATGACGATGATTGGCTTTTTCGTTCCCTTAAATCGGAGACATGCCGGCATATAACCGGTAACCGGCTGACATGCTGGCCGTGTCTCTGGCTGACTCCCTCCATCCCCATGCTCCTGCAAGGGCCTGCTCAATGCCCCCGATCGTCTTTTTCGCATCTTCTCCCTAACATGTAGAATGAGTCGATATGAAGAAATACGGTTTGTTTTTTTGAAAATGCGTCGATTGGATTGAGGTTGTATTTTATAGCCCGGGAAATGATCGTTTTGTCCTTTAGCATCATGCAGCGTTGACTTGGGAAAAGTTGCTGCCTTGTTTTCCTTTTAATGGTTGTATATGTTAATATTTATAAAGGGAAGCGAGCAATACATTGGAGTACATAACTACTTTATATATCGTTAAACCAGGGAGGGAGAAATTTGCGTTTTTTCAGTTCCGGAAAATCGCCGGAGGAGATGGAAGCTGAAAGCAAACAAAGCTTGAATTTGCGCATCAACATGTTTTTTTTCAGCACGTTTATCATTTTTTGCGTCGTCATCGTCCGGCTGGCCGTCATTCAATTCGTGGAAGCGCCGACGTTGACCGAAAAAGAAGCGAACCAAAACACGAAAAACATTCCGCTTCCGCCGGACCGAGGGAACATCCGCGATGTCTCCGGGGTCAAGCTGGCTTATTCCAAGCCGGTTCAATCACTGTATATCACGCTGATGAAGGATTACAACAACAACACGGACAAAGGGAAGAAAAACCGTCCGGAAATCGAGGATATCGCCAAACGGATGGCGGCGGCGTTCAAGCAGTTCGGAAATCCCGGCGACAAGCCGATGACCGCGGGGGACGTGATCGAGGCGATGGACCTCGAATCCAAACGGGACAGCGGCTATACGCCGCGGCGCATTAAAATGGACCTCAATAAAAAAGAGATTCAATATTTTATGGAGCATAAATCGGAGTTTCCGGGCATCGAAATCATCGAAGAAACGATGCGCCTGTACGATCCGGATACGGTGGCCGTGCAAACCGTGGGTTACGTCAAATCGTTCAAGCGGACGGAAAGCCTGAAGGCCTATGATAAAGCGCGGCAGGAGAGCAAGGACGGCACGAAGCCGGACGAAACGTATACGAAGGATGAGCTTGTCGGCTTCGACGGCATCGAGTTTTCCTTTCAGGACGAGTTGAGAGGGAAAAACGGCTACAAGGTGGTGTCGGTCAGCTCCGCCAACATTCCGGAAGAGGTGGTCGACATCGTGCCGCCGGTCAAAGGAAACGACGTGTGGCTAACGATTAATAAAGAGGTTCAGCTGAAAACGGAACAGGCGATCAAGGACCAGCTGGAATGGCTGCATACCCATTCGGTGTCCGGCAAAACGCATCCCGAAGCCGTGACCGGCTATGCGGTGGCCATGGAGGTTGACACCGGCAACGTTGTGGCGATGGCCAGCATTCCCGATTACGACACGAATATATGGAAAACCGGGGCGGCATCTACTGCGGACTTTAATAAATTGAACAATAATTATCAAAATGGGGCCATTACTCCACTGGACTCCGGTAAGTCGAAGCATAAATTCGATTCGGCCGTGCTTCTCGGTTCCACCATCAAACCGCTGAGCGTGCTGGTCGGGTTAAACGAAAAGCTGTTTACCACGACGACCCCTTACAACGACACGGGAGAAGCCTTTTTCGGAAAAGAGGGCCATCAGGCGCGGGTGCAAAATTCCCAAGGGCACGCCTACGGCTATTTGCGTACGCCTGCCGAAGCCATCGAGCATTCCTCCAACGTGTTTATGGTCGATATGGTGGGCAATGCCCTGTATAAAAAATACGGCAAAAAAGGCATCGACGTATGGAACGGGTATATGGAGGATTTCGGGCTGGGCGTCGCGACGGGCATCGATCTACCCAAAGAATATCTGGGAAAAAAAGAATACGGCACTTCGGAAAACATCCCCAAGACCGTCGGCAGCGCCCAAGCCGCGCTTGTCTATGCTTCTTTCGGTCAAGGCGGAAAATATACGCCGCTGCAGCTGGCGCAATATACCGTGATGCTGGCGAACGACGGGGAGCGCATCAAGCCGCAAATCGTCAGCAAAATTACGGACGCAAACGGCAAAGTCGTGAAACAGAGTAAACGCGAAGTGCTTAGTCGGGTGCAGTTCAATCCTTCGTATTGGAAGCTGGTCCGCAGAGGGATGAACACGAACGTCAGCGAAGCTTTTGCCGGATTCCCGTACGATTTTGCCCGAAAAACCGGCACCTCGCAGCAGGATTCGAAAGACGGGCTTTTAGACAACGGTGTGTTTATCGCCTATGCCCCGCGCAACAATCCGAAGCTGGCGGTAGCAGTCGTCGTTCCGGAGGGCGGATTCGGCTCGCAAAGCGCCGCGCCGATCGCCCGCAAAATATTCGATGCGTATGACGAGGAGTACGGCCTCGACGGCGTGCCGAAAAAGCAGCTCAAAAACCAGGCGGGCACGGATTCCGCGGATAACGTGGGTATTGGGCAAAATAACAAAAAACAGCAATAAGCCCGAAAGAACGGCAGCTTGGATGAAAACTCCAGGCTGCTTTTTTTCGTAAAGGCGCACTTGATCCCAAAAAGCAACCCTTGCCGGATAAGCAACCCGGCTTTGAATCGTCCATTTCCGCCCTTTGGAAGACGCCGTGTCGCCTGACGTACCGGCCCGTTTCTGTCGAACGATAGGGAAAGATGCCGAGCACCCTCGATCTGTGCTAAAATATGAAATGTCATTTTCATAGAAGGACGTTTCGAAGTCCGTACCGATCATGTTTTAGAGAGAGGAGGGAGGCCGGTGACCGAATTTGCACCGGACAATCCGGAACAGGAGGAGACAAAAAAGAAAGGGAATTTGAACTTAAGGATCAACCTGTTTTTCTTCAGCACGTTTATCATTTTTTGCGTCATCATCATCAGGCTTGCCATCCTGCAGTTCGTCGAAGGGCCGACGTTGACGGAGAAGGAGTCCAGCAACATCGTCAAGGACGTACCGCTTCCGCCGATCCGGGGCACCATTTACGATGCGGCAGGCGTGCCGCTGGCCTACTCGACTCCGACGCAGTCGCTTTATATTACGCTGATGAAGGATTACAGCCAAAAGAACGGCAGCAAAAACCGTCCCGAAGCGGAGCAGCTTGCGCAGCGCCTTTTGGACGTATTCGATAAATACGGCGATTCCGACAAAAAGATGACCAAGCAGGAGATCATCGAAGCGATGGACCTCGATTACAAAAAGTATGCGGGGTATTCGCCGCGCCGGATCAAAATGGATTTGAGCCAAAAGGAAATCGCCTACTTCAGCGAACATAAATCCGAATTTCCGGGGATTTCGATCGAGGAAGAAAGCGTCCGCCACTACGACCCGGACACGGTTGCGGTTCAAACCGTCGGATACATTCGTACGTTCAGCGGTTCGAAAACCTTGAGCAAGTACAAGGGGATCGACGAAGAGCAGCGCAGCGGCGACGTTACGACCGATCCGGGCCTGATTTATACGGAGCCCGAATTCGTCGGCTTCGACGGGCTGGAGCTGATGTACCAGGACGAGCTCCGCGGCAAAAACGGCTACAAAAAAGTACCGATCAATCCGCGCAACATGCCGGAAGGCGTCGACGAAGTCGTTCCGCCGGTCAAAGGGAACAACGTTTACAGCACGATCAACAAGCAGGTCCAGATTGCCACGGAGCAGGCGATCATGGATCAGTTGAGCTGGCTGCATACCCATCCGGTTTCCGGAAGAACCCATCCGGATGCGACGACAGGATTTGCCGTCGCAATGGAAGTGAAGACGGGGAACGTCGTCGCCATGGCAAGCATGCCGGATTACGATCCAAACATCTGGCAGACGGGAAGCGTTACGCCGGATAATTGGAAGAAAATCCAAAACATTTACCAGAACGGCACGATCCGTTCGTTTAACCCGGGAAAAAAGGGCGACCATCCGGAATCGGTCGTCCTGCTCGGTTCGACCCAGAAGCCGCTCAGCGTGCTGCTTGGCTTGAACGAGGGTTTGATTACGACAAATACGTATTATCAGGATAAAGGTGCGGCCTACTTCGGCAAGGAAGGCCATCAGACGCGCGTGCAAAATGCCGGAGGCCACGTGTACGGCGGGATGGACCCGGCGCGCGCGATCGAAAAGTCCTCCAACGCCTTTATGGTCGATATGATCGGCAAAAGGCTTTACGACAAATACAAGGACAAGAGTATCGGAGTTTGGGACGAGTATATGACCAAATTCGGGCTTGGCGTCTTGACGGGGAGCGGCCTGCCGGGCGAATGGAAAGGGCGCAAGGAGTATACGAACGTCAAACAGGCGGGAAGTACCCAGTCCGCGATGGCGTATGCGTCGTTCGGGCAGCAGGGGAAATATACGACCTTGCAGCTGGCGCAATACACGGTAATGCTGGCGAACGAAGGCAAACGGCTGAAACCGCAGCTGGTCAGCAAAATTACCGACGAGAAGGGCAATGTCGTCAAAACCTTCAAGCCCGAAGTGCTGAATACGGTAAACTTCCCGAAATCCTACTGGAATGAAATCCGCCGCGGCATGAAGAGTGACGTCTCAGCCTTCGGTGATTTCCCTTACGATTTTGCCCGGAAGACGGGTACCTCGACGCAGCAAGTCGGACACAAGCTCGTCGATAACGGCGTATTTATCGCTTATGCACCACGCGATAATCCGGTTTTGGCGGTCGCCGTCATGATTCCGGAAGGCGGCTTCGGCTCGCAGAGCGCCGCGCCGATCGCACGGAAAATATTCGACGCGTACGACCAGGTTTACGGCCTCGACGGCGTGCCGAAAGGAAATGCCAACAACCAGTCGGCAAACGGAACGACCGGAACGAACGGCAGCAACTGATTCACGGTTCTGATCTTTATGCAATCATCGTATCATTGATCTCTTTTAAGGACAGGTTCGGGGCAGCCCGGGCCTGTCCTTTTACGTGCCTGGCCCGCGCAGCCCTTCGACCGGCACTACAACAGAGCCTGAAGCTCCCGGATAGGCGGTCCAAAAAACTCTTTTGTGGCCCTCCGCTGCTTTATGGTAAAATGTCCGTATGTGTGTGAATCGTGAAAATGCGTACAAGAAGGAGGAGCGATATGGACACGAAATATAAGATGCTTGCGCTCGATATGGACGGGACGCTGTTGACAAGCAATCAGACCATTTCCCCGGACACGTCCAAATGGATCCAGCGGGCGAAAGACGAAGGGGTTCACGTATGCCTTTCCACGGGAAGAGGCTTCGAAAGCGCGCTTCCGTACGGCGAGGAGCTGGGGCTTTCGACGCCCATGATCACGGTTAACGGCAGCGAAGTTTGGCGCGCCCCGCATGAGCTGCACCAGCGCTCGCTGATGGATCCGCAGCTTATTTCCGACATGCGCGCCATCGCGCTTGCCGAGGATTGCTGGTATTGGGCTTACTCCGTGGACAAAGTCTATAACAAAGACGTCTGGACGGATTCCATCGAAGAAAAGGAATGGCTCAAATTCGGCTTCCATACGGAGGACGACGAAGCGCGGCACCGGATTTTGATGCAGCTGCAGGAAATGGGCGGCCTGGAAATCACGAACTCATCCCCCCATAATCTCGAAATAAACCCGCAGGGGATCAACAAAGCTTCGGGGATTCGAACCGTATGCGGTCTGCTGGGCCTGGAGATGAACGAAGTGATCGCCGTCGGGGACAGCATGAACGATCTGGCCGCGATTCAGGCGGCAGGCGTTGGCGTCGCCATGGGAAATGCACAGGAGGTCGTCCGTGAAGCCGCCGATTATGTCACGTCAAGCAATGATCGGGACGGCATTGCGGAAGTAATCCGGAAATTTATCTTTCAAATGTAACCATATATATTGTACCCGGAAGCGGCCGGAATCGAATTTTGCAAAATCCTGATTTAAAAAGGAGATCAAGTCATGGCTGTACTCGGATGGATTCTCATCATCGCGTTGTTCGCCGTCGGGATGGCCGGGACGATCGTTCCCGTGCTGCCCGGCGCCATCGCCATTTTCGCAGCCTTTTTCGTTTACGGATGGTTTTTTACGTTCGGGCATTTTGGCGCGTGGTTCTGGATTATCGAAACGCTGATTATCGTCGTGCTGTTTGTCGCCGACTATGCCGTTGGCGCCTGGGGGACGAAAAAATACGGGGGCGGGAAGCTGTCCGTTATTCTAAGCACGATCGGCGCCATCATCGGACCGTTTGTCATTCCGGCGTTCGGCCTTGTCATCGGGCCGTTTCTCGGCGCGTTCGTAGGCGAGCTGATCGACGGATCTTCGGTATCGAAATCGGCCAAGGTCGGGTTCGGCACGCTGGTGGGGTTGTTCAGCAGCATGGTCATGAAAATCATTTTGCAGATCGTCATGATCATCGTGTTTTTTATTTGGATTGCGTGGAACTAAACCCGGAAGCGAACGGTTTCGTTCGCCGAGAGTCCGATCATGCCTAATTTACACCGGGATATGGCGAATCCCGTTACATCTGCTCCATGGGGAATGCTCGCTGGGGGAAAGAAGGGGAAAGAAGTTTGGCTAAAAAGGAATCGTTTATCAAAGGTACGCTGATCCTTGCCGCCGCCGCATTGGTGGCGAGGGTATTGGGGCTTGTGCAAAGGGTGCCCCTGGATCATCTGTTTGACGATGTCGGCAAAGCATCATTCACCATTGCGAACAACGTCTATCTGATGCTGCTCACCGTGGCGACGGCGGGAATTCCGAGCACGTTGAGCAAAATGGTGTCGGAACGTTACGCCTTGAAACGGCCGGGCGAAGCCCGCCAGGTATACCATGCCGCGCTGCTCTTCGCAGGTTTCGCCGGCGTGATCATAACGGTGCTGCTTTACATTTTAGCTCCGTATTACGCAACGTACGTATCCAAAGTGCCGGATGCGGCGCTGTCGATCCGCGCTCTTGCGCCTGCGCTGCTTCTGTTTCCGGCCATCGCCATGATGCGCGGCTATTTTCAGGGGCGGAACAATATGACCGCAGGGGGCATCTCGCAGATCGTCGAGCAGTTTGCCCGCGTCGGCGCAGCGATCATCATCGCCTATATTTTGCTGAAATCGGGCTATGACGGAAGTTGGGTGGCCGCAGGGGCCTCCTTCGGGGGCGTGCTCGGAAGCATCGGGGCGTTTGCCATCATGCTCTATTACACGGTAAAAACGCGCCAGCAGGACAAAGCGCTTATGCTTCAGGAGGGCGACGGCGTCAAGCTGCCGCTGATGAGGATTTATAAAGATATTTTCACGTTATCCATTCCGATCGTTTTATCGTCGCTTACGGTGCCTGCCGTGAACTTCATCGACTCGTCGATCGTGAACCCGCTCTTGATCGGGCAAATCGGGGAAGCCAAAGCGACGCAGGTGCTCGGGATTCTCGGGCAGCGCGCCCAAAGCATCGCCGGCATCCCGCCGATTTTGGCGATCGCGCTCAGCACGTCGCTGATTCCGGTCATCTCGGCGGCGTTCGCCCGGAAAGACCAGGAGCATTTGCAGCAGCAAATGACGCTGGCACTACGCATTTCCATTTTGACGGGAATGCCGATCGTCATCGCGCTTTGCGTTGCCGCCTATTCCATTAACGGGCTTCTTTTCAGCAGCCTTGACGGCAGCTGGATCATCATGCTGCTGACGTTCGGGACGATTTTCCAAATTACGATGATGACCACCAACTCGATCCTGCTTGGCGTCAACAAAGCGAAGCTGTCGATGGTCAACGTCATGATCGGGATCTTGGTGAAGCTGGCCGGAAGCTTCGCGCTTGCGTTCGTGTTCGGGATCTACGGCATCATCGCCGCCACCGGGCTTTGTTTCCTGGTGATTACGCTGCTCAACCTTCGGTATCTGAAAGTGATCGTGCCGTTCTCCATTCTCGGCAAACGTTGGACGGGCTTCCTGATCGCCGTCATCCTGACCGCCGCGGTCGGCTACGGCCTGAACGAAGCGGGAATTCAGCTGACCCGCATCCTGCCGGACCGCCTGGCGTTTCTGATTACATGCATCATCGTCGGGGGAGCGGTCGTCGTTTTATACCTCGTGCTGCTGATCATGCTCGGCGTGCTGCGCCAACACGAGCTGGCAAGCTATCCGCGCAAATTGCAGCGGCTGCTCCGGCCGCTGATGCGCCTGCAGCCCGCCAAGTACAAATCCGCCGATTCAGAGAGACAATAAAAGCGGCGGAGTCCATGCGCCTCGGTTAAGGCTGCCGCGGAGCGGCGTCGGAAACCGCCGCATGGACCGCACGATTCGCATCATGCGTCAGCGCCGCCTTTTGAACGGCAAACCGGTGCGCATGGGACATTTCGATGAGCACCGGCCTTTTGGGCCGGTTCAGGTGATCGAGGGCGTCTTTCGTTTTGAACCAGTCGTAACGCGTGATCGGCTCGTAGGGCATATCCTGCCATACCTCGTTCAGGGTCGGGCTGTACAGCCGCTTGTCCGGGGGAAGCCATTCCCGCTTCAGCAGCTCTGCACTTTCCTCCGGAGAGTTCAGGGCTGTTTTTTTGTCGTTCGTAAACAGTCTCGGCCAATATTCCTGCCTGGAACCAAGGTGCTCCGTCCGGGCCGCAAACGCCTCGACCCCCGCGAGCACGTCCTTGTAACCGAACAGCATGGCGTATAACGCTTTGCCGAATTCGATCCGTTCGTCAAGATCGGCAAAATGCTCCAAAACGAGGCCGACCATGCCGCGGCAGCCCGCTTCGCCGCCCTTTGCCGCCTCTTCCGTGCATGACCCCGCAGGAGGGGGAACCGCCGCCACATTCCCGTCCTCCGTACCCGCTTGGAATTCGCCCAGCAGCGGAAAAACGACCTGATTCATTTGAAAGAAGCTGTTCATCGCAAAAAAGGGATGATTCAAAACCCGTTTCTGAAAGTAACTGTTTTGGACAACCCTGCCTTCGATGTAGTTTTGCTCGTTGATAATGAGGCCTACGGCCAAAAGCGCGCTGTCGCGCTCGATCCAAAACCGTTCCCAGATCGGGCGCATGAAAACCGAAACGCGGAATTCGGGCAGCAGGTAAAACAAGCTTCTCCCGAGCTTGCGGCTGTGGACGTACAGCAGCAGCTGCGGATAAGCATCAAGAAAGATAAGGGCGTTGCTGCGTTCGAGCATCTGGTAAATATCCTCTTGAAGCTGCGCCGGGGCCACGTCCGAAAACAGCCCGCCCTTCAGATCGGTCATATTCCACCCGGCATTGCGGGATACCATGTGGGCAAGGAAAGACCAATGCAGTTCCGGATTGTCCCGGTAGCAATCGTAATACGCCTTCGTCCGGGTAATGTTGCTGAGGCTTGCTTCGAGGGCGGCTTCCCGGATCGTCCGGACGATTTCCCGGTCTTCCGGCGATAGCGGGACAGGGCCTTCTTCCTTCCCGAAAGCGCCGCCGTGCATCCGGTTCCGGTCCGCGAGCAGCCGCTTGAGCTGATCGCGGATGCTGTGGGCCGCCGACTCCCGCCAGCCAAGCGGTCTGCGTTCTTTAATCAGATCCTGCGACGCCTTCCAGCAGACGTATTTTCCTTTTACCGCTTCGGCGGCCGTTTGCGGCAGCGTTTTGGCCAGGCGGATGAATCCGCGGAACGTATGCCCTTCCTCTTTTTCCGACACGCTTGCATCCTCCTTTCTTTATGAAATGGGCTTATTTTCAGTATGGCTCAAAAATTTGACTTCCACTCCATATTTTGATTCACTAAGGGTAGGATTTTGCAAAATCCGGAAGAATAAACGAACCAACGTTCAGAGAGGACTGATTATAGATGCAAAAAATTACGTCCGAAGCCGAATTTCAGGTGGCCATCCAATCCCCGCGTTTGACGGTTGCCGTGTTCAAAGCCGATTGGTGCGTGGACTGCAAATTCATGGACCCGTTTATGCCCGACGTAGAGAAAAAATTCGAAGGCGATATAACGCTGGTCGAAGTGGATGTCGATAAAGTCGAAGACGTCAGCCAAGAGCTGAACATTCTCGGCATTCCGAGCTTCGTCGCGTTTACCGACGGCCGCGAGCTCGTGCGCCTTGTCAACAAGCTGCGCAAATCCCGCGAGGAAATCGAAGGTTTCCTGCAGCGGGCGCTGGACGTATACCGCACGATCCATAAGTAACCTCGTCCATGGCACCGCTTTTGCACTTTAAGCAGAAGCGGTGCAGATTTTTCTGGAGCGCGCCCGGAATACGATTACTTTTGCGTTTTGTCACAAAATGGCTATATTTCGCGTCGCTTTATCAGGTATAATAGACGAGATTGGTAATATACGGGCGCTTCTGAAACAAGATGGAGCGTTTTTACTTTGATCTGCAGGTGAGAATTTTGAATACAAAACAATTAAAATGGCTTAGCTACCTGACCTTTGTCGTCATGTTTTTCGCAACGTTCGGCGGGACGGTTGTCACCAAAACCGACTCTGGGCTGGGATGCGGCCACGAATGGCCATTATGCCGCGGGCAATTTATTCCCGCCCATACGATCGCTTCGTTGATCGAATATTCCCACCGTCTGGTCAGCGGCTTGGCAGGACTTACAGCGGTGGCGGTCGTCGTGGCGTTTTGGCTTTACGCCAAAAATCGCAAGGATCTGCGCGTCTACTCCGTGCTGACGCTCGTTTTTGTCATCGTTCAAGCGCTGATGGGGGCGCTCGCGGTCATTTATGACCAATCGTCCGCCGTGTTAGCGCTTCATTTCGGATTTTCGCTGATCGCATTCGCCGGCTCGCTGATGCTTGCGCTTGGGGCCCGAAAGATGGACCGGGAAAAACAAACGAGCTTCCGCGAGAATCAGCCCTCGGTTTCGCCGGGATTCCGCAGTTTCGTATGGTCGGTCACCATTTATTCCTATATCGTGGTTTACATAGGGGCTTACGTAAGCCATACCAGTTCGGCCGGCGGCTGTTCCGGTTGGCCGCTTTGCAACGGGCAGCTGATTCCGTCCATGACGGGCAGCATAGCCATCGCGTTTATCCACCGGCTGGCGGCATTGGTGCTGCTGATCGCCGTCGTGACGATGGCCGTTTTTGCGTATAAGCTGCACCGCGGCAGCAAGGAGCTGCGTTCGCTTGGGGTCGCCGCCGCCGTTCTGTGCGTCCTGCAGGTGTTCAGCGGGGCGGGCATCGTATATACGCTCAGCAAACCCGAGGTGTATATTTTTGCGGCGCTGCTTCACAACCTGCTCATTTCCTCTTTGTTTGGCGTCCTTTGTTACTTGAGCGTTCGGGTGTGGCAGCTTGGGAAAGAACCCGTCGAACAGCTGCAGCCTGCCTCAAACGTGTAAATCATAAGCTTAAAGCAAAGTCCGCGAACGGGGGTTCGGGGACTTTGTTTGATCCTGTGATGGAGACATGCCGTTTAACGAAATTTTTTGCGGGGAGAGAAGCCCATGCTGCGAACACTGCTTGGAGAAATGCCGCGCCAAAATAGCGGTCTGCTTGGGGAAGCCATGGATGCGATGCACCGGACGATCGGGCGTCTTCAAAGGGAAATGGATAAAAACGATGACCCGAGCCATGATTTCCGCAAGCTGGACATCTGGACACGCGGACTTGTTTCCTCGCTGGACGAGCTGGAACAAAGCTGGTTTGCGGCCTCCTTTTTCCGCAGGTCGGTCAAGGCCGGATACGTGGATGACATGAGCGCCGAGGAGCAGACGGAATACGCAAGGTACGTTTATTTTTACAAAAACGGCTTTATCCGCGTCTTTTCGGTTTTGGATAAGCTCGGCACGGTATTAAACGAGCTGTTTGAGCTGGATACGGCAAAAGTTAAAGAGCATTATTCTTATTTCACCGTCCTTCGGCGGCTGCGGGAGCTGGGGCGGCATCCCGAGCTTGAAGGCGAGCTGGCCGCCGTCAAAAACGATTACCGGGATTGCTTGAACGTTTTGCGCAAGCGCCGGAACGCCGAAATTCATTATATGAACGCCGAGATGCAGGACGACCTGTGGCAAAGGCATCAAGGCCTGCACGCCAAGGTGGAGCTGGAGGATTTGGACCAGCATCTGAACGATCTGAAGCAGGGGCTCGACATGGTATGCAAATCTTTGATCGCCGTCTACCGGTATGCGGGGAGACTGAAGTCCTAAAATCCAACAAATTTCCTTTTGACAAGCAGCGGAAAAGTGATTATACTGAAACACGTGAAAAAATAATATTGTTTGCATACATTTTTTTCTTATCGAGAGAGGCGGAGGGACAGGCCCGATGAAGCCCGGCAACCGATTTGAGAAGCGGCCGTAAGGCCCATTTTCGAATGACATGGTGCTAATTCCTACAACTGCAGGCATTCGCTGCAGGTTGGCAGATGAGAAGAGGAAGCGACTTCGAATAGAAGAGCCCTTTTTGATTCGGTCAAGAGGGCTTTTTATTTTGTCTATTTATGTCAGAACGGCAGTTCATGATAGATACGAAACAAGGTTCAAGCTTCAAGAAAGCAAGGAAGGAGAGCTTCGGATTGATAGAATTGAAACAAGTAACCAAAAGATACGGCAAGGGCGCAAAAACGACGGAAGCTCTATCCGGTTTGAACCTCTCCATTAAAAAAGGAGAGATATACGGTGTCATCGGCCACTCTGGCGCCGGCAAAAGCACGCTGATCCGCTGCATGAACCTGCTGGAACGCCCTACCTCCGGCGAAGTATGGGTCGACGGCGTCGATTTGACGAAGCTCGGCAAACAGCAGCTGCAGACGAAGCGCCGGGAGATCGGCATGATTTTTCAGCATTTCAACCTGCTGAGCTCGGCGACCGTATACGACAACATCGCGTTTCCGCTGCGGCTGGCCCATGTGGATAAAGCGAAAATCGCAAGCAAGGTAGGCGAGCTTCTCCAACTGGTCGGGCTGGAAGCCCACCGCGACAAATATCCGGCGCAGCTGTCCGGCGGCCAGAAGCAGCGGGTCGGCATTGCGCGCGCGCTGGCCAGCGATCCCCAAGTGCTGCTGTGCGACGAAGCGACATCTGCCCTGGACCCGCAGACGACGGATTCGATCCTGAAGCTGCTGCTCGACATCAACCAAAAATTCAACCTGACCATCGTCCTGATCACGCATGAAATGCATGTGATCCAAAGCATCTGCGACCGGGTCGCCGTCATCCACCAGGGAGGCATCGTGGAAGAGGGAGCCGTGGCCGAAGTGTTCCTGAAGCCGCAGCATCCCGTGACCCGCGAGTTTATTCTCGGCGAGGCGGGAGAATCCGCGCAGCTTGCGCTGCAGGCGCCGCATGACGGGTCGTCCAAGCTTTGCAAGCTCACGTTCCTCGGCGAAAAGACGTATGATTCGATTTTATCCCGGACGGCAAGGGAAACCGGCGTCGATTTCGCGATTTTGCAGGGAACGATTTCGAAGATCAAGGACATCCCTTACGGCCAGCTGATCGTCCGTCTCGAAGGGGAACCGGGGAATATCGGGCAAACGATCCAAAAAGTCCGGGACGAAGGCTTGGATGTGGAGGTGTATGACTGATGCTCGGTTTTGATTTTTCGCAGCTGGATTGGAAGGAAATCGGCGTGGCCAGCGCGGATACGCTGAAAATGCTCGTTTCCTCCGCCGTGTTTACGTTTATTCTCGGCCTGCCGCTAGGCGTGCTGCTGTACCAGACCTCGCGTTCGAACACCGGCTGGGTGCGCGTCGTATACAACGTCTTGTCGATCATCGTCAACATTTTGCGGTCCGTGCCGTTTATCATCCTGATTGTCGCCTTGATCCCGTTTACGACATCGATCGTGGGCGTTTCCTACGGGGTGCTCGGTACGATTCCGCCGCTGGTGATCGCGGCCGCGCCGTTTTTTGCGAGGCTGGTGGAAACCTCGCTGCGCGAGGTGGACCGGGGCGTGCTCGAAGCCGCGCAGTCGATGGGCGCTTCCACCTGGCAGATCATCCTGAAGGTGCTGCTGCCGGAAGCGAGACCGGGCCTGCTTGCAGGCATTACGATTACGGTTGTCACGCTGGTTTCCTATACGGCGATGTCCGGCATGGTCGGCGGCGGCGGGCTCGGCGATCTTGCGATCCGTTACGGTTATTACCGTTACGAGAAGGAAGTCATGATCATTTCCGTGTTGTTCATGATCATTTTGGTGCAGGTGCTGCAGATGGCCGGCGACCGGCTTGTCAAACATTTTACGCGTAAATAACGCAATAACGGCAATGCCATCCGTTCATCGGATGTTGAAGGAAGCGCCCGGACCGCATGTTTTTTCCGTCTAAGAAAACAACATGCGCGGTGCCTTCCAATAATAAAACTTATTAAGTCGATCAATTAAAGGGGGATTTACAATGAAAAAAGGATTGTTTGCATTACTCAGTCTCATTCTCGTGGTGGCGCTTGCCGCTTGCGGAAGCAAAAATGCCGAGGACAAACCGGCGGCAGGCGGGGAGAACAAAGGCACGGAAGCAGCGACGCCCGTTACTTTGACGGTGGGAGCAACGGCCGTACCGCATGCGGAAATTTTGAAGCATATCCAGCCAGCGCTTGAAAAAGAAGGCGTAAAGCTTGAAATCAAGGAATTTTCCGATTACGTGCAGCCCAACGTCCAAACGTTCCAAAAGCAGCTCGACGCGAACTTCTTCCAGCATAAACCATACCTCGACGACGAAAACAAAACCCGCAACATGGATCTCGTACCGGTTGTAGCCGTACACGTGGAGCCGCTTGGCGCTTATTCCAAAAAGGTAAAATCCGTTGACGAGCTGAAAGACGGCGCCGTGGTCGGCATTCCGAACGACAAAACGAACGGCGGCCGCGCGCTGAGCCTGCTGGCGAAAAACGGTCTCATCAAACTGAAACAAGACAACATGATTCAAGCGACCGTCAAAGACATCGTTGAAAATCCGAAAAACATCAAAATCAAAGAGCTTGACGCCGCCATGCTTCCACGTCAATTGGATCAATTCGATCTGGCGGTCATCAACACGAACTACGCGCTGGATTCCGGCATCGATCCGGTGAAAGAGGCTTTGTTCATGGAGGACAAAGACAATCCTTACGCGAACATCCTTGTGGCCCGCCCGGACAACAAAGACTCCGACGCGATCAAAAAACTGGCCGCGGCGCTGACTTCCGACGACGTAAAAAAATTCATCGAAGACAAATACAAAGGCGCTGTTATTCCGGCGTTCTAAGCCAAAAAAAGCACAAACTTCGAATCCGCGTGGGCGACGCCGCCTGCGCGGATTTTTCTGTCTTATGCTCCCAGACTTTTGCATAAATCCCGAACTCTTACGCGCCTAAGTTGCTGGGATGCCGCCAAATCTTCTATACTAGAGGAAAGGGAATACATAAGGAATCGATGTAATACGGTTATATACATGAGGATTTGCAAAATCCGGATCTATAAAGTTTGCAGTCATTCCCGATGCCGATGGAGGAGGAGCAATGTTAAAGGATAAAATCGCCTTGATAACCGGAAGCGCGAAAGGGCTTGGAAAAATGACGGCGCTGACGCTGGCCGAGCAGGGCTGCGACATCGCGCTCAATTACGTCCACAGCCGGGAGGAGGCCGAGGAGCTCAAGCAGCGAATCGAAGAGCTTGGGGTACGGTGCATCGCCGTTCAAGCGGATATTTCGGATGCGGCGCAGATCGAGGAACTGGTGCGGCAGGTGGAATCCCGGCTCGGCAGCGCGGATATCGTCGTCAACAACGCCGGGCCGTTTATCCGCCAGCGGAGATTGTTTGCCGATTACACGAAGGAAGAAATCCTGTCGCTCGTCCAGGGGAATCTGGTCGGCACGATGCTGCTCGATCATCTGGTGCTGCCGGCCATGCGGCATAAAAGATGGGGAAGGATCATCCATTTCGGTTACGGGCATGCGGCGGAAGCGAGGGCTTGGCCGCACCGGGCGGTATATGCCGCGGCGAAAACGGGCCTGGTTTCGTTCACGAAAACGTTGGCGGTGGAAGAAGCGCCGTTCGGGATTACGGTGAACATGGTTTGCCCCGGCGATATTCGCGGCGACAACAAGGAGAAGACGATCGCGGAGGTATCCGGGCTCACCGACGGGGAAACGCCCCGGGGAAGACCGGGAAGCGGGGAGGACATTGCCCGCGTCATCCGGTATTTATGCCATGAGGACTCCGATTTTATTACGGGCAACATCATGGACGTCTCGGGGGGGCTGGACCCGATCCGTCCTTGGATCGAACCGGCCGGCCCCAAGCTGTAGCAACGCAAAAAAGAGTCCTGCGCTTCCGAAGGAAGGCAGGACTCTTGCACTTGCAAGTTATAAAATGGGATTAGAATACTTGAATAACGTCGTTGATTCCGTCGACTTCCTCAACGAGTGCACGTTCAATCCCGGCTTTGAGTGTAATGGTGGAGCTTGGGCAGCTTCCGCATGCACCCATCAATTTCAATTTCACGATGCCGTCTTCCACGTCAACCAGTTCCACGTCACCGCCATCGCGCTGAAGGAACGGACGAAGCTTATCCAGCACTTCCGCTACCTCGTCGTACATGGTGCTTTGTGCGTTTTCGCTCATTAGTTTCAACTCCTTTCCTATAATGATTATTATATTACAAAACGAGCCAAAATAAAATGGCTATATCTGCGCGCAAAAACAACGGCATTGATCTTTTCTTCTTTCACCGCTAAACTAAGGGAAGTTCTTTGGATCGCGCGCCTTCTTTGAAGGCGAGCCGACAGACGTCTTTTTGTTAAAATTGGGAGGACATCCCGAGATTCATTCATAAAGCAGGTGATCATAAGTGAGACCCATTATCGAATTTTGCACGAACAACATGCATTTCGGTACCGATGAAGTGATGGAAAAGCTGGAGGAAAATCCGGACTATGATGTGATAGAATACGGCTGCTTAAGCAATTGCGGCCAATGCGCCATGATGCCGTTCGCCATGGTCAACGGCGAAATCGTCGATGCCGACAGCGCGGACGAGCTGTACGAGGCCATCATGGCCAAAATAAAAGAGCTCGAGGCTTGGGACAGCCTCGAGCTGGATTAGCCGAAATGGCGTTTGGACAACCAGAGTACTCCGCTCTTCAAGATGCGGGGTACTCTTCCTTTTACGGAGGTTTTCCCCATCAATCCGAAGCCGGCTTTGCTGCCGAGCGAACCGAGCGTGCCTTTCAGGCGGATTTTATGGATCTTCGGCGTGTCTCCCCGCCAGAGGGCATGGATCACTTCCGCGACCTGCTCGGCTTGGGCGCCGGCGGCCTGTGCGCTTGGCGCAAACGGAATGCTCGCGCAGTCGCCGATCACGAACACTTCGGGATAATCGGGAAGCTGCGAATATTCGTTGATCAGCAGGCGCCCGCCGCGATCCTTCGGCAGATCGAGATCCTGCACGACCTTCACCGGCTGAATGCCCCCGGTCCATACTGCCGCGTCGGTATAAATCGCCTCGTCCCCGTTGTACACGGCGCCTTCTTCGACACGGCAAACCGAGATGTGGGAGCGCGTGTTGACGTCATGATCCCGGAACCACTGCTCCACGTATGCGGACAGCGTGGAAGGGAAGGCGGAAAGTACGCGGCTGCCCCGGTCCAGAATCGTAATGTTCAGGTCGGGACGGCTTTCGCGAAGCTCCGCCGCCGTTTCGACGCCGCTTAAGCCTCCGCCGATAATGTGAACCTGGCCGTACGGCTTGATATCGTTCAAGCGCTGATACGTTTTGCGGGTGCTGGAAAAGGTCTGGATGCTGCTCGTGAACTCTTCCGCGCCCGGAATGCCGTGGTAACGGTCGGTGCAGCCAAGGGCGATGACAAGATAATCGTATTCGATCGGCTCATCCTGTTCCATGTGAACAAGCTTCTTTTCCAGATCGATGGACGTTACCTCGCCATATCTTTTCGTTAACTGGCTATGGTGAGGAAACGGAATCCGCAAATCGAAATCCGAAGCCGTTCCCGCCGCAAGCGCGTAATATTCCGTTTTGATTCCTTGGAACGGCATCCGGTCGACCAGCACGATTTCAACGTCCGCCGGAAGATTTCCGTTCACCAGGCCTTGAATCATCGCGAGACCGCCATAACCTCCGCCTAGAATGACAAATTTTCTCATCTAGTCCGTCTTTCCTTTCTCTGCATCGGGTTTTAATGGATGAAGCGAATACCTTTGACGGGCCTACTCATATACTTTGATTTCGTTGTAGAATGTATCCCGTTCCACCGGAATTCGTCCTGCCCCTTTGATCAGCCAGACCAGTTCGTTGCGTGTCAGGCCTTCGGGCGTAAGGGCTCCCGCCGCATGGCTGATGCGCTCTTTCAGGATCGTGCCGTGCACGTCGGAGGCGCCGAAGGAAAGGGATACCTGCGTCAGCTGCGGACCGATGTTGATGAAGTAGGCTTTGATGTGATCGAAATTATCGAGCATCAGACGGCTGATGGCGATGGTTTTCAAGTCCTCGTAAGCGGAGTTGCGGCGCATGATGCCGGCGTTTTTGTTTCTAGGCTGCATGGACAGCGGGATGAAGACAAGGAAGCCGTTCGTTTCATCCTGAAGCTCGCGGATCTGCATCATATGGCGCACGCGGTCCTCATGCGTTTCGATGGCCCCGTACAGCATCGTCGTGTGGGTTTTCATGCCGAGGTTATGCGCCGTTCTATGCACTTCAAGGTAACGGTCGACGTTTGCTTTTTCGACCTTCATCTTTTTGCGGTATTCGTCCGACAAAATTTCGGCTCCGCCGCCTGTCAGCGACTTCAGCCCGGCCTTTTGCAGCTCTTTCAGCACTTCCTCGATGTTAAGCCCGCTGATCCGGGTGTAAAAATCGATTTCCGCCGCGGTGTATGCTTTCAGCGTCACGTCCGGGAAACGGTCGGTCAGCGCCTGCAGGGAATCGACGTAATATTGGAACGGCACGTGGTTGTTATGGCCGCCGACGATATGGAATTCGCGAACGCCCGGATGGATGTGCTGCTCCACGTATTCGATCATTTCCTGGCCGCTCAGCGTATAAGCGCCTTCGTCGCCGAGGTCTTTGCGGAAATTGCAAAACGCGCATCTGGCTTCGCACACATTGGTGAAATAAAGGCTCATATTTTCAATAAAATAAACCTTTTTTCCGTTTTTGCGCAGATTAACCTCATTCGCCAGCTGGCCGAGCGTCAACAGGTCATCCGTTTCATAAAGAAAGACGCCGTCCTCAAGGTTCAAACGCTCTCCGTGGCGCACTTTTTCGGCGATTTCTGCCATTCTCTTGCTGTCATTCGATGTTGCGATCATGGACATATCCATTCCTCCTGTTCATTTGATGGGGGGCGGCTTTGCGTACGAAAACACAAAAAAACCGCTCGTCGGAAGGTGTCCGGCTTCATTCAATCAAGTCTTGAAATAACGGCTTGTTAATGCGCTCGAAAGGAGCAAAGGCCGGTTAAGTATGGGCGGCAGATCTGCTTGCCTGTCGTCGTTGATGTCGTTCTTTTTTGTGAAAAAAATAACAAAAAAATATGGCAGACCATTGTCCTGCGGGTGACAAAATTCCGACAAATGCCTTTCCCCTGTCACCCACCCTATTATAAACCGCACTTTCAGGCTCCGCAATACGGTAGGGAGGAAAAAAAAGGTCGGTATTTCCTGGGATGGCGGCGGCGGTCACTTGAGAGGATAGGTTTTGTGGAGTATACTGAGCTTAAGTAAGCGACGGCTTACGAAGCCAGTTTTGCTATGAAGAACGATCAAAGGAGCAATGCTCCGCAAAACTTTTAGGAGGGTGACTTATGATTCAAATCAGCGATTCCGCTTCCGATAAGCTTAAAGAAATGCTCGAAGAGCAGGAGATTCCGAACATGTTCCTTCGCCTGGGCGTCCAGGAGGGCGGCTGCAGCGGTTTTTCCTATGCGATGGGCTTTGACGACGAAGAAACGGAAAACGACGTATACATGAACGTAAACGACCTGAAGGTCGTCATCGATAAACAAAGCCTGCCCCTCATCAACGGGCTTGAAATCGATTATGAGGATGCAGGCATGAGCGGCGGCTTCACGATGCACAATCCGAACGCCACGGCTACCTGCGGCTGCGGAGCTTCGTTCCGCACGGCGACGCACGCAGGCAAACCGGCTCCGGAAGAATGCTGACGACCGCTAAGGCCATTCGTTCAAAAGGGCCCGCACCGCTTCGTAAGAAGCATGGCGCGAGCCCTTTTTGATTGCGTTCCTTGCGCGTTGCTCGTAATTATCGTGCCGGTCTTCAGGACGCCGGGATAATAAAGGTATGGTTGACCATAAACACGATCATGGCTGCTGCGAGGATGGAGAAAACGATGCAGCCCGCTCCCAGCCCCTTGCGCTTATCCTTAATGAACTTGAATCCGATGGCAAAAATGCCGACGGTAACGGCAACCAGCGAAATCGACATGCCGATCATGGCGATCCAATACAATATTCTAAAAAATTCAGCCACGGTGTGAGCTTCCTCCCTTTGTCACATTCAAATCCAATTATATCCGATAAAACCATAGACGCCAATAGAACTATTATAGCTCTTTGCGGCCTGCTTTACTCCGCATCCCCCCTTTTTCCCTCCATATTTACCGTTCATGTACAAACATACAAGAGAGAACGGCTTTCTCCGAGTATGCTAAAAGATACTAGTTGAGAAAGGAGGCGGTACAGGTGGGGGGAAGACAGCTGGCTAGCAAGTGGTTGAAAACTGAAGCACTGCTGACAGATCCTGAAGTGGCCCCTTATATACCGCAAACCAAAGGACTAAATAAGGAAAATCTGTACGGGATGCTCGAATCCTATGGATTTGTCGTCGTGAAACCGATCGTAGGTGGCGGCGGATACGGCGTGATCAAAATAACCCGGTCCGGTGGGGGCTACAGCATTACCCACTCTTTCAAGACGGGCCGTTACGGATCGTTTGACGCGATGTATCAAGCGCTGCTCCGGACCAAGGTTAAAAGAAAATATTTGATCCAACAGGGCGTCCATCTAGCGAGCATTCAAGGCCGCCCGATTGATTACCGCGTGAAATATGTCAAATCGGGGGATCGTTGGGAGTTTCGGGCTATGGTAGGCCGATTGGCGCGACAAGGGCTGTTCGTCACGAATCTTTGCAAGGGAGGGCGTTTGTTGTCCTGCAGGGAGGGGCTTCGCAGATCGCTCCCACACATCTCTTCGGCGGCTAAAAAAAGCGAAATGCGCCATCTGACGCGCAAATGCACGGCCATTTTGGAGAGCCATTTCCCGGGCATCGGTTCGCTCGGATTCGATTACGGGCTGGATCGTAACGGGAAAATTTGGATCTTTGAAGTCAATACGCGCCCGCAGTAACCGAAGCTATGAAACACATTTTCTGGTTTGATAGATTATGATTTTGCAAAATCCTCATTTTAAAAAAATAAATTTTGTTTTGTTGACAATTTTCCTTCCTGTGTATAAGTGTTATCCCCAAAATCCACTGCATTTTTATTGGTATTACGACACTTGCTAACAAATTATACACAGGATTTCCACAACAACCTGTGGATATTGCGAACGCTTGTTCCGATGTGGAATGTTTGATATGATAGATTCGAGGAAAATAAAGGAAAGGATGTGAAGGGAATGGCTATCTTGACGGATGAAATGCTTCTAGATTCTTATCATGCAGCCGTTGAATTGATGCTCGACCGGGACTTTATTACCCTGCTTCTGGCGGAGATCCATAAACGGAATCTTGAAGCCGATCCGCCGGGCATCGTTCACTAGGTCGGAAGAATCCAATGCACATCCATCGTTTTTTCCTTGAAAATGCAGCATAGTTGTACCATTTGACGGCGTTATGGAGGTGTAAATTCCATTATCGAGATACATAAAGCCGACATCAAAAATTAGGGTACCCTTACGGAGTTGCAGTTCAATTCCCGGTAAGGATACCCTTTTTTGTGCGGCTTATATCATATAAAATGACGGTTACAGCTTCATGTTGCTGCTGTGTCCCGGAGACAGCTTGGCGTCCGGATCGATGTAAACCTTGGCGTTGTTGACGGCTGTCGGCGCTTCACCGAAACCGACGGCGATCAGTTTGATTTTGCCCGGATACGTCGTGATGTCGCCCGCGGCGAAAATGCCCGGGATGTTCGTTTCCATTCTCGAATCGACGACGATCGAGTTGGATTCGATCTGGATGCCCCATTCGGCGATCGGACCGAGGGTCGAAACGAAACCGAAATTGACGATAACGTCATCGACTTCGATGTCCTGCGTTTCCTTCGTTTTGACATGGGTGAGCGTCACTTTCGTAATGGCTTCTTCCCCGTGCAGCGCCGTGATTTCCGTTGGCGTTACGACGCGAACTTTGGATTTCATCAAATTTTCGACGCTGTGCTCATGCGCGCGGAATTTGTCGCGGCGGTGGACAAGCGTCACTTCCTCAGCGATCGGCTCCAGCATAAGCGCCCAGTCGACGGCAGAGTCGCCGCCGCCGGTCAGAAGCACCTTTTTGCCTTTGAACTGCTGCAGGTCGTTAACGAAGTAGTGCAGGTTCGTTTTCTCGAATTTTTCGGCGCCTTCGACTTCAAGCCGGCGCGGCTGGAACGCCCCGACCCCTGCCGTAATGATGACGGCTTTGGCGTGGTATTCCCCTTTGTCGGTCGTCACGACGAAATGGCGTTCGTCCTTTTTAACGACGGAAGTGACTTTCTCCTCCAGTCGTACGTTGGTCTGGAAGAGCTCCATCTGCTTGGACAGGTTGTCCACCAGCTCCTGGGCGGTCACTTTCGGAAAACCGGCGACGTCATAAATGTACTTTTCCGGGTAAAGGGCCGTCAACTGTCCGCCAAGCTGCGGCATGCTTTCGATCAGCGTGACGGAAGCTTGGCGCATGCCGCAATAAAAGGAAGCGAACATCCCTGTAGGACCTCCTCCAATGATGAGCAGGTCGGATATTTCAACACCATCGGTATGTGTTGTCATCGTTTATATTGCACCTCCAGGTTTTGATAAAGGTTTTTAGAAATCTATGAATATCGGACTGAATCGTCTTCATGGCGGATGATCGGCATCCCCGACGCGCAAAAAGCGCTTAAAATGCAACCTGCCTTCCTCGAAACGCTTCAATCGACGCTTTCCTATTATAATATAATCCAGCCTCGGCTGGAAAGTGAATTCGTCCACATCGGCAGGGCCGGATGCAGAATGGCGGAAATGGTAACAGCAGCTTGATAATGCCCGTGAAACACGGCTTCCGGCGCGGATTTCAGGCCCAAATAAGACTTGATCTTTTGCCTGAAACTAGCTATCATTTCAATTGTGCATTACCATCTTTTTGTCGAATTTCGGACAAATTTTGCCTTCTTTTTCTGCTTTTATAATTGACCGCTGACTAACGCATGCCGCAGCTGTCGGAATGCACTCGGATCCGCGTCTCGCCGTTTGCCGGGACCCGCATTGATCCTGATTATAAAAGTGTATAATTTCACAATAAGTTTTGTAATGTCTCACAAATATATAAACATACAATGAAGGATTTGGAAGGAGCAAGATGATGAGCAACATTCCCAAGATCGTAATCCTTGGCGCGGGATACGCAGGTATTTTGACAGCACAGCGGCTCCAGAAGGAATTAAATTATAACGAAGCCGACGTTACGCTCGTGAACCGTCACGACTACCATTATATTACGACCCATTTGCATATGCCTGCCGCAGGCACGGACAGCGTTGAAAATACGCGTGTTCCGATTTCGAAGCTGATCGATGAATTCAAAATCGACCTGGTCAAATCTTCCGTGCAGGAAATCCGTCCGCATGAAAAAAAGGTCATCCTGGAAGACGGCACCCTTTCGTACGATTATTTGGTCATTTCCTTAGGCGGCGAATCCGAAACCTTCGGCATTCCGGGCTTGGCCGATTATGCGATGACGATCCGCAGCATCAACTCGGTCCGCCTCATCCGCAAGCATATTGAATACCAGTTTGCGCTCTACAAAAACGAAAGGCATCCGCAGGAGCGCCTGAACTTCGTCGTCGGCGGAGCCGGCTTCAGCGGGATCGAATTCGTCGCGGAGCTTGCGGACCGGATTCCGGCGCTGTGCAAGGAATACGACGTCGACCCGAGCAAGGTCAACATCTACAATGTGGAGGCTTCGCCGACCGCGCTTCCGGGATTTGCGCCGGAGCTGGTCGAATACGCGATGGACGTGCTGAAAAGAAAAGGGGTTACGTTCAAGCTGGGCGTCGCCATCCAGGAATGTACGCCGGACGGCGTTCTGCTGGCGACCGGCGAAGAAATCAAAGCCGCTACCGTCGTTTGGACCGGAGGCATCCGCGGCAACCATATGATCGAAGCGGCGGGTTTCGAAACGGCCCGCGGCCGCGTCAAGGTGGATGAATACCTGCATGCTCCGGGACACGACAACATTTATATTATCGGCGACAATGCTCTCGTCTTTAATCCGGAAGGACGGCCTTACCCGCCGACCGCCCAAATCGCCATGCAGCAGGGCGTCTGCTGCGCGCATAACATCGTGGCGGCCATCCGCAACCAGCAGCCGAGAAAATTCGCGTTCCAGAACAAAGGCACCGTCGCTTCCCTAGGCAAGGGCGAAGGCATCGCGATCGTCGGCGACAAACAATACAAAGGCTGGAAGGCGGCGCAGCTGAAAAAACTCGTCGACATGCGCTATCTGTTTATCATCGGCGGCATTCCGCTGGTTCTAAGGAAAGGCAAGTTCCTGTAGAATGCGCCACTGCAGTGTGCAGGTCCGTTCATTGTTGACGAGGGATGAGCTGGACCGTTATAACGCATTGATGGAGGTCGGAGGGTATTTGGAGGATCAAAATCGTTACGATCTGGCGTACACGGTACAAAAGGAAATCGACATTTTGATTCTGCCGGCCATCGAAAGGCTGAAAGAAAAAAGCCGGGACCGCGACCGGGCCACGGCCGAGTTTTTGGAATCGCTCAAAAACGGCGAAGAAGCGTCCGATTGACGGCTTTCATCGCACCCAAAAAAACATGCCCTCCGGCAACGGAAGGCATGTTTTTTTACGGGCTATTTTACACTTTCAGCATTTCTTCAAAGGTTTCCGGCGTCAGCAGAGGTCCGACAAAGAAGCTGCCGAATTCCCCGAAGCGCGCGCTCACTTCGTCAAAACGCATTTCGTACACGAGTTTCTTGAACTGAAGCGCATCGTCGGCGAACAAAGTAACGCCCCATTCCCAGTCGTCGAAGCCGACGGAGCCGGTAATGATCTGCTTTACTTTGCCGGCATAGGAGCGGCCGATCAGTCCGTGGCTGCGCATCATGTTGCGGCGCTCTTCCATGTCGAGCATGTACCAGTTGTCGCTGAGGTCGCGTTTTTTGTTCATCGGGTAGAAGCAGATATATTTCGTTTTCGGAAGGATCGGTTTCAGCCGCGCCACGACATGCGGATTTTCCATCGGGTCGCCGCCGCCTTCTCCCGCCAGGTAGTTGCTCAGCTCCACGACGCTGACGTAAGAATACGATTTGGTCGTAAAGCGGGCGAACAACGTTTTATTAAATGCGGTTTCCACCGCGTTGAGTTCTTCCAGCGTTTCACGCAGATGCATCAGGACAAAATCGGCTTTTTGCCCCACAATGCTGTAGACCGCCGTACTGCCTTGTTTGGCGGATTCGATCTCGGACCATTCTTTCAAAAATTCCTGCAGTTCGTCGAGCGCCATGGCGCGTTCCTCGTCGTCCGCGGATTTCCAGGCCGTCCAGTTGATGGAACGAAAATCGTGAAGAGCGTACCAGCCTTCTAAAGTGGATGCTGCTTCGTTCATTTATCGATCACTCCCAAGTTTAGTTGCTTTTGCACCTTCTCCCCATTGTATCCCAATCGCAAGGGAAAGAGCAAATGAAGTCACAATCTATTCACTTAATGTTCGTTGCTTCGTGACATTTTTTCTAGTAAACTAACTACATAAAATAAGAAGCGTTTTCTGCACTTTACTTCAGGCAAAACATGAGCGGGTCATAGAGAAGAAGAGGTGAACAGGTTAGCATGCAGTTTATCCCTGTATTGGTGCTGATGGTTTTATTTTTTATGATGATGTTCGGAATCGGCTTCATCTTAAATATGCTTATGAAAACCACTTGGTTTCCATCCTATTTGTTTATTATTGTCATTTTGCCGATCGTGGTTTATTCGCTGTGGGACCGGGGAGACACGTCGTTTCTCAATTATTTGGGCTCCTTCCGGCTCGTCGATTATTTGACGGGGGTGGCCGGGCTTGTCGGGGCGGTCGTCAGCGGCGTTTCGATTCAGAAGCTGCGCAAAAGCGGATTTAAAATGTTTTGAGGAACAACGTAAAGTGGGACGGCTCTCCGGAAGGAGGGCTGTTTTTCTTATAATATCAGAAAGTAGGAGCCGTTGCTTCCTGATATTGGATGGAAAACTACCTTTAAAAGCGGCCTGTCTTCTGTGAAAGTACGTCGATAGACGTTTTTCTTAACATAATATCGATTATAAATTCCGGGGCTCCCCGCAAAGTACCTGATTCAGCTTCAAAGCCAAGACCCGACTTTGTGGGGGATTTTAAGGGTCCATGAACAGCGCTTGGCTTCTTAAGCCTTACAACCGACGAAAAAACTTCCGCTTGGTGCGGTCTATCTTCATTGAAGGTACGTGGATGTCCGCTATGGTTTAGTTCAAAGGATGAGACGATCATCCCGAACGAACAGGCAGCCTTATGATCTTAAGTAGCTTCCGTTAAAAAGGAGAGGGTAGGTTGAAGGGGAAATCCTGTCTTGCATGGTTTGCGGCGTTTGTGGTCGTTTGCGGTTTTTTTCCCGGGATCGGGAAGGCTGCGCCGCAGGAGGTGCCTCTGCGTGCCGCGGTCGAGGCTTTGGGAGGGAGCGTGTTGTGGATCCACGAGGAGAAGGCGGCAACGGCCGTATTGGGGACCCGCAAATGGAAAATAACGCTCGGCAGCGCACGGTCCGATGCAGATGGCCGGCAAGTCGACCTTCCGAAGCCGGCGGCGATGGATCAGGAACACCGGCTGTATGTCCCTTTGGCGTCTTTTCGCGAGGCGCTTGGCGTTGCGCTGGAGCTGCGCGCCGGAAGCTGGGACATAGGGAAAGGGGATGCGGCAGGCCTTGGCATGCGGTGGATGCGTCTGCTGCAGCTGGAAAAATACGAAGAGGCGCGGGGGATGATGAATCCGAGCCTGGCCGAGCTGTATCCGGCCGATGTCCTGGAGCGTTACAAAAGCCATATCGAGGAAAATTACGGCTCCTGGACATTGACCAAGGCGGACGCCCGCGAAAACCGGGTTCACCGGAATGCGGTCCTTTCCTACCAAACCCCGCGCGGCAAAAGCTTCCGGATGGAGCTCCGTTTCGGCCGCGACGGCCGGCTCGACGACCTGGCGCTGCTTCCGAGCGATTCCGGTCTGTACAGGCCGCCTGCATATGACGATCCTGGCCGATACGTAACGGAGCAAGTGATGGTCGGAACCGAAAGCCTTCCTCTTCCCGGGTCGTTAACCCTGCCTGCGAAAGCCGAAGGAAAAGTGCCTGCCGTCGTTCTCGTTCACGGCTCGGGTCCGAACGATGAAGACGAGTCGTCCGGAGGCGGCAAAATGTTCAGGGACATCGCCGTCGGGCTCGCCCGCGAGGGGATCGCGGTTCTGCGTTACGCTAAACGAACATATGAATATCCCAACCGATCGCTGACGCCTGACTTCACGGTCCGGGAGGAAACGATCGAGGACTGCCTTACGGCGGTCAAGCTGCTGCGGCAGGACAAGCGGATCGATCCGGGCCGGATTTATGTGCTCGGACACAGCCAAGGCGGCATGCTGGTGCCGAAAATGATCGAAGAAGATCAAGAAGGCGCGATTGCCGGCGCGATGCTGCTGTCCGCTCCCTCCGGGGCGCTTGAGGATCTGATGCTTGCGCAGTACGAGGGCATCGTCAAGCGGGCGGTCGAGGCGGGAGAAGCCGGCGCCGACCTCGAACGCAAACAAGCGAATGCGGACATGTGGCGGCAGGCGGTGGACATGCTTCACGACGACCGGTACTCCAAGGCGCATATGCCTGCGGATTTCCCGCTGCCCCATGCGTACTGGTGGTACGATATCAGACAGTACAGCGGTCCGATGATCGCCCGCGGCCAGCATGTGCCGCTCCTGATCCTTCAGGGAGGCAATGACGTGCAGGTTCCCCCTTCCAGCATCAAGGTATGGAAGCAGGCCCTTGGCGGAAGAACGGACGTCAGCTGCAAATTATATCCCGGGCTGAACCATATGTACGCTTTATACGACCGGCCATCGACGGGAGAAGAATACCGTTTGGCGTCGAACGTCCCCGAATTCGTCATCCGGGATCTGGCAGACTGGATTCATTTGGGGATAAAATAATCGTCGAAATATATCGGAGCGGGGATTCCTTTTATGATAGAATAGAGAAAGTCTACGTTACGATGGGAGGAGCCAAATTATGCACATGAAGAGCCTGCTGCATTTTACGGAAAATCACAGGTTTTGCGTCTATCGTGATTTTTGCCTGAGCAGTCTGGACAGCAGGATGCTGAGCTCGGTGTATCAGCCCATGGTCGGAGCCTTTGCCATCAGTTTGTACCATCTGCTCTTTCAGCAGATTCCTATAGAAAAATTGGGTTATTCCCCGCTCGAGCAGCAGCGGCGGCTGTTTTTGACTTTGGGGCTCGAACCCAGCGAAAAAGGCCGCAGGTATCTGATCGAGCAGGCCTCGCTGCTGGAAGCGGTGGGACTGCTTCAAACCTGCCGCATGTACATGCCCGAGCACGAGGATTATGTCTATGAATACGAGCTCCAGCAGCCTTTGTCGCCGGCCGAGTTTTTTAACACCCAGCATTTGACGCTGCTGCTCCGGGACAAAATCGGCAAATTCGCCGTGCTGGCTCTCCGCGAGGAGCTTTGGGCCCGGGAGCCGGAGGAATTGGCGGGACCCCGGGGAGGGCATAAGGAAAATATTTCGCTCGCTTTTTATGACATATTCGAGCTGAACACGCATGTGATCGATTACGAACTCGAGCAGGCGCTTTCCGAAGTGTCTTCGGCAAGGCAGCCCGGCGTTCGGGTTGCGGCAAACGAAGACGCGCTGAACTATGCCGACATCATACTCCGTTTTCCGAAGGATTCGGTCAATCGCGCCCATGTCGAGAAGCTTCGCTTTAACCACGAGCAGATGGGGATTATCAATTACGTCGTGCATAAATACGACTTGAGCGTGCAGGATCTTTGCCGCCTGCTGGACGAAGACGGGGCGTTTACCCCCGACGGCAGCGTGGCGCTCGATGAACTGCAGCGGCGGGCAAACCTGCATTTTCGCCAGGACAAGCGGCGTCAGGAGCAGCGGGAGGTGTATGCCGGCAAGGTGGTTTCGCTCAGGCTGCCTGAAGATTCGGCCGACCCGGCTCCGATGGAGCATGCCGTCGAAATGGAGTATTACCTGGACGTGCCGGTCCAATTCCAGTCCAAATGCGACATTCACCAGTACAACATGATGCTCCGCAACGAACCGTACACGCGGCTGCTCAAGACGTTTTTTCCGGGTTCGGTGCCGGACAACTTTTTTGATATTTTCGAAAAAATCGACCACAGCTACAAGCTGCCGGGAGAAGTCATCAACGTCCTTATCCATTATTTGATGTCTTTGCTGACGTCGGGCGGCAACGAGCAGCGCATCAACCGGAACTTCGTCGAGGCGATCGCTTCCAACATGCTGCTGAAGCAGGTCAACACGTACGAGAAGGCCGTTCAATACATCCGCGACCAGTCCAAGGTGAAAGGCAAGCAGGCGGCGGCTTCCGGAGGCGGAAGATCCCGTACATACGGCAGCAAGTCCGCCCGGGTCAAACCCGACATCCCGATCGCCCAGGAAAGCGGGGCCGCAAACGCCGTGAGCGAAGAAGAGTTTGAAGAAATGCTCCGGATGGCGGCCGAAATGCAGGCGAGCAAAAAGAAGGGAATGTAGGCCGGAATGGTTGTGAACGGAACTATTTTCGACAGAAAGGGGGCGTTTTAAGGTTTGGAATCGTTAGGTCAACTGCTTAAGCAAATGAACGGTCCGTCGTTTCTGAAAAAATCGCAGGCGATTTTCGAGGAGCTGCTGCACGATCCGGTCGTCCGGGAGCTTCGCGCCGAACATCCGGAGATGGATGAAGACAAGCTTCGCGCCAATTTGCCTCGCCTGTACCAATACGTCCACGACCAGCGCAACTGCCGGAACTGTCCGGGCCTCGACCGATGCCCCAATGATTTCGAGGGACATTACTCCAAGCTGGAGATGGCCGAACAGAACGGGAAGCTGGAAATCGTCGAGCGCAAGGCTCCTTGCTCCCTGCAAATCGCCAAGCATAACGAAGAGCGAATCCGGAAGCGGATCCGCAGCTTTTACGTCGACGAACGGGCGCTTGAGGAAGGGTACAACGAAGTGGAAATCATGGGAAAAGACCGTCTGCGCGCGCCGGCGGTATCCCAGGTTTTCCGTTACATCCGCGAGGTGAAGGATAACGGGCTTCAGCCGAAAGGGCTGTATCTGTTCGGTTCCTTCGGAACGGGAAAAACGTTTCTGATGAGCTATCTCCTTCATGAGCTGGCGATCGCGGGTTATACCGGCGTCATCGTCTACATGCCTGAATTCATGGAGGACCTGAAGTCGATGCTTCAGGACAGCCAGAAGCTCAAGGAGACGGTGGAGGTCATGAAAAACTGCGACCTGCTCATTTTAGACGACATCGGAGCGGAAAATTTGAGCCCGTGGGTACGCGACCATGTGCTCGGCGCCATTCTCAATTACCGGATGAACCGCAAACCGACCTTTTACACATCCAATTATGATCTTGCCAGCCTGGAGAAGCATCTCAGCTTTACGAGCAAGGACGGGGAGGAACTGTACAAAGGGCAGCGGCTGATGGACCGCATTTCGCCTTTTGTCGACGTCGTGCACCTGCATGGCGAAAACCAGCGGCGGAACCGCTCCTGAAGCAACCCGAGCGAATAGAAAAAAGCCTGACCTTCTGCCGGTGCGGCATAATAGGCCAGGCTTTTTCGTTTCAGCTCGCTTACCGAGCGTGTTAGCCGGAAATCACGAACTTGATGATGACCATAATCGCGAAGATGAGGATCATGAACAAAGACATGCCCCCGAAGCCATTCATCAGATCCATCAAGTCATTGCGCGGCTCTTCATTGACGTGTTCCCGCGGGTCGTTAGCGTGCACGTTTGCATCCATAATACAATGCCTCCTCAGGATGGTTTCACTTTATGTAAATGAGCATGGTCATTGACACGTAAAACCTGAGTTTAACCTTAGTATACCCAAAGTCCAAAGAATTTGTAAAGAATATATGGCGAATACTTTAGGGCACAATAAGTTGGATCATACGGCAGGGGATGACCACAGGAAGATCTGTAATTAAGGATTTTACATTTCTAAAAAAAGTGTGGTATACTGAAACTGTCCGCAAAGACATTTCAGTTGGGATTTTCCACAAATCCTCAAGATTTATGAAAATTCAGCTTTTTATAAGGAGGAGAAATATTATGGCTATTGTAAACGTCACTGACCAATCCTTTAATGCTGAAATTGAAGGCCAAGGTACAGTATTGGTTGATTTCTGGGCGCCTTGGTGCGGCCCTTGCAAAATGATCGCTCCGATTCTGGACGAACTCTCCAACGAAATGGGAGACGCCGTCAAAATCGCCAAATTGAACGTGGATGAAAATCCGGAAACGGCATCCCGTTTCGGCGTGATGAGCATCCCTACGCTGATCTTCTTTAAAGACGGCCAGCCGGTTGACAAAGTGGTAGGATTGAATTCGAAGGAAAACCTGAAGAACATCATTTCCAAACATCAATAATCCACATATTGACGCTCAACCATATGATGCGCCTCCGGACCCTCCGGGGGCGCTTTGCTGCGTTTACGAAAGCCGCTTTTTAAGCCTTGCCGGGTTCCTCCCATAAAAATGCGCTTTGGATTTTGGCGGATTCCCCATATAATAATAAAAGTTATATTTTCGAATCATTTTATATCGTATATCGTGATTCTTCCTGGATCTTTGAAGAAAGGGGGAGAGGGGAGACATGGAAGAAAAAAAGGCCGAAACGTCGGCCGAGCTGGAAAAAGCGCAGGAAAACATCCGCAACAAGCTGGCGCTGCTGCCGGATTTGCCCGGATGTTACCTGATGAAAAACGCGGACGGCAAAATCATTTACGTCGGCAAAGCCAAAGTGCTGAAAAACCGGGTCCGTTCCTATTTCACCGGGAGCCATAACGGAAAAACGCAGCGGCTTGTGGCGGATATCCGCGATTTCGAATATATCGTCACCGGCAGCAACATCGAGGCGCTCATTTTGGAATGCAACCTGATCAAAATGCATCAACCTAAATACAACGTGCTGCTGAAGGACGACAAAACGTTCCCGTACATCAAAATTACGAACGAGGCGCATCCCCGGCTAGAAGTCACGCGGCGCGTGTTGAAGGATAAGGCGAAATATTTTGGCCCCTATCCGAACGCCTATGCCGCACAGCAGACCAAAAAGCTGCTTGACCGCATGTATCCGCTTCGCAAATGCGGCGTAATGCCGAAGGAGGTATGTCTTTATTACCATATGGGACAATGCCTCGCGCCTTGCGAAAAGGAGGTCGACCCTTCGGAATACGAGCGGATTACGCAAGAAATCCAGTCGTTCCTGGGCGGCGGGCATGAGGAGATCAAAAAAGAGCTCCAGCGGAAGATGGAGGAAGCGGCCGAAGAGCTGTATTTCGAGCGGGCCAAGGAGCTCCGCGACCAAATCATGAACATCGACGCCATCATGGAAAAGCAGAAAATTACGACGTCCGACGCGAAGGACCGTGACGTGCTTGGTTTCGCCGTAGACAAAGGCTGGATGTGCGTGCAAATTTTGTACATGCGCCAAGGGAAAATGGTTCAGCGCCACGCGACCGCTTTTCCGTTTTACGGGGAGGCGTACAGCGACTTTGTGTCGTTCGTGACGCAGTATTACAGCGACAACCCGGCGCTGCCGCAGGAAATATTGCTGCCCGACTCGGAAAAAAATCCGGAGGAATCGAGTCCTGAAACGGAAGAAACGGAAAACCGGGACGCGCTGGATGCGCAGAGCGCCGCGGCGTCGCTGCAGGAGTGGCTTGGCGTCAAGGTTCTCGTGCCCCAGCGCGGCAAAAAGCGGGAAATGGTCGGCATGGCCGTCGAAAACGCGAAGGTGTCGCTTGACGAAAAATTCAGGCTGATCGAGCGGGACGAGGAAAGAACGCTCAAAGCCGCCGCCAATTTGGGCCAATACATCGGCATCGAAAATCTTCACCGCATCGAGGCGTTCGACAACTCCAACATTCAGGGAACCAACCCGGTGTCGGCCATGGTGGTCTTTATCGACGGAAAACCGGATAAAAAAGAGTACCGAAAATATAAAGTCCGCACCGTTCAAGGACCGGACGACTACGAAACGATGCGCGAGGTCATCCGCCGCCGTTATGAGCGTGTCTTGAAGGAAAACCTGGAAATGCCTGATCTCATCGTCGTGGACGGCGGCAAAGGCCAAATTTCCGCCGCGGTCGACGTGCTGGAAAACGAGCTGGGTTTGTTCATCCCGGTATGCGGGCTGGTCAAAGACGTGAAGCACAGAACGGCGCAGCTGATGGTGGGCGACCCGCCCGAGCCCGTCGACCTGCCGCGCGACAGCCAGGAGTTTTATTTGCTGCAGCGGATTCAGGACGAGGTTCACCGCTTTGCGATTACGTTCCACCGCGAGCAGCGGGGCAAATCGATGGTCGCGTCGAAGCTCGATTCGATTCCGGGCATCGGCGAGAAGCGGCGCAAGCTGCTGCTGAAGCATTTTGGATCGCTGAAAAAAATAAAAGAGGCCAGCATCGAAGATTTCCGGCCTCTTTCCATTGGAGACAAGCTTGCAAGGCAAATCCTTGAAGCCCTTCAGGATGAGGAGCCATGATCAATGGCTCCTTTTTTTTGACGTTTATTTCGGGGATCCCCGCAAAGTAACTCGATGAGCTTCGAAGCCAAGGCCTCACTTTACGGGATTAAAAACTCATGAGTTTATTGCCAGCCGGGTTGCGGCGATGGGGCCGAAGAACCTTTTGTTTTTCTTGAATTGTACAGATAAACAATGTAAGCGACCACCGCGGGCATGATAATCGTTACGATTCCCGCTAGAATGTCCGGGACGTCTGCAAGGGCGAACAGGCTGAAGCTCATCAGGACGCTGTCGAAAACGACGTGGCTGAACATGACGGCAATGTATCCGTGCTTCAGGAAAATAAAGCTGAACAACAGTCCGATCACCGTCAGCTCGATCGGCCGCGTCGAAATCGGGTAAATCGGGTACAGCGTATGCCCAAAAGCCCAGATGAGCGTCGGGATCAAGCAGGCGATGAACGTATTGCGCAGCAGTTTTTTCAGCATCGGAATCCCGAACAACCGGTAGACCGCCTCCTCGGAAATGCCCGCCATCCACGCCATGATCGGGAGAAGCCACGGATAAAGCATGTTGTACGGCGACTGCGTGGCATCGGTCGTGGACCAGCTGTGGATTGTTTTGTCGAGCACGATGTAAATGACCGATTGCACGCCCATCAAAATAAACGCCCACAAATAGCCGGTAAACATGCTGTGCAGCACGAATGGGCCGTACCCCGGTTCTTTGGCTCTCGCCCAGGCGTTCCAGCCGGCTTTGCGCCATAAACCGTCCCCGCCGACAAGCGAGAAGTACAGCAGGGCGGCCATCACCAGGTTAAAAAAGGTTTGAAAAGCGAGCATCAAAGTAAGGCCGAGGCCCGAAACCCCTTCCCCTTGAAATACGGGCAGCATGTTGTACGTGCTGAACGTGGATACGGCAAAATAAAACACGCTCAAAAAGATGCCCCGTTTAAAGGAGGTGTGATGCCGGGTCAGCGCGCTGTAGACGATGGCGAGCACGCCAAGCACGAACGTCAGCAGTCCGTACCCCAGGATGGTCAGCCAACGCGCCAAGGAGGTCTGCTTGTTGACGTAGTCCGCATGCGTTTTTGGCACGCTGAAGGTTTGATCGAAGGAGCGGATCGCGCCTTCCTCGAACGTAAATTTGATTTGAAGGCTGGAACGGCCGATGGCCCGGTCAGGATCCGTATAAACGAGCCCGATTTCGTTATCTTTGGTCGACAGCTCCAATTTTCCCGGATCGTAGCCCATCTGCTGCAGCCACGGCTGGGCAAGCTCTTCCTTTTTCGCCAAGGACAGGTCGCCCTCGACAATTTTCAGCTTGGTTTCGCGTTTTGCTTCATTGGGATCGGCCATCACGGCCGCATAATTGGAATAACGCGGCGTTACGGAAAAGGCGACGACCTTGCCCGAATTCATATGTACGTCGATGTTGGCATAACCTTCGTTTGTAAGCTCGGCCAACCGAACGCGGAACACGTCGTACGGATAATTTTTTTCGAAGGTTTTGTTGTATTCGCCGAGCAGTTTTTCCCTCGACAAGTAGCCGTAAAAATCGGAGTTCGACTGATACGTGATCACTGCCGGTTTGCTCTGGTCCACCTGCAAATGAAGCGTATTTTGCATGAAGGCCTCGGCGGCGTTGTGGGCTTGATCCTTGCTGATGACCTTCATATTTTGCTGCTCCAGCGTTTCCGAGGCGGTCGAGGGAAGAATCTGGAACAAGACGAATAAAACGAGTCCGATGACCGCGGATACGCCCAGCCATTTGTAATTGACTTTGAGACGCAGCGGTTGTCCGACGGGATTCATGAAATGCCCCCTTTGATTAAAATTCTGATGATACATACCTAGTATAAACGTAAACATAGCATACGATGTCCCCTAAAAGCCAGTTTTAAGCCTCATCCGTCATGAAAAATTAATGAAAATCAAGGAAAGGGTTTGTAAACGCAAGAGAAAGGCAGACTTTTATGAGATTTGTGATGCAATCAGGCCGTATTCCCACGTATTTATTCAAATTATGGCTTTGTGATGTAAAACATTTAGGATTATAATCTTTGAAGCAAATGAATAATCCGTACGCCGAATTTCGATATGAAAACGGGGGAACCATTATTTTGGGGTGAATTTCGCTTTTTTCCAAAAGCGAATAGGGCAACCTGTGCATGCCCGAATCCGTCAGCTAACCTCGTAGGCGTTATGCAGCAGGAACCAAACCGAAAGGCATTGGATTTCCGATGCTTTTTTTCTTTTGACTTTTTTAATGAGGTGACTATGTTGGCAGCTAAAATCAAGTGGTTTCGACTGGCTCCCCCGCAAATTCTTGTTCTGGGGTTTGCCTGCATCATTTTCATCGGGGCCATCCTTCTCACCTTGCCGATTTCGAACACAACGGGCAAGCCGCTTCGATTCATCGATGCGTTGTTTACGGCGACGTCGGCAACTTGCGTTACCGGTTTGGTTGTCAAGGATACGGGAACGTTTTTCAGCACCTTCGGACAAGTCGTCATCATGCTCCTGATCCAGGTGGGCGGTCTCGGCTTCATGACGATGGCGACCTTGTTTTCCCTCGTGCTCAAGCGGAAAATTTCGCTGCGCGACCGCCTGATCCTTCAGGAAGCGATGAACCAGAACACGATGGAAGGCATCGTGCGCCTGATCCGCAAGGTGCTTATTTTCTCGCTCGTGATCGAAGGCTGCGGGGCCTTGTTGTTCGCCATCCGCTGGTCCTTCGACATGCCGGTCGGCCGGGCGATCTACTTCGGCATTTTTCACGGGGTGTCGATGTTCAACAACGCCGGTTTCGACCTGTTCGGGCACTTCAACAGCTTGACCGGGTATGTCTACGATCCGCTTGTGAACATCGTCGTGATGTTTTTGATCGTTTCCGGCGGGATCGGCTTCATCGTCATGTCCGACGTCGTCGATTTCCGAAAAAACCGGAAGCTTTCGCTTCACACCAAAATCGTGCTTTCCATGACCGGGGCGCTGATCCTCGTCGGGGCGGTCGTCATTTTCATTTTCGAATTCTCGAACCCGAAAACGCTTGGCTCGTTGAACTGGGGCGGCAAAATTCTCGCTTCGTTTTTTCAGTCGGTGACGCCGCGTACGGCAGGGGCAAACACGCTTGATCTGGCGAGCATGCGGCAGGCCTCCCAATTTTTTATGGTGATTCTGATGTTTATCGGGGCTTCGCCGGGCTCCACCGGGGGCGGGATCAAAACGACGACCTTTACCATTCTGGTCGGCGCCGTCATCGCCATGATCCGAGGGCGCGACGATATCGTGCTTTATCGGTACCGTCTGGCCCAGGACCGCATTTTTAAGGCGTTGACGATCACCTTCATGGCCCTCTTCCTGGTGGTCGGGGTGTCCATGGTGCTTTCAACGACGGAGGACAGCAACTTTTTGACGATTTTGTACGAAACCACATCGGCCTTCGGAACGGTCGGGCTATCGCTTGGACTCACGCAGCATTTGACTTTGGTCGGTAAAATCCTCATCTGCCTGACGATGTTTGCCGGACGGCTCGGTCCGCTCACCCTGGCGTATGCGCTCGGCCCTAAAAAGGGCAAGGAGCTGTATCGCCATCCGGAAGGCAAAATTATTATCGGATAGGCAAGGATTTTGCAAAATGCTGAATATATAGATTGAATTAAAGAAAGTCACATCTTTGAAACGGATATTATATTCCCTGTGGATCAAGGAATGACAAGTAATAACTTTAATTCATGCTATATAGGTAAAAAGAAAACAGAAATTGATTAAGTAAGGAGTATCAGGAGAGAATGAAAACACAGCAGTTTGTCGTCATCGGTCTGGGGCGTTTCGGCTCAAGCCTAGCACTGGAGCTTATCGATTTGGGGTATGAGGTGCTCGGAATCGACAAAAACGAAGAAGTCGTCAGCGACATGAGCGAATATTTGACGCATGCGGTCGTGGCGGACGCCACGGACGAGGAGGTGCTCAAGTCGCTCGGCATCCGCAATTTCGACTGCGGCATCGTCGCCATCGGCGACGATATCCAGATGAGCATTCTGGCTGCGATTTTGCTGAAGGATTTGGGCGTGCGCACCGTCGTGGCCAAAGCGATTTCGGTCCTTCACGGCCGCGCGCTGGAGAAACTGGGCGTCGACCGGGTTATTTTCCCGGAAAAAGACATGGGCATCCGCGTCGCCCACCAGCTCGTGACGCCGAACCTGCTCGACTACATCGAGATTTCCAAAGAATACAGCATCGTCGAAATGAAGGTGCCTGAAACGCTCGACTGCAAAACGTTAAGCGAGATCAACACCCGGGCCAAATTCGGCTGCAGCATCGTGGCGATTCATCGCCAAGGAAAGGTGATCGTGGCCCCGACGGCGATGGACCAGCTTCGGGCCGGCGACATCATGGTCATCATCGGCGCCAACGACAACATCGACCGCTTCGAAAGCGAAGCCGTCAATGCAGACTAGGATGTGAGTAGGTACATTGGAAACCCAGACGACGGAAATCATTCATCATATTTTAATCCTGCTGCTCTTTATCATTACCGTCGGGATGCTGGCCGGAAGGCTGGCGTCCTGGCTTCGTTTGCCCGACGTCGCCGTGTTTATCGTCGCCGGCATGGTGCTTGGAAGAGGGCTGCATCTAATCAACGCCGAAAGCAGCTCGCTCATCAATCAGCTCATTTTGACGGCGGGCTCCGCTCTGATTTTGTTTGACGGCGGCCGGAACCTGAGTCTCGGCGGGCTGAAAAAGGTCTGGATTACCCTGTCACTGCTAAGTGTTCCGGGCGTAATCATCACGACGGGCATCGTGGGCGCGGCGGTGCATTTTTTGTTCGGGCTCGATTGGATTTTTTCTTTTCTCGCGGCCGCCGTCATTGCTTCGACCGACCCGGCCTCCATCATCCCCGTCTTTAAACAGGTGAAGATCAAAAAGCGGGTACGGGAGACGGTCGAAAGCGAATCGGCCTTTAACGACGCGACCGGATCCATCCTTACGTTTGCGCTGCTGGCTGCGGTGACGGGCGGAACATCGCTGCACATCGGCGGCATGGCTTGGGACTTCGTCAAAACGGCCGCCGGCGGCATCGCCGTCGGAGCAGTCGTTTCGGTCGTCCTGACCTATCTGGTGGCGCATTTCCGCCTCGGCGTGCTGAAGGATTACACGACGATCGCGATGATCGTCGTTGCACTTTCTTCCTATTTAATAGGGGACATGCTCCATGTCAGCGGATTTATGGCTACGTTCGTCGCCGGACTGATCTGGGGCAACGCCGATGCGATGGGATTGTCGATGGACGACAAGCTGGAGGAAACCGGGGCGTTTGCCGACAATACGAGCATCATGATGCGGATGCTCATCTTTATTTTGCTTGGCAGCCAAGTGAACTTCCAAACGCTCGGGGACTATTTCTGGCCTAGCCTGGCGGCGGTGCTTGTGCTGATGTTCGTGGCCCGGCCGGTGACGATCCTGCTCTGCGCGCTGCCTGACCGGAAGGTGAAATGGTCCTGGCGCGAGCTGCTGTTTATGATGTGGGTGCGCGAAACCGGGGTGATTCCGGCGGCGTTGTCCGGCATGATCGCCGGTCTCGGCGTGGCGCATGCGGGAACGATTTCGGCGATGACGTTTATGGCGATCATGCTGACGATTTTGGTTCAGGCGAGCACGACCGGGCTTGTCGCCCGCAAATTGGGCCTTGAAGTCAAACCGGGCGCCAATCCGGCTGCCGAATGAACGACAAGGACGGCATCAACCGTTTGGAAAGCTGTCATATTGGTTAAAAAAAGCTGCCTCCGGCTGCAGCGTAGCTGCGGCCGGAGGCAGCTTTTTGTTTTTCAAGATGCTGTTGTCAGCGTCAACCCGAAAGCAAGCTTTAACGGGGATATTGCGATTCGCGGAACATGGATTTGACTTTCGGCCGATGCCGGAAAGCTGGAGTTAGCGTGCTTAAACCGGGAAACAGGCTGCTGTGCTTACGAATGATGATGCTGCCGGGCAAGCTGGCCAAAGATCGATTTGGTTTCTTCCACCCAACGCTTGGCGCCGGCGCTGAGCCCGCCACTGTCCGGATAAATAAGCGAGGTTGTGCGCCGGGTTTCTTTTAGGGCGGGAATATGGATCGTGGCGAGGTCGTTATCGTCGAGCAGCTGGCTCCGCAAATACGACTTCGGCAGCAGCGCGGCGGCTTTGCAGGCGGGAAGCAGACGGACGATCGCTTCGAACGAGTCCATCTCCATCCGGATGTCCGGCACGACGCCGGCGCGGTGAAAAAGATCGTCCGTAAGTTTACGGTACCACGTTCCGGTTGAAAATATAATCATAGGCAGGCCATGCAGCATTTCCATCCCTACGTCGTCCTTTTCGAGAAGCGGGTGGCTTTTCGGGAGAACGAGCTCCAGATGGTCGTCGAACAATGCGGTACAACGCAGTCCGGGTTCCTCGATGGCCGAGGCCACGATGCCTGCGTCGACTTTTTTGTCGCGCACGGCGGAGACGATCTCATGCGTTTTGCCCGTGATCAGCTTCAGTTCCGCCGTCGGGTGTTTTTCCATGAAAGCGGTCACGAGCGGCGGCAGGGTCGTCTGCAGGGTGGTGAGGCTTGCGCCGAGCGTAACGGAGATTTGGTCGTCTCCTTTATATTTGGCGATCAGCTGCATAAATTTCAATTTCTGCTGCCGCTGCTCCAAAGCGAAATTGTAGGCGGTTTGCCCGAAGGCGGTAAGCTCCAGCCTTTTGCCGCGCCGGTTGAACAGGCTGACGCCCAGCTCGTCCTCGAGCTTCGTAATTTTTCGGGACAGGGCGGGCTGCGACAAATTCAGAATTCGGGATGCTTTGTTCAAGCTGGACTGTTCGACAATCGTCGCAAAGACGTCCAAGTCCTCGAACATCCGATTCACCTTCCTTACCGTGGAATGAAGATCAGCGTTTATACATATGCATAAAAATTATAATGATTAATAATTATATTGCAATTCCATTATAAGATAAAAAAGAGTAACATGAAAAGTGCCACAAGTTGTTCACACTTTTGCGTGCGAACTTCTGTGAAATGTCGGAAAATGAAAAATTGAAAACGTTATAATGTGAGAAAGGGGCACGTCAATCTATGAATGGTTATTATTCCAGAAAGCTGCATTCGCTTCTTGGAGTCATTCCGCTCGGCTTGTTTTTCATCGAGCATGCGCTGACGAACTTCGGCGCGTTCGAAGGAGGGCTCGCGCGTTTTAACGCGGGCGTCAAGCTGATCAACGATCTTCCGCTTCTCTGGCTGCTCGAGTGGGGGCTGATCTACCTTCCGCTGATTTACCACGGCGTGTTCGGTTTGTATATCGCTTACCAAGCCAAGCCGAATAACGGGCGCTTCCAGTATTCGCGCAACTGGCGTTACCTGTTCCAGCGCATTACGGGCGTGATCACGTTCGTGTACATCATTTGGCACGTGTACGAAACCCGTATCCAATTGGCGCTCGGCAACATTACCCATGAACAGCTGGGAAGCACGATGCACGACATCTTCGTTCAGCCGGGACTGTTCATCCTGTACTTGATCGGCGTCGTATCCGCGTCGTACCACTTCGCCAACGGTCTCTGGTCTTTCTTCGTCAGCTGGGGCATCACGGTCGGACCGCGCGCGCAGCGCGTATCGTCTTACATCTGCATGACGCTGTTCGTCCTCGTGAGCGTGATGCTCGTGTTGTCCATGATCGCGTTCCGCGGAGCGGAATTCCAGCAAGCAACCGCATGGCTTGATACCGTAAAGTCAGTTCTTAGTTAAGGAGAGTGAGCAAAAATGGCAGCAAACAACATCATTATCGTGGGCGGCGGCCTGGCCGGCTTGATGGCGACCATCAAAGCGGCGGAAGCGGGCGTCCATGTTCACCTGTTTTCGCTTGTTCCCGTTAAAAGATCGCACTCCGTGTGCGCGCAGGGCGGAATTAACGGAGCCGTCAATACCAAAGGGGAAGGCGACTCCCCATGGATCCATTTTGACGATACCGTCTACGGCGGGGACTTCCTTGCCAACCAGCCGCCGGTCAAAGCGATGTGCGAAGCGGCTCCGGGCATCATTCACCTGATGGACCGGATGGGGGTCATGTTTAACCGGACTCCCGAAGGTTTGCTTGATTTCCGCCGTTTCGGCGGAACGAAACACCACCGTACGGCATACGCGGGCGCAACCACCGGCCAGCAGCTGCTGTATGCGCTGGATGAGCAGGTGCGCCGGCATGAGACGGCGGGGCTCGTCACGAAACACGAGAACTGGGAGTTCCTTCAAGCCGTCATCGATGACGAAGGCGTGTGCCGCGGCATTGTTGCGCAGGACCTTCGTTCGATGGAGATCCATACGTTTGCGGCCGACGCGGTTATTCTGGCCAGCGGCGGTCCCGGCATCATTTTCGGCAAAACGACCAACTCGGTCATCAACACAGGGACAGCCGCAAGCGCCGTGTACCAGCAGGGCGTACATTACGCGAACGGGGAATTCATCCAAATCCACCCGACGGCCATTCCGGGGGATGACAAGCTGCGCCTGATGTCCGAATCCGCCCGCGGCGAAGGCGGACGGATCTGGACGTACAAGGACGGCAAACCTTGGTATTTCCTTGAAGAGAAATATCCGGCTTACGGCAACCTTGTTCCGCGGGATATCGCAACGCGCGAAATTTTCGACGTGTGCGTCAACCAGGGGCTTGGCGTCAACGGCGAAAATACGGTTTACCTCGACCTGTCGCATAAAGATCCGAAGGAGCTGGACGTCAAGCTTGGCGGCATCATTGAAATCTATGAAAAATTCGTCGGCGACGATCCTCGCAAAATCCCGATGAAAATTTTCCCTGCCGTGCACTATTCCATGGGCGGCATGTGGGTCGACTATAACCAAATGACCAACATTCCTGGCCTGTTTGCGGCCGGCGAATGCGATTACCAATACCATGGCGCCAACCGCCTGGGCGCGAACTCGCTCGTTTCCGCGATTTTTGGCGGCATGGTGGCCGGCCCGAAAGCGGTCGAATATATCAAAGGTTTGAAGAAGTCCGCGGCGGACGTGTCCTCCACCGTATTCGACCGGTACAAAAAACAGCAGGACGACAAATACGAAAACATCCTCAAAATGGACGGAAACGAAAACGCCTATGTGCTGCATAAAGAGTTGGGCGAATGGATGACGGCGAACATGACCGTGGTTCGTTACAACGACAAGCTGGAAAAAACGATCGGCAAAATCAAAGAGCTGAAGCAGCGGTACAAAAACATCAACATCAACGACAAATCGCGCTGGAACAACCCGGGAGCGTCCTTTACCCGCCAGCTGTGGAACATGCTTGAGCTGGCCGAAGCGATGACGCTTGGAGCGCTGCTGCGCAACGAAAGCCGCGGCGCGCATTACAAGCCGGAATTCCCGGACCGCAACGACGAAGAGTTCCTGAAAACGACCAAAGCGACGTGGACGCCGGACGGACCGGAAATTTCCTACGAGGCGGTAGACGTGTCGCTCATCCCGCCGCGGATTCGCGACTATTCCAAAGACAAGTAAGAAGGGGGATTTGACATGGCGGAACAAACTGCTTCTACCAAAAAAGTGAAGTTTATCATTACCCGTCAGGACAGCCCGGAATCGGCGTCGTACGTCGAGGAATTCGAGCTTCCTTATCGCCCGGGAATGAACGTAATCAGCGCGCTGATGGAAATTCAGCGCAACCCTCAAAATACCAAAGGCGAAAAAGTCGCCCCGGTATGCTGGGAATCCAACTGTCTCGAAGAGGTTTGCGGCGCCTGCTCCATGGTGATCAACGGCAAACCTCGCCAAGCTTGCGCGGCGCTGGTCGATAAGCTGGAGCAGCCGATCCGCGTGCAGCCGATGCGGACGTTCCCGGTCGTACGCGACCTGGTCATCGACCGCAGCCGGATGTTCAACGCTTTGAAACGCGTTAAAGCCTGGATTCCGATCGACGGCACGTACGATCTGGGTCCCGGACCGCGCATGGCCGAGAAAAAACGCCAATGGGCATACGAGCTGTCCAAGTGCATGACTTGCGGCGTTTGTCTCGAAGCCTGCCCGAACGTCAACGACAAGTCCGACTTTATCGGGCCTGCGGCGATTTCCCAGGTTCGTTTGTTCAACGCCCATCCGACGGGCGAAATGAACGCGGACGAACGGCTGGACGCCTTGATGGACGACGGCGGCATCGAAGGCTGCGGCAACTCGCAGAACTGCGTGCGCTCTTGTCCGAAGGGCATTCCGCTTACTACGTCCATCGCGGAAATCAACAAGCAGACAACCAAGCATTTGTTCAAAAAATGGCTTAGCGTGTAACGCGAAGCTGGAGATGCAAGCCCCACCGTCTTTGCAGGAAGCTGCAGGACGGCGGGGCTTTTTAACGTGATGGAATGATTTATTAGTTACGATCATTAACTTTATGCAACCCTTCTCTTATTCAGAGGAGGGTTATATGTTTTATAAGGCGCGCCAAAAGATAAAGCTTGGTCGAGTTTTTTCTTTTGTTCAGTTCGGCTGGCAATGGGAAAAGGCTTCCTCTCCCCGGGAAGATGTGTGACGCAACTCCTGCCGCGGGGTAATGCAAATTAAGCAACCTTTCGGCAAGCAAAAGCTTACGGCTTTGAGAGCGGGAGGAAGGTGCAGCGCCGGACCCGGATCCGTGGCGGGCGGGAGGTGTTCGATTATGACATGGTGGATGTGGCTTTTGAATGTGGCTGGCCTGTTGGCGCTGATGGCCGTTTTTTACAGGCTGGAGAAAAAATGGACGAGCAAGGCGGTGCTGCTGGCGCCGGTCATCATCTATGTGCTCGTGTCGCTGGAGGATTTGTTCGGTTTGATCGACCTGATGAACATCGTGCCGGGCAGCGGGGGGATGAGGGCGCTCATATTGCTGTTTTGCCTGGCCTCCGTCATTTTTTACGTGCTCTACATTTTTAACGGAATTGCCGAATCCGCGCTGAAAAAAAGGAGGTCCTACATGAAGACGCTGCTGATTCGAATCAGCGCGGCGGCATTGATGTGCATTTGCTTTTTTACCATTATTTATACGTCCATATACAAGCTGTTCGGGCAGGAAGCCTTCGACGGGGAAAATATCGGCAGCGATCTCGTGAACCAGCTCATTTCCTTTCTTTATTTCAGCGTGGCGACCTTCGCAACCGTCGGGTACGGCGACATTTCCCCCGCCGACAGCACGGCCAGGCTGGCGGTTATTATGGAAATTTGCTTCAGCTTCATTACCGTGGCTTATGCCTTGTCGATGCTGACCGAATTCCGGCGGATTTTCAGCCCGAGTCCCGACGACAAGCTGCCGGAGGAGTTGTAGGGAGCGATTTAGCCATTAAGGCTTCATCAGCTTGCGCAGCAGCTTGAGCCCGTTTTTGGAAGACGGGTAGCGGAACGTGATGTCAAAACGATTGGTCTGCTTCAGCACGCTTTTGTAATGCGTAAAGGTGTCGAAGCTGCCCTTTCCGTGATACGCGCCCATGCCGCTTTCGCCGACGCCGCCAAACGGCAGGTACGGCGTGGCGATATGCATGAGCGTGTCGTTGACGCAGCCGCCGCCGTAGGAGATGCTGCCGACAACCTTCTCCTGGGTGCCGGGCTGCTGCGTGAACAGGTACAGCGCAAGCGGCTTGGGACGGCCGTTAACCATGTCCACGGCTTCCTGAATGTCGTCGTATTCCAGCATCGGCAAAATCGGGCCGAAAATTTCTTCCTGCATGACGGGCATATCCCACGTGACCTGATCGAGAAGCGTAGGTTCGATTTGCAGGCGCTCCGGCGCCGTTTTGCCGCCGGCGGCGATGCTGCCGTCCTGCAGAAAGGAAGCAAGCCTCTTAAAATGCTTCTCGGAGACGATGCGGCCGTAAGACGGGTTGGACAACGGATCGGCCCCGTAGAGCTCGCGGATGGCTTCCCGCAGATGCGAGACCAGCTCTTTTTTGATGCTGCGGTGCACGAGCAAATAATCCGGGGCGATGCAGGTTTGGCCGGCGTTCGTAAATTTGCCGAAAACGATGCGCCGCGCCGCAAGCTTCAGCTTCGCATCCTGATGTACGATGCAGGGGCTTTTGCCCCCGAGCTCCAGCGTCAGCGGAATGAGCTGCTTGGCTGCGGCCTGCATGACGATTTTGCCGACGTTGACGCTGCCCGTAAAAAAGATGTAGTCCACCGGCTGGGTGAGCAGCTCCTGGCTTGCTTCCGGACCGCCTTGTACCACGGCCACGTATTCCTCGTCGAAAATGCCGCCGAGAAGTTCGGCCAGCAGCGACGACATGGCGGGGGTCAGCTCGGAAGGTTTCAACAAGACGGTGTTTCCGGCCGCCAATGCCCCGATCAGCGGGGATACGGCCAGCTGGTACGGATAATTCCACGGGGCTATGATGAGCGCCGTGCCGTAAGGCTCGGCAATGACCCGGCCTTTGCTGCCGATATGGGTTAACGCGGTTTTGACCTTTTTGGGCGCCATCCAGCGGCGCAGATGTTTGATCGCAAAAGCCAGCTCCGCGTAGACAATGCCGATTTCCGTGGAGAAGGCTTCGAATTCGCTTTTATTCAAATCTTTTTTCAGCGCGTCCATTATGTTACTCTCGTTCGCGGCCAGCGCCTCCCTCAGCTTGTTGAGCTGGCGCAGGCGGTAGTCGTAAGAGCGGGTCTGGCCGCTGTTGTAAAAATGTTTTTGTTTCTGAATCAGGTTTGACATGGTATCGTTAGACATAGGGATTCATCCTTTCCCGTTCATCTGATGATTCGATCGAAACGAAATATGAAGCCGCAAGTTTTTCTTATCATATCAGAAAGAATAAACTACAGAGCTATTGCTTCCTGATATTGCAAGAAAAACGACCTTTAAACGCGGTCTGTCTTCTTAGAGGTTACGTCGATAGACGCTTTTCTTATCATATCATCGATAGACGTTTTTCTTTATTTTTATTATACAGGGAGTAACCAGCCGATGAAAAACAGCCGAAAATCCGGCAGGATGACGCGAAGGGCGTTTTTGAAACGCTCGGGAGCGGCCATTTTGGGCGCCGGCATGCTGGCCGGGGGGTACGCCTGGCTATGGGAACCAAGGCAGCTTGACGTCGTTCGGCAGTCCTTCCGCTGTCCCAGGCTCCCCGTCGTTTTTGACGGTTTGACCATCGCGTTGTTCAGCGACCTGCACCTCGGGTTTCATACGCATGAAAGCGATATGGCAAGGTTGGCCGAGGCGATCGAAAGCGAGTCGCCCGACCTTGTCCTGTTTACCGGGGATGCCGTGGATTCCCGCACGGAGGCCATGCGCGACTATCTTCCGCTGCTGGCTTCCATGAACGGGGCGCTGGGGAAATTCGCGATTCTTGGCAACCACGACTATTTGGGCGATGCGGATCGGATCGCGGATATGCTGGGAATTTCGGGATTTCATGTGCTGCGGAACGCGCATGGCCTTGTCAAACGCCAAGGGGAGGCGATCGCCATCGTTGGCCTGGAGGACGGGATTATGGGCTCGCCCGACCCCGTTCAAGGATTAAGCGGCGTTCCTCACGGACTGTTTACGTTATTGATGATGCATGAACCCGATTACGCGGACACGGCCGCGGGTTATCCGTTTGATATGCAGTTGTCCGGACACAGCCACGGGGGGCAGGTTCGTCTTCCGTTGCTCGGAGCCGTGCTGACCCCGCCCGGATCGAGGCGTTATATAATGGGAACCTATGCGATCGGGGAACGTTCTATGCCGCTCTACGTCAATCGGGGCATCGGCGAAACCCATTTGCCTATCCGTTTCCTGTGCAAACCGGAACTGACGATTATCACGCTGAGATCAGGCAAAGCCTGAATTGCCCCATGATCCGAAAAAGGAGAGGATCCGGAAATGATTGCGGAAAAATTTCATTTTTCGCCCGTGTTGGCGGGAGAAAGCCTCACGCTCCGGCAGATCGAGAAAAAAGATGCCCCCGCGTTGCTGGCGATCCTCTCCGATCCGCTGGTGGCGAAATACGTCACGCAAGGGTCGATGTTCAGCTTCGGGCGTTCCCGCCGCGTGGCGGCGGAGCTTTTGAACGACGGCCGCCCGGATTCGAAGCATTACGGGATATGGATTCCGGAGTCGGACGTTCCCGTCGGGGTCGTGTCCTTGCAAAACTGGAGGCAGGAGCAAAAAGACGCCATGATCGGCTACATGATCGACCGCAGGTTTTGGCGGCGGGGACTGGCGACGGAAGCCGTGGCCGTGCTGCTGCAATATGTTTTTTGCGGACTGCGGCTGCGGCGGGTCGAAGGCCGGTGTCATGCCGTTAATGCCGCCTCGGAACGCGTCATGCAAAAAAACGGCATGGTGCTGGAACGAACGTTTATCCATAAGCGGATGTTTTTTGCGGGACCGCTTGAGATGAAAATATACAGCCTTACGGACCGGCAATTTGAAGCCTGTCGTTCGGGCGTTCAACGCGAGGGTAAGGACTGAAAGGAGATTAAGTGCAGCAAGTGAAGGCAGAAACATGGTTTAAACATCCGGCAGGCATTTTGATCAGCTCGGCGGGGGCCACCCTGCTATGGGGAAGCGCGCTGCCTGTCATCAAAATAAGCTACGAGCATTTTCGGATCGATTCGAAAAACGTATTCGGGGAGTGGGTGTTCGCGGGTTACCGTTTTGCGCTGGCGGGGCTTCTGCTGATGCTGCTGGCGATGCTGATGGGACACGCCCGCGGCCAGGGCCGCAAGCCGCTTTCGTTGCCCCGTCTCGTTCGTCTAGGCTTGATCCAGACATTTTTGCAGTACCTCGTGTTGTATGCGGGACTCAGCTACAGCTCGGGCATCGAGGGCTCCATTTTGGTAGGCTCCACGTCGCTTTTTCAAATTTTGTCCGCCCGGCTCATGGACAAGTCGGAATCGTTGAATCCGGCCAAATGGTTTGGCCTGCTGCTCGGCTTTTTCGGCATTTTGGTCATGGGATTCGCACAGCAGGGCGTGCAGTTCCATTTCGGCATCGGAGCGGTCCTGCTGCTGGCTTCGGCCGCTTTCGGCGGATTCGGCAACGTGCTTTTCCGCAAGGAAAGCGCAGGCGAATCCGTCATTGCGCTGACGGGAAAACAGATGCTGATCGGGGGCTTGGCGCTATTGGCCGTCGGAGCCGTCCGGAGCGGGGTTGCGCCGTTCCATTTCGACGCCAAAGGATGGCTGCTGCTTCTTTACCTTTCCGTGCTTTCGGCCGCAGGATTTGCGCTGTGGAACACGGTCATGAAATATAACGCGGTCGGAAAAGTATCCTTATATTTGTTCCTGATTCCGGTTTTCGGCGTTCTGCTGTCGGCGGTGCTGCTGGACGAACGCGTGTCGGCCTGGATCGGGCTGTCGCTTGGGCTGGTCGTTGCCGGCATCATTATCGTGAACCGCTCCGGTCAAGCGGGAAAAAGGAAAGCTGCCCGCGCCGAAAGCGCTGAAAGAGAAATGTAACGGGGGACCTGTTTTGTAACATAATTGAAATATTGCTGTTATGCGTCTCTAACAGAGACGGGGTACACTTATTGCATGACCCCCTTTTTGAAAATATAAATGATGTTTTGAGGACCCGCTCGTGACGGGTCCATTTTTTTTTGTTTTGGACGGAAAAGGCTACAGCGGCACGCTGATTTTTTCCTTGTTTTTAAAATAGACCCATTCCTTGAAGCCGATCTCTTTCAGGCGCGCGGCGACCTGATTCAGCTCATCCGCAACCCGGGAAGGCTTATGCGCGTCCGAGCCGAACGTGACGTCGACGCCGAAATGGCAGGCGCGCTCCAGAATCGAATCCGACGGATACCAGCCGCCGCTCAGCTTGGTTTTGCCCGAAGTGTTGATTTCGATCGCCACCCCGTGTTCCGCAATGACCTGCAGCGTTTCGTCCATCATGCGTTCCGCGGGAATATCGGAAAATGCGGGATAATTCCCTTTCATGGCGTCGATGTGGCCCAAAAATTGAAACAAGCCGCTTCGCGCCGAATCCTGGATCAGCCGGTAGTATTCTTCCTTTACTTCGATTTGCTGCTTATCGTTTAATTTTTTCCAACGGTTTTTGTTGAAAATGCTGACGCCGCCGACGCTATGCACCGACCCGATAATGTAGTCGAACGGATAATTGGACAGCACCTTGCGGTAGGTTTCGAAGTGTTCGGGAAAATAATCCGACTCGATGCCAAGCAGCACGTCGATTTTGCCCGCATACTCTTTTTTCAGCTGCAGCACCTCTTCGACGTAGTTCGCGATTTCGGATTTTCCCATGGCGATAGCCGGAAACGCCTGCTCCGCTTTTTCCCCGAAATAAGGGGTGTGGTCGGAGATGCCGATCGCTTGCAAGCCGGCGGAAACGGCGGCCTCCACATAATCGCGGATCGTTCCGTCCGCATGCCCGCAGCGGAAATGGTGGGTATGAAGATCGAATTTCATCGTATGTTCTCCCTTCGCTTGAAATTGGCGTCCGAACTTATTCGGAGCTGATGAACTGGGTTTCGGGCATGCCCTTTAAGTCGCTTAGAAACTGCTGCATGGCGGAATTGAGATATTTTCCGGATTTGTAAATCAATCCGACCGGATGGCTGACCTCAAGCTCCCTGAGCGGGATGATTTTGAGGGTGCCGTGACGCAGCTCGCTGGCAACCGATTGCTTGGACATAATGGCGGCGCCAAGGTCGATTTCGACCATCCGTTTGATTTCCTCGCTGCTTGACAGCTCCATGACCACGTTAGGGACAATGCCGTGTTTTTTGAATATTTCGTCGCTGAACCGTCTGCCGACCGTATCCTGCGACAGCAGAATGAGCGGCGTGTCCTGAAGGACGTCCGTCGATACCGTCGTTTTGCGGGCAAGGGGGTGCCTTGGAGAGACGATCAGCTCGAAAGTGTCGTAGTACAGGACGGACGTAATCAAATTGGGGTTGCGTTCAATCAAATAACCGATGCCGACATCGATTTGGCCGTTTTCAACGCTCGTATAAATTTGGGAGGAGGCCATCGATTGGATCGACGTTTTGATAAGAGGGAACTGGTTTTGAAAATAGGAAAGCACCCTCGGCAGGATTTGGATCGCGATGGAGGTCGTCGTGCCAAGAACGATATGTCCCTGCGGGATTTGATCCAGATCGGACAATCGCTGCTTCAGCTCTTCCACAACGGCCAGAATCCGCTCGGCGTGTTCAAGGAACACCTGCCCGCGGTCGGTGAGCGTAACCGGCTGATTTCGGTCGACCAGAACGGTTTTGAACTCATCCTCCAGGCTTTTGATTTGGGCGGATACCGCAGGCTGGGTCAAATTGAGCAGTTCTCCGGCTTTGCGGAAACTCATCGTCTTTGAGATGGTAATCAGTGTCTCCAGTTGACTGATGTTCATGCAGTTCCTCCTTAGACTTTATTTGTACCCTGAACGGAGCTTCGACCAAAGTGTATATCCTTTAATTATATGGGATTCCGAAAGCGTCGGCAATGCCGCGCGGGCGCGGGTTCCGGGCTTGCAGCCAAACGTGGGCGGTTCTCTCAAAACAAAAAAATGAGCATGCAAATTTCGTCATGGTATTCAAAATTATGCCTAAAGGACCGATATACATATCAGGATTCGGGCTCGCGATTTCTTAAATAGGAAAAAGGAATTAATCATAAGGGCAATTATACCCTAGTTATTCAAGCGAATGTGAATTTTTGGTGATTTATTGAGTGGTTTCACGTATAATTGGTTCAAACGGAAATGGGACTTTTGGAGCGTAGTGCTGCCATCTAGCTGGAAGGGGTGTTTTACATTAATGAAAGCGGAGGTTATTAATCCTTTTCTGGAATCCGCGCGGCTTGTCATTGAGCAGGTGATACAGGTATCCCCTTCGACGGGAAACCTTGGGGTAAAGACGGTCGAATTCATTCAGGACCATATTTGGATTCAAATCGGAATGACCGGACAGTTGAACGGAAATATTATGTTCGGCATTCATGAGAGCGTTGCGCTCCGGATGGTTTCCGTCATGATGGGCGGATATGTTTTGACGGAAATGGACGAGATGGGGCAAAGCGCGATTTCCGAGCTCGGAAACATGATTAGCGGCAATGCGAGCACGATCTTGTCCAATCAGGGCGTCAGCGTCGACATTACGCCGCCGAAGGTGGTCAAAAGCGAGCATGTGATTTCGGCTTCTCCGCAGAAAGCGCTCAGCATCCCGCTGTTAATGGACGGAATCGGGGAACTTGACATCCAGGTCATGATTTCATAGGAAAAATTCTTTTTACCTGCAGCGATTTCCTCCAAACGGCTGTTTCTGCTATCTTTAGAAGAAAGGCAAAAACGGGAGCGCGGCGGCGAACCGCCACGCGCATCGCTTAGGAGGATCTGGAAACCATGTTGAAGGATAAAGTCGTGTTGATTACAGGGGCTTCAAGCGGAATCGGCCTGTTGACGGCGCAAATGCTCAGCGAAAAGGGGGCCGTCCCGGTTTTGGCGGCGCGCTCCGAAAGCAAGCTGGCCGAAGCCTCCGGCCGGATCGCCGGAAAACACGGGATTCGGGTGCTCGACGTGACCAGCGAAGAAGAGGTCAGGCAGACCGTAGAAGAAACGATACGGGACTTCGGAGGAATCGACATTTTATTGAACAACGCGGGGTACGGCAAATTCGAAGCGGCTACGGACATGCCTTCCGAAGAATTCGGGCGGATGATGGACGTGAACTATATGGGGACCGTGCGCTGCACGAAGGCGGTGCTTCCCCATATGCTTGAACGCCGCAGCGGGTTGATCGTCAACGTCGCGTCCATGGCCGGCAAAATCGGCACCGCCAAGTCGACTGCCTACACGGCGACCAAACACGCGGTGCTCGGATTCAGCAACGCCTTGCGGCAGGAGCTGCGCGGCACGGGAGTCGCGGTGTCCACCGTCAATCCGGGCCCGATCGATACGCCTTTTTTTGATATCGCCGATCCTTCGGGAGGATACGTAAGCAGCGTAAAATGGCTGATGATGAAACCGGAACATGTCGCGCGCAAGATGGTGCGGCTGATGGAAACGGGCAAGGAAGAGCTGAACCTGCCGCTCAAGGCTGCCGCGGCCATGCGATTGTACCAGCTGTTCCCGCGCCTGTCCGACAGGCTTACATACCGCATGATGAATAAAAAATGACAGGCCGGCTCGGGAAAGAGCCGGCTTTTTTGGATCTATAGAGCATTTTATGATTTCCGGTGTCCCCGCCAAGCATCTGAATCGGCTTTGAAGCCATAGCCTTACTTTTCGGGGGAATTATATGCCGCCGGTCCGGTCTGAAATTAATTTTTTGGTGCGGAGGCTCTTTTATCATATAATGGATAGGAATGACTTAGATAAAAGGATGGAATATAATGAACGCAACTTCGTTTACAGCGCTGGGCATTGAACAGTCATTGATAAACAGCCTTTCGGAATACGGAATCACGGAACCGACTCCGGTGCAGGCGGAGGCCATTCCCGCCATTTTGCGGGGAGCGGACGTGCTGGCCCGTTCGCAGACGGGGACCGGCAAAACGTTGGCCTACCTGCTGCCGATCCTGCAGGGCATCGACGCCGGCCGGAAAGCGGCGCAAAAGCTGGTGATCGCCCCGACGCAGGAGCTCGCCATGCAGATCGTCAGGGAAGGCGAAAAATACGGACAAGACCGCGGCATCGGCGTGCTTGGACTGATCGGCGGTGCCGCCCTGAAGCGCCAGGTGGAAAAGCTGAAGCAGCATCCCCAGCTTCTCGTCGGCACGCCGGGAAGGATCCGTGAGCTGATCGAAATCCGCAAGCTGAAGATGCATGAAGTGAATACGATCGTCGTGGATGAAGTGGATCAGGTGTTTCAGCTTGGCGGCGCGGCGGACGTGGATCGCATACTGCGCAGCGCCCTTCGGGACCGTCAGCTCGTGTTTTTGTCGGCGACCGTCAGCCCGGAGACGGCGGCGCTGGTCAAACGCGAGATGAACGCTCCGGTCGAGATCGGCATCGATCCGGACCAATCTACGGCCAAAGGCCTCGAGCATTTTTATTTTGCGGGCGAAGAAAGGGATAAAGTGGAGACGCTGCGCCGCGTCCTCCGCCACTTTAATCCGAAAAAAGCGATTGTGTTCGTCAATCAGACGGAAACGATCGCGGAAGTACAGGCGAAATTGAATTATTTGGGCATTTCGGCGGAGGCGCTGTATGCGGACGCGGATAAGCTGAGCCGCAGCAGGGTGCTGTCCGGGTTCCGCGGCGGCAAGTTCAAAGTGCTGGTTGCGAGCGACGTGGCCGCCCGCGGTCTCGATATCGAAGAGCTCGAGATGGTCGTGAACTATGATCCGCCGGCGGATGCCGAGCATTACGTGCACCGTGCGGGACGTACCGGACGCATGGGTCGAAGCGGCCTGGTTCTCTCCATTGTAACGTACCGGCAAATTTTCATCATGAACAAATTTGCGAAGGAGCTCGGCATTCCGCTGGAAGAGCGCCGGCTGTACGGCGGCAAGGTGTTGAAGCCGGGGGCGGCGCCCGGGGGGCGGGGACAGTCCGGCACCAGGAACTCTGCGGACAAGGGACCGAATGCCAAAATCGCTGCGGATGCTTCAGGCAACGGCTCAACAAGAGACGCAGCGGTCAGGGAGGAGACGCGCAGGCCGTCCGGACCGGGCAAAAGCAAAAGCGAACCTGCCCGCGGCGGCAAGCCGCCGGCTCGAAACGACAGCCAGCGGGAGCGCGACCGGAAAAACAAAGGGGCTCCCAAATGGCTGAAGGACAAAAAACGCCCTTGACGTAAAAAGCGGTATTCGGCATTTCATGGAGGTGTTGCAATGAACGGAAATACGGTATTGGATATTCAAGGCTTAAGCGGGGGCTACAGCATAAACCGCCCCGTGCTTCACGACATATCCTTTCAGGTTAACCCGGGCGAAATGGTCGGTTTGATCGGTTTGAACGGCGCCGGAAAAAGCACGACCATGAAGCATATTCTCGGGCTCATGAACCCCCAGAAGGGGGAGATTCGGGTACGTGGGAAAAAGCGGGAGGAGGATGCGGAAACGTATCACGGCTCCTTGGCTTTCGTCCCGGAATCCCCGCTTTTGTACGACGAGATGACCGTCCGCGAGCATCTCGAATTTACGGCGAGAGCTTATAACGTTCCGCGCAGCGATTACGAGGAACGTGCGGACAGGCTGTCCCGCATTTTCCGGATGCAGGACAAAATGGACAGCCTGTCCACGCATTTGTCCAAAGGGATGCGGCAGAAAGTCATGATCATGTGCGCTTTCGTGGCCCGGCCGTCGCTGTATATCATCGACGAGCCGTTTCTCGGGCTTGATCCGCTCGGCATCCGGTCTTTGCTGGATTTTATGGTTGAATTGAAGGAAGGGGGCTCGTCCATTCTGCTGAGCTCCCATATCCTTTCGACGATCGAGAACTACTGCGACCGGTTTGTCGTGCTGCATCAGGGAAGCGTCATCGCGCAAGGGCCGCTGGAAGCGATCGAAGCGCAGGCGGGAACGGCCGGGGCAGGGCTTGAAGAAATGTTCTATACCCTCGTGCAAGGCAGGGATTGACAATGGACCTGATGAAATTAAGGGCGGAACGCCGCAGCCGCTTCTGGGGAAAAGAAGTGCTGCCGTACCTCGGTTACGTTTTCCAAAGCGGTGTGGCGGTGCTTTTCATGTTTGCGCTGATCGCCTTTTCGGCATGGTATACGGCTTTCGTTCAGCATATTCCTGCCGGACTGCCGATCCGCTGGATCATGCTGGTTTTGTTGGTGCCTTTGACGGTAAACAGCAGCTTTAGAACCTACCTGGTTCCGGCGGACAGCGTTTTCCTGCTGCCCCAGGAATCCCGGATGGCAAGCTATTTCAAAGGAAGCTGGATCGGCGGCGTCGTTTACAAACTGCTGGTTTTAGCCATCATCTTTCTTACTTTGTGGCCGCTATACGTTCGCAGCGATGTCAATCCGAAGCCCTTTTGGCTGTTCCTGATCGTTCTGGTTGCGCTGAAGCTGCTGGCCAGCTACGGCTGCTGGAAAGAGCTGCGGATGGTTTCACGGAAGGCCGCGTTCGCGTACAGGCTGCTGCGTTACGTCGCGCTTGCGCTCTCCGTGGCCGCTTGGATGTGGCAGCCGGCGGGGCGCAGCTTGATCTTTATCGCGCTGCTTGCGGTCACGTATCTCGCCGCGCTGCGCATCCCGGCCAAACATCCCGTGGCATGGGAGAGGCTGATTGCCCAAGAAAAAGTACAGGTCGGACGCGTGCTGATGATCTTGGGCTGGTTCGTCAATGTCCCGGGCAGGGAGCAGCGCGTTTATGCGCGAAAATGGCTTTCCTGGGCCGGAAACGGCATCCCGTGGAAACCGGAAACGGCGTACCGGTACCTGCTCGTCAAAAGCTTCGTGCGCAGCGACATTTTGGGCATCGTGCTTAGGGTCGGCATATTGGCGGCGTTTTTGGCATGGTGGCAGCGGGGCGGCATCGTCGGCTCCGTCATCTATTTGTTTTTCGTATTTTTGGCAGGGGTTCAGCTGTCGTCGCTGCTGCGCTTTCACAGCGAATCCTTTTGGCTTCACGTATATCCGATCGCGCCCGGCAGCCGCAGAAGCAATGCGGTCAAGCTCGCGTTTCAAATTCAGCTGCTGTTTGCGGCCGTAACCTGGCTTCCGCTGCTTGGAGCGGGGCCCGGCCGTTTCGGCGCCGTCTTTATGACGCTGGCGGGCGGGATCGTCCTCTGTTTGCTGTTCCGTTTTTTTGCCGACAGAAAAAAAGCGTCCGACGATGAAGACGAAGATTGACGGAATTTCACATCGAAATAAAAAGGCATAGGGCCGGGAGAATCCCGGCCCTATGCCTTTTCGTAATTTTATGCTTGATCCAAGGATGCGAGATCAGATCCAGAAAGAACGGGTGATGATGACCAGAAGGATGAAGAGAACAAGGATTGCACCCGTGTTATGAAACAACCCGTGACAACCGTATCCGTACGCGCCTCTTACTTCTTCGCTCATTGTTCATTCCCCTTTACATTGGATTGTTTTGACTTACACCGTATCATATGTCTAGGGGGATATCCGTGCTTGGGCAATCACCCGTTCCGGGATAAAAAACAATTCCCTGGATCATGGACCGTTATGATAAACGCGTTGCTATTTCCGCAAATCGAGTATTCCCTTGTGCACCAGATCAAACAGATCTTCGAGGTATTCTTCCTCGATGCAGGAAAACGCGATGCGAAGGTCATGCTCGCCGAGCGCGATCGTTCCGACACCGTATTGATGAAGGATGTGCGTGCGCAGCTCTTCCGCGGATACATCCTTCAGCTTCAGGCACATGAAGTAACCCGAATTGAACGGATAATAGTCCCACGCGTCCCCGTATTTTCCGCTGTCGAGCAGCGTTTTGACTTTATTGGCGCGGCCTTTCATGATTTGGAATTTTTCTTCCTTCTGCGCCTGAAATTCCGGCGATTTAAGCGCATCGAGCACAAACGTCTGCGAAGGATGGGAGCAGCTGGAAACGGTGGCGCGGATGATGCCGAGCGTTTTTTGCTCCAGCGCATTCAGCACGTCTTTGTTTTCGGAAGCATAGGTGATAAACCCGACGCGGAAGCCCCACACGAATTCTTCCTTGGTGGCGCCGTCGACTTTGACGGCGAGGACCCGCGGATGAAGACCGGCCAGCTTGCCGAACAACGACTCCTTCAGGGAATCTTCAAAAAAGAGCCCGAAATAAGCGTCGTCCGTGACCACGACCACGTTGATGCCTTCTTCCGCCGCTTCCTTGACGGCCGCAACGATTTCTTCCCCTTCTTTAAGCCCCGGGGTGTATCCCGTCGGGTTGTTCGGGAAGTTGAGGATCACGATCGCTTTGCCTTTGTCCTTTTGCGCAAGCAGCGCCTCGCGCAGGCCTTGGCTGTTGAACGTCATTTCGTCCGTAAAGAGCGGATAATTGACGATGTCCGCGTGGCGGCGGATGCCGAAGGTCAGCTCATAGTTCTCCCAGTTTTTGTCCGGGAAAATGACGGCGTCCCCTTCATCGACGAACAGGTCGGCAACGATGCTGAGGCCGTGCGTCAGCGCGTTGGTCACGATCGGATTGCTGACCGATTTCCCTTCCAGGGAAGGATTTTCTTCCTTCATTTTGGCAAGCCAGGCGGCCCGAAGTTCGGGTTTGCCGGCAGGAGGAGCGTAAGGATAAAGATCCTTCGGCTGATAGGCGGACAGCTTGCTTTGGATGACGTCCAAATGCATCGGAATGCCGCCTTCCGTCGCGATGCCGATCGTCGCGTTGTATTTTTTGGCATGGCCGGCGGCTTCGGCGGATTGGCTCAAAATGCCTTCCTTCGGAAAATAGATTTCTTTTCCCAGCGTGGACAGCATGTCGTGCACATGCGGATTGCCGGATTTGATGCTTTCGTTCAATTGTTCAGCAGGTCGGTTTACCATGTCTTCCATCCTTCCAAATCGGTTGTAATGTCGGAAATGAAGCGGGATTTCCATGTAAGGTTTCCGTATTAACTGCCTAACATTATATCATTTGCAGCAGGAGCCGTCACGGCAAAAGGAGCTTTTTATACCGGGCGGTCATTCATTTATTTCCGAATTTCTGCCCGGCGTCCCCCTTTTCTTTTTGGGTTCGGCCGGAGCGCTGACGCGGATCAGTTCGGCTGTTTCAAGGTCGCGACTGCCGCCCCGGGACGAAAGCCCGCAAAGCACCCGGTTCCTTTCGTCATCCGCCAGGTTTTGCCCGAATTTGAATTTGGCGGTAACCAGGTCCGGTACGATCTTGACGACGGCCACGTTGCGCAGCCGCGGGGCGTAGGCCGGGTTGGCGGGATCGATCGGATCATAGCCGCCTTCCGGTTGGAGTTTTTTCATCAGCAGCGTGAACACCGCCGCTTTCTCTTGCACATCCGTTACAATTTCTGCCCGGCCGCTTGCCGTGACGCTTTTGAAATAAGTCGTTGCCGGACAGGCCAGGTTCGGGTCGGTGAAATAGGAAGGGATGACCGCATATTCATCGGCCACGCTGAAGCTGACCGCCGGATTCGCTTTTAGGTGGTCTATTTTTTCGCCGATCCGGCTGCCGTGAAAATAAAAGATGCCCTGATCGTACACGAAATTGAGCGGCGTAACCCGCGGGCGCCCGTCTTCCGAGACGGTGCCGAGAAAGCCGAAGCTCATCCCGGACAAGAACGCATCGATTTCCTTTTCCTCGGTAACGGTGAATTCATTTCTTCTCATTTTATTTTCCCCCACTATCTTTTTTGCCGTTTTGCATGACGTCCGATGTTCGGTCCGCAAAAGCTTTTTGTCAGCATAACGGACGCATTGACAACAAAAAAGATCCAATTTAGATTAAATTTTATAGTCCAATGTTGCACGTTGTTTAGAAAAGAGGCTGACAGGATGGAATTGACGCTCCATATGCAGGCATATCTCGACCAATACCGGTTCAAATATCTGGCGCTTTACCATGCTTTGCGGGAGGCCATTCAGGACGGGCGTTTGCCGGGCGGCATGAAGCTGCCGTCGACCCGGGAGCTGGCGGAACAGTACGGGTTGTCGCGCGGGGCGGTCGCCCAAAGCTACGACATGCTGATGGCGGAAGGATACGTTCATGCCGAAACGGGCAGGGGAACCTTTGTTACTGACGCAGGCTATTCCCCCCGGCAGGCGGAGAACATAAAGGAATCGCCGATCAGGCTCTCGAGATGGGGCGATCGTCTGCTTCACCTCCCGGCTGCGCCTTTGGAGCAGGCAAAACGGGCGGACATCAGCTTTATCAATCAGCCGCTTGAAATGAGCCGGTTTCCGTATGAAGAATGGCGGAGCGCGCTTTCCCATGCAGGGGGGCCAAAAGGAACCGGACTGCAGCACAAAGCGCCGCCGGAAGGCGACGGGCAGCTGCGTGAGGCGATCGCTTCCCATTTGCGCGTGACGCGGGGCATCATGGCCCGTCCGGAGCATGTCGTTCTATTTAACGGTTCGATGCAGGCCATCGTGCTGCTGTTTCAGCTGCTGATGAATGAAGGAGAGGCGGCAGTCGTGGAAAATCCGGGGTTTCACGGCATCCGTAGGGCGATTGGAGCCTGCGGCGGCAGAGTCATTCCCGCAGCGGTCGACCGCCAAGGAGTACGGCCGCAGGAATGGGACGCGGGGATTCTGTTCGTGACGCCGAGCAGGCAGTATCCGACGGGAGCCGTACTCAGCCTGCAGCGGCGGAGACAGCTTCTCGAGTGGGCGGAGCGGCATGATGCGGTCATCATCGAAGACGATTATGACAGCGAATTCCGTTTTGGAGGACGTCCGATCGAGCCGCTGAAGACGCTTGACACTCAGGAACGCGTCATTTATATCGGCTCCTTCTCCCAGACGATGTTCCCCGGGCTGAGGCTCGGGTATGCGGTCCTGCCGGAAGGGCTGGTTGCGGCTGCCGTACGCGCCAAATCGCTGTATGAGCCGATGTCGCCGGGGCTGCTGGAACAGCGGGCGTTAGCCAGGTTTATGGCCAAGGGCAGCTATAGGCGTCATTTGCGCAGGCTGACCCGGCTGTACGGGGCGAGACACCGCCAATTCTGGAACTGGATGCACGAAATGGCCGGCGGGCTTTTCGAGCTGATGCCCGGCGACGCAGGATTGCACGTGTATGCGAACTGGCTGAAATCGCCGGAGGAGTTCGGGGCGTTCTGCGAAGCCGCAAACCGAAGAGGCGTTTATTTCCGCGATGCCCAGGCGTACTGGATGGACCAGGGGCCGCCGGCCGCCTGTTTCGGGTTCGCCCATCTGACGGAGGAGAAGATGGAGGAAGGCATCCGCAGACTTGCGCTTGCATGGCAGGATGTGCAAAAATTCTCGTGAAGGGGTATCATGGAGATAGATTTTTGAAAAACACCGCCGGCATGCGGCTCTCGCTTATGGAAAATACGGCGATCAACGTTTTTCTTGTAAAGTAAATATCCTAAGGGGGAATGACGACATGCTGCACGCGTCGCCGTCTTCTTTTCAAATACTGCCCTCGCTGGCGAAAATCGTATGCGAGCCGGGATGGAAATGGCAGAAACGCGAAAAAGCGTTGGAAAACTACGATTTATTTTATGTATGGAGCGGCGAAGGGACGGTGATCCGGAACGACGAGCCGTTTGAGGTCGGCAAAGGCAGCTGCTTTTTGTTCAGGCCGGGGGACCATACGAGCGCGACCCATAATCCGCAAAAGCCGCTTGTGTTAACCTACAGCCACTTCAGGATCAACGAGCCGGTAAGCGACATTCCGCAGCCTTATCGAAGGCTCACGGATACCGTCGATTTCGAATATATGCTGTCCCGGTACGTCAGGTTGTTTTTGGTGAATACGTTCGCCGCGCAGGAGGAAGGGCAGCTCATCCTGAAGCAGCTCATGATCCATCTGCTGCGGCATGACCGCGAGCAGCCGGAGGAGAAGAAGGTAAGCAACCAGCTAACCGAGGTCATCCACGAAATCGCGAATTACGTTCAGCAGCATCCCGGCAAACCCCATCGGGTCGAAGATCTTGCCGCCCGTGCGGGTTTGTCGCCGCGCTATTTTTCGATCAAGTTCAAGGAGCTGATCGGGACGCCGGTGCAATCCTATATCATCCGGACGCGGATCGAACGCGCGCAGCATCTGCTGCTTCACGCGGGCATGAACGTGACGGAGGTGGCGGATGCCCTCGGGTACCGCGATATCTTTTTCTTCAGCAGGCAGTTCAAGCAATATACGGGGAAAAAACCTTCCGAAATCCGTTGAATCCTATTTTCCGGACCCATAGGGATTTCCGAAGGGACAGGCTTCGTAGCGGGTGAAGACAAAGCAATAGTAAAATGGCGGGCAGTCATGAGGACTGCGCCGCCGTTTTTTATAATATCAGCATGTATAAATTACAGAGCCATTTCTTCCTGATATTGCAAGAAAAACTACCTTTAAGCGCGGTCTGTCTTCTTAGGAAGTACGTCGATAGACGTTTTTCTTATATGAAGGCCAGTAAAGGCAAAACCCGCTTCGGTCCGAAAGGGCATTGCGATAATATTTCGAATTCGAAGCGCCCGGTATGCTATGCTAGCAGTATGGGATGTTGCTTGCATCTTGACCAGGCAAAACAGAAAATGAAGGGGGCGGTATCTATGAACGAAGCTTTTCAGGCGGATACGGAAGACAGCAGAAGACTATTGCTCGTTCAGGCGGAAGCGGCTTTAACGGCTGCTCTCGAGCAATACGACATTCATGAAAAAGAGCTGGATTTCATCCAGGTATCGGAGCATGTGACCTATAAAATCGAAGACGAAACGGGAAGGCGGTATTTGCTCCGCGTCCATCCCGGATCGGCGTCTTCAGCCGAAACCGTTTCGGAAATGGAGTGGCTTGCCTATTTGGCCGAAGAAGAAGGCATCGGGGCGCCGTTAGGCGTCAAAAACCGCGAAGGCTCTTACGTAACCGAGGTGGAGACGGGACGGGGGCAAAGCTGGAAGGTTTCGGTGCTGCGCTGGGTGGAAGGCGATCATCGGGAAGGAAACTTCACCGAAAGCCAGCTTCTGCAAATGGGCGGGTTGTTGGCCCGGATGCACCGGGCAGCGCGGAAATTTCAGGTTCCGGAAGGTTTTGTCCGTCCGGTCTGGGATGAGCAGGCGTTCGCCCAAGAAGCGGCCAGGCTCAAACAGCATTACCGGAGCTTTCTGACGCCGGACGAACACGGCGTGTATGAGCAGGCCGCGGCCAAGGTGACGGCCCATATGGCGGGAATGCCAAGGGATGACGAACGTTTTGGCATCATCCACGGCGATTTTCATGAGGGAAATCTCGTTTTCAAGGACGGGGAGCCTTATCCGATCGATTTCGGACGCTGCGGCTACGGTTATTTTTTGTACGATTTGGCGCAGGCATTTATCGGCCTCTACCCGATGCAGCGGCAGGTGTTTCTTGAAGGATACGAGCGTTTGCTGCCCGTTTCCGGCGAGCCGGACGACATCCGCGTGCTTGAAACCTTTTTTATCAAATCGCTGATCGAAAACCAAAGCTATCATGCCCCGCATCCATGGGAAGCGGCCGAGCTGCGGGAGAGCAAGCCTTATTCATTGGCGCTCCTTCGCCATTATTTGGACCGGAAGCCGTTTCTGTTTCAAGCGATTCCCGTATAAGGCGGTGGAATAGTGAACACATGGCAAGGGAACCCGGTCGCTCTCGTGACCGGAAGCTCAAGCGGCTTCGGCCTGCTGATCTCGGTCGAGCTTGCAAGACGGGGGTTCGACGTCATTGCGGGCATCCGGAGGATGGAGGCGGAAGCCGTAGTGATGGAAGCGGCTGCGCAAGCGGGCGTACAAGGGAAAATCCATTGCATTCGACTGGACGTCACCGAGAACGACGACGTCACAGAGGCGGCTGCGCTCATATTCAGGCGGCACGGGCGTCTGGACGTGCTGGTTAATAATGCCGGAACGGCATACGGAGGTTTTGTGGAGGAGGTTCCCGCCCGGATTTGGCAGGAGCAGATGGAAACCAATTTTCACGGGATGGTGCGCGTGACGCAGGCCGTGCTGCCGATCATGCGGGAGCACGGCAATGGGCGCATTATTCAGATCAGCAGCATCAGCGGCCGCGTCGGATTTCCCGGATATGCCCCTTACGCGTCTTCCAAGTTTGCTTTGGAAGGGTTCAGCGAATGCCTTGCGCTTGAGGCAAGGCCGTTTGGAATCGATGTCGTGCTGGTAGAGCCCGGAGCCTACGGCACCCCGATTTGGGACAAGGGCTTCACGCAAATGAGCGCGGCGAAGGGGTCGCCCTATCAATCCATGCTGGAAAAGGTGCTGGCGTTTTCACAAAAAAGCGTACGACAAGGAGGCGACCCGAGAGAGGTTGCCAAACTCGTTGCGCATATTGCCTGCATGAAACGTCCGGCGTTCCGGTACGCGCTTCCGCGCAGTACCCGGCTGACGCTTCATGCCAAAGCGCTGCTGCCGGGGCGCTTGTTCCAAAACATCATCGCTTCGGTGCTCAAGCGGCCGTGACAGCGGTTATGGGTTGTTGGAGCGGGGCGCCGGGGCATGCAGCGTGCCGAGAAGCTGGCCCATTCGCACCTGGTCTCCGGGCTTCAGGTCCGCCCGCGGCGTAAAGGTTCCGTCCTGGGTGAGGAGCACGACCGTCGACCCGAATTCGAAGTAGGCCAGATCGTCGCCGTTGTTCCAGCGGGACACGCTTTCGTCGTTGTACCGGATGCTGCTTACGTTCATGGCGCCTACCTTAACGACGGCCACCTCTCCGTATTCCCCGGCGATGTAGGTAATCAGCCGCTCGTTGCGGCACAGCACCGTTTTCATTCGGGTCATGCCGAACTCGTTGACCGGATAGGCGCGGCCTTTAATATGCTCGCTTTCCGTACGCACGCCCGTAATAGGGGAATGGATGCGGTGGTAATCGGTCGGGCTTAAATACAGCACAAAAAAATAACCGTGCTTGTAGAGCTCCAAATGCGGAGAAAAATGAAGCAGCTCCGCCACGGAATAATCCTGGCCTTTTACGTTCAAAATCGTTCCCGCGCTGATGTCGCCCATCGCGGTGATTTTGGCATCCACCGGGCTCGTCAGTACGTTCGGGCCTTCATCCACCGGGCGCATGCCCGGCTTCAGCCGGCGCGAAAAAAACTCGTTCAGCGTCCGGTATTCGTGAATTTCTTTTTCGGCCTCGTGAGCCGGAATTTGATAGCTTTTTATGAATAAAGGGATGACGCTTTTGCTGAGCCTGCTGTGGGAAAAGCGTCCCATCAATGCGGAAAGCCACTTTCTTGAGGAGAGCTCCGTCATCAGCCTTAACCATTCTTTTGCCATGCTATTTCTCCCTTCGGATGATGCTAAGTCGATTTATAGAGTTAACGTTCGCGGCCGCCTTTTGGTTTCATCGGATTTAGCGGCCGGATCCGAATGCCGCAGCATACTATTTTTGGAACACTCTGAAATATATTGACATAGAATAGCGGTTAAATCAATCAATAACGACCAAAATGGGGGGCGATCGGCGGAAGCAACGGGACTGCCGGAAGCCTAAATATTTCAGGATTTTGCAAAATTCGATTCCTCCCGCTCCCTGGTCCAATATATCGGCGAACGAAAACGTTTCGCTCTATATATTGCCGGTTGAAAGTCGCTCTTTGGATTTTTGTCTCATCCTTATTTAAATTTTTTTGTTGCCAATCGATTCGGAATTGGTGTATTTTGGAACCAGGATACGGATGATGCGCTTTTGTGTTTTTATGAAATGCGATCCGTTACATATGGGATGCGGGAGCTTGAGTGAATCAGGCTGAGATTGCAGCTGTATCCGCTGCTGACCGGGAATCTGATCTGGATAATGCCAGCGTAGAGAATTCGCGATGAAGCCCTTTTCGGGCTTATTTAACCGTCTCTCTTTGCGATCCAGGGCGGTTTTTTTCGTGCCTGTTCATGCAAATTCCCGCCGATTCAAAAACAAAAGAGGGGGAAACAGGATGGATCATGTTTTGCTTGCGGAAAAAAGGAAGGGGCTGCGGCTGAGCGACCTGCTGGTCACGGTGCTTCTGTCGCTTGTGCTTGGCGTCGTGTATCATTTTTGGAGTTCGGTGTATGACTTGTTTAAGCCGCTGTTTTTTCAGGCGGATGAGCTGGTTTACGGCGTCTGGTTTTTGGCTCCGACGCTCGCCATGCTGCTGATCCGCAAACCAGGCGTCGCCATTTTGGCAGAGGTTGCGGCGGCTCATGTGGAAATATTGTTCGGCAGCGAATGGGGCATTCAGCTGGTGCTGTACAGCATCGTGCAGGGGCTTGCCGCGGAGCTTGTTTTTGCCGTGATGCGCTACCGCAGCTTCAAGATGGGAACGGCGGCGTTTGCGGGAGCGGCGGCGGCGCTTGGTTCATTCGCGGTCGACATTTATTTCGGCTACGTGACGGACTATACGCTCGGCATGATGCTGTTCAAATATGCGCTGCGGATCGTCAGCTCCGCGGTTTTGGCGGGATATTTGGCGTTTGCCCTGGCTAAGGCGCTGGAAGCGACCGGCGTGACGCAGCTTCTGCGGCCCGTGACCAAAAAAGATTACGAAGCGCTTGAACATGATTGAACATCGCGAGACGTTTGAAACGGAGACCGTCGCGGGCGTAAGCATGCTTAGGCTGAAATTTCCGGGCGAGCAAACTTTTGTGTTTAAGGATTTGTCCCTTTCGGTTCGCCGCGGCGAAAAGGTGCTGCTGCTCGGCCCGAGCGGCTGCGGCAAATCGACGCTGCTGCAGGTGCTGGGAGGGCTCATTCCGCACGTAATCGAGGTTCCGCTCAAAGCGGACGGCATCGTGGCGCCGCAGTCCGGAGGATACGTTTTTCAGGACCCGGATACCCAGTTTTGCATGCCGTATGTCGATGAAGAGCTGGCGTTTGTTTTGGAAAACCGCGGTATCCGGCGTGAGCGGATGCTTCCCGAAATGCGGCGGGTTCTTGCGGCGGTCGGCCTGAACCCCGATCAGCTGCATGTGCCGGTAGACAGCCTGTCCCAGGGCATGAAGCAGCGGTTGGCGCTGGCATCCGTGCTGCTGCTTGAACCTGACGTTATTTTTCTGGATGAACCGTCCGCTTTGCTGGATCCCGAAGGAAGGAAACAAATGTGGGAGGCCGTCTGGGAATCGGCGGAAGGACGTACCTTAATCGTCGTGGAGCACCGGATTGAGGAGATCGCGGACCGGATGGACCGGATCATATTGTTTGCTCCGGACGGAGGCGTCATCGGCGACGGCAGCCCCGAATGGATATTCCGTACTTTCCGGCGTGAACTGCGGCAATACGGCATATGGTATCCGGGCGTGTGGGAGGACTTTTTTCGGATGCTTGAAACGAGGCGGGACGAAGCGGAAAAAACCGTTGTGCCTGAAAATCCGGCTCCGCTTCTCTCGCTGCGGCAATTCACGGGATTCCGCGCCGGCCGGCCTGTAGTTCATGCAGAGTCGGCGCAGATTTATCCCGGCGATTTTATCGCCATTGTCGGCCCGAACGGCGCCGGAAAAAGCTCGTTTTTGCTGAGTCTGATGTCGCTGCTGCCGATCCGCGGGGAGTATCAGCTGTGCGGAGAAGCGATGCCGGAAACGGAGGGCGCCTCCAGGAGGGAAAGAAAAAAGGCTCATCCCCCTTCGGACCGGATCGGATACGTGTTTCAAAATCCTGAATTTCAGTTTGTTGCGGACACGGTGCTGGAGGAGGCGGCTTTTTCCTTGAAGACGGGCAGATTGACGTGCGACGAGAACAGGCTGGCCGAAGAGAAAGCGCGCGATTTTCTGCGTTTTTTCCATTTGGAAGGGCTTGAATGCCGCCATCCGTACCAGCTTTCCACCGGCCAGAAACGGAGGCTCAGCATGGCTGCGGCCGTTATGCGGGGGCAACCGATCCTTTTGCTGGATGAACCGACCTTTGGACAGGATGCGCGCAATACGTTTGCGATACTCGATTACTGCCTGAATATGCAGGAAAAAGGGGCCGCCATCGTGATGGTAACCCATGAAGAGGACATCGCCCGGCAGGTGGCCACGAGGGTATGGGAGGTACGGAACGGCGCGGTGATCGAACGACCTGCGGTCGAATCCAAGCGGACGGAAAGGCGGGTGGGCACATGATCGAGCTTCTGACGCCTACCCGACAAACGGTTTTGGCTCGCGCCAATCCCGCCGTAAAACTCGCCGTGTTTATTGTGTTGTTTTTGGTTACGGTAATGACGCGGGACATTGATTTTGCGGTTTATCAGGCTGCGGCTTATACCGCACTTTTGTTTATGCTCGGCGGGTATCCGGCCCGGAAAACGCTGCTGCTTGTCCTGCCGTTTGGCCTGCTGTTTGTATCCTCCTCCGCGACGATGATCCTGTTCGGTAAGGGCGATACGTTATGGTGGCAATGGGGAATGCTGCGCGTTACGGCAGAAAGCTTCTACCGCGGGCTGCACCTGGGTTTCCGCTCGATCGCGTTTGCGGCGGAGGGGTTGCTGTTTGCCGGCACGACCCCTTCCGTCAAACTTTTTTACGCGCTGATGCAAAATTTCAGGCTCGCTCCGCGGTTTGCATACAGCTTTATGGCTTCGATCCGGCTGCTGCCGATGGTATGGGAGGAGTTTCTCATCCGCAGGCAGGCGCTTCAGGTTCGCGGCGTTAAGGTGAAAGGACGCGGTCTTCGGGGTGTGGCGGAGCATGTCCGGCTGTACGCCGTACCGCTTCTGTCGCAAGGCATCCGCCGTGCCCACCGGGTTGCCGTCGCGATGGAAGCGAAGCGCTTTAACGGTGGAGGCGGTAGAACCTACTACTACCCATCCAACGTTTCCTGGGCGGACGGAGCGGCCATCCTGATGCTTGTTTTCGCTCTATGCGCCGCTTATGCCGCCGCGGCCGTTTTCCCGTGGTTCGGCATCGCGGATGTCCGCTACCATTCCTAAAAATGACGGAAGACAACGGGCATCAGCTGCCGAGGAGGAAGCGGGCATAGGCCATAGGCTTGCGGTACGTTTCCTTCCAAATCTCGTTTAGTCCGGCCTTGCGGAAGCCGTAACGCTGGTCGCGCCCGTTGCATTCGATGAAATAAGGTTTCCCCGTTTTCGCAAGGCCGATGTCGAGCCCGAAATCGGCGGCCATGGGGAGATGCTGCCCCAATTTTTCGGCGATCCGGAGCGCGAGATGACGGACTTCCGACAGGATCGCTTCCGGCGACAAGCGAGGAAGGCTTTCGCTCAGGACGGTTTCCGCGGGAAAAGCTTTTCCTCCCTGCGCCATATTGGACACAAAGGTGCGGGAGGGGGCGGCCTTGGCGTATATGCCCGTTATTTCCCATTGCCCGCTGATGCCCCGCTGCACGGTGACGCGCAAATCATACGGCCGGTCCTTGTATTCCGCCAGGGCGATGCGCTCCTGGACGAGATACGGAACGCGGCCTACTCGGTTTCGCAGAGCCTGGGGCAGCTTGTTTTGGCGAAGGGTTACCGTTTTCCAGCCATAATACCTGCCGCTTGGCGAATAAGTCAGCTTCCAGGCCGTTCCCGTGCGGCGAAGCCGCCATATGCCGCGGCCGACGCTGCCGGTGCAGGGCTTCATAACCAAATCGTTGTAATGCCGCATCATGTCCGCGATGGACAAAGGTGCGGCTATTTGCGTTTTCGGGAGATGAGTCGCAAGCAGCGGGTCTTGTTTCAGCAGCTGGTGGATCTCATCTTTGCCGTATCGGTTAAAAGCGTTGAAAATAAGGTAACCTTGGCTGAGCAGCCGTTCGATTTTGTGACGGGAGCCCACGTCCATATAAATGGCCCGGTTATGAATGACGCGCGGAATCGGCATGCGCTCGAGCGTCCAGGCATGCCCCTTAAGCACGTAGGCGCTGCACTGTCCGCTGTCCAAGTCAAGATCCTGAAGCTGGACGTAGCAGGGGATCAACCCATAAATGCGAGCGGCCTCCTCATAGTTGGAAAGGGACTCCTGCCCGGTTCTTCCCTGCGGAATCCCCCGGTGCATGGCCGCATTCAACAGAATTCCGACATAAGAAAACCACACATTTCATCCCTCCTGTTCCCGATATAGTCATGGCGCAAACCGCTGTCCATGCCGAATGTTCCCTTGTCAAACGCCGTACAATTACGCTTCGGGGGTTGGTATAGTTTATGCCGCTGTTTTCGTGTAAGCAAGGGGCGTTTGTCCATCCATGTCCCGCCTATTTTTGCCCCTTGGTTCCGCCGGTTTGTCACCGTTCCCCCCAGCAACTGTATAGGCTGGAAATGAAACGGGTTCTCTTTGGAACACGCATTATTTTTTTCTTTCGGATCAAGTACTTTAAAACCTTGGGCGAGGTGGTAGCCGAAAGATGCAGAAGCAAAAAGCCGCAGTGGTGACGCCGGGTTCGTTTTATATCCCGTCGGGCCGGAGCAGTTCGGTCGAACGGGTGGTGGAACAAATGGTCCCTTTGGTTCCCGACGGTTTCGACATACGGATTTACGGGGGTCGCGAGCCGGGCCGCCCGGTTATCGGGGCGATCGACGGCGGGATCCCCGTGCATCGCCTTCCGGATGGAGCGCGGTATGCTCCAAGCGTCGTCGCGGCCCTTCAGGCGTGGAAGCCCGGGGTGATCGACGTACAAAACCGTCCCGCTTTGGCCGGCAGAATCAAGGAGGTTTTGCCGGAAAGCAAAGTGGTATCGTCCATCCATTCCCTCACCTATATTTCGCCGCCGTACATGGGACAAGAGACCGCCGGCCGGATTTTGCGGCAGTTGGACCGGCTCGTCGTCAACAGCAAGTATTTGAAGCTTGAAATCGCCGCACGTCATCCCGCGCTCCGGGAAATGATCAGTGTCAATCCGCTTGGCGTCAAATTGGCGGATTTTACGCCGCGCTGGAGTCCGGCCTCCGAGGCGCTGCGGGAATCCAAGCTGAAGGACAGGGGATGGCAGGGAAGGCGGATCGTCATGTATGCCGGGAGGCTGCTGCCGATCAAGGGAGTACATCATCTGCTTTCCTCCCTGCCGGAGCTGGTGCGTGCCGTTCCGGGCGTGATGGTGCTGATCGTCGGAAGCCCTTATTACCGCTCGGGTCGTCCCCATTCGTATGAACGATACCTTCACGAACTGGCAAAACCTTTTCCCGATCATGTTACCTTCATTCCTTTCGTCCCGTATCCGGCTGTTTCGTATTGGTATCATTTGGCCGACGTTGTCGTCGTCCCATCCGCGGAGGGTGAATCTTTCGGTTTGGTGAACGTGGAGGCGATGGCGTCGGCGGTTCCGGTCGTCGCTTCCGATGCGGGGGGCATACCGGAAATCGTGGAGGACGGAAAAACCGGAATCGTGCTGCCGCAGTCTTCTTTGGGATCCGCGCTCGGACCTGCGATCATCCGCCCTTCTGAACGAAAAACGGCTGCGGCAATCGTTAGGGGAGGCGGGGCGGCTGCGGGCAGCCCGCTGTTTCAACTGGCAGCAGACGGCCGCGAGATGGCACGGGATGATGCAAAAGCTCGCTTCGCTGTGACAAAGGCCTAGTCCGCCGCATATGATGCCAAAGGATGATACGGCCAGGAAGGGAGCGAGGGGTTTTGAAAAAGAAGGGTAAAAAACAACCCGACAGAAACGTCAGCCGCCTTTATTTCGTTGATAATCCGGATATGCACGAATTAGATATGATTGCAAAAGAAAAAGCGGAATCAGCGATAAAAAATCAGAAAATACCTGCCCAGATCAAATCGGTAGCCGCAAACGCAATGCCGGAGCCGCCGATCGCTGAACAGCAGGAGTCAAACGTGGCCGTGCAGCCGGAGAAAGACGTCGACGTGCAGCCCGAATCGCCGTTTACCGTGCAGCCGAAGGCAGCGATTGAGGAAGCGGTTGGGGAAGCAGGGCAAGAAATGGTTGCCGTCACGGAAACGTTAACGGTAACGGAGGAAAAGGAGGAAAAGGAGGAATGTCCTCTTGAGCCGCAGGAGACGGCTCAGGAACGGATCGAGGAAAAGAAGCTGCCGGATGCTTCGCAGCCTTTCATTTATACGGAAGATTTAAGCGACGGTGCCATCGTCACTTCCAAAATCGCCTTCGGCGCGGTCGATTCGTCCAGATTAAAATCCGGTGCAGTAGACGGGAAAGCGATCGCAGATTATGCCGTGACCCATGTTCATTTGGCGGAAGGCTCGGTAACGGCCTCCAAAATCGCCGCATTTTCGGTCATGGAAGAACATTTGGCGGACGGCGCGTTCAGCGGAAGCAAGATCAGGGACCACTCGATCGGTGGGGAAAAACTCCGCGCCGGAAGCATATCTTCCGATAAGCTTCAGGATCGGGCGATCGCCTCGGAAAAGATCGCCGACGGCTCCATCAAATCGCGTCATTTGTCAGAACTCGTCATTACCAGCGAGTTGATACAGGAAGAAGCGATCATTGAAAGCAAAATTGCCGGCTCAAGCATCCAACCCCGCCATCTTGCGAGCGGCGCGGTGGATACGTCGAAGCTGGCGGATGGAGCGGTGACGGCTTCGAAAATCCGCAACGGCGGCATTACCGGGGAAAAAATCAAAGAGCGCACGCTCGGAGGCACCCACATTCGCGAGGGATCGCTGACGGGAGAACTGCTGGCTGAAGGCACGATCGGAAGCGGGCAAATCGCCCCCGGCAGCATCGGTCCCGTTCAGCTGGCCGAAGGATCCATTACGACGAGCCATATCCAGCAAGGCGCCGTCAACGGTAAAAGCATAGCGCCGTCAGCCGTCAGCAGTATCCATTATGCGGAAGGAAGCATCGACGGCTCGCATATCGGAGAGGGCGAAATTACCGCTCTTCACATCGCTGACCGCAGCATCGGTTCCTCCAAGCTGGAGGAGCAATCCGTCAGCACGGCCCATATCGTCGATCAGGCCGTCACATCATCCAAAATCGCCGATCAAAGCATACTGCCGAGCAAAATCGCGAGCGAAGCGGTCCAATCCCGTCATTTGGCTCAAGGAGCCGTGCAGGAAGCGCAGATTGCGCCGGGGGCGGTTGCCGGAGGGCACATTCGCCAGGGAGCCGTCAGTCGGGCCCATTTGGCAGACAACAGCATAGAGTCGAGGCATTTGCAGCAGGCCTCCGTTCAACGCATCCATATCGGAGAAGATGCTGTAGAACAAAAACACATTATGGAAAAAGCGGTTGGAGAAGAGCAGCTGCAGTCCGCTTCCGTTACGGCGGAGAAGCTGGCCGATGGGAGCGTTACCGCCAGCAAGCTGGCCCAAAGTTCCGTAGGAGGGGCATCCGTAGCGGCGGACGGCATCGGGGCCGAGCATATTCGCGCAGGGGCGGTTGGCGGCCGGCATCTTGCGAGGCTGAGCGTGGAATCCGGCGCCATTGCGGATGAAGCCGTTCAATCCCGCCACATCGAAGCAGGGGCAATTTCGGCCGTGCATCTGCAGCCCGGCATCGTCGGCACGGATATCCTCGGAAAAGATTCGGTCACTTCCGACCGTATCGCGGCCGGCAGCCTCCAGTCGAGACATCTGAATCCGGCGATCGTGACCCATGTCCATCTCGCCGATCATGCGGTAACCTCACTAAAACTGTCGCCTGAAAGCATCGCAACGGATAAAATTCAGGATTTGGCCATCACGGCCGACAAGCTGGCGGATGGCAGCATCCTTTCCTCTAAAATCCGGCAAGGAGCCGTCAGCGGAGGACATTTGGCTGAAAACAGCGTGGAATCGAAACATCTGCAGCAGGCTTCCGTTCAGGGCAGCCATCTAGCAGAACATGCCGTGGAACAAAAACACCTTGCTAAAGGAATCGTCGGGGCGGTGCAACTTCAGCCCGCTTCCGTTACCGCAGAGAAGCTGGCGGATGGGAGCGTTACCGCAAGCAAGCTGGCGCCGCGTTCCGTCGGAGGGGAAACCGTCACAGCGGAAAGCATAAGCAGCGAACATATCCGTACAGGGGCAGTCGACAGCCGGCATCTCGCCGAACAGAGCGTAGGATCGGGCGCCATTGCGGATGAAGTCATACGATCCCGCCATATCGGCGCAGGGGCTATTTCATCCGAGCATTTGCAGCCTGGAATCGTCGGCACGGATATCCTTAAAACGGATTCGGTCACTTCGGACCGCTTGGCGGCAGGCAGCGTTCAAACGAAACATCTGAACCCGGCCATCGTGACCCATGTTCATCTCGCCGATCAAGCGGTAACTTCGCTCAAGCTGTCTCCTGAAAGCGTCGCAACCGACAAAATTCAGGATTTGGCCGTTACGTCAGGCAAGCTGGCAGACGGCAGCGTCCTTTCTTCCAAAATCGCAAAAGGTGCGGTCGGCAGGGAACATGTGGCCGAGGGAGCGGTCCATTCCTCGGCAATCGAGGATGGCGCGGTCGGGTTCCGGCATATGGCGCCGGGTGCCGTAGGCTCTGAGCAGTTGCGGCCGGGAATCGTGCAGGAAAGCCATCTTAGCGCCGGAGCCGTCGGCACGGAAGCGATCAAAAGCGGCTCCGTCACCTCGTGGCATCTGGCCGCCGAGTCGGTAGGAAGCGTGAATCTGCAGCAGGAGGCGGTCCGCTCAATCCATCTTCATGAAAAAAGCGTTCAGGAAAGACATATCGCCCCGGATGCAATCGTTTCTCGCCATTTGGCTGCGAAATCGGTCGGTGCGGAGCAACTGCAGAAAGGTTGCATCGGCGCGGAACACCTGAACGAAGGTTCCATATTTGGCGGGGCCATTCAGGACGGCGCCATCACGCGAAGCAAGCTTGCTTTCGAATCGGTCGGCAGCCATCAGCTGACGGCGGATGCGGTTACCGCCGCTCATCTTCAGGCAGGTGCCGTACAAGAGCAGCATTTGGCGAGTGAAGCCGTACATTCCGCCCATTTGGCTGCGGATAGCATCGACGACCGCCATCTTCGGGACGGAATCATAGCGAAACGGCATTTGGCCAACGGAGCTGTCTCTGCGGAAGCATTGCAGGAAGAATCCGTAACGGCAGATAAAATTGCGCCGGGTTCGATCGGAAATAAGCATATCCTTCCGGAATCCGTAGCTTCGGATCAGCTGAAGGAACACTCGGTTCAAAAACGGCATCTCGCTCCGGGCGCAGTGGACTATATGCATTTGGCCGCCGAATCGGTCGGCGAAGACCAGCTGCAAACCGGCATTGTCGGGGAACGGCATCTTGTCAGCGGGGCCGTAAGCACGGAAGCGTTGGGCCCGCAGTCGGTAACATCCGATAAACTTGCGGAGTCTTCGGTGGGCAGCGTCCATATTCAGGCCGGCGCGATCGGAGCCCGTCACCTCGCTCCAGGCGCCTTGCACGGCGAAGCTATTCAGGACGGTTCGATCCAATCGGCCAAAATCGCCCCCGGCGCGATTCTGGGCACGCACATTCAGCCGGAAACGGTCCGTTCGCTTCATCTGCAGTCCGAGAGCATCCAAGATTGGCATTTGCAGCAAGAAGCGGTGGGCAGTCGCCATCTACAAGCAGGCGCCGTACAGGAGCAGCATTTGGCCGACGAAGCCGTACATTCCGCCCATTTGGCTGCGGAAGCGGTGGGCAGCCGCCACCTTCAAGACGGAATCATCACGGAACGGCATCTGGCCGGCGGAGCGGTGAGCACCGAAGCTTTGTGCCGGGAGGCGGTAACCGCCGATAAGCTGGCGGAATCCTCGGTGGGCGGCAGCCATCTTCAATCCGGCGCGGTCGAAGCCCGTCACCTCGTTCCCGGAGCCGTCCATGAAGAAGTACTCCGCGACGGTGCCGTCCATGCGGCCAAGGTAGCCCCCAACGCGATCGGCAGCACGCATATTCAGCCGCAATCGATCCTTCCGCTCCATTTGCAGGCCGAGAGCATCCAGGGGGATCATTTGCAGCCGGAAGCGGTGGGCAGCCGTCACCTTCAAGACGGAATCATCACGGAGCGGCATCTGGCCGACGGAGCGGTGAGCACGGAAGCTCTGGGCCAGGGGGCGGTAACCGCCGGTAAACTGGCGGAAGCCTCGGTCGGCGGCAGCCATATCCAGTCCGGTTCAATCGGAGCCCGTCACCTCGTTCCCGGAGCCGTCCATGAAGAAGCGCTCCGCGACGGTGCCGTTCATGCGGCCAAAGTGGCGCCAAGCGCGATCGGCAGCACCCATTTGGCGGATGAAGCCGTGCATTCCGCCCACTTGGCCGCAGAGGCCGTCGGCAGCGGACATCTTCAAGACGGAAGCGTAACAGATCGCCATCTGGCTAGCGGCGCCGTATCGGGAGAGGCTTTGCAGGCGGAAGCCGTGACGGCGGATAAAATAGCCCCCGGCTCGATCCGAAGCGAGCATCTGCTTCCGGAATCCGTATCTTCGGCCCAGCTTCAGGAAGAGTCGGTTCAAACATGGCATCTGGCCCCGGGCGCGGTAGACCATTTGCATTTGGCGCCCGAATCGGTCGGCGAAGACCAGCTGCAGCCGGGCATCGTCGGAGAACGGCATCTGGCCGGCGGAGCGGTGAGCACCGAAGCTTTGGGCCGGGAGGCGGTAACCGCCGATAAGCTGGCGGAATCCTCGGTGGGCGGCAGCCATATCCAGTCCGGCGCGGTCGAAGCCCGTCACCTCGTTCCCGGAGCCGTCCATGCAGAAGCGCTCCGCGACGGTGCCGTACAAGAGGCCAAAGTGGCCCCCAATGCGATCGGCAGCGCGCATATTCAGCCGCAGTCGATCCTTCCCATGCATCTGCAAGCCGAGAGCATCCAGGAATGGCATTTGCAGCCGGAAGCGGTAGGCGGCAGCCACCTTCAAGACGGAAGCATCACGGAGCGGCATCTGGCCAGCGGAGCGGTGAGCACGGAAGCCTTGGGCCAGGAAGCGGTAACCGCCGATAAGCTGGCGGAATCCTCGGTGGGCGGTAGCCATATCCAGTCCGGCGCGGTCGAAGCCCGTCACCTCGTTCCCGGAGCGGTCCATGAAGAAGCGCTCCGCGACGGTGCCGTTCATGCGGCGAAAGTGGCGCCAAACGCGATCGGCAGCACGCATATTCAGCCGCAATCGATCCTGCCGCATCATCTGCAGGCCGAAAGCATCCAGGAATGGCATTTGCAGCCGGATCTGGTAGGCAGCTATCACCTTCAAGCAGGCGCCGTACAAGAGCAGCATTTGGCGGATGAAGCCGTGCATTCCGCCCATTTGGCCGCAGAGGCCGTCGGCAGCGGACATCTTCAAGACGGAAGCGTAACAGAGCGCCATCTGGCTAGCGGCGCCGTATCGGGAGAGGCTTTGCAGGCGGAAGCCGTGACGGCGGATAAAATAGCCCCCGGCTCGATCCGAAGCGAGCATCTGCTTCCGGAATCCGTATCTTCGGCCCAGCTTCAGGAACAGTCGGTGCAAACATGGCATCTGGCCCCCGGGGCGGTAGACCATTTGCATTTGGCGCCCGAATCGGTCGGCGAAGACCAGCTGCAGCCGGGCATCGTCGGAGAACGGCATCTGGCCGGCGGAGCGGTAAGCACCGAAGCTTTGGGCCGGGAGGCGGTAACCGCCGATAAGCTGGCGGAATCCTCGGTGGGCGGCAGCCATATCCAGTCCGGCGCGGTCGAAGCCCGTCACCTCGTTCCCGGAGCCGTCCATGCAGAAGCACTCCGCGACGGTGCCGTACAAGAGGCCAAAGTGGCCCCCAATGCGATCGGCAGCGCGCATATTCAACCGCAGTCGATCCTTCCCATGCATCTGCAAGCCGAGAGCATCCAGGAATGGCATTTGCAGCCGGAAGCGGTAGGCGGCAGCCACCTTCAAGACGGAAGCATCACGGAGCGGCATTTGGCCAGCGGAGCGGTAAGCACGGAAGCCTTGGGCCAGGAAGCGGTAACCGCCGATAAGCTGGCGGAATTCTCGGTAGGCAGCAGCCATATCCAGTCCGGCGCGATCGGAGCCCGTCACCTCGTTCCCGGAGCCGTCCATGGAGAAGCGCTCCGCGACGGTGCCGTCCATGCGGCAAAAGTGGCCCCCAACGCGATCGGCAGCACGCATATTCAGCCGCAATCGATCCTGCCGCATCATCTGCAGGCCGAAAGCATCCAGGAATGGCATTTGCAGCCTGGAGCCGTCGGCGGGCAGCATATTCAAAACCAATCCGTGGAAGGGAGACATTTGGCCGATCAATCGGTGACGATATCCCATCTGGCATTTGCACCGGTAAGAAGCGCCTCGCGCCAGCCGACCGTACAGCAGTGCGGGATGACCGCTTTCCGCATCGGAGAAGGAGAAACGCAGGTCGAAGTTCCGATTCTGCTGCAAGAGCCGTACCCGGGCAACCAATACGTCATCGTGGCCATGTGCAACCATCCCGATTTTTATGCCGTCCTCAAAACCCAGAGGGAGGATATAGCGTTCATTGAAGTGGTAAGACGCCAAAACGGTGCCGAAACGTTCGGTTTCCTCTCTTGGATTGCCGTTGGCATCGCTCTGACGTAACCGTTCTAAAGCAGGAGTTATCTTCATACGAGCCGGATCAAGGCCGATCACGCCTTGGTCCGGCTCTTTTTGTTGTCCGGGACTCGGGCAGCCGGCGATCCGATAAGCGGCGGAAGCCGAAGCGACATGCACAAACGCCGCTTCCGCTCATCCGACAGCCGCATACGATACTCAAGGAATATCCGTCGACTCGGAACAGGGGGGGAATTATGGCCCGCATGCGCAAGCCATTTCGAAACATGCGAACATCAAGACATCCAAGGCGCGGAGATCGCAATCGCGGCCCGGCAAAATTTTTAATGCGGAGGACAGGCGGGTGCCCGGTCGTATCGGTCATTATTCCCGCAATGAACGAGGAAAGGACGGTCGGCCATGTGATTCGGGCTGCCCGGCAGGTTCATGAATCCAGCGAAGTCATCGTCGTGGCTAATGGCTGTACCGACCGTACGGAAAAGATCGCGGCAGCGATGGGGGCGCGCGTGCTCCACTACGACGAGCCGCTCGGGCATGACGCCGGCCGGACCATAGGTGCCGAGGCCGCTTTGGGTCAAGTGCTGCTGTTCGTCGATGCCGATATGAAAATCGGCAGCGCGGATCTGAAGCCGTTCGTATCCGCAGTACTGAACGGAACCGACGTCGCGCTTAACCGTTACAACGGGCCGGTCCGCCGCCGCCAGCCGCATCCTGTCGTTTTAGCCAAGCATGCGCTTAATACGTTTTTGCACCGCTCCGATTTGTCAGGGGCCTCGATGACCTCCGTTCCGCATGCGATCAGCCGCAAAGCGGCGGATTGCATCGGCGCCGGCCTTCTTTCCGTCCCCCCGCTTGCCCAAGCGATCGCCGTTCGTTCCGGTTTGAACGTCGCAGCCGTTCACGAAGTCCCGGTTGGCAAGCTGAACCGGCGCAGGGTGAAGCATAACGGAACGGATTTGCTGCAGCAGGTCGTGATCGACGACCATTTGCGGGCGATGGAATGGTATTTATCCGATACGGATCCAAGAGCCGGGTTCAGCGATTTGTTCCGGGACAGAAACAGGGTGGGAAGGTGAGAAGGAATGAGCGCCACAAAAAGGGGACGCGGCACAAAGCACGGGCATAGCCACCGGCGGATCCGCCGCGTGGGAAGGAAACGCCCGGCAATGAAAAGCCAACAACGTTCATCCGTTTCTCGAGGCGGCGTCAGGAGTGATCCTTGGCTGCGCCGCGCGACCAGCGCCGGATGGAAGGCCGGAGAGGCCGCGCGCCCGGATGCCGGAGCGTCGCGGACGCATCTTTCCGGGCTTCAGCAATCCTTTGTGGACTGGATGAACGCAAGCATACAGCAAAGGCCGGGTTATGCCCGGATGAAACGATTGTCGGAAGCTTACGTGCAGGGTTACTCTCTGGCTTCGGGGAGCAAAGAGAACGGCATACCGCTTCTGCTGAAGGGAAGCGCGGCCGCCGTCGTTTGCGTGAGCAATGAAGAAGGCACCATCCATGCGGTGCTCGGCGAGCTGGAACGGCTGCCGCTCCGGCAAATCATCGTCGTACTGAACGGATGTACGGACCTCAGCTACTCGCTCGTTCGGGAGCACCGCTCGGTGACGGCCGTTTATTATCCGGAGCCGCTCGGGCACGATGTGGGCAGAAGCATCGGCGCCAAGTTAGCCGAAGCGGACATCGTGTTGTTCTGCGACGGGGATTTGGCCATTGCCGCCGAAGACTTGGCGCCCTTTTTATATGCGGCGGACGGAGGTTGCGACGTCGCTTTGAACGATCTGAACGGTTTTCTGCCGCTGTTTGCCGCCCAGGATGAAGTGACGCGTTGCAAAAGCTTCTTGAATGCATCGCTTTCCCGGAGCGATCTGGGCGCAAACTCCATGACGGCCGTGCCGCATGCCTTATCCGGCCGCTTTATCCGGGAAACGGATCCGGGCCTTTTGTCCGTGCCGCCGAAAGCGCAAGCCGTGGCCGTGCTTGAGGGTTACCGGGTAGAGGCGGTGCACGCCGTCGACGTCTTTACGGGCAACCGGAAGCGAAAAGGGAACACGGGCAAGGGAAACAGCGTCGCCGCCATGATTGTCGGCGATCATGCGGAAGCGATAGGCGAAATATTGAAACGCAGGGGAATTTCGGCCATGCGAACCTCCTTGTCCCGCAAGGACATCGCGATGCGGAGGAATGCGGTATGAACGGGCAAGCAGCGCTGACCAGCATCATTATCCCGACGTTTAACGGGCTGCCGTTGCTCGCGTCATGCATCGAATCCATCCGCCGATATACCGACGTTCCTTACGAAATCGTCGTCGTGGACAATGCTTCCACCGACGGCACGGATGAGTATTGCGCGAGGGAAGGCATCGTTTTCGCATCCCTGCCGGGAAACGAGGGATTTCCCAAAGCTTGCAATGTCGGATTTAAGGTGGCGCGGGGAGATTATCTCCTGCTGCTTAACAATGACGTGACCGTGACGAAAAACTGGCTCGGCAATTTGCTGGCGGCCGCAGAGAGCAGCCCGGACGTCGGACTGGTCGGGCCGGTGACCAACGCCGCGAGCGGAATCCAAAAGGTGGAGCTGTCCTTCCGGGACCTGCCGGAATTCCAGCGGATCGCCGCCGCCAATAACCGTTCGGATCCCGCGCGGTGGCTCGAAGTGAAGCGATTGATCGGCATGTGCATGCTGTTGAAAAGGGCGGCGCTGAACCGTATCGGCTTTTTCGACGAAGCGTTTTCCCCAGGCCACTACGAGGATGACGATTACTGCCACCGGGCCCGGCTGGCGGGCTATCGCCTGCTGCTATGCAGGGACGTGCTCGTCTATCACCGGGGAAGCGCCAGCTTCAGTCGGTCGGAGCCGGAAAAGCTGCAGGCCTTGATCGACAGAAATCACCGTTTATTTATGGAAAAGTGGCATTTTGATCCTCGACAGTTTATCGAAGAGCATAAAAAGTGAACCCGAAGGAGGAGAAGTGCAGTGAAAGGCGTCGTTTTGGCAGGCGGGACAGGAACGAGATTGTATCCGCTGACCCGGCTGATCAACAAGCATTTGCTTCCTGTAGGGAAGTACCCGATGATCCTGTACGGGATCGAAAGGCTTCGCCAGGCGGAGATTACCGATATTTTGATGGTGATCGGCAAGCAGTCCGCCGGCTTGTATACCGACTTTTTGGGCAGCGGCAAGGAATTCGGCGTCAATCTTACCTACCGGATTCAGGAAGAGGCGGGCGGCATCGCCGAAGCGCTCGAGTTGGCACGGGGATTTGTAGCCGAAGGGGAACGGTTCGTCGTGCTGCTCGGCGACAATTTGTTCATGGATGATTTGAAGCCTTTCGCCGACAGCTTTGTTCGCCAGCCTGAAGGAACGGCCAAAGTGCTCCTGAAGCAGGTGAAGGATGCGCGGCGTTACGGCGTTCCCGTCTTCGACGGGAAAAAACAGGGACGGATCGCCAAAATCGAAGAAAAGCCGGCGGTTCCCAAGTCCTCTTATTGCGTTACCGGAATATACATGTACGATACCGCCGTATTCGACATCATTTCGCAGATCCATCCCTCGGAACGCGGCGAGCTTGAAATTACGGATGTGAATAACATGTATGCGGCGGAAGGAAGACTCGAATACGACATCCTCGAAAAATGGTGGAGCGACGCAGGCACCTTCGAATCGCTGCACGAAGCCGGCCGGCGCATGAAGGGAGTGATCCCATGACACGGCTATTTCGTCACACGGCAGCCTTCGTTCCGTTACGGAAGAAGGCTGCCGTTGTCAGTAGCCCCAAAAAGGCAAAGCAGGCAATCGGCGGCGGAATTTTATCCGGGCTGCGTTCGGCAAGACGCGGGGAACGGAGACGCAAGCCGTGGAGAAAAACGCAGTCCAGCCGCCGGAGACGCGTGACCGGATTCCCCGGAACGGCAGCGCCGTACCGTCGGAAGACCTCTAGGGAAGAACCGGCGGAAATCCGGGATTTGGCCGCTGAGAGCAGGGAAGAGACGGCCTATGCAAAGGGATACGACGAGGGATACAGGACGGGAGCCGCGGCCGGGGCGGAAGAGGAAGTGGCTTCACTGCTCCCGCCTTATACGATTTTGCCCGACGTATCCGCCAAAGAGGTGATGCAGGCGGGGCTGCAGGGGTATTTGCACCGGCTTAAACCGCTGATGAAGCCGGAAGAGGTCTATCGCCGCCTGGAGCAATCATTGGCGGCCGGGCAACCGCTGTCGGTAGTCCGGCTGGGGGACGGCGAGCTGCTCGCTTTGGCGCATGACGCCGTGCTTCCGCTGGAGCAATCATTGGCGGCCGGGCCGTTCCTTCCAACCGCCGGCATCACCCTTCCCGACCACGATGCGCGGGAACGGCTGGTTGAAGCGGTCCGTGGAGCGGACGTCATCGGAATCCCGACATCGCGGCTGCCTACGTATCAAGGGCTGCTGTTCCCGGTTCTTCGCCATTTCGGCATCAGCCACGAAACGCTTAATTTTACCGTGTCGACCATAAATTACGCGCTCCACGAGCAAAAACTGCTTCAGCAGCTGCTGCAGGGGCGTCAAGTGCTCGTCATCGGCAACAAGGCGGTGCCCTTGGCGAACGTTCTTTCCGCTTCGGGGGTGCATGTCGCCGGGGCGATTGCCCCCGTCAACGGGTTCGGGGACATATCGCGCGTGCTTGCGGAGGCGGCGAGCCATGCGTTTGACATCGCATTGGTTGCCGGCGGCATTCCGGCGGTGGTCATTTGCAGGAACATTGCTGCGGAGCTTGGGAAAGTGGCGCTTGATTTCGGCCATTTGGCCGATAAGCTCATTTCTGGCGAGCTGACCTACGACTAGAACGGATCGCGACGGGCAGGACGCATGTCCTTCGCTTCCGGCGAACGAACAGCATACATGCAAGGAGGGTTGCGCATGAAAAGATCAGGAAACGGCCGCGGGCAGGATGCCGCCATGCGTTACAGGGCCGGGTTCGAACGCGGGTATGAACAGGGGCTTGCGAGGGGCAGCGAAACGTTCGGACAGCCGTTCCACGGCACGAGCATCGTTATTCCAAGCTATAATCAGGCGGATTATCTGGCGCGCTGCATCGAAAGCATCGAACATCACACGGCCGAACCTTACGAAATCATCGTCGTGGACAATGGCTCGACCGACGGGACAGAGGACTATCTGGAAAAAAGGATCGGACAGCTTCGATACAGGCGACTGGAAACGAACCGAGGATTTGCCGGCGGCGTCAATCACGGACTGATGATGGCCAAAGGCGATACCATCGTCATTTTGAATAACGACACGCTTGTGACAAACGGCTGGCTCACCCATATGCTGCGCTGCCTGCACAGCGATTCCCGGATCGGGGCTGTCGGGCCGGTTACGAATTATATCAGCGGCGAGCAGCAGATCGAGGTGCCCTACGAAACGGTGGAGCAAATGTGGAATTACGCGGATGCCTACAGCCGACCGGACCCATCCAAATGGAAGCAGACCGACAGGCTCGTCGGATTTTGCCTTCTGTTCCGAAGGGAGCTGCTGGAGCGGGTCGGTTATTTCGATGAAGGCTTCCGCATCGGGAATTACGAGGATGACGACTGGATCATCCGAATCCGTCTCTGCGGCCTGAAGCTGATTATTGCAGGGGACGCGTTTATCCATCATTTCGGCAGCGTCAGCATGAAAAGCCTGAGAAATGAAGAGTTCCAGACCGTTGAAGGACATAATGGGCAATATTATGCGGGAAAATGGGGCAATCCATACGCCTGGGTTGACCAGGCGCGGCAGCTGGGGTTTCGCGGCGGAACGGGCGGTGCGGATGTCGCCTTGTCCGGAACCCCCGCCGATCTGTTCCCTACCCAAGTGCTGGTTCAAGATCAAGGAGGGCGGCAGTACGTTCTCCATGAAGGGAGGAAATACCCGTGCAGCGGCCTGGAAGAAATGACCGGAATTCCACCCGTGGTGCTGTCCAGGCTTGATCTTCGCAGCATCCCGACGGCGGAGGCGGTTCGATCGGAGCAGGATATGCTGTCCCTGCTCCTGCCCGCCCCCGGCGGGCTGATCGACGGGCAAATCGTGAGCGGCGGCGACGGGATCGCCTATCAATATTGCAAAGGGGCGGTCCGGCCGTTTGTCTCCGATTATGCGTTGAAACGATGGAACCTGAAAGAAAGGGGCATCGTCCATATTCCGCCCGAGCAGCTGCGTTCCATCCCGCGCGGATTACCGCTGATTGCTCCTCCGGTGCTTGAGAACCCCGTGCTGTAATAATTTATTTCCAGCCCCGGGTTAGGCGTAACTGTATGTGGGCGGCCGGCATAGGATATAACAGGCAGAAGCGGATCAGGAGGGGCGGGCCTTCGCGGCTTTTCGCGCAACATTCTACAGGAGGAGTCGACCATGCAGAATAAAATTGATGAAATGTTAAGTCATATGTCTCATTCCCATCAACAGATCGCGAGAGTTCTGGATGCCGAACGGCAGACGGCCGTCCGGCTGTCCCAGATTATCCACGACCTGCCGGACGAGAATCCCGAATTTGACGGCATCAGCGGATTAATCGAGAACTCCGGGCAAATCAATAAAAGCATCATTGCCTATCTGGGGAGTATCGCGGATCTTCAGGAAGCGCTCGCGGAGACTCTGAATCATGTCGTGAAAGAGCTGGGCAGCCATGAGGAAGAGTAATTGGAGATATGATATGGGAGAGTGCTGCAGATGAGCAGGGAACAGGCTTTTTTGCATATGCTGGACGCCGCATCCAAAATTCAGTGGAACATTGCGATGATTTTGGAGGCCAAAGCCGTCGAGGCCGAGAAAGTCCGGAACTGGGCGATCAATCATTTAACGGCCGACGCCTTTGAGACGCATGATCATCAGCTTAACGAACCGCTGCAAATCCACGGTCAAATCGTCGAACTGCTCGAAGGTTTGACCAAACTCCAAAACGGGCTTTGCAGCAACTTGAAAGCCGTTATCGTTCAGGATGAAGGAGGCCTCGGGGAAGATGACGGCATGTTCGGCTCAGGTTTCGATCTGGGAGACATGGAAAAATGAGTCTTTTCGTTAGAGAACAGGAAGCCAAGCTGGAGCTGATCGCCTCCATCGCGCGCAGCCAGCAGGCGCTTGCCCGGATTCTCGGCAGCATCGCGGATATTTCCTCCCATTCGGAATTGTCCGCCCGAAGTTTGAGCGAAAATATCCGTCTCCTGACGCAGCATCAAGCCGTCATGTGCGAGATGCTGCAGGGTATCACATTATGCCAACCCCGCAGCGGTACTCCTGCGCCGCCCTGGTTAAACGCATCCCGACTGCCGCATGCATGATGACCGAACAGGAGGAATAACGGATGAAGACCAAGAAACGTGTTTCCCGGTCGGCAACATCCGGCACCCGGAGGCGAAAGCTTCGGATTGCCCGGAAGACCCGAGTGAAAAAAACGAGAAAGTTGCGTTCGAACAAAACAAGGCCGCGCCGTCTTGCCAAAGGCAGAAAAAGACGGCCTTCACGGCTTGGGGCCGTTCGCAGGAAGCGCAAGCGCCAGTGGGTTCAGCCCGTTCTTCCGGCTCCGGTTGAGCAGGACTCGCCGCCGGAAGTTCCCCAATCGCCGGATATCGCTTATAACGAGGGATACGACGAAGCGTATAATGAAGGATTTAATGCCGGGTTTGCCAAAGGTTACGAGGATGGGCATCAGCTCGCCTATCAATCGAAATAAGGATTTGGCGGACATCATGAAATAAATAGGCAGGGATATCGGAACAGTCAAGCCTTCGCTCCATGGACTCATGGAGTTGAAGGCTTTTATTATTTTCGGATCCGAAAAAGGGGCACCAAAGCTTCAAAACTAGCTTTTACGGAAAATGGAGGGAAGCGGGACTCGCGCCCGCAAAACGTGATATGCGCCAATTTACCGCCCGAAAGGCAGCCGTCCATGATGCAAGTGTCTCTTCCGCATATATTTATCATTATAGATTGATATAAGCCTTCGGCATATGCCAAGCCGGCTTATGTCAGCTACAAAAAGGAAACATTCCGCCTGCGGGCGTGCGCCGGAATATCCTAAAGAGGTTTCCTTTAAATTACGACAGGCAGGGTGAAAGCTGTGGAAACAAAGGCACAACAAAACGAAAGCTACCGGCATGGCTACTCGGACGGCTACAGGTTCGGCGTCTGTCAAGCCGTTGAACAACGCGTGCCCCTGATGCAGCCCCATCTTCGGGATATAAAAATACTTTACGTCCCCCAAGGCTTCGAAGCCATCGACCAGGGAGTAACGGCGGCACTCCGGAGCCTGGTCAAGGAACTTATCGTCGGGGAAGCCCCCAAAATGCTGGAGCTGGCGGCCAAGGAGCGGCCCGATCTCGTGCTAGTCATGAACGGGCTGCACGTATTTCCCGACAATCATCTGGAAGATGTGGCGAGAATTCGTGGAATGGGGATCAAAACAGCCATTTGGTTCGTGGACGATCCGTATTTTACGGAGGACACGGCGCGGATGTGCACAAGTTACGATACCGTGTTTACCCATGAACTCGGCTGCGTCCCGTTTTACCGCGGGCTCGGCGCGGCCAGCGTGCATTATTTGCCCCTTGCGGTCAATACCGGCATGTTCAAACCGCAGCGTCCCGGACCAGGGCATCTGTACGACATTTGCTTTATCGGCAACGCGTTTTGGAACCGGGTCGCCATCTTCGACGAGATGGCACCTTTTTTGGAAAACAAAAACGTGCTCATCGCCGGAGGGTTCTGGGAAAGGCTGCGGGAAACCCGGATACTCGGACGTTTCCTGCACATCGGTTTCATTCCCCCGGAAGAAACCGTGAATTATTACAACGGGGCGAAAATCGTCATCAATATCCACCGCCCGGATGAGTATGGGCAGGATAACCGGAACAGCCACGGCATCCGCGCCAAATCCATCAATCCGCGCACGTACGAAATCAGCGCCTGCGGCACGCTGCAAATTACGGACATCCGCGAAGATACGCATTCGCAATACCGTCCGGGGTACGACATTGAAACCTTCGGCTCGGTCAAAGAGCTGCAGGATAAAATCGCCTATTACCTGGAGCATGATGACGAACGTTTGAAGCTGGCATGGCGCGGATTATGGACGACGCGCAAAGAGCATTCCTTCGTCTCGAGACTAAACACGATGCTGGATCTAATTCCATGAAGATTTTCGGGAAATCCAAGGCATCGGGTACGAAAAGTTATTCGTCTTAAAATCCAAAAATATAAAAGAGGAGCGGGCTGCCACATGTCAATCATTAAACATCCAAAAGCTCATCACTACCAACCAAGTCCGGCCGAGGAAGCGCGGGCACGCGGGCGCGAAGCCGGATATCGGGGAGGGTATGAGGAAGGGTATTTGAAAGGACGCGCCGACTATATCGTCAAAAGCCACGCGGAATCGTTCCCCTTCCGGCAGCTTCATGTGCTGTATGTCGCTTCAGGGAAGGGATTCCCGTATTCCCCGATGGATGAGGCCATTTCGGAGACGCTGCGCAGCATGGTTGCCCAGCTGACGGTCATTGAACCCGGGCAGCCGATCAACGAAGTCGCCTACCAAGTGATGCCGGACCTTGTGCTCGTGCTGGACGGCATGTTCGTCCCAAACGAGCAGCTGGACGATATTCGACGGCAGGGGATCAAAACCGCCGTTTGGCTGACGGATGACCCGTATTACACGGATATGACGACGGAGAACGTCGGCCATTACGATTATGTATTCACGCTGGAATCCAACTGCATTCCGTATTACCAACAACTTGGCTGCCGGCAGGTCCATCATTTGCCCTTTGCGGCGTTTCCGGAGTATTTCAAGCCAACCAAAACGCCGGCGGCTCAGCGCAGGGATGTGAGCTTTATCGGATCGGCTTACTGGAACCGGGTCGAATACCTGAGTCCGATCATGGACCGGCTCATGCAGCACAACACGATGATCAACGGAATTTGGTGGGACCGCCTGCCGAATTATGCCGCATACCAGGATCGGATCGAAGTCAACAAATGGATGGGACCCGTGGAAACGGCGGAAGCCTACAACTGCTCGAAAATCGTTATCAATCTTCACCGTTCCCACGAAGACGATTCCGTCAACAACAATACCGTCAAAATTCCCGCAGCATCCCCGAATCCGCGCACGTTCGAAATTTCCGCCTGCGCGACGCTTCAGCTGAGCGACGCCCGAAGCGACCTTGCGAAGTTATATACGCCAGGCAAAGAAATCGAAACGTACACCTCGCCGCAAGAGCTGCTGGATAAAATCGAATATTACCTCAGCCACGAACAAGAACGCAGGGAGATTGCCTTGAACGCCCTTGACCGCACGCTAAGGGAGCACACCTACGGCCACCGCCTGAACCAACTGCTGTCCGTCGTCTTCCCGTAAGAAAGGTTCCTTCGACATTTGGACATCTGGAGGGGAACATATGTCGTGCCGGTACAGATTCACTTCTAATATATTGTATTACTTGGGTGAAAGGAGGTGCGAATCGTACCCTGTGCTTTTAGCCAGCGGTCCTCATTTTCCATGAATACGTACAAACCTAAGATCATGTTGTTCTCCCATGTCTGCAATACCGGAAGCATCACGGGGGCCGAGAAGCTCCTGCTGTTGTTTTGCCTTCAGATCACGCCTTATTTCGAATGTATCCTGGTCGCCCCGCAGGAAGGCAAACTGACTGCCTCGGCCCGAAAACAAGGCATGAAGGTACGAATCCAATCCTACCCCCTGCTGTTTGGGATGTATCAGCCCGGTGAGCAGCTGGAGCAAGAGGCGGAGGCTCTCCGCCATCACGCCGATTTTGGAGCGGTCGTACGCTGTATCGCCGAAACGGCCCCGGATATCGTGCTGACGAACACGATCGTAAACGTCATGCCCGCCGTCGCGGCCAAATTGCTGGGCATACCCGTTTTGTGGAAGATCACCGAAACGATGCAAACAACCGCCCATACGTCTGCCGCAATTGCGGTGGTGGAGAAATACAGCGACTGCCTGATCGCCATTTCGGAGGTGTCGGCCCGCGTTTTCCGCGGGGCTGTCTCCCGGCCGATCACGCTGCTGCCCCCGTCTTCGGACGATGCGCTTCTTCAACCTTCGCAAAAGCTCATCCGGAACGGATACCGCAAAATACTCCGCCTTAAGGATTCCCATGTATGTATTGGCTACATTTCTTCCTTTATCCATCCCGAAAAGGGGCTGCTCGAATTCATCCGCATGGCGGCGATCCTGGCCGCCTCCTTCCCGAACTGCCGTTTCGTCATGATCGGCAAACCTTCCGACCAGTCTTATTACGACCGCTGCGTCGATGAGGTCAACGCTTCCGGCCACCGAAACTCTTTCCGTTTCATTCCTTTTGTGGAATCGGTGCAATCGGCTTACAGCGCAATGGATATCCTTGTCGTTCCAAGCATGGTGCAGGAAGGGTTCGGCATGACGGCGCTTGAAGGCATGCTTTGCGGCAAGCCGGTCGTCGCCTTCGATTCCGGCGGTCTCGGCGAGTTGATGAACAATACGGGGAACGCCAGTTTCACGGTTCCGACGGGCGACTACGCAGCGCTTGCGGCTAAAGTATCCGAACTTTTGAATCATCCGGAGCTTCTGCAATATACGGGCAGCATGAACGCAAGCGCGGCAAGGAACGCATACGGATTGGAAGCCTACCGCCAGCGTATTCACGTCTTTGTCCAAGGCCTGCAGCACGGCTGTCCCGACTGGATGAGCGGGGCCATTTCCCAAAGGGTGGCCGCCTCCGGGGTCCCGCAGATCGATCCCGCGATCCACCCGGAAAATTCGAAACCCGCGGGCAAAAAAAGGCCGGTTAGACGAAGAAAGCTACAACGCAGAAGAGCGAGAAGACCGGGAAGACCGGCAGCCACGGTCCGACGCCGCCGATTGAAAAGAAAGGCAGGAGCAGGCAAGCGTTCCAAACGTCGCTCCCAATCCATTAAACGAAAGTAGGAGACGGACGCTATGAGAATCATGACGATTTTGGGCACAAGGCCCGAAATTATCCGGCTCAGCCTCATCCTTCCCAAGCTGGACCGGTATGCGTCGCGGCATGTGCTGGTGCATACCGGGCAAAATTTTGCAGAAAGGCTGAGCGGTATTTTTTTTAAGCAGATGGGCTTGCGCTCACCCGATTACGTTTTGCAGGACTCGGCCGCTTCGCTGGGTGAACAGCTATCGTCGATGTTCCTTCAAATGGAGCGGATTTTGGAAAAGGAAAAACCCGATAAAATACTGCTGCTCGGCGATACCAACAGCGCGCTTTGCGCGGTGCTTGCCGAAAGGCTCGGATATCCCGTGGTCCATATGGAAGCAGGCAACCGTTGCTTTGATCTGAGTGTGCCCGAAGAGAAAAACCGGCGTGTCATCGATGCGATCTCTTCGATCAATATGCCGTATACGGAGCAAAGCAAAAAGCATTTGCTTGCCGAGGGCTTCCCCAGCGCGCGTATCGTGCTGACGGGAAATCCGATTTACGAAGTGATGAAGCATTACGAAGATTCGATTGAAGCAAGCAACATTTTGAACAGCCTCTCCCTAAAGCCGAAGGAGTACTTTCTGGTCACGGCACACCGCGCCGAAAACGTGGATCATCCGGAACGGCTGCAGCAGATCGTCAAGGGACTGAACAAAATCGCCGAAACCTACGGGCGCCGGCTGATCTGCAGCATCCATCCGCGAACGGCCTCCCGCATTGCTGGGCTGAACGATATGGCGAACCACCCGCTGGTGGAATTTCACCAGCCGTTCGGATTTTTCGATTTCGTCAAGCTGGAACGGTATGCCGTCTGCGCATTAACGGACAGCGGAACGGTTCAGGAAGAATGCTGCATCATGCAGGTTCCGACCGTAACGATGCGGCATACGACGGAACGCCCGGAAACCGTGGATTGCGGCAGCAACATCGTATCCGGTCTGGAAGCCGGCCAGATCGCTCGTGCGGCGGACCTGATGATCAGCTTGAACCGGGAATGGGTTTGCCCCGAAGGGTATTTGGCGGCAAACGTCTCGGATAAGGTAGTTAAATTTCTGCTTGGAGGGAAAGTGCATGTTTGAAAATAAACGAATTTTGGTGACTGGGGGGACAGGATCCTGGGGGTATGAACTGGTTGCCCAACTGCTGAAGAAAGGTCCCGGGGAGGTGATCGTGTTCTCCCGCAACGAGTCCTCGCAAGTGTCGATGAGCCGGACGTTCGAAGATAAGCGGCTGAGCTTTCGGATCGGGGACATCCGCGACAAGGAGGCGCTAACCGCCGTTTGCCATGGCGTAGACTACGTGTTCCATCTCGCTGCGTTGAAGCATGTTCCGGTGTGCGAGGATCAGCCGTACGAAGCGCTCAAAACCAACGTCATCGGCACCCAAAACGTGATTGAGGCATCGATCGACAACAAGGTGAAAAAGGTATTTTACATTTCGACCGACAAGGCGGCCAATCCTTCGAATTTTTACGGCATGACGAAAGCCATCGGCGAAAAGCTGATCGTATACGCCAATTTGTTGAACAGCGACACCCGCTTTGTCACGGTTCGAGGCGGCAACGTGCTTGGGACGAACGGCTCCGTGGTGCATGTGTTTAAGGACCAGATTCGAAACAAGGGCCAGGTGTTCATTACGGACATGGAAATGACGCGGTTTTTCCTGACGCTGCGGGACGCGATCAAGCTGCTGTTCAAAGCCGCGGAGGAAAGCCATGGCGGGGAAATCTTCGTCATGACGATGCCTGCATGCCGAATCGTGGACTTGGCGGAAGTGCTGATCGAGGCCTCCGGCAAGAAAAACGTCGGCATCGTGGAATCCGGCGTCCGTCCCGGCGAGAAAATCCATGAAATTTTGATGAGCGATTATGAAAGCATGTCGACGGTGGTTTACGACGAAGAATACCTCGTTATTTTGCCGACGCTTCATATGCCCGAGCTGAAGGAGCGTTACAAGCACTGCAAGCCCGTCGAGTTCAGCAGCTTTAGCTCCAATCACCATCTGATGAACAAAGAGGAGATCAAAAACATTCTCCAGCTTGGAGGGTTTCTGTAATGAAGCTGCTTATCCTTGGAGGAAACGGAATGGCGGGCCATATGCTGGTTCAATATTTTCGGCGTCAAGAACAACATCAGGTTTTCTACACCACCCGGGAACCGCGAAGTCCCGGGGGGCTCTACCTTGACGCCACGGAGCCATGCATGGTCGAAAAGCTGATGGACATCGTCAGACCCGACGTCGTGATCAATGGGATCGGCGTGCTGAACCATTACGCCGAAGAAGACCGGATCAACGCGTACCAGATCAACGGTTTTTTGCCCCATCGGCTTCGCCAGGCGGCGGACCGGCTTGGCGCCCGCCTGATTCATATCAGCACCGATTGCGTATTCGAAGGCACCCGCGGCGGGTATACGGAGGAGGACCGGCCGGACGGAACAAGCATGTACGCGTTGACCAAAGCGCTGGGCGAAGTCCGGGCGCAGGGACATTTGACGATACGGACATCGATCATCGGTCCGGAGATCCGCAACCACGGGATCGGACTTATGCATTGGTTCATGTCGCAAAAGGGCGCGGTTACCGGTTACCGCAACGTCATGTGGAACGGCGTGACGACTTTGGAACTGGCCAAAGCGATGGACCGCCTGATGGATTCTTCCGTGTCGGGACTGATCCATCTGGCCCATCCGGTGCCGATCTGCAAACATGACCTGCTCTTGTTGTTCCAGGAAATATGGGATATGAAGGACGTCATCGTCATGCCCGTCGATCAACCGGTTCAGGACCGTACGCTGGTATCTACCCGCACGGATATCGATTATGCGGTCCCGCATTATCGAGAGATGCTGAAGGAGTTGAAGATATGGATGAACGAGCTTCCCTCCCCAAGCGCGTCATTATGATCACAGGAGCTTCGGGGTTTACCGGCGGCCATGCCTGCCGGTATTTCGCGGGGCTCGGGATGGAGGTCGCCGGGATCGTGCGGCAAAGCAAGACGCTCCCTGCGATCGACGGGGTTCGGTATTATTGCTGCGACCTCATGGATAAACGGCGGGTCGAGGAGCTTGTCCGGGCTATTGCCCCGGATTACGTCCTTCACCTGGGAGGGAAAAATTCGGTCCCCGAATCCTGGACGAACCCGCTGCTTTACATGGAGACCAATGTGCTCCCGACGCTGTATTTGCTGAATGCCCTGCGGCCTCTCCCTGCCTGTCGAGTGCTGGTTGCCGGAACGAAAGCCGTGTTCAGGCTTACCCCTCCTTACCGCCCGCCGCATCCCTACAGCCTGAGCAAAAGCTTGCAAAAGGCCGCGGTCATGTCCTGGAGCGAGCTTTTCGGGCAGGCGATCATGCTGGCGGAACCGTCGAACCTGATCGGCCCCGGACCGTCGACGGGCTTTTGCGCTTTATTGGGCCGCCATATCGCGGCAACGGAAAGGGGAGAAGCAACCGGGGCCTTTCGCATTTCCTCGCGTGCCACCCGGCGGGACTTTCTTGACGTCAGGGACGCGGTCCGGGCCTACGGCATGATGCTTGAACAGGGAACGCCAGGGGGAATTTATTCCGTCTCCTCAGGCAAAGAACATACCCTGGAGGAAATCGCGACGTTATTTATCCATGCTGCGGGCACCCCTGTTGCCGTCGATTGGGGGAGTGATGAGGATTCCGCCAAAGACGAGGCACGGCAAAACGCACCCGGTTCGGGAGTGCCGGGTTGGGAACCCGTCATCCCTCTGATGACATCCATTTCGGACATTCTCCAATATTTCCGTACCGGAGGGGGGGCATCCATATGAGACCGCTGGTATCGATCGTCATTCCTTTTTATAACGATCCATACGTGGATCAGGCGGTGCAAAGCGCCCTGATGCAAACCTATTCGCCGCTTGAAATCATCGTCGTCGACGACGGTTCGACGATGCATGCCGACAGGCTGCATCCCTATAGGAGCCATATCCATTACCTAGGAAAAGCCAACGGCGGAACCGCGAGCGCTTTAAATCACGGAATTCGCCATTCTTCCGGGCAATATATCGCATGGCTAAGCTCGGACGACGTTTTTTATCCCGGTAAAATAGACCGCCAAATCCATTTTATGTTGGACCGTGGCGCTTGGATTTCCCATACGAATTTCAATTATATCGACGCGCGCAGCCAGGTCGTCCAGCTCCGCGCAGGCATGACGGACCGGGGACCGGTCGATTTTTACCGCAGTTTCCTTGGAGGAAATCCGGTTAACGGCTGTACGGTCATGATGAAAAAAGAAATGTTCTGTTATGTCGGGCTGTTCGATGAATCCCTGCCGTACACGCATGATCTGGAGTTTTGGGCCCGCATCATCCAGGCCAGAATTCCATTTCCGTATCTCGATGAAGCGCTGACCGGTTACCGCTGGCATGAGGGAATGGGAACGCTTCGGCACCGACACATGATCGAACGGGAATATGCTTTTACGCAGGACCGCGTTCAGCAAGCCATGACTCCATTGATTAACCTGTTGAGATAGCAGTGTTTTAGAAAGCTTAAAGCCCTTCTAACCTTTTCATTTTGTATGAATGGACTGGAAAGTTCGTCCATACGGAGTCTAGCATCCCAGCATATTCTATGGATGAAAGGAGGGAAAATTCCTAATGCCAAAACGCTTAATAGATAGCCAGATTTCCCAAAACGTCTCGACCGCAGGAGCAGTGGCGATTCCCGCGAGCCCCACTCCCGCTTTGTTCGGTACGCTTGGTTTGGATGTCGCTGCAGCAGGACCGAACCTTTCCGTCCACTTCACAGCAACCGTTACGCTGAGCGCAACCATTGCCATCCTTGTTCCAATAACGGTAACGATATTCCGGGTGGTTGGGGGAGTCTCCACTCTCATCTATTCCGCTACGGAAACCATGCCGGTCGGTACGCTTCTGTTGACGACGGATGTCATTACCGTAACTGGGATCGACCTATTGACGACAAACCCCGGCTTCGTCGTCTACCAAGCCTTCGTCAGCATTCCCGGAGGGCTTGCGGTCATTCCGGACCGGGTGGGACCCGAAAGCTTTGAAGCCGTGGCGTACTCCGACTAATTTCAGAGAATCGCCGGCTCCATCGCAAAATCACCGGAGTTATTCCGGTGATTTTTTTTGTCTTAAAAGGCTGAACATTTCGGTGCAAGGGGTTCAAGCGTCGTGTCCGGCCACTCTCTTTTTCAATATAGTATAGTGTCAGCGCAGTCCATATTAAACGATCAATGAATCCGGCTTCGACCGCCGGATCCCATGGGAAGGAGAAGGGATGAAGATACTGCTTGCAACATACTGGCTGATTCCCCATGTCGGCGGAGTATGGAAGTACATGACGCAAATCCAGCAGCGGCTGGAAGCGATGGGACATCAGGTGGATCTGCTCGGGAACAGCCCGGACTATTCCAGATTCCATATCGTCAACCGCGGCCGCGAGATTTCCAAAGAGTGGATTCGCCCCTTTGTGAGAACCAAGCTTGCCAGGGAGTACGCCCCCCAGCTGCATGCGGATCCGCTCATTCATTTTTACGAAGAAGACCGGTACATGATGGAGCTTTCCGCGGCTTATTTTGGTCTGGATCAATATGACGTCATTCACACCCAGGATATTTTTGCGGCACGGGCCATGGCCCGTGTAAAGCCGGCTCATGTTCCGCTGATCGCCCAGGTTCACGGCTCCGTGTCCGAAGAACTCCATAACCATTTTCGGCTGAATCCCCACTTGGGCATCCAGGAACATTCGCCTGCATGGAAATATTTTCAGTCCATTGAATATTACGGAGCTTCGTCCGGAAATGTCACGGTCACCTCGACCCAATGGCAGAAAAGATTGCTCCTCGCCCTGGGTGTTCCGGAGCAGAGGATCAACGTCTTTCAGTACGGTTTGGATACCCAGCAATTTTGGCAGCAAGCAAGGTCCGGAACGAATGTCGCACGTCCAGGGGACAAAAAGGTCATCATTTGCCCGGCCAGGTTGTCGTTCGTCAAAGGGATCGACGTGTTGATTGCGGCGCTGGGCATTCTGAAAAGCATGCGTCCGCAGGATTGGGTATGCTGGATCGTCGGCGACGGCGAAAAAAGGGACGAACTGCGAAACCAGGCAATGGCATTGTCTTTGCAAAACGACGTGCTGTTTTTCGGCGAGCGCCATGATATCCCTGCTCTGCTTACGCAGTCGGATATTTTTGTCCATTCCTGCATCCAGGATAACCAGCCTTTTTCGGTTATGGAGGCGCAAATCGCCGGCCTGCCGGCATGTGTCTCGAATGCGGGGGGGCTGCCGGAAATGGTGGAGCATGGCGTGACCGGGCTCGTCTCTCCGGTCAAAGATCCGCTGACGCTGGCACAGCACCTGAATATGCTGCTAACAAACGACGAATACCGGCGCATCGTGGGCCTAAACGCGGCGCGTTGGGCACAGGAGCATTGGTCGCTCGACCAGATGATTGACAGACTTTTGAATGAATACGCAAGGGCGGCTTCGGGGGCCTGATTTCGCCACAATGAATTCACAGAAGATGGGAGGGGGAGTCCATGTCGGAGCCTTATATGGTCATCGGCGATTTATATAACCGGATTTTCGCGTCGCAGTCGTCGCATATCGACCTGCTTGTGAACTATGCGGTATGGAACCGGATTTTCGAGAAGCTGCCGAAAGAATATTTGCTTCCCGATTTGGAGGTTTTGACCTTTTAACGAAAACGAACGGGAACCCGTGAAGAAAAAGCCGCCCGCCGGGCAGTCCGAGACTGCTCGACCGGGCGGCTTTCATGTTTTCAATTACTTGTCAGATGAATGCCGTTTAAGATTTGGCTCCACAAATGGTCGTTCCCCATCCATTTATCCGCATCGGGCATTAAAATGGAGCAGACCTTGTCGAGCGGCCAGTCGAGTTCGACAATGCCGCTGACGGAGGTATGGTTGATCAACAGCACCCGGAAATCATGTCTTACAAGACCCGATAATACCTCCTGCAGCTCTTTTGCTTGCTCGAACGACCCTTCCGTCCGGATAAACAATATGTTGCGGCTGGTATGCGCCTTCTCCAAAAAACGCTGCACGCGCCGGTCATATTTTGCCTTTACGGTCGGATAGGCTTCAAGATTGGGCGGGAAATTGTTATGGGTAAAAAAGTCGTGGTTGGATTGAAAATCGTAATAAGTGTCGCGTACCAAGTATAACTGATCGCTTACCTTTTTTTCGACATAAAGATTGTTGTATTCCATGAAATGGGCAAAACGGTTTCTCAAAAGCCGGTTCACTTGGGACAAATCGTAGGTAGCCATCCAGTCGAGGGGCCCGGCGTACGGGCGCAATTCGAATTTTTCAAGTTTCATCGCGGCCAAACATAAGTCTCCCAAGCTGAATATCGCATCATACGATCCTTTGAGATCGGCGACTCTCATCGTAAATCCTTCCTTTCTTGGCTAAATTGCGAATCGCAATATAGTAGATGCGAGAGTCTGCGCTTTGGATTGTATTCCCGTTTATCCCCGCAATATTAGGTTTGCGGCGGGTACGATAAGCCCTTCCCCTTGCCATTCAAAAACATACGATAGGATAAGACTTGATTTCAGGAGGAAAGGTTATGTCTATCTTACGGCTCGAAGCCGCCCCTTTAACCCCGATTGATTCCAGATACATCCAATATGTCGATCTTGAGATTTTGAATACCGGTATGGAAGGTTTTGAGATGCTAGCGCATGTATACGGGGAACAGGGACTGCAATATATTCAGCTCATTCACCTGCATCCCGGCAGCGCCGTCCCTCTTCACCATATGATGACGGAGCATAAACCTTTTCAGCTGGTGCTGGTGACGAATGTCAACGATTTTGCCCATACGGCGGTCACTGTCAGGGCCTGCAATCAAGGTCAATTGATCGCTGTATTCACGCAGGAAAACATGATTCGTACATTGTGACGATTACCGCGAAAAGGAGGAACGTGCCATGAACGTGCTGTTTGTGTTTTACGTGCCAAGCGGCGGCATGGATACGCTGAACCGGCTGCGGTGCAAGGCGCTGGCCAGATACGGAATTCAAGCTTCCTGCCTTTATTTCCATTGGGGAGCGGGAGTGCAGAACAACGACGGGGTACCGGTGTACATTACAAATGAGAACGAAGAAATCCGAAGAATTCTGGACGCAGGAAAATTCGACGTGATCGTCGTCACGACAGACCATAAAAGCTTTCCCCGGTTCAGGCAGCTCGGTTACACGGGAAAGCTTGTGCTGGAAATTCAAGGCTACGGCGCCCAGGAAAACGCCCGCCGGCAGTTGACGGAGGCCGTCCCATACGTCTACAGCTATGCAAATGCGCTCCTGAACCCCAGCACCCCGCATATTACCGCATTGTTCCGCGAACTGTTTCCCGGCATTCCCCAGTACAATTTCCCGAATATGTTTGACGCCGACACCTTTACTTACCGTCCGGGACCCCAGCCGGAACAGCCGATTATCGCCTGGATTGGACGCATGGAAGACAACAAAAACTGGCGGGAATTTCTCCATATCGGCCACCAGTTATCCTATTACGTTCCCAACCTGAAGCTGTGGATCTTCGATGATCCCAACCTGTCCATTCCCCATGAACGCGAGCAGTTCGAATATATGATCGGTCAATTGGGACTCCATTCGCGTTTGACGATCCGTTCGAATGTGGCGAATACCGAGATGCAGCATTATTATTCGGCGATTGGCGACTCCGGCGGTTTTTTGTGCAATACATCAAAGGTCGAAGGCGGCCCGCTGTCGGTCCTGGAAGCGATGAGCTGCCGTTGCCCGGTGCTGGCGACCAACTCCGACGGGGTGGCGATCGCCATCCGTCACAACGAAACCGGTAAAAACTACACGGTCGGCAATATCGGGCAGGCGGTACAGGAAGGGCTGGATTTGTTGTTCAATGCACCGTTGAGGGAAAGCATCCGGACCAATGCGCAGCAACGGCTGCAAACGGTGTTTAACCCGCATAATTACTGCGTCAGCTTTATTGATATGCTGTATCACATTTGAATGGAGGAAGGTCGTCATGATGCAAAAAAATAAAACCAGGGTGGGAGCAGCTGAAGGTTCTTTCACGCCGTTTACGGTCGGCCCCGACGAGATTGTCCTGACCGGAATTACGTTGGAAGGAATCGCGGACGGGGACCGCGTCGTTTTGGACATCGACGTAACCTGGCTGAAGCCCATGTGCGACCTCGGGGAGCTTGAGCTGATCTTGAGAAGAGACGCTCCTACCGGGACCGTGATCTATTGGACCATGGAGACCTGTTTTGCCAGAGCCCGCGTGAGGGAAGAATGCATCGTGCGGGGGGAAGGCGGCATGCGTCATTTTTTTCTGACGACCCGTTCGAGTGAACACAAGGCCATGCTCGCCGCTTATTATTTGGAAGGAACGGTGTATGCCGGAACATGATATCGATACGGATCAGGCCGACGCCGACTGTTTTTTTAACGGGTTCGGCCTTTTTCGTGCCCTTACCGGAAAAAGCTCTGGTACGTCCGTTTCAACCCTTCGCCGATACGATAGGCCGGCTGCCAATTCAGATGAGTCAAGGCTCGCGTATTGGACAAACGGCTGTGGCGGATGTCCCCGGCCCGATCTTCACGGTGGATGCACTGGATGTTGCTTCCATGATTTTCGCGAAGCAGCTCAACGAGCCGATTGACGGACGTCGCTTCGCCTGTGCTGACGTGAAAGATTTGACGCGCTCCGGCTGTTTGTGAAGCCGCCAACGCCGAAGCGACGTCTTCGACGTATATAAAATCCCGCGTCTGTTCCCCGTCCCCGTTTATCGTCAGGGGGACGCCCTGCCGAAGCTGGTTCAGGAAGATCGCCACGACGCCGCCTTCTCCTTTGGACGTCTGCCCGGGGCCATACACGTTGGCGAACCGCAAAACGGTCCAATCCAGGTCGAACAGCTCGCCGTAAAGGCGAATCACATGCTCTGCCGCATATTTGGACAATCCGTAAAAGGAGATGGGAACGGTGGAATCATGTTCCTCCAGCAGATCCTTTTCCAAGTTGCCGTACACGCCGGACGTGGAAGCAAACACGAATTTGCGCACGCCGCCTTGGCGGCTGGCTTCGAGTATATTAAGCGTGCCCAGCACATTGATGTCCATGTCTTCCCGCGGATACCGGATGGAATGCTGTACGTCCGCCTGTGCCGCCAAATGAAAAACGGTGTCGGGGCGAAGCGAAACGATGGTATCAAAGGCCGAGGCCGTTCGGATGTCTTCCTGGTGCAGCACGGCGTCCGGGTGAAGATTGGCTGCTTTGCCGACAGACAGATCGTCGATGACATGGACGCCGTGTCCTTTTTCGATCAGATGTTTGACGAGATGCGAACCGATAAAACCGGCTCCTCCTGTCACCACCACCGTATTCATGCCATTACCTCCCGAAGGCTAAAGTCATGAAATATCGTATGTGGCGTTTCCCCGGTTGGCATTAGGCTGCGTCCCAAATTTAACGATTTGAATGCATCGGTAGTAACAATCGCCTAATCGGGTAATATGTGAATAGGAACCTTTACTTGGTTTATGTTTAGCAGGGAGGGAACGTTCATGAAAAAAGGCCTGCCGGCACTCGTTTTTTTAGTCGTTTTGCTGCTTGTCGTTTGCATTGCGTATTTCGTCCGTCCTTACCAAACCGATGCGCCGGGAAAAAAAGAAAACCGAACGTCGTCGCCAGGAGCTGGGCAAGCAGAGCCGGTTTGGGTGAATAAAAAAGATGTCATTACGGTCGAATGGGACGGCAAAAGAACTTCATGGCTGCTTCGGCGAACAAGCCGGACGAAAGACGCCGAAAGCGGATGGACATTAAACGGCAAACCGGTAGCGCAGGCGGAGGCGGATACGATTTTATCGCAAATGAATTCGCTATTGGCCAAAGGCGCCGAGGGAAAACGGCCGGCATCTTCTTTAAAAAATAAAGCGATCGATTCCAACGTAACGGTGACAAGCGGCCCTGATGCTGAAGAAAAAGTATACCTCATTTCAAATGAAACGGCCGATCCAAGCATATTTTGGATCATTCCGTCCGAAGGATCTTATGTTTATCCGATATCTGAAAAAGATATGAACTTGCTGGAAAAAACGATAGACCAATTAAAGGCTTCATCCCCACCAAAATAAGCGCAGAAAAGGCCCCTGATGCCAAATCCTTTCAGCATAGCACCATGAGCGCACGGTCATCCTAAATGATGTTACTTCATTAATTTCATAACGGGGGATGAACTCATGATGCGATCCAAAGTAATCAGTCTTTCCGTATCCGCTGCACTTCTCGCCAGCGTTGTCGGCGTGACCGGTTGTACGACGAGAGAGCCTGCCAACACGAACGTCCGAACCAAAAACGTTCATGACGGGCGCATGCTGAATACGCGGGACGGCAGACTGAACGTCAACTCGCTGCGAGACGGCAACCGGTTCTCGACGTACAATACCGACGGAAATTACGGCATGCACACCGCAAGACATGACCTGACCAACGTGACTTCTTCCCAGGAAATCGCAGACAAGGTGGCAGCCATGAAAGAAGTGCGCACGGCCAACGTGCTTAAGGCTGGCAACAGCGCTTACGTGGCTGTATCCCTTGAGCATGGGGCGCAAGCCAATACGTCCACGACAGGCACGCACGGCCGATTCCGCAGCAACAGCTTCGGAACGATGAACACCGGTACCGGCAGCAACAGCAGCTTTAACAACAGCTCCGCAGGCGTTACGAACCGCGGAATGACAGGCATGGGCACGGGCACGGCAGGTACGGACGGCATGACGGGTTTGGGCACGGGTACGACAGGTACGGGGCTTGACGGCCATTACCGCGGTTATACGACAGGTACCGGCGTACCGATCACGAGAGGCAACGGTTTTAATGCAACCACTCCGGGAACGGCAGGCACGAGCCATACCTATTCCCAAAACTATAACGTAACCTCCGACGTGAAAGACAAAATTACCAGTGTCGTCAAAAAAGCCGACCCGAACATCACAAACGTGTATGTATCCGCTAATCCTGATTTTGTCCAACACGTCAGCAATTATGCAACCAACGTTAAAAGCGGTCATCCGGTCAGCGGCATGGTATCCCAGCTTTCCAGCATGATCGAACGCATTTTCCCGACCCACACGACTACGACGGATCACCGCGTGACTCCAATGGGCACGACGCCAACCGCTCCGCTTGGCAAAACGCCTGCAGGCAGACACATCATGACCCAGTAAAAAGCAAACGGAAAGCAGCTTTCGCATCAATTGCGGGCTGCTTTTCGGTTTATTTTTGTTTTAAAAGCCCCGTATCGTTTCTTTTTTTCAAAAGCCGTTTGATCGTAAACCCGAACAATGCGCAGCAAGTAAGAGCGGCGAAAGTATCCGCAATGGGTTCCGCTATAATGATTCCATCGGTTTTCGGCTGAATGAACGCCGGCAGTGCGTAAACGAGAGGAATCAGCAAAATGATTTTACGCAAGACGGCGATAAAAATGGAAACCTTCGCTTGACCCAATGCGATAAACATTTGCTGGAAAGCCAATTGAACGCCGTAAATGCACGTACCCAGGAAAAATATTTTCATAAGCGAAACCGTCAGAGCGATCAAATCGGCATTGTTCGTAAAAATCATCACGGGAAGCTGAGGCATAAAAATGGCTACGGCCCACATCGACAAACCGAAAATCGCGCAAAAAAAGCTGCAGTACATCATGGTGGATTTGACCCGCGCAAAATCGCCGGACCCGAAATTATAACCGACAATCGGCTGTGCTCCTTGCGCAAAGCTTTGCAATAACAGCGTGAAAATTTGCATCAGACTGCTCATGATCCCCATGGCCGCAACGTACAGATCTCCGCCGTATTTGGCAAGGGAGGTGTTGAAGACGATTTGGACCAGGCTTTCGGTCGACTGCATGATAAAAGGCGAAAGTCCCAAAGCAAGCACGCTTTTGGCTACGTTAAAGTCGATGCGCATATGTTTGACCCGCAGACGAAGATGGGTTCGTTTTGAGGTAAGGAACCACAGCACCCAGATCGCCGAGATTGCCTGCGAAATGACCGTCGCAAGCGCAGCGCCTTTTACGCCCATATCCATACCGAAAATCAAAATGGGGTCAAGGATGGTATTGACGGCTGCCCCTGCGCATACCGTGACCATGGCCGTTTTGGCAAATCCCTGCGCTGCGATGAATTGGTTTAAACCTAACGATATCAGCACGGTTACCGTACCGATCAGGTAGATTCCCATATAATCGTCAGCATAAGGCAAAGTGTCCGGACTTGCACCGAACAAGGCGAGCAGCGGGGACTTAAAAGCAAGAAATGATAGCGTTAGGAGCGCCGAAACGATCAGCAGCATCAGAAAACTGGCGCCAAGCAGCGCTTCGGCCTTTTTGTGGTTTCCTTCCCCCATCCGAATGGAAGCAAGCGGTGCGCCGCCAAAACCGATCAGAGCGGCGAAGGCGGAAATGATCATGATGATCGGAAATCCTACCCCGATACCAGTTAAGGCTTGCGTACCTGTACCTGGCATCCTTCCGATAAACATGCGGTCCACCACATTGTAGAGGGCGTTGATAACCTGCGCTGCGATGGCAGGGGCGGCAAGAGAGAGAATCAGTTTGGGTATTTTCTCGTTGGCGAACCGGCGGCTCATCGGATTGTTCATTTTACATCCATCCTTGCATTGGTTTTGTTTATTTGAAAATCATAACATAGGATAAACGGTCATAAAATACGCTTTTTAACGCACTTCAATGGCTCTTTATATGTTCGTAAATGGTTGGTTAATAGGGAGGTACTCGAAAAGGGTTAAAATGCTTTAAAAACGATTTTAGAGGGGGTTTGCTACTGCGCTTTTTGGGCATTTGAAGACGCGTTATTCGGGGAGGAAGACATAAAAAAATGACGCCGATGAACCAGCGTCATTTTTTCCAATGATGAAGTTTAATTAAAATACCTGGCGTCCGCGTACCCATACGCCTTGAATGTTCAAGCTTTCGTCCAGCATCAGCACGTCGGCCTGCTTGCCGGCTTCAAGCGTTCCGGTCCGGTCCTCGATGCGAAGCCGTTTCGCCGGGTTGTAGCTGGCGATGCGCGAGGCATGCTCGACGGTTAATCCGACCGTTTCCACAAGGTAACGGAAACCTTTGATCATCGTGAGCGTGCTGCCCGACAAGCTGTTCGATTCGCCTTTCAAGATCGCAATGCCGTCCTTCACTTCCACGGGAAGGTCGCCGATCGTATAATCGCCGTCCGGCATGCCCGCTGCGGACATCGCGTCGGTGATCAAAATGAGATTGTCGTTCGTTTTTACCTTCGTCAAAATCGAAATGCATGCCGGATGCACATGAATGCCGTCGGCGATGATTTCCGCATGGATCCGATCGTCGCTGAGGACGGCTCCGGCCGTGCCCGGCTTCCGGTGATGGATCGGCGTCATGGCGTTGAACGTATGAACCGCTTGACGAAGGCCGGCTTCTACCGCGGCTTCGACTTCTTCATAAGTGGCGTCGGTGTGGCCAAGCGCGGCATTGATGCCGTGTTCGCTCATCCAGCGAATCGCCTCGAGCGCGCCTTCCCGTTCGGGAGCAAGCGTCACCTGCTTGATCAGACCCGGATATTGGGCTTCCCAGCCTTCAAGCCACTCCACGTTCGGATGGACGATATGCTCCGGATTTTGCGCGCCGGGCCATTTCGGGCTAATAAAAGGGCCTTCCAGGTGAACCCCTTCAAGGATGGTATACGGCATGTTTTGCTGTCTGTATTCGTGAACTTCCTTCAGCACTTTGTCGATGGATGCCTTGGGAGCCGTCATCGTGGTGGCGAGCATCGCGGTAGTCCCTTGCGAACAATGGAAGGAGGTGATTTTATCAAGCTCCTCCTTGCCGGAATACATAAAGTCCTCGCCGCTGCCTCCGTGAACATGGATATCGATGAAACCCGGCACGATGTATCCGTCCGTCTTTTTGCCGGGATTCAGGTTATGCAGATGGTCCGGCAAATGCTGAACCTCGCCCGCATAAAGGATGGTGCCGTCATGGATGGCGATGACGCCGTCCTCGATGACATGTCCCGGAACGACAACTTTCCCGTACAACAATTGTCCTGAAACTTCGCTCATTATATTAACCTCCCTGCTCCTTGATCCAGCAATACGACGACATTCGGATGGCATTGCAGAAGCGATGCCGGACATTGGGACGTGATCGGGCCTGTTAAAGCGCGTTTGACGATTTCGGCTTTGTCTTCTCCCCGAACCAGCAGCATGATTTGTTTTGCTTTCAAAATGCTTCCGACGCCCATCGTGATCGCTTGCGTCGGCACATCGTCCAGGGAAGGGAAGAAGCGCGCATTGGCCGTACGCGTTTTTTCCTGAAGCTCAACGACGTGGGTGCCTCCGATCAGGCTTTCGTCCGGTTCGTTAAAACCGATGTGGCCGTTATGCCCAATGCCGAGAATTTGAAGATCGACCGGCCCGTTTGCTTCGAGCATGGCGTCGTATTTTTGGCATTCCGCTTCAAGATCGGCGGCATTGCCGTCAGGCACATGCGTATTTTCGATTTTAATATCGATATGATTAAAAAGCTTCTCATTCATGAAGCTGCGATAGCTCTCCGGATGGCCTTCGGGAAGCCCGACGTATTCGTCCAGATTGTAGCTGGATGCTTTCGCGAAGCTTACCAGGCCCTTCTGATTCATTTCAATCAGGCGCTGGTAGATGCCGATCGGCGAACTGCCCGTCGCCAGTCCGAGTACGGCCCTTGGTTTCGTATGCAGCAGGCTTGCGATGAGACCGGCTCCGGTCGCGTTGAAGTCGGCTTCATGTTGGAAAGTGTAGATGTTCATGATTTATTAATGACCTCCTTTTGATTTGCGGTAGTTTCGGACGTTTTGATAGGATTGCTCCAGCTTGGGAACATATTGTCCGAACTGCTCGCTGCTCATGCCCATAAAAAGAATATCAATGATGTGAAGCTGGGCGATCCTTGAAGCCATATCCCCCCTGCGCATCCCTTCCTCGAGGGAAGAAACGAACAGCGGAATATCCGCCATGGACGCCAGCGTGTTGCTGCCGTAAGAAGTGAGGGTGATCGTCGCCGCCCCGCTGTCTTTGGCGCAGGACAACGCGTTGATCGTTTCCTCGGTTTCCCCGGAATAGGAAATGGCGATGGCCACGTCCCGGTCCGTAAGGGTCGAAGCTGAAGTGATCTGCATATGGGGATCGGCGAAAGCGGTGCAATGTTTTCCGATCCGGATGAGCTTCTGGTAAAAATCGAGCGCTACGACCGACGACGTCGCTACTCCGTACAAATCGATCCGCTGCGCGTCGCACAGCAGCCGGATGGCTTGCGAGAGCCTGTTCATATCCAGCAGCTGCGTCGTATCCCGGATGGAAGTCAAGTGGTTGGCCTCCATCGCCTCCACTATTTTAGATAACGGATTGTTGGCGACGATATCCTGGTACGATGATGCCTGGTTCCGTTCCTTCATTCCCGTATGGGCGATTTCCGCGGATAGTTTCACTTTCAAATCCGGGTAGCCCTTGAGGTGGAACACTTTGCAAAAGCGGGTGACCGTGGCCGGACTGGTTCCGCATTGCTCGGCCAGCTCTTTGATCCCCATATGCACGACTTCGGCCGGGGAAGAAAGAATGAAATCGGCGATCCGGCGTTCCTGCGGAGACAGTTTTTCTTTTTCCTGGGCCAGCGCATATAAGAACGGTGCCACGAAAGAACCTCCTTTTGCTCGTTTTCATGAATGAAAATAATTTTAATTATTGTGATTGATTACAAGAAAATAATTTTTATGACTACTATCATCATAGGCCAAAAGTCTTTCGGTGACAAGGGGGATTCGGGATATTTTACGCTGATTTTACAAATAAAAAATACACCCGCGTTCATGCAGAACACGGGTGTAAAAAGGGACATATGTTTCGTTATTGAACGTTATCGACGCTTGCGCGGGATTTTTTTGATTTGCCGATTTCCTGCCGCAGCACCTGCCATAGGATGTAGGCCAAAATGACCATCTGCGGGATAAACGTTTCCCATGTCGGATACATGCCGAGCCACGACACGGAAGGCAGCAACGATTCCGAATGGGCTCCCAGGGTGCCGGCCACCTGCAGCGAATGAATGCTGTCTCCAAGGAACCGGAAAACGAGGTAATAAATCAGCAGCGTTGCGACCAGGAAAAAGGCCCGAAGCGGAAGGGATGCGCTAAGCACGATGATCGCATAACCCAATACGGCGAGAATGGCCAGCGCAATGGCGACGCCGAGGATGAGCTGAAGAATCGGCATCGACGGGGCCATGCCGACGTAAAAGATCGTCGTTTCGGCGCCTTCTCTTAAGATGGCCAGCAGGGCTACGAAAAATAGCGACCACAGGCTGCCTTTGGCCAGCGCCTGGTCCATTTGCTTGCCGACATACCGGTTCCAGGCTTTGGTGTTCGATTTGTTGTGCAGCCATTGCCCAACCGTAATCATCATGACCACGGCGACCAAACCCGTAATCCCTTCGATCAGCTCGCGCGCGCTGCCGGAGGCGGCTTTTGAGATCGTGTAGGTCAGGACGACGGCGAGCAGGAGCGACAATGTAAGTCCCGTTCCCGCGCCAGACCAAATATATTTCCGTCCCTCGCGGTGGCCGCTGCGTTTCAGGTAAGAGAGCAGCGCAGCGATGACGAGAATGGCCTCGAGCCCTTCGCGCAGCAGCACGAGCGCGGCATCCCAGGCGGTATAGTGGTGGCTTCCGGCGATCGGGGTCAGGGAAGACTGCATTTCTTCGATAAGATGGAGCGCATCCTGGCTGCGCGGAGGCGTTGATAGCAGATAACCGGACACCTCGGACATCTGATTTTCCACTTTCGTATACAAAGCCGGGGACGATACCCGAACCTCTCCTTCCACGGCAGGCCATGACGCAATGAATTGGTTCATGCTGTCCGCTGCCTGGGCGGTTTGGCCGTCCGCGGTCTGCTGACGGGCCGTCTCCAGGACGCCCAGCAGATCGGACAACGAATGGATGCTTCCGTTTTCGCTCCCGGTCTGCGACGCTTTTCCGTTCTTGTAATCCGTCAATAACGAAACCAGCTTTTTCATTTGCTGCACGGCCTGGTCCTCGCGGACGGGGTCTGCTTGTAGGGCGATGCGCACCAGGCTGATTTGGGTCTCAAGCTGTCCGTAAACGGCGAAGTTGTCGCTCCGGATCGGCGTTTCGCTTTTCGGCCATGCATCGACGATATGCTGGTAGCTCGATTTGGCTGTGGCCCAATCCTTTTTCTCCATGGCGGCGAGGCTTGCTTCGGCAAAAGGAAGCAGCTTCGCGGCGGATTCCGTCCCGCCCGAAGCTTGGTTGCCGCCTTGCTGCTGCCCGGAAGCGGCATCGACGTACGCATCGACGGCTTTGGCGAGCGCCGATAACGCTTGTTTGGCCCCGGCGTCTTCCTGCCGGAGCTTCGAATCGGCTTCGGCGAGCGCCGCGTCGACCCGTGCCGCCTGGTCGGCCAGATTATTGCCGCCGCTAGGCTTCACGGCGGCCCACTCGGTTTTGAACTGTTCCAAATCATTTGCGGCTTCTTTCCACTGCTGTTGCCCGGCTTCGACCAACGCGCTGCCGACGGCGGGAAGGAGCGGATCCAGGGAGGAAGCTTGATCGGTTTCGGCAAATGCCGGAGCCGCGGTCAGATGCAACACGATCAGGATGGCGAGCGCCAGAATGGCCGGCATGCCGGGTTTGCTTCGTCTGCTGTTGCGTGTCTGGCCGGATTGGCTGATCGACATCATAGGCTCTATTCTCCTTCAATCTCGAATAATGGCGGTGCCGGGAGGGCTTTTCCGCGATAAGGCTTAAAACAAGGTGTCACCGATGTACCCGCCCTTGGCTGCTCCGGGGAAGCAGGCAAACGCGGCGCTGCCTACGTGCAAAATGTATTCGTTTAAACGGTCGCTTTTCGCCAGCTTTTGCTGCAAGGCGACAAATTGCTTGAACAAGTCCCGCTGATAGCCGATGAACAGCAATCCTGCGTCCAACTGACCGGTTTTCATGTCCATACCTCCGGAATAGGAGTAGGAGCGGCGGAGAATCTGGACGGAACCGTCCCCGCGCGCCAGCGCGACATGGGAATCCCGGGGGATGTACGCATTGCCGTGTTCGTCCTTGGCGTTCAGATCCACCGGATCGAATTCGTTTTTCGCGCCAAGCGGAGCTCCGCTTGCGCGATAGCGGCCAAACGTATCCTCCTGATCTTTCAAGGAGGAGCGGTCCCATACCTCGATGCGCATCCGGATCCGGCGGACGGCCATATAACTTCCGCCGGCCATCCATGAGGCGCCGTCGCCGTTTTGCGCCCAGACGATCCTGTTCATTTCCTTATCGTTTGTCACTTGAGGGTTGGCCGTTCCGTCCTTGAAGCCGAGCAGGTTGCGCGGAGTGCTTCCGGTCGGATCGGCTTGGTTCGTCCGCTGGAAGCCTTCCTGCACCCAGCGCAGAACCGCTTTTCCGCGCGCGATCCTTGCCAGGTTGCGCACGGCATGGAAGGCGACCTGCATATCGTCCGCGCATACCTGCACGCCGATGTCGCCTCCGCACCACTCGGGTTCGAGCTGGTCTCCGTTGAATGCAGGGAGTTCCTTGAAGGTAGGTGGCTTTTTGGAGGCAAGGCCGAATCGTTCGTCAAACAGCGAAGGGCCCGCGCCGAAGGTAATCGTAAGCCGGGAAGGGCTCAGTCCCGCCGATTCGCCGGTATCGGTCGGCGGAAGGTTGTAATTGCCGCTTTCCTCGCCGACCGGCATGCCTTCGGCCATGGCCGCGGCTGCCGCCGTCCAGGCCTGGAACAGCTTTTTCAGCGATTGGGCGCCGCTAGCGGTGACGTCAAAGGCCGCAAAGCAGATGAAATTTTGCGCAGGCGTGATGATGCCGGCCTGATGCGTTCCGTAAAAGGGGATGCGGTCCCCTTCCGCGGATACGGACTTGGCGGCTTCGGTCTTGTGTTTGGTTTCCGTCGTAAGCAGGGTGCCGATCGCGCCGCCCCCGAGAAGAAGCCCAAGACCTCCGGTACCCGCCAAACGAAGGACGTCGCGGCGGGTCATCGGTTTTTTAAGTATGGAATTGTCGTTTGGCTGCTGATTCTGTTCCGGCATACGTTACACTCCCAAAATTTTGCCCATATTGGACAGCGGTTCGGCCAATGCGTCCAGGTTTTGGCTGAGCTTGCGGATTTCGTCCTGCTTCAGCTCGGTGTAATCGACGTAACCGTCGCCTTTTTTGAACGCATCCAGCTCTTTTTTCAGGTCCGTGAAGCGGTCCTCGATTTCTTTTTGAAGATCCGCGTCTTTTTTCGCCAGTTCGGGCTTCAGGATTTCATAAATTTTTTGCGCCCCTTCGACATTGGCGGCAAAATCGTAAAGATCGGTATGCGAATAAAGTTCTTCCTCGCCGGTGACTTTGGAGGAGGACACTTCGTTCAGCAGCTCCACAGCGCCGGTTACCATCAGGCTGGCATCGAGGTCGATCGTTTCGATTTTGGCCCGCAGCAGTTGGGCGTCCTTCAGCAGCTGGTCGGCGAATCCTTCCGCTCCGGCCGTCGTTTTGTCTTCCCAGAGCGCTTTTTCGATCCGGTGGAAACCGCGCCAATCGGCGGCGTCAACGTCATTCACGCGCGCGTCGATGTTCGGGTCCAAATCCCCCAGCGCTTCGGCTACGGGCTCAATCCGTTCGTAGTACGCACGCGCGGGAGCGTAAAGCTTTTTCGCCTCTTCCAGCTTGCCGCCTTTGACCGCGTCCGTGAATTTTTCCGTTTCCTTGACAAAAAGATCGCATTGTTCGATCGCAAAGGTACGGTATTGCTCCACGCTGGCGGAGAAGTCGGCCGCAGGAGCCGTTTTCGTTTCGGCGGTTGCAGGCGGGGTGGGATTGGTGGACGCGGCATCGGCGCCCGCGTTTTCTTTTTGCCCGCATCCGCTGAAGAGAAGGGAGGCGGCGAGAATGCCGGTAGGGAGAATAACTTTGTACTTCAAGAAAAGCAGCTCCTTTATCTCGGGATTTTGCAAAATTCGATTCCGGCCGCTCCCGTGTACAATATTTAGACGAACGAAACCGTTTCGCCCTATATATTGCTGATTGAAAGTCGCTCCTTGGATTTTCGCAAAATCCTCATATGTAAGATTCGATGTTCAACTGATAAATGATAATGATTCTCAGTTTCATGCATGAAATAATAATAAAGAGGCGCTAGGCCGATGTCAATATCTATTTTTGGACGGCATCCCGCAGGGGATAAAAAAACGCCCCGACTGCATAAACGCAGTCAGGGAGCGGCATGAATAGCCGTTTATCGGCGAAGATGAACCCATAGCCCGGCCAGCATCCGGTACGGGATGTACAGCCCGAGAAAAGAACCGGAAACCAGAAACCACGGGTTTAGCAGCAAATCATGGACGTTGGTCGTCAGGACAGTCTGGTGGACGATGTTCCGGTATAGCGCCGCCGCGACGATGGAGCCCGATATATAAAATGAAATCACGGCCAGCAGATGCCAAATCCACCGGACGGTACGGCTTAATGCGGCCAAGGCCGCCATGACGAACGGAACAACGATAAAACCGGCGATCAGCCAGATCAGCAAGCGCAGCACCCCCTCGGAACTATTTTCGGTATGTGCGGAAAGATTTAAACTTGGGGGGAGGGCCGTGAAAGGAAGATCCTTCCTCCGCGTCGAAGTAAGGAGCGAGAGGGGGGATGCCTCACGGGAGACATCATTGCTCTTCATTTTTCGGGTTGTTTTAAAATGAATGCTGGAGGTATGACATGAATCGGGTAAAGATTCTCGAAAGCGACACTTCGCTTGGACTTGAAAGGGAGATCAACGAATTTTTAAGCGATCCGTCCGTTGAAAATCCTGCAATCCACTACACCGTGGGTTCGAAGCCGGACAAAGTCAACCGGAACATCCAAGTTCCGTTGTACACGGTAATGATTTATTATTCGCAAGCCTAAATCCGAAAACAAGCCGCTCGGCATTGAAGTGACCCCCAAAAGCTAGACACGGTTATTTCATCAAGCAGCTTTCTCAAAATGAGTTCGGTACTGTACCGGACTCATTTTGATTTTTGCTTTTAACCGTTTGGTATTGTAGTATTCAATAT
>NZ_JAVLSX010000011.1:0-198979 GCF_031583795.1 Paenibacillus sp. VCA1 | reverse complement strand
GAAAGTCGTCAACCGTTTGTCGAAAATTGAACAAAGAAAAAACCCTTGTGGGTCAAGGGTTTCAGAGCTTTTTGTATCTAAAGCGGGTGATGGGAATCGAACCCACGCTACCAGCTTGGAAGGCTGGAGTTCTACCATTGAACTACACCCGCATAATACCCACAGAAGTACGATTCGCTAAGAAGCAAATTCCGATACTTTTTCGGGGTCTGCAACTGTAAAATATTAAAGATCGGGACGACACGATTCGAACATGCGACCCCCTGGTCCCAAACCAGGTGCTCTACCAAGCTGAGCTACGTCCCGCGATCACTCACGACTTCACGTTATTGAAGACAAGAAATAATATATCATGAGCCCGCGGGATTTGCAACTCTTTTTTTTATTCCAAAGCTGTTATGTATAGTCTAATGAAGCAAAAACGCCTTCTCGAAATCGGCCGGCGGCACCGGCTTGCTGAAGTAATATCCCTGCCCTTCATGGCAGCGCTGCTCTCTTAAAAAACGAAGCTGCTCTTCGTTCTCCACCCCTTCCGCCGTCACTTTCAGCTGCAGGTGGTGGGCCATCGAAGCGATGGTCGACACGATCGCCGCGTCGTTATGATCGCTCATCACCTCATTGACGAAAGAACGGTCGATCTTCAGCCGGTCGATCGGCATGTTTTTCAAATAATGCAAGGAGCTGTAGCCCGTTCCGAAGTCGTCGATGCTGATGAATACGCCAAGCTCTTTCAGCCTGCGCAGCTGTTCGAACGCCGTCTCCTTATCGAACGTCATGCTTTCCGTAATTTCCAGCTCGACGTATTTCGGGTCAAGACCGATTTCCTGCAGGATCTGCCCGATGCTGTCCGCCAAATGCGGCTGAAGGAATTGGCGCATGGACAGGTTGATCGAGACGCAGATCGGCTTGTAGCCCGCATCCTGCCAAGCCTTGTTTTGCTGGCATGCCGTGCGGAGCACCCATTCGCCAAGCTGGACGATCTGCCCGCTTTCCTCGGCCAGCGGAATGAACTCTTGAGGCGAAACGTTGCCGCGCTTCGGATGCTTCCACCGCAGCAAAGCCTCCATGCCGACAATTTCGCCGGTTTCGAGGGAAACGAGCGGCTGATATTCCAAATAAAATTCGCGTCGTTCAAGCGCTTTGCGCAGATCGTTCTCCAGCTTCAACCGTTCTTTCGCCTTCCGCTGCATGGACGGGACGAAATGCCGCACATCAAGCCCGTAGTCCTTGGCATGATGTACCGCCGTATCCGCATGTTGAACCAGTTGCGCCGCCGTATCCCCGTCTTCCGGATAGACCGCCACTCCCGCGCATAACGTAATATGATAGTCGCCGTCGTCAATCGTCAAAGGCTCTTCGAACATCTCCATCAGGCTGCGGATCCGCCGGATTGCGGTTTCCACGTCGGCAAGCGACGGCATGATCAAGGCAAACTCGTCGCCGCCCATATTGAATAGCTCCTCCTTGGGAAGGGTATTCCGCTTCAACCGGTCGCCCACCAGCTGCAGCAGCCGGTCGCCCGCCTGGTGTCCGAGCGAATCGTTGATATTTTTGAACCGGTTGATGTTAAACACGACGACTCCGGTTTTGCCGCTATGCCGCTCCTTCATCAGCTTCCCCAGTTGTTCGGTCAACCTCCGTTTATTCGGAAGGCCGGTCAAGTCATCATGAAATGCCAGAAAATTCATTTTGGCTTCCATCCGCTGCTGCTCCCGGAAAGGATCTTCGATCGTCAAGCGGTATACGCCTTTTAAGAGCAGGTAATAGGACATCCCGCTGCTCAAGCTTCCCAGCAAAAAGCCGATCTCGTACATGCTGTCTGCAGACATCATCAGCGCTTGGCCGATGGCGACATACAGAAGTGCCCGAATGATGATCAAAAGTGAAGGCGCCCTTTCCTTTCTGCCGCGGTACACGATGGAAGCGACGCCTCCCAATGCGGCAAGGCCGATCAATAAGACCGCGTATCGGACCACGGGACTCAGTTGCCCATCCACGACCAGCTGCGGCAGCTCGCGGCGCCATCCGATAAAAACGGCGACGGCCATGGCCGTAACAACCGCGGTAACCGAAAAGACGGCGCTTTTATGGGAAATATGGACCATGAAATCTTTTAACGAATATATGTAAAACACTCCCGCCGTCAAAAGCGCTCTGGACATCAGGGACAACCACAGGGCGTCGCTTTCGTTCATGCCCGTTCCAAGCAGCGGCACGCCCATGAGGCACAGCGTTTGCAGCAGATCCAAAACAGCCACGCACAAAAACAAAGCCGCCGTATACAATCGGTAACGCGACAGCTTATGGGAGAACAAAAGCCATCCCTGGGAAAAGATGGCGAAGCTTGCGGCTGTGCAGCAGCTGCCCAGCAAAATGTATATCGTCAGGAATACACGGGGATCCGTCCCCTGCAGCGGTAACAGCCATTCCGCGAGCCATGCGGCGGCAAAAACCAATATTCCCCACAGGGCCGTTCTGATCGTTCTTTTTTCCTCAATTCTTCTTGGACGCATAAAGCCATCTGACCCCCGGGTAATAAAAATATGAAGATGGTTTCGTGTTAAATAATTCCACGTATCCGCCTCTTTTCCTGCTGGGACCAGATAATAATTTTACGTCCTTTGGCACCGTTCGACATAAATTGCGCTTTCGGAAAACTGAATCCTTTTCGCTTTTTAACCGTAATATATAATATAACGATGAAGGAGTGAACGCGGATGATCATTACGACCACGGAAAACATACATAACCACGAAGTCGTTGAGGTACTCGGAACCACGTTTGGCGTCGTGGTGCGCGCACGGGGAATCGGCGGCGACATTATGGCATCCTTGAAAGGACTTGTCGGGGGCGAGGTCAAGCAGTATACGCAGATGATCGAAGACGCGCGGAGGCAGGCGATGGATCGGATGGTTCAAAATGCCCATGCCATGGGCGGGGACGCCATTATCATGATGCGTTTTGACAGCGGGGACATTGGCAACAACATGAGCGAGATCGTCGCATACGGCACCGTCGTTAGAACAAGGCCTGTCGGTTAACCGGGATTGCAATGGGTGTAGTCGTGGGAGTGATCCTGTTTTACGGTTTGCAGATCGTCGTCTTTCTGCTTTTGCTTTGGCTCAGTTGGCGCTTCTTCGACCGCCGCTATCGCCGAAAAAACGAAGAAGCCAGCCGGAGAGACTTGCTCAGCGGCAAATTCGTGCCAACCTCCGAAATATTTGTGGACCCGCGCGACGGACTCAAATATCAGGTGTATTACAACAAAGAAACGGGCGAACGGGAATACGTCCCGATCCAATAATTTCCCGAAACCGCCCCCGTTCATGCAACAAAAAAAGCTTGGCCGCAGCCGTGCGGTCAAGCTTTTTTGTCTTTTATTTTCTCTCGAAATTGACTTCGGGCGTCGTCAGCTTATCGTAAAACTCCACGTATTTGTCCTTGTCCTCCGAGGCGCGCTGCGCCATGGCGGAACGCGGATGCTCGTCGAGCGTCCCCGTAATCATGTAAGGGATCAGGTAACCCCACTCTTCTTTTTCGCGCAAAGGAATCATGTAGCGCTCGATGATGTCCAGCACCGGACGGAGGGTATAATGCGTATTTTTCAAGTGCGTCACCAATAGCTCCGTCGGGCAGTTGCCTGCCGCGCGCCCCATGCCGTACACGGATGCATCCAGCAGTTCAACGCCCAGCTCGGCGGCAATCAGCGTATTGGAGAACGCGAGCTGCATGTTGTTATGCGTGTGCACGCCAAGGCGTTTGTTCGGCAAATTCGTTTTGAACTTTTCCACCAAATATTTGATGTCCTTGTGATCCAGGCTGCCGTAGGAATCGACGATATAAACCACGTCCACCACGCTGTCCTTGATCATTTCGAACGCTTCGGCCAGTTCGTTTTCCATCACGTTGGACAAAGCCATAATATTCAACGTCGTTTCGTATCCGCGATCATTGAAGATTTGGATGAGTTCGAGCGCTTTATCCACGTCCTTGATATAGCAAGCAACGCGGATCAGGTCGAGCATGCTTTCGGAGCGCGGAAGAATGTCGTCCACGTCCACCCGCCCGATGTCCACCAGCGCGGACAGTTTCGTTTTCCCTTTTTGGGGAATGACCTCGCGCAGAAAATCGTCGTTCAAAAACCGCCAAGGTCCCGCCTGATCGGCGCCCTTCAGCAGCTTCGGGGAGTTTTTATAACCGATTTCCATATAATCAACGCCCGCCTCATTCAGCCCGGCGTACAGTTTTTGCACAAATTCAACGCTAAAATCCCAATTATTTACCAATCCACCGTCACGAATCGTACAGTCCACAATTTTGCAGGGGTTCGTCTTCAACCAAAACTTCTCCTTCCGGCGTAGAAATTTATTATTTCATCATACTTGAATGGCAGTGAAAAAGTAAAGATGAATATCGATTTATTCGCCTTTCGTGCACAAATAAAAATAAACGCTTGAATGGAAGAATGATTATATTGATGGAGCTTTCCGCCCGTGATATATTCATATTAAATGATATTGATTATCAGTCTCTTTTATCTGGAGGAATTACGATGAGCCAACCTACTCCGCTGTTAGATTTGCAACCCGGCGCAACGGGCTCCATATACGCCATAAATAAAATGAACCCGATTCTTCGCCGTCGTCTTAACGACCTGGGCGTTCATGAGGGCTCTGTCATATCGATGAAGCAACGCGGACCGTTCCGCGGACCGGTAACGCTGGAATGCAACGGGCAGCTGTTCGGCATCCGCTTAAAGGAAGCAAAGGAAATTGAGGTGTCGGTTTGTTGAACTCCTTTGCCCTGGTCGGCAATCCGAATACCGGCAAAACCTCGCTTTTTAATACGCTGACGACCTCCTACGAATACGTGGGGAACTGGGCCGGCGTCACCGTGGAGAAAAAAATCGGGGACTTGAAGGATGGCGGCGGCCAACTGGTCGATCTGCCCGGCATCTATTCTCTTCACCCCCTCTCCAGGGATGAAAGCGTTGCTGCGCAATATTTAATGGAAGAAAAGCCGGCGGCTCTAATCAACATTGTGGATGCATCCCAGTTGGAGCGGAATTTGGCGCTCAGCATTCAACTGCTGGAATACGGCCAGCCCATGATCCTTGGACTCAACATGATGGATGTGGCCAAGTCCCGCGGCATTCATGTCGATCCCGCCCTACTTCAAGAACGTCTCGGCATTCCCGTCATTCCGCTCGTGGCCCGAACGGGCAAGGGCAGCACGAAGATTTTGGACGCTTTAAAAGAAGTTCCCGAAGACGCCGCCAAACGGCTGAAGCTGGACTACGGAATTGCGGAAACGGCGATTTCGGACATCGGGGAGCTGCTCCTTAACATTCCGGAATTGCCTGATCACCGGTGGGTCGCGATTCAGCTGCTTTCGCAAAATCCCGTCATTCTGGACGCTTTGTCCGCAAAACTGAATATGGAAGCCGTAAAAGAAATCGTCGGCCGCTGCGAGGCCGAGCTGCGTCGAACCGGACTTTCCTCCTCCTTGGCGGAATGGATCCGGGCGGTACGATCGGGATATATCGAAAAGCTGTGTGCGGCGGCCGTTGACCGCTCGGCGCAAAAACCCCATAACTTGACGGAGCGCCTGGATGCCATTTTGACGCACCGGTTTTTAGGCATTCCGATTTTTCTTGCTTTTTTGTTTTTGCTGTTCAAAGTGACGTTCGACTGGATCGGCAACCCGCTTTCCGATTGGCTGGACGGTTTCATCTCGGGGTCGGTCAGCGGTTACATCAACCAAGCGCTGGATTGGGCGGGAGCCTCGTCCTTCACCCACGCATTGATCGTTGACGGCATCGTGGCCGGGGTCGGCGGGGTACTCGTTTTTATTCCGCAAATCTTCATCCTGTTCCTGATCATTTCGTTTATCGAAGATTCGGGTTACATGGCTCGGGTCAGCTTGCTGATGGATAGCCTGATGGAAGCGGTAGGGCTGAACGGAAAAGCCTTTATTCCTTTCATTATCGGATTCGGCTGCAACGTTCCGGCCGTCATGTCCGCACGGAGCATCGAACAACCGAAAGACCGGCTGCTGACGACCCTGCTGATTCCGCTGATGTCCTGCTCGGCAAGGCTTCCGGTATACGCTTTGTTCGCAGGCGTCTTTTTTCGGAGCCATCAAGCGCTTGTCGTCCTGTCCATGTATGTGCTTGGCATTGCGATGGCGCTTCTGCTCTGCAAGGTGTTTTCGTCTTATCTGCTCAAAAACGAGTCTTCCGTCTTCGTTGTGGAGCTGCCGCCTTACCGCCTGCCTCAGGGTCGCAGTTTGATGCGGGGAACCTGGGAAAAAGGCAAGGGTTTCCTCCGCAAAGCGGGCACGCTTATTCTTGGCGGTTCCGTGCTGATCTGGCTGCTCTCATACAGCGGTCCCGGAGGTTTCGGCGTTAACATGGACGACAGCTTCCTGGCCAAAATCGGCGGGCTGATGGCTCCGCTGCTGGCGCCGCTCGGATTCGGAACCTGGCAGTCGGGCTCCTCGCTTTTGACCGGATTTTTGGCTAAGGAAATCGTCGTTTCAACCATGAACATCATTTATCACGTTCCCAACATGGAAGGTTTGCAAGGGCAGATCGCCCTTAGCTTTACGCCGCTGCAGGCCTTCAGCTTCATGGCTTTTGTCCTGCTGTATACGCCTTGCCTCGCGACGGTGGGCGTCATCCGCAAGGAAACCTCTTCCTGGCGTTGGACGGTCTTTTCGATCGGTTATGCCGTCATTCTCGCCTATTTGATTTCCCTGATCATTTATCAGGGCGGTCGCCTGCTCGGCTTATCTTGACAAACCGCAAACAAGAAACGGGGTGTTTCTGTTGATCGATGTACTCATCATTGGTGTTATTTTTGCCTATGCCGGATGGACGCTTTTCCGCTATGTCAAAAAGAGCAAAAAGGGCGCTTGCGCCTCCTGCGCCTTGAACAAATCCTGCCAATCAGCCTGCTCCGTTTCGGATGCGGCGCTGCATCGCGCCAAAACCGGGGGCAGCCCCGGCTCCAAGTAAGGGCATAGCCTGTCGATAATAGTATTTTTGCAAATGAAGCCTTTCGCTTAATGCCAATAGCGTCTCGCAAAAATGGGCAGTTCCCAGCGTATCTCGCCGGGAGCTGCCCTCATTTTATTTTGCCGCCTCCTGCGCCAAAATCCATTCCGTGATGGTCCGCACCATCACTCCCGTCGCTCCTTTCGGGTTCACGCCCCGCTCCTTGGCGAGAAAAGCCGTTCCGGCGATATCCAAATGGATCCAAGGCAGCCCCTCGGCAAAAGTCCCGACAAACAGTCCGGCCGTAATCGCCGCGCCCCGGGAACCCGTGCTGTTTTTGACGTCGGCCACGTCGCTTTTCAGCATATCCCAAAATTCCTTGTACGCCGGCAGCGGCCATACCTTTTCTCCGGAACGTTTGGATGCGAGGATAAACTCCTCGAGCATCGTGTCGTCGTTCGCGACCGCTCCGGTGGCCACATCCCCCAAAGCCGTCAATACGGCCCCTGTCAGCGTGGCGACATCGATCAGCTTCGAAGCCCCTTGCTCCCGCGCGTATGCCATCCCGTCCGCCAGCACCACGCGGCCCTCCGCGTCGGTATTTAAGACCTCGATCGTGCGGCCGCTATAGCTTCGGATTACGTCTCCCGGTTTAAAGGCGGTACCGCCCGGCATATTTTCGGCGGTGGGAATGACCATAACGACGTTGACGGCCGGTTTTAATCTTCCAAGCGCGTTCATGACGCCCAACACGGCGGCGGCCCCGGCCATGTCGCTGATCATTTCCTCCATCCCGACCCGCCTTTTCAGCGAAATGCCGCCCGTATCAAAGGTAATTCCTTTGCCTACCAGACCGATCACGTCTTCCCATTGCTCCCTGCCTTGGTATCGAATCATGATCAGCCGCGGCGGATGAGCGCTTCCTTGACCGACAGCAATCAAGCCGCCCATGCCCAGCTCCTTCAGCTGGCGTTCGTCCAAAACGGACGACTCGAATCCGTATTTTGCGGCAACGTTTAATGCGGCTTTCGCCAAATTATCCGGGACAAGCATGTTGCCCGGCAAATTGGTCAGGTCCCGGGCCAGACAAACCGATTCCGCATAGGCCAGCCCCCGCCGGATGCCTTGCTCCCAGTCCGCTTTTTCCGCCGCCGAAGCCGGTCCTTTGCGCAAAAATAAAAGCTGCTCGATTCCGTCGTAAGGGGCTGCGTGCTTCTTATATTGCTGCTGGCGATACGCGCCCAGGATCATCCCTTCGGTTAACGCCTGGGCGGCTGTCGCGGCATCTTGCTCAACCGTAAAAGCGACCATCGGCGCGCTGAGCTCCCAAGCGATCGTTTTGACCCTCATTTTTAATGCCGCTTTTGCCGCTTGGGCCGCCGCCACCCTCAGCTCCTCCGACGTCAGCGGCCGCTCGCCGACGCCTACGAAAATAACGGTCCGGTATTCCCCCCGGCCCTGCAGCGGCATGGCGTAGGTCTGAAAAGGCGCTCCCTGGAACAAATGCCTTTCCATCAGCGGCAGCAGCAGCGAATTCCATGCCTGACGCATGCTTCCATGCTGAACGCCTTCCGGCGATACCAATACGATAAACGCGTCCACGTCCAACCGTGCCGCGTCCGATTCCCCGATCCATTCGATCGCAACCTGCATCATTTCAGAACAGGAATGTCCATCCATCGGCCATCTTCCTTTGTCATGAAGTTTTCGGACGTTAATCATATATATTATTCCACGTTTGTCCAAGGCAACTCCTTGAACAGGTTTTTTTGCCTAAAAACAGCTCGGTTGATAAAAAGCTGGTTGCTGCTAATCGTTGTAAAATACTAACAAATTTTGATGATATATACGATAATAATTCTATATATCAATTCGCAGAAAAGAGGTTTACAACCGTGGCTAAAATCGGAATCGATCTGGGCACCTCCAACAGCCTTGTCGCTTACTGGACAGAAAACGGACCCGAAATCATCCCCAATTCGCTGGGAAATTCCTTGACTCCTTCGATCGTCAGTCTGGATGAGAGCGGCGAGATCTTGGTGGGCCAAATCGCAAAGGAAAGGTTAATTACGCATCCCCATCTCACCGTATCGGCCTTTAAGCGGTATATGGGGACCGACAAGCAATACCAACTTGGCAAATACATATTTACTCCCGAGGATTTGTCTTCCTTTGTCCTCCGGTCATTAAAAGCGGATGCCGAAGCCCATCTTGGCGAAGAGATCGATGAAGCCGTCATCAGCGTCCCCGCATATTTCAATGATGCGCAGCGCAAAGCGACCTTGCGTGCCGCAATGCTTGCCGGACTGCACGTGGAGCGGTTGATCAGCGAGCCGACCGCGGCAGCGGTCTCCTACGGGCTGCATCAATATGACTCGGAAACCCGCTTCCTTGTTTTTGACTTGGGCGGCGGGACCTTTGACGTTTCCGTACTGGAGCTGTTTGAAGGAATTATGCAGGTACAATCGATCGCAGGAGATAACTATCTGGGCGGGGAGGATTTTACCGAGCTGCTGCTGTCCCATTTCGTCGAGTCGCAAGCGATCGATTTTGCAAGCTTGCCCGGCAAGGCGAAATCCGCCTTGTACAAACAAGCGGAGTTATGCAAGCTTGCCTTGGCAAATGGAAATACCGGAGAGATGGCGTTTGCCTTTGAAGGCCAAACCTACCAAACCAGCGTGAACCGGAACCAATATGAACAGCTTGCCGCCCAGCTTCTGCTGCGTCTGCGCAGTCCGATTGAACGGGCGCTTCGCGACGCATCGCTGTCGCCGCAGGATCTTGACGCCGTCATCCTGATCGGCGGAGCTACACGTATGCCGGTCATCAAAACCGTCGTCAGCAAAATGTTCGGCCGGCTCCCCTACTCGCAAATCAATCCCGACGAAGCCGTGGCTCTCGGAGCAGCCATTCAAGTGGCACTCAAAGAGCGGCATGCCGGGTTGCAGGAAATCATTTTGACGGATGTATGCCCGTTTACGTTGGGGACGGATGTCTCCGTGATGATGGGAAACGGGAGTTACAGCCACGGACATTTCGATCCCATTATTGAACGAAATACGCCGATCCCTGTAAGCAAAGTTAAAAGCTATGTGCCACTCCATGATCACCAGGACAAGATAAATATACTCGTTTATCAAGGCGAAAGCCGAAAGGTCGAAAACAACATCAAAATCGGGGAAATCGATATTCCGCTCCCGCCTGCCAAGGCAGGAAAAGAATCCGTTCAAGTACGATATACCTATGACATCAATGGGGTCCTGGAAGTAGAGCTTACCGTCGAAAGTACAGGCCTGAAAAAATCGATGATTATCGAAAAAAATCCCGGTCAATCGACGCCCGAGCAAATCCAGGCCAGGCTCGAAGAGCTCAAGCATCTCAAAATCCATCCCCGCGACCGCAGCGAAAATCGTCTGCTCCTGGCCAGAGGCGAAAGGCTTTATGAGGAATCGCTGAACGAAAAACGTGAATATATCGCCGATCTGATCATGGCGTTCGAGCGGGTTCTCGCGTCTCAAAACGAGCAGGAAATCAAGAAAAAAGCCATCCTCTTCAAACAGCAGCTGGATGCCCTTGAAAGGTGGATGGAGTTTTAATGACGATTTGGGATCGGCTTGGCATCCGTCCAACCCATGACGTCAAGGCTATTAAACGTGCGTATGCCAAGCAGCTCAAAATCCACCATCCGGAGGAGGACCCCCAAGGATATCAGGCGCTGCGCGAAGCATTTGATGCAGCGGTATCGTTAGCCAAGCGGCAGGCCATCCGGGAAGAAGCGGCTGCGGAAGCAGAGGATATATTGCATTTGCAATTGCAATCCGAAGATTACACAGAACAGCAGTTAGTCCGGCCGGAATCGCTTTTATTTCAAGCTCATTCAGTCGAGTTTCCTGAGGAGGAAGAAGACGCTGAAGCGCTGGAACCTCCTCCAAAATGGCCGCCACATATGAATGTTGATGCTGAAAATGCATCCCAACGCAGTCCCCGCACCATAGCGGATCTAATCGCGGCGGTAACTGCCTTATACGATCATTTTCCGTCACGGATTTCGCCCGAAAAATGGATCGAGCTGCTGAACTCCGAGGTAATGTGGAACATCGAATATAAGCTTGAGATCAGCAAGGAGCTGTTAGCCGTACTGCAAAACCGCAGATACCTTCCGGCCGGGATTTGGAAGCTGCTCGAAAGCTATTTCCACTGGGAAGAATACATGCGGGAGTCGCCCGCATTTGATTGGGACCGTGGAGTTCAGTCTTTTTTTGGTTACTATGTCAGACAGCTTCGGGAGCCGGGGCTTGGTTATGAGGCACTGCTTCATGCCGGGGAAATCGACATCGATGCCTTTTTGGAGAACCGTGATCAGGGGTATTTGGCTTTATTCCAAAACGATCTTACACGGGCGGAAAAACATTTGAAGCTTGCCTATTCGCTTTTTCCTGCGGATCCGGACCTGCTTCGCATGCTTGGGGAATATTATTTGCGTTTGCGGGAGTATGAAAAGGCATTATCTTATGTGGACCATTTGATCCTGCTGATGCCGGATGAATTGGATGCTCATTTGCGCCGGGCCCATATCTTCTATGATTCCGGCCAATTCCGCCGCTCGCTCGAGGAATGCGAACTCATTATTTCGCGCAATCCCGATCATTATGAGGCTTGGATCTTGTCCGGGCAAAACCACAAGGCCCTTGGCGACCAACCACACGCGGAGGAACACTTTCACCATGCGCAGCAAATGGGCAAGCCTCCTTCGCAAGAACATAAGCCCAAGAAGAAAGTAAAACCAGGCAAGCTATTTTTCAGAAAACGCATCCTTGCGCATGTGCTGATTTGGATCATCAGCAGCGTATTATTGATCGGGTGTTATCATTTTTATGGATATTTAACAAGTCTTATGAAGCCGGTTCCTGCCGGCAATATACAAGCGTTGGAGCGAATGAAGGAACAAACTTACACTTCGCTTACCCTGACGAAACTTAAGGATACGGGCATAGGCAAATACAAAATAGGTTCAGGTTCAGGTTCAGGCGAAGGTGAAGGCGAAGACGCATATGTATATCAAAATCAGGCTTATGCGTTTCGTCATTTTCCGGAGTACGGGGATGCTGCGGGATATTTTTACCTTGGGGAATTTGACGGGTACAACATGATTGTATTAAGCGCTGCCAGACTTGACTTGGAAAATATACAACATAAAACGACCGTTCTGGGATACGTTCATCCAGCAAGCAAGGAATTGCAAGCCGACGTCATCGAGATGCTCCAATGGAAGCCTGAACATCCGGAGGGGACGCCCGAAGCAGAGCTCGAGTTATACACGAAAAGCTTGGTACAACACTTCAAACTCTTTCAGTTCGGATCTAAAACCAAGCCAATTCCCAAGGCGGTGAAACCGGAAATTCTTTCAAAATATATCGAAGTCCGGGCTCCCATCAAAAATACCGAAACTTACCGAAATCTGCTCGTCGGTTTCATTGTCGTTGCACTGGCCTGGTTATACAGCAGCTATATCGTCATCACCGAATTCAGAAGTAATTACCGAATGATTCGTTTCTACCAGAGGAAAGGAATGCAAACATGATTCGTAGACCATCGCCTAAAAAAGCTGCCTTTTACGATGAAATGACATCCGCACTTTTTGCCGCGGGTCCGGTTTTTGTTGATGGCCTTTACAGCTATCGGCATATCCCTCTTTGTCCGAAGCCTGCGCTCGCCGATTGGATGCGGTTATGGGGAATTTCCGATTCCGTTACCTATCAAGAAAAGCTGAGATGGCTTTTTTACAAAGGATACCGCTCCGAGTTCGATCAAATCTCGAATAGGTTGTCCGTGTTGCCGCAACAAGCCCGTCAAGAGTATATCCGCAGTCTTCCCGAACAAGAACAGCCAAAATTCATCTGCGTAAATCTGTTTAGGAACGTCCTTACTTCGGCAGGTATTGCTGCTTTGGATTACGCTCTAATCATCGCTTTGTGCAAAATCGTGACCAGACTTTATATATCCGGTTTCAACAATGCCCGATCCTACAGCTTGGAGGCGGCCCAAATCGCGCAATCGAAATACCGGAGCTGGCATGAATATCAAACGGCGTGCATTGCGGGAGTTTATTTTGCTTCTCCTTTAGCCGACCTGGATGTATTACGGTTCAATTTCGCTCAAAAGCTGCTTGAAATATTCCGTCTTGAACATTCCATCCGGTGGGATCTGCGGTTAAAGTAACCCATTGCGTCGCTAACGACGGCTTAACAAAAACTAATTCCCGTGACCGGCATCGGTCGCAGGAATTAGTTTTTTCTGCTTTTTGAAAATTTTTTGAGTTCCGGATTCCTGATAAAAGGCAGCTCTAGCAAGTATTCATTTTTACGTTCATATTGAAAATCAAGACCAAATTCCTTAATACTGCTACTTACATGTAGTACAAATGAATCCGGACCGTCAAAATAAAAATATCCGTGTGGCAAAATTTGATATACCATCAGTTCCGTTTTGATGTAATCGATTTGTTCCTGCTTGCTTTTCATCAATGCAATGGCTTCAGGAGAAGAAGGCCATTTGATTGTCAAGTTCACGTCCATATCGGCAAACTGCTGTGCCAACGGATACAATTCTCTAATCGCTGCGTCTATGTTTTTGGAAGGAAGCTTGCTGCCATGCTTCAGATCCTTTTTGATCTTCTGCCATCTGGTATTCAGTTCCGTCAGGCAATTCAGATAATACTGCAGATGATCGATTTCAAACAGCGCTTTATTCCGTTTGATGGCATGATCAGGATTACCGGGATACAAATCCGCCGCCTTACCAAACAGGTCCAAGGCTTCGTCCATCTTATGTGCTGCAATGGCCTCGTCTCCTTGGGCAATCAGCCGATTCGCCAAATCAATGATTTTTTGCGATTCCTTCCGTTTATATCGGGCATTTTCATGGCTCGGATTCATTTCCAAAACCTTATTATATATTTCCACCGCATGATCGTAACGCCCGGACCTCAGATCACTATCGGCACTTTCCATCAGTTTCTGCTCTTCAGTATCATGAGCATCATCCCCGCAGCCTGACACTACCAACAAACTGCCTCCTATGGCAAAAGGCAAAATAATACGCCCCCATCTCCCTTTTCGGTTTTCCACAAATCGGATCCCCCTTTCATCGTTGGTGTGGGAAGGGTTAGTGCAGTTTTCGTTTGACCATGGATCACTCCACCAGGTAGATATTTTTGTGTACTTCTGGTATTCTTTTTCATTACTACTAAATATATATTATCGGCAGATCATCTATTAATTTTTACCAAATTAGATGTATCGTTCCATTCGGGATAGAAAATAAAATGGAGGATTCCCTATATGAAGGCTCTATTAAATCATTCATGGAATATAAGCGAACAGGATGCCATCCAATTGCAGCAGCAGCTGGCTCTGCGGGTGATCCACGAGGATTGCGGGACCCCGGTTGAATACGTTGCCGGCGTCGATGTGGCATACAGCAAACATAGCGGCAATCTGGTCGCAGCGGTCGTGATTTTGAATGCAGAGTCACTCGAACTCGTTGAATCCGCCACCGTTGAAGATACGGCCGCCTTCCCTTACATCCCCGGTTTATTTTCATTCAGGGAACTCCCTCCGGTAATCAAAGCTTTCGAGAAAATAAAAACGACGCCCCAACTGGTCGTCTGTGATGGACAAGGCTTCGCTCATCCAAGGCGGTTTGGATTAGCCAGCCATTTGGGCGTTCTGTTGGATATTCCTACGATCGGATGCGGCAAAACAAGGCTGATCGGTGATTTTACGGAGCCGGATTTGAAGAGGGGATCTTACTCTCCTTTGGTGGATCATGGCGAGGAGATCGGAAGCGTTCTGCGAACCCAGGAGGGAGTCAAACCTATTTTCGTATCCGTCGGGCATCGGATTTCGCTCGCAACGGCCTGCGAGTGGATTTTGAAGCTTTCTCCCCGCTACCGTTTGCCGGAAACGACCCGCCAGGCGGATCATCTAGTCAAAATGGTTTTAGGGAGTAATTGAAGCAAGGATCTGAGGTGATCCCGGATCGGAGATTGCACGAGGAGTCCGCAGGATGTTAAGTTTGAGTTAATGGTAACGGAAGGGAGAGTTTGACTTGAGCCAGTCACATCAATTGAAAAAAGGTCAGCTTCTGATTCAGGAAATCGAGGACACCGTCGTGCCGTATGGCATGGTCGCGGTTTGGCCGCTTGGACAAGCCAGCTTTATCATCAAGGGCGGAACAACCGTCATTTATATCGACCCGTATGTCAGCCACGACCCGGACCGTATCTATCCCGCTCCGATCGGCCCGGAACATATTACAAATGCAGACTACTGCTTGATTACGCACGAGCATTCGGATCATTTGGATCTGGATGCGATTGCCGCCATGTCCCGAACCGGTAGAGACACCGTTTTTATGGCTCCGGCATGCTGCCGGGAGGACATGGAGAAGCATGGCGTAACTCGCGAGCGCTTCATCATTGCCGATACGGAAAAGGAATTCGGCGAAGAAGTGATCATCCGACCGATCCCGGCAGCACATGAAGAACTCGAAACGGATGAGCAAGGTTATCACCGTTACGTCGGCTACCTTATCAAGATAAACGGCGTTACGGTTTACCATTCCGGGGATACGCTGGTTTATGAAGGATTGGCGGACCGGCTGCGCAAGGAGTCCATCGACCTCGGGTTGCTGCCGATCAATGGCCGTGACGCTTTCCGTACCAGCCGCGGCATTATCGGCAACATGGACTACCGGGAAGCAGCCGAGCTGGCAAAAACGGCCGGCTTCGGGATGACGATCCCCATGCATTACGACATCTTTACAGGGAATACCGAGCATCCGGGATACTTCGTGGACTATGTATACGACCATTTTCCCGAAATGCGCATCCATGTGATTGCACGGGGCGAAAGGTTTATTCATGTTACGGATGCTGCTCTTAGAGCTTGGAAGTAACATGCAAGCCGGTTTAGATCAAGTGATGTCCGCCTTCTTAGGAAGGCGGTTCGGTTTATAGTTCATTAAAAAGAGACTTCGCAACTTACGAAGCCTCTTTTATTCATTTAAAACATTGATGTCATTGCTCCACTCGATTTATCAACGTAATACCATCCCCAAGTTGCCGTATGTCCTGCTCCAGTTTTTGCATCATCAATAACCACTTCATAAACATGAACAACATAAGAATTGCCTTCTAAATGATCGACTTCTACATGTAAAGTGGAAGAACTGCCAATACCTAATTTTTTCTTTACCAATTGAATGGCTTGGGCTTCAGTTACCAAAACTTTAGGTTGTTTCCCGATATACAGTGCCCCATTAACCAAGCCAATATCTTTACCTATTGCGTTACTTACTGAACGTGCCGGTACGTATGTCGTACCTTTATAATTAATCGCTTCAGAAGTAGTCTTTTTTACACCATCGACATAAATACCAAGTTTCTGTAGTGTGACCTTAATATTTGTTGTTCCGCTTGCTGCAAACGCTGTTACTCCAGTTAACATTGTACCAATTGCAATCCCCAAAACTAACCCCTTTAATTTTTCCTTCATTTCTAAAGCTCCTTTTTGCATCGTTGTGGTGTACTTCGACATTTATGTACCGATACCTCCCACTAAGAATTAATGAGTTCTTACCCACACATTTGGCGGTGAATGAAGCAAATCAGACAACGTTATACAGAAAAAACAAGTCAATCATGGTGGTATCTGACCATAATTTACCTGTTTGTAAACACTATCTGTAATACTTGATACATCTTTCTTGGAAAGGGATTCGATCATCGAACAGCAATTCTTCTTGCAGTAATTTTGTTATGTTCTCTAACTTTGCAATGAATAGCGCATAAAAGTCGCTCGAATTTGGATATGAAAATAGTCCATACCCCTTTGATGACAGTATTTTGTTAGCCTCTCTGATCTTATCAGGTAGAAATTCATAGTCATACGCTGCTAATTGCTCTAGTTCTTCCTTTGCTGCTAATTCAATGTGATGGGCAAATTCATAGTCCAGAATAAAATTAACGATCTCTTGATACTGCTCACCTTTATAGTCAACGTATAAAAACTGTTTCGTCTTCAGTCCAAATTTTAATAGGTCTTCGTGTAGGTCATAACTTCCTTCATCCTTCAAAAACTGTTCCAGATCCTTGTTATCAGGGAATATGAGCTGTGCTATTTCTTGATCTTGCATACTTTGACCCCTCCCTTTATTGAAACAACTTTCCATGCTGGTTAGGAATATATCCGGGATAGTTCTTACGATAAAATTGATCGATCATCTGAAGCGCGGGATCCTCTTCAGGGTATGGCTCAGGGTCTCCAAACGCCATTTTCGATTCGGGTGTATTCATTAAAAAATCATCGAAGTGTTCAGGAACCGGCAGACCCAACTTTCTTCTAACATGAATCAAGAACAAAATTTCAAATGGATAAAATCCGTATCTGAAGTCACCAAATTCCCCCAGCTGACCGATTTCAGAAGCTAATGCAGAATGATACTCGGACATTTTCGAAATCAAATGCTCTATTTCCAGCAGATCACCAGTGGACCACCGTTCAAGCGCCTCATCATAAACGTCGAGATCATCAGGGATTGAGCCGCATCGCAGTCCATCTTCCTTAAACTTGTTTTTTACGGCCAGATGCAATTTTTTATTTGTCCCCATGATGGTTTTATTTCTATACTGTAGGTACAATTCAAGCAAAAACCAGACATGCCTGTTCTCTTCATTAGCATCCATTAAATGTCCATCGAAGTGATGAGCCATAAAATCATATAATATATTTTCTTCTTTCTCCCACCCATACATTGCAAAATGAACTAATGTGATAACGACTTCTCTAAATGTATATCCCAAGATCATCTCAGGATACTTGATTGTGTAGAGATCCTGCCCCATGCATTGGTAAAATACGACCTTCTGCATGTTCTTTAATCCTGCTGGATTGTTTCCACCGTTGATCAATACATCGTGTTTCCATTGTGACAAGTAATATGAGAAAATTTTGCTTAAATTTATTAATAGTACGTGATCTCTCTCTATATCATTTTGCTCAACGATTTTCTCAATCTTGCTTCTACTGATACTATACTTATTTTTAACATCTTCAAATTTGATCCCATCCACAAAATTTTGGCTATATCTTTTAAAAGCCATTTCTAATTTTTTTGAGTTTAGCATGATTTCCTCCCAACAGTTTGTTACTCATACTGCGGACAGCATGTGGTTGCCCTAAATCGTTGATTTTTGCTATATACAACCTCCGATATGGCCATGCTCACCAAAACTTCACTGCCCTCTGTTTCCGATCTGCGACAGAAACTAACTTTTTCGGATTTGTTACCTAAATTAAAAAGCGATAACTGGATCGCCAATTACCGCTTTTCAATGTTAATCAATTGTGGGTTCAAATGTTACGATAATTTTATTATTGATGATAGTTTTAAAGTTGGAATATTTCCTCATTATATTATGACCATACGCACTTACAGGTTCACTCCCAATAATTATAAGGGTTCTTACCAATCACACGAAATCAACAATAGGATAATTAATTTTATGTATCTCAAACATGGTCGCAGGAACTAGAGTATCCTCAATATTTACATGAACTTCATTACGAATAGCTAGTTTTGCTAGTCCTAAAACGGGTATACTTAATAACTCCTGTGGAGTATCTCCATAATCATATTTCAAATTCTTATGACACTCTAACATAAAATTCAACCCATTGTTGACTTGATCGATGTCTTTTCGAACTATTCCATCTAACACCACACCATAGCCTGTATAAAGCTTCATATTTTTTTTACTTTCAAGTTTTTTTAACTTTTCCACATAAACAATAGCGTTTTCAGTATCATTAAGTAGAATATGCTTTAGAGCGTATCCAGTTGAATGGTGAAGTACATGATCTTCTTTTTCTTCCTGCATTCTTCCGCCAAATAAAGTTGCTAATGAATTCGTTAGTTCCTCACTATCACTAATTAACGCCATTAATAGTCTTGTATACTTATCTGTAGTTACATAATCACCAGATATATTATTTTCCTTATTGTCGTATTTTTGATAAATAACCTCTTGCATTTTCCCTGCTAAATAAAAGTTTTGTTTGGATTTTATAAAGTCTCCATTCAAGATGATCTCACCAATAGCAATATCTTGAAATCCATCAGCAAGCAATTCGTAATAGTAGCCAGCATTTAATGGTAGACCGTGATCTCTATATCTTTGAATACGCTCATTCGTATCTTCAATAGTTTCATTAAATATTTCAGGGAAATAGTGAAGGTATTTAGTATTGTTCTTCATATTTATCCTCCGATACGGTTATGCGGAAACAGAAAGGGTAGTACTGGATTTCTCCATTTAATTACCCTTCCTTCGATTACCTTGTCTATAACGTAACAATAATTTTATTTTCAATAATAGTTCTAAAATTTGAGTAATTCCTCATCATATTATTACCGTATACACTCACAGCCTCATTCCCCTGTATCATACTCTCATAATTATCTTTGAATACATTTTGTTCGTACTCGCTCAAACTCGCGTAATATCTTATGGTCGCTTCTTCTGCTAATTCACGCGACCCATTATCTAACACAAATCCAATATCAATTATATAACCATTTTCGGGGTAGAACCCTTGCACAACAACTTCTTTCACGAAGTTGTCCAAATCATTCATACACTTATCTACAATTGGCATGAATATACTGTCTAACCAGTTGGTGAATTCACTAACCGCCTGGTTCCAGTCTTTCTCATTTGCTATATTCCAATGTAAATTTCCGCTTGGAATATTACATTTGTGGGTACTGATATGAAAGATTTTATTTTTAGATTTTAGCGGAATAATGGCACATTCCCCATAAAACACGACAGTTTTATCAGAAATATTATTCCAACTTGTATAGAAAAACACCTTATACATGAATTTTTTATCTTTTTTAGTCATCCAATGACTTGACTTAGCATATTTCCAACCATCGTCCTTATATTTCTCAGCTACTAAAGCACATACATTATCAAATGCCTCACTCGCCTTCATAATTTACACCTCATATATATGTCCATTGGGTTCATTAACTCTAAAGACAATCTGCAAATCCTGTGTGCTCACCTTAAAAATTTCTAATAATTTTTTACAATTTTCAGTTGGTTTATGCTTAAATCGTAAATCGAATAAAATTCATCTACTGACTTTAAATCTGGATAAGGCCTCTCAGAAATTACTATAATCATCGGGGCAAACCGTCAGATAGTTGCGACGTAAAATCTACTTTGTTCCGTTAACTATAATAATCCTGCCTTTTCTGTTACGATGTCTTGGACAGCTTATCTATCGGGGTGGCTATTCACAAATCGCGTTTATTTTGAAAAAAACGTAAGAAAACACAGCTAAAAAACAGGTCAATTATGATAGTATCTGACCATAATTGACCTGTAACTTACTAGCTTATTCAGGGTATAATCTTCAAGCTTTCTTTGTGAGTACAAAAACAAAATGACGAAATCTTTATACGGGAATTACATGGTTTTATGTTTTATAGGCCAAATGATGGGTAAATTCTGTACTGAGTAGCTCCCGCTTTTACCCCATCATTATCGGTTATTGTACATCAACAATCATGTTGCTAAAATTGACTGTCTTCAGGCATTTCTGTATCCTCAATCCATTCAATTTTATCTGTTCTTTCTCCCGTTTCACAAAATTCCTCGATTGCTAGCCATGCTTTTTCAACTGGTAAAAACAAACCAATTGATGCATATAGTTCATCTGAGTATTCTGCTGTCTCCTCGCCCAAATTCTCCGAGTCTTGCAAGGAAAGCCATGTTTCATACGATTTCTCATTTTTTCTCTTATCGATGTACTGCAAATAAACCCTGTAGTCATCGTTTGGCAGGATTAGAAGTTGTCTAGTACACCTTTCATCATCATACCAGCTAATTATTCCACCACCATGACCTTCATGCCAATAATCAGGAAACTCTTCCACTACATGTGTCTTTAATTCGAGAAGATCATGCAAAACAATCTCAGAACCATTAGGTGCTTGATAGATTACTCTATTCATATTATTTCCTCCTATTATTAGAAATTGAATATCGTACCATCTTTAGATATTATATTGATATTTTTTAAATTTAAAAATTCCTTAACCAGCGGAAATCCACCTTGGCATATCCCACAGGTTAACCTATCAACATAGATAACTACCTCATCACCTAAGTTGCCACCCGATTTCTTCCAAGCCCTCATCAATGAGTGTGCCTCAGCGTGCGTCAGTACTTGTGTCAATCCCTGACCATAACGTTTCCCCTCGAAGTATCCTTTTTCCTGCATAGACTTTAAAAATTCTCTTCCTAGGTTTTTAGATTCATCACTAATAGCAGAAGAATTAATACCAAAAACTTTTTTACCATTAACTTCTGTAAAAGCTATAGTTCCTAGTCCATCACCTTTAGACGGGATTCTATCGCCAAGAGGCTGATTTGGTAGCTAAATTAAAAAGCGATAACTGGATTCGACCAATTACCGCAGAAATGTTCATCAAATTGATAGTCGTTTTTATAATTCCGTTTCTTTATATTTTCTTCAAAACACTCTCCAAAACTCCGTGATCAAACTGAGCTCCAACTATTATTGCACCTTTCCAATCGACATCATCGAGTTTCGTATTTTTAAAGTTAACCCCTGAAAAATCCCCATTACAAAGAATTGCTCCAGTTAAATTTGCTCCTTCAAAATTAGCAAATTTAGCATTGACACCTGCTAAATTTGCTTCAATAAAATCTGAACCAATAAAATTACTTTTTGTAAGAATCGCACTGCTCATATCAGCATTATCAAAAAAGCTCTTTTCTGCATAAAGCGCATGTAGATTGGCTTTACGAAATGAAGATCCTATAAACGTTGTTCCAGATAAATTGCCATTGATAAGTTCAACATTATCAAAGCAAGTTTCAATACAGGTACTGATTTTAATTTGAGTGTTGTTCATCTGCGACTTACTAAAGTTAGCTGCACTCAGTACACAATCTGCGATGTCAGCATGGCTAATATTACAACTTTCAAAATTGGCTGATAAGAATTCACAATCTCTAAAAGAAACTCCCATTAAAATACTTGCTTTAAAATTTGCTTCATTTGCAAATAAACGGTCTGCAACAATATTGGATAGATCAGCAAAGGAGAGATCAACACCATTGATCTTTAAATAATCTATTTCCTCATTATTATATTGAGCTTGACTAAGTAGGATTAATGCTCGTTCTCTGTTAATTAATTCATTTTCCATCCTGTAGTCTCCCAACAATAATATTATTTTTTATTTAAATAGTTGATCCAAGAAATATTAGGATTAAAGGTTACTCCCATTTGATCTTCGTCAAAACTTGGTATAGCCATAACTTTGGGTGAATCTAAATAATTCATTAGAGCAACCCACTTTTCCAAGAATGACTCTAAATCAACTTCCCATGGGTTATCCGACACATCAATTCGTATCCCCCCCCAACTAAGCTCCGTTACAACACCAGTTGCATTCATCAAAAAATCTTTACCAAATAACTCTAATATGTGACCACCGAAATAAGTTCTGGTCCCCAATCCCAAAGGACCATTAGGCAAAAAACGAACGGGTATAGGTTGAGAACATAGATTTAACCATATGTGTAAACGCTCCAACTCAGATTTCCATGGATAGGTTGGAGAATAGGAGATATGGGTCACTCCCCAACGTGGTTTAACAATTTCTGCGATTTGATCTGATAATTGGAAAAATAATGACCAAAATTTTTGAGGCATAGTTTTATTAAAATCAAAGTCTAAAAAAGAGCGTGAGTTTGTAAAAATATTAAATTTGCCGGAATATTTAATATTTGAAGTACGATGGAGATATACCTCTGAAACCTTTCGTTCTAAAAGGGACTTTTCTAGAATTTCATTACGGTTATAATCTAAACGAATCAACTCACTATTTCCCCATTGTTGAGGGACTAGTTTTGAATTAGATTCAAACACCTTCAATAAACTGCTAAGCGCTTCCTCATTATCTAAAGGTTCTGTTGGGTACATACTTATAGAAAAGTAATTTGGCGCATTGCTTTCAATCATTCACTTATCCCGCCTAAATATTTAATGACTGTCCGTTGGTCCCAACCTTCGAATGCAGTACATGGTGGTTCTCGTCGGTATTTGGACTGCTCACGGTCGATTTACAGATGAGGCTTGACCTTTTTCCCTTGACATCCAGCACTTCGCCGTTGATCGTGATTCCGATGAGTTTTTGGTTATGGATCCGGTTTTTTCTTGTCACTCCGCATTCTTTTAAAAGAATTCTATAGTTCTGCTAATAACCTTCGTAATTTCGGCAAAATTTATAAGATAGTATTTTACTAATTTGCAAAATAGGTAACTCTCTCAATTTTCTCACCCTTCTATTACACGAAATCAACAATAGGATAATTAATTTATGTGTTTCCAAAATAATAGTAGGAACTTAGAGTATCCTCAATTCTCACATTAATTTCATTACGTTAGTTGCAATTAAATTATATTTGCCCGGTTTATCTTTTTACACACTATCAATAATTCTAAGTACGCACATTATTGCAATCATATTTGAAAAAAACGCAAGGCAAGAAAGCAAAGGTAACAATCGCATATCCTGCTCTGGAAAGCTGCTTGTTCAAATTTTCAAATTCTCTGTCTGGTACCGTAATATTTACCATATTCATCAACGACAATATTACTAGACTCTGGTTTAGATGGTACAGTATTCTCGTTCCCTCAGCCTTTGGCTTCGGCGGATCCAGACCACGAACGGCATTCTCCGCAGCCTCCTGCTCAAGCTCCTTCCATATACAAAAAACTCATTCCTACACATTTTGAATGTGGGGATGAGCTTTAGAATGTGTTCAAAATTTAAGTACCAAATTCCGAACTAAAATATATATCCACTTAAAACATTTTATTACAATTCTCTTAAAACTTTTTCCAGCACTCCTTCATCAAACCTTGCCCCAATTATATTTGCACCTGTCCAAATTACGCCATCCAATTTAGAACTAATGAAGTTCGCTCCCTCGAAATCTCCATTAGTAAGATTTGCACCACTTAGATCGACATCCTTAAAAGAAGCGTACTTTGCCTTTACATCTGTTAGAATTGCATTTCTAAATGTACTTCCATTAAAAATGGTATCATATAAATCTCCGTTGGTTAAATCAACCTGATCAAAACATGCTTTCTCGCAAAAACTAATTTTAATTTTAGCAAATCTCATAGTTGACTTATTGAAGTTTACATCTTTAAAAAAACAGTCTGCAATATCGATATTATCCAAATTACAATTCCTCATGTCAGCTGAACTAAAGTCAGAATCACGAAGGGAGGCATTGATAAAGGAAGACGCTCTTAATTTTGCGTCAATAGCTGTCATTCGATCAGCCATTAGTTCAGAAAATTCTGAAAATGTAAGATCTTTACCAGAGATATCTATTGATTCGACTATACTCTTTTCTCTTATGGAAAATGAAATTTTAGAAAGTATTTCATCTCCTTCTCCTCTTTGATTAGCCATGCAATCCCCCCCTTTGTCTCGATAATTGTAATTGTTTTAAATATCTTTCCCATGCTTTATTTGGATTAAACGAGACTGATCTTTTACTTTTACTAAAACTAGGTATAGCAAAAACATCGTATTGTTTCATGTGGTCCATTACAATAGTCCAACGATCAAGTAATTCATTAGCATCTGCCTCCCAAGGCTTTGCCACAAGATCAATTCGAATCCCCCCCCAGTCCATTTCTGTCACTTTGGCAGGGAAATTTTCAAAAACCTCTTTATTAAATAAATTCAATATATCGCCACTAAAGTAAGTTCGAGTTCCCATTCCCAGTGGACCACACGGTCCAAAGGTTACCGGAGCCGGTTGCGAGCAAAAGTTCATCCATTTTTGCAAACGATCACGTTCAGACTGCCACGGTGTAGGAACTGGCCAAAAGCCATGAGTGATACCATATCGTGGTTTAATAACGTTCGCAATTTCATCTGAAAGTTTAAAGATTTCAGGCCACAGTTTTTTAGGAGGGTTTTTAAAATCAAAACCAAAATAAGTTCTAAAACTTGAAATCAAATCGAATCTTCCCGAATACTCTATTGAATGATTTCTCTGTAGATATAACTCTGAAAACTTCGGTTGTTGTGAAAGTATCTTTTCCATAATCTCATTACGATCATAGTCAACTTTTACTGTTTCACTGTTTCCCCATAAAGTTGGCTCGAAATATTCATTTGTTTCAAAAACATTCAGTATACTGTTTATTAAATCTATATTCATTAAATCAACACTTGGAAACATGGAAATACCGAAGAATTTAGGATACACAGTCATTGTTTAAAAACACCTCCAACAGATTCATAAATCCTCCCAGAAGCCTTCTCCAGTTTCTCTATCGATTACCCATTTATGAGTTACTTTACCAGTAGAAGGATCAGTATAATATATTTCACTGCCACTAGACAAAGGTGCGCTTGGTCTTGGTTTAGGAGGAACGCCATATAGATCGGGATTATCACTTGACATTGTAACTATATGACGTCCATTTTCAACCCTTTCTGCCATTTCTTTTTCCGCGCGCATCTGTGAATCGTTGTAAATAACTTGATTTCCCTCACCTGTGAGGTGCTTATGATCGTGTACAATATCTATTTCCTTATTCTCGTTTCGTCCAATACTATCAGGTCGGGTTACATGTTCCTTCGCTAGAAGTAAATGTTACAACCTTATCTGTATTGTTATCTTCAAGTTCACGTCCCAAATGTTTCGCCAAAGACTCCCTCCCTTGCTTTTCTTCTTCACTTCCACGGCCTGAATTATTTTTTAATCTCTCATTTGCAATGTCCCAATCTTCGCGACTTCTCGGTACATCACCACTAGCTTCTTTTCTTGCACAGTACCGCTCGTATCTTAAATCATTAGCAGCTTTCGAATCGATCCGGGAGTAAATTTCCATACTTTTCAAATACTTCCAATAAATGATTCAAGGTTTCTTCTTGTTGTAGTGATACTGACGGAAACATGGAGATTGCAAAGATAGTCGGTAATTTTGTTTTAGTCATACTATCTAATCCTCCTAATTTAGACTCAGGGCTAAAAGTTATAGTTCAGACCAAGCTTGACCTTTTCGCCCTTGATATCCAGTACTTCGTCGTTGATCCGTGATGCCGATGAGTTTTTGGTTATGTATCCGGTTTTGTCAAATGACTTCTTTACGGGCCAATCGGTACATGTATAAAAAATCCCCTTGGGTCATGGCGGCTTTCACTTCGCCGATGACCATCGTTTTGTCCCGAAAACGCACTTCATCCCCTTATTCACAAAAATAAGAGCTTTATCCACCTAATAATTCATGGTGGATAAAGCTTTAGTAAAGTTAAAGCAGTTCAAGACGACTTACAATGGTTTTCTAGCATCTTTCTTGTCACTTGGCGTTCATTTAAAAGAATTCGTAGTCACATATCTTGCTCTGAAAGCTAGCTTGTTCAAATTCTCTTTCTGGTACCGTAATTAGAACATATGAGTCGCTATCCCATTCGGCACTGGGTAGGTCCCTCCATATAAAAGTTATCATAATAACCAAATTAAATTGAACCAAGTAGTTGGATCACTCAATATTCCCCATGAATTCAGTTATCAAATAGATATGCTCTTTCAACTTCACTCTTTTTAAATTTTCAACTTTTTCTGTCCCCCCTAACCCAAGAAGAGGAACATAACCGAAGCATTCATCAAAAGAAGGTGTTTCATATTTTCTTATTGCATCTGGATAAGGAAACCAATCAAGAGCATTTTCTAAGTAATAATCATCAAAGATATCATTAAAAAAGAACTTGAAATTTTTTGCCACTACGTTCACTTCATGTTTTCTATAATTAAGCGACAATAAATACCCATCTTCCCAAACTAAAATATCGCCCATAGCTGTAGTGAATAATGGAATGGCCATTTGATATCTATTATAAGTATCTTTTAATATTTCTTGAAAATCGTCGGGATTTATAATCCTGAGATAACCATTATTAGTACTACCAAATCCATGATATTCCCACACTTCAACCACTTGGGCGGGTACATCTTCCCTGTATTTTTCAATAACACTCATGGGGACTTTTTCTTCAAGCATAAAATCATTAATAATTTTTTTCATGCTCCATGCTCCTTTATTTACTCTGTTAGTTTGATATTCAAGTAGGTGGACTTTCTTTCTTCTTCTGTCATATTTTTAGCTATGTCCCTAATCTTTTTATCCAATTCACCTATATTATTTTTCCACTGTGAGCCAAGTGAAGAATTGACCCTGGAATCACCCAATCCGTCAATTTTTTCTGGATAACCGCCAGCAATTTGGTCAGGGTTATGCAGTGCTGCCTTATCCTTTATCCACTCTTTAGCTTTTTGTTCTGCCTCTTGATACGATAAACCTTCTTCGCGAAGTTCATCAATTTTATCTTGGAGTGCTTTCTTCCTAGCTAATTTTTGTGCGGCGTCTCCTTCCAAGGCCCTACCATCTTCAAGTACCTATCTCTATTCGCAATAAACTCATCTACAGTTAACTCGTTAATTCCCTCTTCTTGTGCTTTTAATTGCCTTTTAAATTCCTCAAAATCATGTTTTTTATTTTGTTTAAATTTAACCTCTATTTCTTCAATCCTAGGTGCATTAACTGAAGTTTTCTTAACATCACCCGCCCCCCCAGAAGGTTTCTTATCTGTAGTTACATAATTACAAGGTATATTATTTTCCTTATTGTCGTATTTTTGATAAATAACCTCTTGCATTTTCCCTGCCAAATAAAAGTTTTGTTTGGATTTTATAAAGTCTCCCTTCAAGATGATCTCACCAATAGCAATATCTTGAAATCCATCAGCAAGCAATTCGTAATAGTAGCCAGCATTTAATGGTAGACCGTGATCTCTATATCTTTGAATACGCTCATTCGTATCTTCAATAGTTTCATTAAATATTTCAGGGAAATAGTGAAAGTATTTAGTATTGTTCTTCATATTTATCCTCCGATACGGTAGGGCTACAACATTTTTATCGGCAAAACATTGGACAATTGATAAATGTGTGGATCAAATTCCTTTACATTGGTCCTACCGACGCAGGTGTATTCTACAGTTATAGCTAAATAAAAACTCCAGATAATAAAAACAGGTCAGACATGGTAACTTACCATAATCGACCTGTATAGCGCTCAGGTTATAAAATTAAGCATTAATGTGCGCAAAACCGAAATGCGAATTTCTTATATGGGTATTTGCATGGGTTACATGTTATATTTGAATGATAGATTAATCCGAATAAACTCGATTAGATTATCCCCCCCCCCCCCGCCGTCATACCATTGGATGATATTCTGATTCGGTTCAATCATAGCAGGGTCATGAATAATTTGCCTAGCTTCGTTATCTCCCGCCCGCTTAATGGACGGTGCATGGTGCACTGAGTGGCTTACTTTGCTACTAAATAACAATATCCTGGTATCCTACATCAATCACCTCTTCATTCAATAAACGAAGTCCCAGTCCATTTTCCTGGTCCCATGTGCAATTAAAAAGTATACCAATATCTCGACCTTCTCTTATATCTCCATATGGAACCACGATTCCATCTAGAACAATCATCTCAAGAATTTGGTCGGCTGTTTCGACTAAGGGATAATTTTCATTCAAAGCGATATCGTAACCCAGTTCATGTCGCTTTTGTTGATAATATTTTAAAATTGGTTCAAGGAAATTTTCATGTAATTGCTCCCAACTCTTCATTAAAGCTTGGTATGCCGCGTACTGTTCTTCATCAAATTTTCCATCTTCTTCGCCATCAATCATTAATGTAATCTCAGTTTCTCTTCCGAAAAAAAGAATAGTGGTATCCTTAGACCAGCTATAGTTATACTCTAGATCACCAAAGATTGGATCATTCTTTTTCATTTTATGATCTCCTTTTGTTTATTGGCAAAACCTCCAGGTTCAAATGCCCCTGCATTAATCTCTCCAACACCGCCAAGATGTCCAAACGTACTGTTTATATTTGTTGGCACAAGTTGCATTGTTTTTACGTCATTTAATTCATGCCATGTTAAGTTGTTTTTTTCACGATAAATCTTTATATCCCTGGCACTAATTTTACCAGACTCCATTCCGAATTGGCGTGCTAATTCAGGAGAATTATTGAGTTGCTCAGCCAATTTTGAATCTGATTGAATGAAATTTTCCCTTCTAGCTTTTCCTCCATAAGTTCCTTTTCCGCCTAGCATATAGTCGATTTCTACTTGCGCTTTTGCTACAGGTGAAAAGTCAGGTACAGCATTTTTATATTGTATACCATCAATGCCAGCCTCATCTAATACTTTTTGTACTTCAGGATCAGGTGGCGGCTTAATAGTACACTTAGATTCGCCCCTAATTCCTTCAAAACCAACTTTTGGATTTTCAGGTGCAGGTGTTTGATTAAGTCTTGCTTCATAAGAACTGGCAAATTTAGTTTGCTTGAAGGCTGGCGGAGTATCATCAATCTTACCCAGAGGTTTCCCCCCTGCTCCAGCCCTAGCCTCAGCTTCAGCCATGGCCTGTCTATAATTCAACTGTCTATCATTTAGTTTTGGTTCAGGCGTCGGCTCAACCTTTGACAAGCTAAAACTTCCACCAGGTCCATCCGCAAAGGCCATTGGTCTTTCAAAACGCGAAGCCAAGGTGCTTCCTGCCTCTGCCAATCTTTTACGTTGCTCATTAAATTGCTTTTCTGCCTTTTTGGCTCCGTTACTTATCCAAGCAGCCGCTTGTTTGGAGCCTTCTCCGGGCTTTGGCTCCTTGCTTGATAGCCCCTCCTGTTGCCTTGACGCCTTGGGCAATCGTGTTTCCAACAGCCTTGGTTCCTTGTTTAATGGCTCTTCCGGTCGCCTTCGCAATCCGGGAATCCAGCACGCCCGCAGTCACGGCACCTATTCCTGCATCCATGACCAGCGTCTTGAAGCTGAATCCGTTTCCTTCCATGCCTTGGCGGATGACGCTTTCAAAGGCATTGGTCGCTGCACCCATGCCCATTTTGCCGCCGATCGTGGCCATGGTTCCAAACGGGGCAAATACCGCCCCCGATATCGCTCCTATGGTCGACTCTCGGAACGCCGACATCATATAGTCGCCCATATCGCTGACTTCGCCGCGCATCACGTCCGATACCGCCATGCTGGCCACGGCCGCGGTACCTGATATGGCCGCCCCCGCGGCAACGGCGCCAATGACAACCGCTCCCGCGCCTAATGTCGCGACGCACAAAACCGCCACGGCGGTTACTGCAGCGACTACCGCCAGTCCGGCAAGCACGTTTTTAAACAACTTCCCCCACTTGAACTTCGGCTTAGGTTCCGGTTGCGGCGGCGTCCATGTCGCGGGCTCATCGTCATATTTCGGATAGCTTGTCCGGTCGGATCCGTTTTTGTTGATCTGGTCACCCAGGAAATGGTATTCGCTTTCGATGGTAAATCCGCTCAGCTTGCTCAGCTTTTTGGCTACGATGAGGTTCGGTGCCTTGATGACGATCTTTTTCGGGGTGTACAGCGAAATATCCTGCCCTGCATTGATACTCAGCTTCTTATGGCTGGTCAGCGTCACGCCCGTATCGTCATCGAAGGTAATCTTCAGCGGCTCGGGGCTTCCGCTTGCGATGTTAATCGCGGTCGGCGTCATTTCGAGCTCGCTTCCGTGCTCCGTTCCAAAATACCGGTTGTTCGGATTGCCTGTTTTCTGGCAGCTGTCCCCGTTGGTCCGCACGCAGCCGATTCGTTAATTAAACTGCCACCATCAAATCACAAACCATCGCTCCTGACTTCAATCGATTCATTCTGCGCATCCTTCGGATGACTATTTAGGGCATAAAAAAAGGCTTACTCCTACCCATTTTTCAAGTGGAAATAAGCCTTTTCGAAGTTTATTTGTCAGTTGAACGATCTTATCGTTAGGGTTATAAACCAAATCTACACAAAACTTTTGCCATACCCCATTGGGTAGCTGCTCTATGTTACAGGATTTTAGATAATGATTTTCCGTCAAACTTATTACCCCATCCTCTATTTTCCTCGATAGAAAAACTCAAGAAGGGATCAAGACTCGGTAAGGGAAATTTGTTTTCTATCATGAATTTAATAATTCTATCCAAAGATTTCAGACTGCTTTCACCATATCCTTCGATTACAGTATAAGCATGACTGATACCAAGTTCATAGATATTACGTATCAAAATATCTATTGATTTATCAACATTTTGATATAAGTTATATAAATATATGAACTCCTCTTTACTCAGCCGCTCAAACTCTTCCTCCTCATAAGTTTTAAATTCCAGTAAATTCTCAGGAATTAATTCAACTACTATATCATTCCAGTCATCTAAATACTGTATGCTTGTAAAATCCCATAAGTAGTTTAAAATGAACTTCCAATCATTAAGATCATATTTTAAGGCTATAAGTGCGTTCTCAAAACAGCTAATTCCATATGCAACTCTACCTCTAAATGAAATATTTTTAAATTTTTCCATATTCATTGTCCTCCTTTTAACCATCCTGTTAGTGCATCAGCAACATTTCCTTTAAACGTAAACGTACAGTTTTCACAAGCTATTTTTGCAACTCCAAACTCATTTGAAGTTGTTTTAATGGTGTATAAATACAAATCACCCATATTAGCACCATTATTAAGAGCTTGATTCACTGCGTCTACTTCTGCACAATTTCCTATAGCGTAGTCATTAAGAGAAGCTTTTGGCAATATCCCTGCTTGGTCTTTGCTTCCAAATAACATAGGGTTTTTTACATCTCCACTAAGCTGCACACCTTTATTCATTCCATAATAATATTTTCCTGTTCCTGCGTCATAAGCTACTGAAGCTGTATTAAAATTATCCAATTTTCTTTTTGAAGGAGCTAGATTTTTCTGCATTTTGGACCATTCATTAACAGCATCATTTAATTCTTTATCAGAAGGTAATTTAGGTTCAACTGTCGCCCTAGCCCTACTCTCTTCAACATTTTTGTAGAATAGAGTATCATCAAATTCATCAATAGGCCGGTCCACTCCCGGACCACCTTTGCTCTTTTGGCTCTTTGAAGAATCAGGTTTAGGACCAGTATACGGATCATATGTCTTACCCTTTTGAAATGCCCTCGACAAAAATTTCGATACCGGGCCGCTGAGGGCTGAAAATGCTCCGGCGAATAATCCTCCGGTCATTCCTGCGTTTAGTGCACCGCTTAAAGTAGGCGTGCGGCCGTTGATTAACTCTGTCGTTGTATAATCCGTATATCCACCGGCAAATCCAATCCCTACTCCGGTTGCCAGTTGGGCCGTTACTTGGCTTGTTGTTGCAGGCATCAGCGATGAAGTCAATGACCCTCCGAACGGGCCGAAGATCGCGCCGCTTATGGCTCCTACTCCCCCACCTATAAGGGCGCTTTTTAAGTAGTCCCAACCACTGCTCATTTCTCCCCGTGCAATATCACTGGCAGCCGTGCTTGCAACAGCTCCAATAGCCCCACATGCTGCTCCAAAAGCTGCTGCAGCCAATACTGCTCCTGCACCAAATGTCGCTACGGAAACGGCTACTAAAGCAACGACCGCTACGGCAGCGGCTACAATTCCAAACAATTTCCCCCACTTGAACTTCGGCTTAGGTTCCGGTTGCGGCGGCGTCCATGTCGCGGGCTCGTCATCATATTTCGGATAGCTTGTCCGGTCGGATCCGTTTTTGTTGATCTGGTCTCCGAGGAAGTGGTATTCGCTTTCGATCGTAAATCCGCTCAGCTTGCTCAGCTTTTTGGCTACGATGAGGTTCGGCGCCTTGATGACGATCTTTTTCGGGGTGTACAGCGAAATATCCTGCCCTGCATTGATACTCAGCTTCTTATGGCTGGTCAACGTCACACCCGTCTCGTCATCGAAGGTGATCTTCAGCGGCTCGGGGCTTCCGCTTGCGATGTTAATCGCGGTCGGCGTCATTTCGAGCTCGCTTCCGTGCTCCGTTCCAAAATACCGGTTGTTCGGGTTCCCTGTTTTCTGGCAGCTGTCCCCGTTGGTCCGCACGCAGCCGGTAACTTTCGCTTTGCCCCCGGCGTCGTCTGGAAAATACAAGCTGGCGTTGGTCCCAACCTTCGGCATGCAGTACATGACGTTTCCCGTCGGTGGGGCGAACGGAAACCAATATGCTGCAGACTTGGACTGTTCCTTGTCGATATCTAGATGCAGTTTTACTTTCTCGCCCTTGACATCCAGAACTTCCCCGTTAATTGTGATGCCGATGAGTTTTTGGTTATGTATCCGGTTCTGTCGAATGCCTTCTTTACGGGCCAATCGGTATGTGTATAAAAAATCCCCTTGGGTCATGGCAGCTTTCACTTCGCCGATGACCATCGTTTTGTCCCGAAACCGTACTTCATCCCCGATGCTGTATCGCGTCCCGCTGCGAATCTCATAATTGAAAAAATCGGTGTGATGCAGCCCGGACGATGCTTCGCCTGCCTGCCGGTAGGCCATCAGGTTTTTGCTTGCCGTATACGGTATGTTTTCGGGCAGCTGGATGCGGTTTCCTTTCGGAACGCCGATATATATTCTTGGCTTTGCTTCCAATATATCACTTATGATCACGGTTTGAAAATGGCTTGCGATCCGTTTCAGCAGCTCCCAATCGGTCTCGTCATACTGCACGATCGGCTCGCCGATTCGCTCTTCTTTTCCAACGAGATGAATAACGTCCGAACCGTCGTAAGAGCTTAAGACTTGCTTTACCAAAGCTCCGTACGTCATGTTGGGATCCTGGAAGGAACGCCTCTTCTTCCGTACATCCAGCAAAGACGTGCCCGAACTTGCTTCAATTTCGAGCTGGTATACGCCGCTGCGGTGAATCGTCCTCACGCTGGAAATGATCCCTCGAAAGATCGTATGTTCACCGGTCGTTCCTTGTTCAAGGACCTGAATGGCGTCATCGGCGGTTGCCTTCAGCACGGCATTTGTTTGATCCTTCTCGTCCACAAGCCCGCGTACGATCAGCTTCCCATGCTCGTTTGGCGCCCAATTCAGCTCGACGTCCTCAATGCTTTTCAACCGGTAAGGGGATACGATCCTTAATTGCTCGTAACCTATCACTGCCCGTCAGCCTCCGTTCGCATAATCTCTCATGCTGTCCGCTACCCTCCGCTTATGCTCGTTTATTTTAAAATCACTTCGGACCCGCTACTCTTCCTGCTGCCCATTGCTGGCGAATTTGATTGTGCCGCCCAAAGCGCAATACAATTCCGATTCGGTCGTCAGAGCGGCCTGTCCGTCTACTTTGACCTTCGTTTTGGTTTTGGACCAGGATGAGCCGAGCAATTTCGGCAGGCAAGGTTTGCCTTGAATTTGCTGGCCGTCCATCGAGATCAGATAGATCGTTTCTCCGCTCTCATTACTCGGATGAGTGCAAATTCCGAACTTCGAAATGTTGACTTCCGGTACGCAATCGAGTTCATTCATCATCGGTTTGCCGTTGACGTACGAGCCGTGACTTTCAGGCAAATTCAGCTTTCTTGAATGCGACCCGCAATCGCAAAAGATGTCGGCTCCCCGCACGACGTAAAACTGCTTGTCCATGCTCTCCAGGCTCCTTTCAAAATTCCGTTATAATCCCCCATTCCGTGTCTCATTCCATCGCTGCCCGTTTCAGGCGGATCCCCGTCAAATCCCGGCGCAGCAAGCTTTCCGCCACGTCCAAACGGACGATGATCAGCGGCTGCTCGCTTTCCTGCACTCGAAAAATGCGTTTGCCCGCCACTTTTTCTTTTTGTAAAACCGCTTTTTTAATCACACTGCGATCCAAATTGAATTCGCTATTCGGACTTAACGCTTCGACTTCATCAAAAATCGGCAGGTAATACAGATGCTGCTTGCCGTGTGCAAGGTCCATCAGCGGAATGTGCTTGAATATGCACGCCGGTTCGTACATCTCGATGACGGGCCTGAAACGCTCCGACACCAAAAAAAGCTGGCTGGCCAGCAAATCCAAATAGTCCGCATCGGCGTCCGCCTTCACATGAAAAATCGTCGTATCCGCCAGATGGTGGGCGCGCAGCCGGTTCATGTGCCGGATATCGATTTTTTGCCGGAGATCTTGCAACACGGGAATATTCGTATACCGCTCATCCTGCTGCAGAATAAAATAGTCCATCATTCTCCCCCCGCTTCATCCCCGCCGCCCCCGGCCTGGAACAAAATCTCGCTCTGATCCCTGAATTCTCCCGCCAAAATGCAAAGCGTCGGCTTTTTGCCCATTCGCAGAAACCCCTCGCCTTCCAGGATTGAAGGCACCAGTCCCCGCATGAATTCAATCGCAAACAGATGGTATCTGTACGCTTCGATTTGCAAAATCCGCTCCACGTCCATGGCGGAGATTTTACGCGCGTAGTTCGATTTCACGTTGTCAAGCGCAGCGATTCTCTGAAATAACGGATCGAATATAAAATCGGCCTGCCACTGCACGGCACACTCCGAGGGATCGAGAAACCAGCGTTCGTCCAAAACATCAATCCGATAAACGGCCTGATGTTCCATGATACTCGTCCTCAATAAAGACAGATAGATATACTGGATATCCCCCTTAAGCTGCTGCTCCTGAAGATGGACGGCCTGCATGCAGGCCGTGTCCACCGCTTTTAAAAACCCTGCCTCGATTTCCGCCTGATTCTTTTCATAATGCTCGCCCATCGCCGCAAGATCCTCCTGCCAGCGCTCGAGCACATATTTTTCAAGAAAATCCCCTAACGCCGCATCCCGATCCATGACAGAACTCATTCGATATTCACCCGGCCTCCGCTCATGGTCACCTCGTCCTCGATCCGCATCGAGGCGCCGCCTTGCACCAGTTCTACGCCCGTATCGCCTTGAATCATGATTTTGGCCCCGCCGGTAATTTCGATGTCTTCCATCGCGGATAAGGAGATTTTTTTGTCGCTGTTGATTTCAATCCCCCCGTCATCGGTGAGCTTCATTAACAACTGGCCGCCGCCGATGATTTCGACGGAACCGGGTTTAAACACGATCTGTTTCCCGTATTTCGTGCTGATGCTTTTGACCGACGGGTCGCTGCGTTTTTGCGGATCCGCCGATTCCTTATCGACGGAGCTGGCGGCAAAGGCGTGTTTTTCCTGTTCATCCGGAAAATATAAACGGACTTCATCGCCAACCTCCGGCATGCAGTACCACCCGCTTCCATCCGGCGAGGAATACACGGTCGAATATGGGAACCACATCGCTTCATGTACGGGCTGATCCTGGTCGATGCTTAAGCCCAGCTTGACTTTGTCCTTGGCCACATCCAGTATTTTCCCGAACAGCGAGGTTCCGGCCAGCTCATAGCGGTACTGCACCGGGCACATCAAACCTTTGCGGTCTTTCAGCTCATACTGATGAATCAAGAGGTCATGCTCCAGCTTCGTCTCCACCCTGCTCACGTACATGGTGCTTCGTTGAAATTTCACCGCGCTTCCGAGTTCCAGCCATTGATGGCTTGTGACGGAATAGCTGATGCTGTTGTGCTCATGGATGCCGTCCACGCCGTTTTCCGATTTCGTCTTATACTCTTTCAGGTTTTTGTGGATCGTATAATTGTGTTCGCGCAGCTCACGGGGTTCGCCCAGGTCAGGAATACCGATAAAAAATTTCACGCCTTCGCCTGAACTCATCGGAATGAGGGGCGCATGGAAGTGGGAAGCCAGACGTTTAATGAAGGCCCAGTCCGTTTCCTGGTATTGAACGATCAGCCCTCCGATGTTTTTGCCGTGCGAAGCTTCATCGATCATATCCGATTTGGGGTAACTCGCCATCACCCGTTTGAACAACTGGCTATACGGCATATGCTCGTTTTGGAATGATCGGCTTTCCTTGCGAAAATCCATGGTGATCGTGGAACTATGAGCTTCGATTGTCATCGTTCTGACATCGCGTACGGCTTGGACGGACATGTTGGTAATGACGCCTTGAAACAAGGTGATTACCTTGTCTTTATCGCGCACCGTGACCCGAATCGTATCGTCGGCTTCGACCTGTTCCACATATTTGTCCAGCATTTCTTCGGACACGACCCCGCTGATCGAAAGCTTGACGTGCTCTCCCACCTGCTTGACCAGACGCAAATCCGTAATCCGTTCAAAACGATAATGGGATACCGAAATGTCCGCAGATGAATAGATGGTTTGGCTCATGCCTGATCCTCCTTCTCTTCCTGAATGACCGTGACGGTTCGAATGACCTGGTACGCAATGTCCCTCCAATCGGCATATTCCTCATAACGGCAGCAGAAGGTTCCCATCAAAATTCGGCCTTCCAGCTCCAAAAAGTACATGATATTAAATAGGGAACCGTCAAACACGATGCTTTTGAATTCAAAAAAGCCGATCGGCTTGCCGTTCACCACTTCAACCCCGCTCTCGTAAAACACGTGGGAAGGATTGGACTTTTGGATCATCATTTTCATGCCGCTGGTCAGCTCTTCAACCATTTCGTCCTGAAGCTCATGGTCGATCCGGTTGAACGTGAAGTTGGTGCTGCCTGACGCGTCGCTTTGAATAATTTCCGGCCGCTGCTCATAGGGGTATTTCACGGAACGCGCCTGCTGCGGCATCTCTTCAAAATCCTTCGGCAGAAATACCTTCAGCTTGTCCTCGTAGAAGGCTTGCTCCGTAAATTCGAAGTACCTGCCGCCGATTTTGACAGGTCCGTCGCAAATCGAATTCGGGCTCATGGCTTGCTCCGCTTCGTTAAGAAATTGCGCAATTTTCTCATCCATAAATGACATTGCGGTCTCCTCCTCTGCCGTTTTGCAGATTTAATCCACTATCATCCTCTGGCTTGCGCCCAGGCCCATCCCCATCCGGCTGCTGCCGCGGGCATGTTCGAGTATCCGGGCTAAATACTTATGTATTTCCACGTTGCTGTAATCTTTGTAGGCGATGCCGAGACGTCTTGCGATGTAATGCAAAATAACGTCCCGGCTGACGGTGCCTTCGTTCAGGCACATCATGGCGAACACCATGTCCTGCGGATCGGCGCCTCCCCTCCCCAGCATTTCCTCCGCAAAACGCCGCATGATGACAGGGGACAAGGTGCTTTTGCCAAAGGACGCGATGCTTACATGCAGCACATTGACGGTGTTATATTCGGTGGCCATGTCCTGAAAATTTTGATAGTCCTGGCGCAGCCTTGCGCCGTCCTTCAGCTTGAAGCGGCAAAGCTCCATTTCGGAGGAGCGCGTCTCCAGCTGTTGATCCAGCACAATCTCGCTGCGGAACTCTTGCCAATCGCTGTCCTCCCGGCCCTCCTGAAAACGGATTTTGACCGCGCTCTCCCGTCCCGTTGCCATATACGAAAGGGCCGCCGGCTGTTTCATGATGTATATTCGGCCTTGGTGCTTGACGATCCCGGGTGCAACGGTCAGCGAATCCGTCCTAACCGAGATGCCCGCCCCCGTCACGATGCCGTCCGTATAATCCCGGTAATAGACGTCGGTAAATTCACGCGGGAAATCCCGCAAATTTTCCAGCATCGCCGTTTTTAAGATCCGGCCTTTGTTGAATTTCGGTGCGATATGGGTGAACAATGGCATCCCTCCTCTCAGGCCTTGACCCTCATCCTTCAAAATTCGATACAGAAAACAATCTTTTATCCTTGAGAGTTTGGCAACATCCCGCCATTTGAACTGCCGCTAAAACCGAATGGGTCGAAGCCCGTCAAGTCTCTTTGATGATTCATTTCTAAATCTCGCTTGTTGACGACATAGGTTTTGGCGATCAGGTCATGCAGTGCCTGCTTCCGTTTGGTGAAACCTGCCATCATATACCCTATAAAAACAGTGAGTACAGAAAGGTACTTGCTCCAAAACCTGCCGGTTGCCCGGAGGAAGGAGATCCTCTGATGGTTCTGATCTATGACTATGACCCCAAGAGCCATCTTCCCTAAAGTCGCCTGCCATTTGGATGCTTCCATAAAGGCGTAATACAAATATCGTATTAAGAAAATCCTCCATATCGGTAAATTAAGATGACGTATGAATTCAAATAGTCCAGCCCATTCATACTTACCAGTGATCTCGATATACTTCAGAAATGCAAAATTTATAAGTATCCCAAACAAGTTCATCAGAATCAAAATAATGATAATGGCGATCTCGTCCAATAGACTGGAAACCCATCGGCACCAAAAGCCTGCATACACGTTTTCATTCATCCTTCCTCGGTTCTATAAATTTCATATCCTAATAACTTTCAAAATCCGCCTTCCTTTTCGCCAAAGCCACGTTTGCCTGAGTGCAGCTTTGATCTCCGATCCGGGCGCTCAGCAGCGATATCAATTCGGCGATTCCGGTCATGTGTTCAGAAAGGCGGATCGTTCCCCGAGGACTTTTCAAAATGAACTGTCCTCCGAAAAACCGGGTATGCTCCACGCTTGTAATCTCTTCATATTTCAGCATTCGTCTGCCATTCCAACGTCTCACCTTGATGGAGGACTCCCCTGCCTCTGCTTTAAAGCTCAAAACACCCGGCAAGAATAAAGTGAAGCCGACAGCGATTACAGCCAACAAATAGACGAGCTGTTCCTCATCAGGCGAACTTTCGGTCATTAGCGACATCACAAGCGCTAACCAACCTGCAAGGCATCCGCCAATGACAAGAACGATCCAAAGTACCGGTTTCTTAAAAACCAACTCGCCCGAAGCACCCCGTTTTGCCGGTTTAAAAGGTGTTCCCAAAATTTTTTTGACCAAGATCGTCATTAAACGCCAATTCATGGTTATTTCTCCTCTTTCTTCTACGGCTATCTCGTCCCGTCAAAAAAATCCAGCTCCGACCGGTCGCTTTCGAACGGAAACAGCGCTTTGCGTCCTAACAGAAGCCCCTCGTCCAGGCGCGCGATCGGCAGAACGTGAAAGCCCCAATGGTTGTCATCCGCAAAGACGAAATATTTCGTCTCCCCGTTGACGATGGAGTCGGTGTCATCCTGCGGGATTTTATCGCCATAGGCGGCCTGGATATCGACGTATTGCACCGGCTTATATTGATCGGTCCGGTTATGGTACACGTAACTATGACGGAGGCTGCCGTCGCTGCCGCGCAAGAGGAACTCGACCTCCCGCGTCTGGAACGGCCGCGAGATGAAGCCCAGCACGAGGTTGCTTCGTTCCAGGCTGCTGATCAGCGCAAGCTCCCGGCGGTCATGGGTATGCGAGCTGACCGTATACGGAATGGCCGCCGCCTGTTTTGTTATGCTCGTTTCGATCATGCCGGATTTTCTGGCGTTCAAATAACGGATGGCCCCGCGAAGGCAGGCCAGCTTCAGCTCAGGTACCCGGCCTTCCATCGGCTTCTGCCGGAATTCGATGCTGCGTCCCGGCACGAATTCCTTCAAGGCCTCCCGGAATACGTCGATCCGGCAGGACTGGCCGGTCAGCTTGATGATCGAATATTCTCCCAGCACGCCGCTCCGGTAGAACCCGTCCAGAAATTTGCGGACCACCTCGTAAATATCCGCTTTGATGAGCTGCGTAATTTCCTTGATGTTGAATACGACGTCGGGAATTTCGTACTCATCCTTCAGGACGCCGCCGCGAAACACCGATAGAAACCAGCGTTCCATCGGCGTGATCTGCAGATCGTTGTCAGATCCCCCGCCTTGCTCCGCGAGGAAACGGTTCCGCAAAATGCCGGTTTTCCGGAAAAATTGCTCCTTCATCCCCTCGGCGATCTCCCAGAGAAAATAAAAATTGCTGCGCACCCGCAAATATTCGTCGCGGGAGCGGTTCTCGTAATGGGCGAAGGCCGTAGGAATGACCGCCTCGGCCTCGCGGTAACGGCGCTCCAGCTTGGAATAAACCGCTTCGACGCCCTGCTCGTCCACCTCACGGAACAGGTCGTTGCCGGGGATGTCGATCAGATCATCGATATCGGTGACCCGGTGTTTGCCGCCTGCATAATAATCGGCGAACGCGATTTTCATAAACTGCATAATCCGGTATGTAATGTTGTTGCCGCCAAAATGGGTATCCCCGTTTTCGTACGTCGCGTCCAGCTCAATCCGGTACGACATATGCCCGTCCTCGATCCGGAAACGGCAGGAGGACAAGTCCGTCGTCCCTCCCCCGCAGTCGATGACAAGCGCATGATAATCGACGCCTTCCATAAAGCTGTTTCGCTCGATTCCGTCCGCAATCGTGTTGTACAATACCGCCATCCCTTCATCCAGGGCGTCCTCCTGCTCGATCCGGTATTCCGGCAGCAGCTCCGCGAACATGTCCAGGAACGGGGCTTTCATCTTCACCGGGCTGGTGAAATACAGGTTTTTGAACTTGCACTTGAACTGGTGCTCGGCCATCCGGATCACGTATTTGATATAAGCGCGAAGCACTTCGCTCCGGGACACGGTCGCGGTATTCCCTTCGCTGTCCATGACCTCGACCTGTTTCCTGAAATCGGTCACCCAGCGCTTCAGCCCTTGAAAGACGGTCGCCCGGCTGCTGTAGCTGCTCCGGCGGATTTGGAGCAGGGCCTCGTACCCGAACTGGTAGCTGACGGATGAAGGATCGGAGCAATCCGCGACGCTGACCGCCGTCGGCAGCGCTTCCGTCCAATCGGGCGTTTGATAGACCGGATCCGGAAACTTCACGAAATTGATTTCATTGATCCGGATTTGACCGCCTAGCACATCTTGTCCGCCCGAGGTTTTGGCGTATCCGGGATATAAAAAAGCCCCCGCCGTCGTGTTCGATGTGCCGAAGTCGATCGCCAGCACGGCATCCGTCTCCTGCAGCTCGCGGATGTCCAAGTCGGCCAGCGGGATTTTGTAATATTGAATATGTATAGGCGGCAGAGCCTGCTCTTGATAATAGGTTTTGAACACGTATTCCGAATCCCGTTTGCGGAGGAACAGCAGGCTGTACTGCCTGTTGGCCGTACGTTTCCACTCGACGCCGTGATGCGCGGCCAAGTAATAGCCGCCCGATGCGGCCGCCTCGTCCTTGCAAAGATTAAAAATGCCGCACAGCTCCATCCGGTCGTTCACCAGCAGCGCATTCCCTTCCGCGAACCCGGCCGGCGCCTGCACTTTGTACCCGTCCGCCTTGTCCACCGCAATGCCGGGGTAAACGACGATGCGGGCCGGAACGCTGATGCCTCCGTCCCCTCCCAGCGGGGCTTGAAAATATTTGCGGAGGATGACGCTCACCCGTTCGAATCCGCCTTCACAGAAACGGCCGATGAACATCCGCTCGTCCGCGCCCAAATATTTCAGGATGACGCGGATCGTCTCTTCGCGGTCAAGCCCGTGACTCAATCCTTCGACCAGGCGTTCGCGATAACAGATGTTCCGCAGCTGGAATGTCGTCATCTCGTTCAGCTCGTCCCGCGTGTAACGGACCTTCCCGCGCACCCGCTCCTGGCCGGTGGAATCGGTATACAGTTTGAATCCCCTCATGTTACATTCCTCCTCCCATTCTCAGGGCGTCTTAATACATCGCGATCCGGTCCAGGATCATCGTGTCTTCCGCGTCGATAATGCCGACATGGCAATCCCAGTACACCTCGGTCCGGTAACGGACCGGCAGAAAAAGCTCCATCAGCAGCTCCAGCTTGCGGGCAGCGAGTTCCGTTTGCTTTTGTCCGATATAAAACAGCATTTCGTCCTTGTCCTCGTTGTTGACGTAAATGGTCGAACGTTTGAAAATCCGGCTGACCGTGCTGCGCAGAAGATTCAGCGTTTCCCCGGTATCGTACATCCGCAAAATGGCGCAAACGATCAGCTCCCGTTCTTCCGGATCAAACAGGCCGATCAGCTCCTTCACCCGGCTGCCGAACGCCCCGGCTTCCAAATCCCGCAGCACGAAACGGATATAAAACTCGCGTTTGTTCATGCCCTGCATCAAATCGAGCTCCGCCAGAAAATGAATCAAAATATCGAACAAAACCAAGCGGAACTCTTCGTCTTCCGTCAGGTTGATATCGAGCAAATCGCGGAACATGTCGGGAAACCGGTAATGCGGATTGATCTCCACCTCGACGTCATGCTGGCCTTTGGCCGCATTCAGTTCCTTCAGGCTCAGTTCCATGTAGGGCGAATACACCTTCGCCGGCAAAAACGTAATGTTGTGCTTGCCGATGCCGGCTTCCTGCGCCTGCACAAGCAAATCCCATATGTAATTCAAGCCCATTCTCCTTCGCAGCGGTATTCCGGGAACGACATCTGCACCTGGGAAACGAGGAAGCTGAGCAAATCTTCGGCCAAATAATCCGGCTGCGAATCCCTATCCGTCCGCTTGAATTTCAGGCACATCCGCCATTTTCCGTTGTCCACCCGGACTTCATCTGTGATGAAACGGTTGAGCTCGTAGGTGATGGCCTGGCTGCCGTCCGCAGGGCGAATTTCCACATCCGCCAGCGTAAGCCCCTCCGAGGCGGCAAATGAATGGACGATCCGCACGATTTCGCCTTTGGAGCGAACGATTTGCCCCTGCTGATGACCGTACCTGCTGATAAAATCCTCCCTCTGGCGGTTGGACATCAGCGGATAACCGGGCCGGCTCATTCCGGAATTGAAAGGGCTGGCTACTTTAAGCACCTGCCACGTATCCGACTTTTCACGCGGCGAAACGACCGTTATCTCTTCCGCGGAACGTTTGATGTAACGGATGCTGTCATCGTTGACCTCCACCAAATAGCCGTGCTGAAGTCCGGTTTTGAGCAGCGGCAGCACATGCTCATAGTTGACGCGGTCGGCCGCCGGCACCGGAAACCCTCCGGTTTTCAGCTCCAGACGCTGGATATTCCACAGCGGAACAAGATCGGTTCTTTTGTAAGGTTCGTATTCCTCCAGATGCACCGATATTTCCAGAACCTCCTCGTCCTCCGCAAGCTCCCCGTCGATCCGGGTCAGCACCGCTTTAACGAATTTGTAGGCATAGGGATGATTCACCGTTTTCCAAGGCAGTCCGTTATTCAGAAACACATGATACAGCTTTTCGATTTCTTTGATATAGGTCATGTCCTTCTCCAGCTTGACCTCGATCCCATACTGGCCCCGGCCTGTCTTCAGGCTGCCGCGGAACGTTCTGCCGCTGTAGAGAAGCTCTTGAATCCGCGGATAGCTGCATTCCAGAAACAACGAAAACAGCCGGACTTCGCCGCCTTCCTTGAGGCTCTGCACGATTTCTCCCAGATCGATCCGGCCCGGCTCCGTATCCGCGGGAATCATGGGATGCAAATAATCATGCAAAGGATCCCACTCTTCCCGTCTGCACATGGATACGTAAATATCATGTTTGGTATCGTGAATGCCCACTTCCTCGAACACCCGCCGCTCCAGCCGGCGGTTCAGCTCCTCCTGATATTCCACGAGGTTCAGAAACACGCCGCTCATTAGGTTCCGCAGCAGCCGGCGCTGCTGCAAATCCTCCATTTTGCCCAGCCGGTCCATGATGAGTTCCTTCATGAAGAAGCCCCTCCTTCCGTTTCGGTATCCGTCTGTCCATTTTCGCTGGATGAGCCGCCATCGTCTTTAGCGGTTCCTTTCTCCGTACCGCTACTACTCGCCCCCGAGACCGCCCCGCTTCCTTCTTGAGGCGGCGCCGGAGTCTGAACGGTATCTTTTTTCCCCGTCGGCACGGCCGGGGGCGTTTCGGGTTCGTAGCTCCCCCAGTCATCCGCCCCGGACGGGAAGCCTGCCGCGGCTGTTCCGGCGCCCGGTCCGTCCCCGGCCGGAACGACCGGATGCAGCTTTTCATCCGCTTTGGAAATTTTCCGCTCCATTGCCAGGACCCGCTCCAGCTTGTCGATCTCCTGATAGATTTCCTGCGCCAGGCCGTAGGCCTCGATCGCCCCGGCGTAATCCATGGCGGCCATGCTGCGGTCGCCTTTTTTCTCTAGGTTGTCGGCCTGCAGCGTTTTGGTTTCGCGCTCAATGCCGTCGATCTTTTCCTGAGTTTCGGCCATTTTCTTTTCGATTTGCTTTTGCCCGCTCTCATAGCCGGCTTCGATCGCCGCATTTTTCGCTTTTTCGTAAGTTTTGAGCGCGCCGCTGTAATCCTGGGCTTGAACCTTTTTGTCCCCGTCCTTGATGATTTCGGCCAGCTCGGCGATTTTGCCGCTGCGGTCGATTTTCGCCTGGATGTCCTCCGGCTTGAACGGCTTGTATTTCCCCGCATCCTTGAGCGCTTTCGTATAGCTGTTCACAGCCATATCATAGCTGCCGTCCTTCACATATCCGTCCCCGTCGGTGACGGCCTGCGCCACTTGCTGCTTGCCGCGAAGCAGCTGGAAATGCAGCTTGTCCTTCAGCTTGCTGGCCGCATTTTTCGCCTCGCTGTAGGCTTTGAGCGCTTTCGCATAATCGCCCGCGGATGCGTATTCGTCGCCGCTTTGCTCGTATTCGGCCATCTGCATCGCTGTTTGGGCCAATGTCTGCGCCTGCTTCGCTTTCATATACCAGACGCCGCCCCCGGCGAGCATCAGCGTCACCAGAACGACCGCCATGCGGAGAATCCATTTTTTGCGGTTTTTCGGCTTCTCTGCAAAGGTTTTGTTGGCATATACCGCAGCCGCGGTGTAATTGCTCACCGTCTGCCGCTGCTTGCTGAGCACAATCTCCTCCAGCGTATCCGTCAGGGCGGCCGGGTCGCTGGATTCCGCCAGCGCATCCAGCATCTCCGGCAGCTCCACCTGCTCCCAAACGCCAGGCGTGCAGAGCAGAAGCACGTCACCGTCGGCAAGCGGCGTTTTTTTCGATATAAAAGGATCGAAATGATCCGGCTTTCCCATATAATTCAGCAGATTGCCCCGTTCCTCATGGCTTGATATCCGGTCTTCAGACAGTTTGCCGTTCTCCAGCAACAATTGGGACAAGCTTTGATCCGTCGATCTTAAATTCAGCCTTCCGCCGCGAAAATGGTAGAGCCGCGCATTCCCGCAGGATGCCCACACCATTTTCGTGTAGTTCGTTACAACCACAAGCACGCTCGCTTTCAGCCGGACGCGCCGGCTTTCGAATTTGAGCCATTCATGGGCCGTCTCCAAATAACGCCGGATGCTCCTTTTGGACAACGAAGGCTTCTCCATGAAGCTTTCCAGAATCGCGCTGACCGCCATTTCGGCGCTCCGCAGCTCCCGGTCCTGATCGAGGCCGTCCGCAATGACGTAACAAGCCATGTCATCCAGCTCCACGAAGGCAAAATAATCCCTGTTGTCCACAAACGACCCCGCTTCGGAGACGAAAGCGGTCTGAAAATCGCTGTTCTCCTTCCTCATGCGCTCCTCCGTTTCCCCGTTTCCTGCTGCGTGTTATCCACATCCGGCCTTCCGGATTTCCCGCCAGGCAGACCGGATTAATCCCTTTTCCGCAAAATCATGACGGTGGCGTTATCCTGATGTTTGAAGCCTTTCCGCTCAACGCCTTCGATGATGTGTTCGGCGGTCTCCTGCGGCGGCAGCTTCCGCATCAAAATTTCCTCCAGCTCGACTTCCGTCAGCGCATCCACCACGCCGTCGCTGCATAACACGACTGTATCCCCGGGCTCCAAATACACCGGCTCGCCGATTTCCATGCTTTTAAAACCGCCGTATCCCAAATAGTTGGTCAGCTGATTGCGCATCGGGTTCTGCTCGATGTCCTCCTTGCTGATTTCGCCGGATAAATAACGCTCCTCCAGCATCGTCTGCAGCGTATGCTTGGAGTTCACCGGCATGAGCTCCCCATCCCGAAACAGAATCAGCAGGCTGTCCCCGACGGCGCCCCAATGCAGCCTTCTTCCGCATATGACGACCGCAACAAGCGTCGTTCCGCCGTTTTCGCCGCCCAGCTGCTCCATAATCGCCCGATTGCTGACAAACGCCGCTTTGCCGAAAAAATCGGGAATTTCGCGCGGGTCCTCGACCTTCAAAAATTCCCGGGTAAACGTCGTCACCGCGAGCGTGCTGGACATGCGGCCGTTGGAAAGTCCGCTGATCCCGTCGGCGATGACCGCCATCGTTCCTACCCGGGTGGCCGCGCTTGCGAAATAATCGTCCTGTTCCGCCCTGCGTCCGATGGTCTGCGCATTGCCGATCTCAACCTCCGGAACCGCCGATGGAGGGGCATATTCGTCGCCCGCCTCCTCGAAAGCCCAATCCTCTGCCGCCTGCAGCGCCGGCGCCGGTGCCGGCCGCCTCTGAAGCATGAGCCGCGCCGCGTACAATACGGCAACCAGCAGGGCCGCCGCCATCAGCACGCCGTACTTGTCGATAAAATCCCAGTTTCCCATGCCGATATCCCGCCTTAACCGTTATCCCACTCGAAGTGGGGTCCGCAGAGCGGCACGAATACGAATTTGCTGCGCCCGAGCTGGATCAGATCGTAGGCGTTCAGCTCGACGGGAGAATAGACCGCTTCGTTGTTATGGTAAGCGAGTCCCGAGGCGTCCCCGGGAAGCAAATAAAAATTGCGTTTTTTCGGATCGTAGACGATAACCGCGTGGTTGCGCCGGGATACCCCGTTATCGCCGATGATGCGGATATGCATTTCTTCCGCGCGGCCGATGAAATTTTTTTCGGCCATGATGCGGTAATCCTGGCCCATTTGCGGCCCTTCGACGCAAACCAGCCAGCCCGTCACCGGCTGTATGCCGGTCGTCTCCCCCAAATAGGGCATCGTCTTTTCGTCCATATCCGCCGCCTGAGGCCGAGCCGTTTCGCTGCGCGCGGGCTTCTCCAGCGTCGTATTGCAGTACGGGCACGTATTGCCGTGTTTTCTCGTACTGAACATGTGTCCATTCAGGCATCTCGTCAAGCTCATCGTAAACTCATTCCCCCGTATGTATTGAGATCTATACTACAAAGCCGGGTCATTTGACCAGCAGCCGCGTATTCGCGATAAAGATCATGTCCCCTGCGCCGAGCCGCTCCGGCTCCTCGACGACCAACCTGCTTGCATCGCTGCGCCCTGCCTTGCGGATGCCCGTCCCGCTGTTCGAATCCGCATCCTCGATAAACCACTCGCTGCCGACGCGGTTCAACACCGCGTGTTCCGGACTGATCAGCGACGCATATTCACAGTCCGATAAATCTATGTCAACCTCGCCTTGGCTTGTGCTTTTTCCGATCAAAACCGAGATTTCGCCTTTGACGAACCATTCCTTCACGCGTTCCCCGTCATCGTCCAGCAGGACGATTTTGGCGATTTCCGCCGATCCTTTCCGGGCCATGCTTCCCGGTCGGCGGCCTCCTGTCCAGATCAGCACGCAGGCCATCCCGGCTGCTGCCGCGACGATGAACATTTGCAGTATGTAATGAAACGGGCGGATCAGGGCATACAGCACCGTACCGGCCAATATCCCGTATATCAACAGATCTATCAGTACAATCGATCCGGATTTCTCCGTTTTCACATCCGTTACCCCCGTTTGGCGTTTGAATCATTTATTTTTTGCGATAACCGAAAAATTGCTCGAACATGGCGGACGTATCCATCGGATTCCGCTCTTTTGCATTCCCTTTTTTGTCCGTTGCGTCTTTTTGCCCTTTGGGCGACATGCCAAAAAACTGCGCGAACTGCTCCTGCACCCGGGCAGGATCAAAATGACCTCCTTGCGCCGCTTTGGCGCCCGTCCCGCTGCGTTCCTCCGGTCCCGTCTTCCGCTCGTGTGCGGAACGCTTTCCCCGGACCAGCCGGTCGTCATAGGCCGCGCGTTTGGTCTCATCGCTCAGCGTTTCGTACGCTTCGACGATTTGCTTGAACCTGCGCGCCGCTTCCGGATCTCCGGGATTGACGTCCGGATGGCAGCGTTTGGCCAGCTTGCGGTAAGCCTGCTTGATCTCGGCCGCTCCCGCCTGACGGGCCACGCCGAGTATTTCGTAATAATCCGCCACGCTGTTTTCCCCGCTTTCGCCAGTAATGCCTTCAGGCTTCACGGCCCTCAGGCAAAGTACAGGAAATCCCAAGAGGCCGGGAGGCCCCTTGAGATTTGTCTGCCGCGGGCCGGATTCGGCCCGCTGGAATCATTAGATATCGTTGACGGGATATCCGCCGTTGAGCTTGGCAAGCTCGGTTTTGTCGCGTTTTTGTTTGACGTAAAGCTCGAATTGGCCCACGCCTTCGGTGTCTCCAAACGTTTCTTTGTAATCGACCACAAAAGCGTTCGGGAATACGACCTCGCGCACCACCTGGTTCGCTGCGATCACTTCCAGCGTCAGCTTGCGGTAGCAGTCCGCTTTTTCGGCGGGAACGAGGGACCACAGCGCCAATTTCAGCGTGTCGTCGGCCTTGTCGCCGTCGGTAGCGGTGATGATTTTACCGATAATTCTCAGCGTGGAGCCCACATCCGTGGATCTTGCGTTGGAATCATCCGGCGTATCGGTGTCGTAAACGACTTTTTGGATGTTGTCCAAACCAAGCTCGATTGTTTCTGCGCCTTCTACTTTCAATCTGAATCCCATAAGTGCTTCCTCCTCAAAAATAGGTGTAATATGGCCCGGGCATGGGATCATGCCCGGAATTTATGTAATGGGACAGGCCGTGAAGGCCCGTCCCCCCACATACAGCTGACATTTCAGGCGATTGCCTGCATCATGCGTAACGGAACCGGACGAATGGCATGGATGCGCATAACACGTCCATCCTCGGCCGCCGGTTCCCGCAGCCTGCCTTTAGCTTTAAGCTTTGCGATCAAGCTTTGACCGGGCTCGTGCCTTTCGTGATCATGACTTCGAGGTTCTTCACGTTGCCGTTGTAGATCAGATCGATATGGCACAAATTGTTTTTCTCGTCGATGATGTAGTTCATGTCGTCGCCGTCGTAAATGATCGAGTTGATGAACCCCCGTTTGGCGAGCCACAGGCTCTTCTGGCTGCTTGGATTGTTGCTGAAAAACTTGATGATGTTCTCATGCTTGAAGTCATTGGTCTGGAAGCGCAAAATGCGCTCGATATAAGTGCTGACCAGCGTTTTGTATATAGAATCAAATCCGTCTTCCGACGCCGCCAGGCTTCTCGCTTTGTACACGGTAATCCGGCGGATGTCCTTGCCTTGCAGCTGGGCATTTTCGGAAGAGAAGATAAATCCGAAGTTTTTACGGTTGATCGAATCTTTGATCGTATTGGTGAAACCGGTAATTTCTTTGGCCATCGTCGTGACGGCGCGCAGGCTGTTGTCGCCCGCTTCGATGTCGAAGCGCACGCCCGGGAACTCCTTGCTCGTGTTGCGGAAGGATTCCTTCAAGTATTCAGGGCATTGGTAAGCGGAAACGATGCCTGCCGCGACGTAAGCCGCTCCGACGTATACGCCTTCGATCCACAGCTTCAGGATGTCTTCCTTTTCGCGGGACAGTTGGGCCCCGTTCTCCGTCTGAATCATCCGGCTGTCGATGATGACCCCGGACTTCTCTTTCGGGATGATCGTGAAGTTCGGCACGCACGGCACCGCGTATTCGCTGTATTCCTTGCGCAGCAGCGGCGCGCATTTGTCGATGTATTTGTCGATGCCGGCCGTCGCCATGCTGCTGAACGTCGTCTCTTCGCCGGATTCGAAGTTGAAGAACAGCTGGACCTTGAAATCCTTGATGACTTGAAGCAGCATCGTTAAGGACTCCATTGTGTTGCCGTCCTGCTTGATCACCTTTTCGTTGCCTTTGAAGCGTTCGCGGGTCACCTTGACTTTGCCGGCGCTCTCCAGCTCCACCGAAGGCACGATGCCGAACCAGATCGTATCGGTAAAGTCGTTTTTGGCGTTGACCGTGTTCAAATACGTTTCCAGGCGTGGAATGTTGGCGCTTTTCACCGTCATGTCGAGCTTGTTGTTCGTAATGAGCAGCGACGGGGCCATCCCTTTGTTTTTGACGGCGTATTGGTCGAAGTACATTTTCACGCCGAGGATTTTCTCCACAAGCGGTTTGACCGTCTTCACGAAATCGTCTTTGGCCGTTTTGTAAAATTCGAGATATGTATTGTAGTTCTGAACCTCGACTTCCACGTTGACTTCATTGCGTACCGCCGGCAGCGGGCTAAACGTACGCACAACCAAATCCTTGACGTAACCCGACGGAGTTTCCGTGATGGAGTTGTAATCCTCCTCGAACACGAGCGCCAGGTCGCTGGAACTGTTGTCGTCAAGCAGCACGAGCTCGGTGCTTTCGCTTTTCGGCGCTTCGATGATTTTTAGCTCCCCGCTTTCGCCGATCGTCAGCATCCCGACTTGAACCGTTTCGGCGTCGCGCTCTTCGTTCGAACTTCCGAGCAGCAGCCGCGTTTTGATATCCTCGATCGCCAGCGGCAGCATCGCCATCACGTTGTTGTAGTTGGCGCTGGCCTCCTCGAACATCGCGTTCAGCTTATCGCCCATGTCCAGCTTTTTCGGATCTTCGTCATCCAGCTTTTCGTATTGGCCGTACAAATAATGGATTTCCTTCCGCACCTGGCGGATATCGTCCATGACCTTTTTCGGGGAAATCATGTCGAGCAAATGCTCGAATTTGAAATCCACGTTGGTCATGCCCTGGCTTCGCTTCGTATCGATCAGCGTAAACAGCATTTTCAGGAAGTCGTTGTTCTGGTCGATCCGGATTTCCGAGATCGCCTCCTCGGCGATGCCCTCCGGCTTCTTCAGCGTGTACACCACTTTCTGGTTTGCCGCGTTAAAAAAGGAGTACACCGTCGGCGAAAACTTGTTCAAAAATTCGTCGAAGCTGCGCACAAGCAGATGGGCGTTGATTTCCTTGATTTTGTCGTCGCTGAGACTGTCGATGCCTTTGACGTCACCGACAATCGTGATCAAATCGAGCTTTTCCGGATTGATTTCCTCAAACAGCATCGTTCGATTGGTCTGATTGATAATGTCCACTTCGCTATTTCCCCTCCCGTTGGTATGACGGATGCGGCCGGCACGGACGCAAACGTGACGAACATCCCGCTATTCCAGCCGGCGGCAGCCAGTTCACCATGACTATACGCCCGGCTAAAAAACTGCCCTTGAGACCCAGCTTCGGAACTCGGGCCTGTTGGGGTTATATTAAACAGTGCCCGCAATAATTGTCAATATCTAGCACTTATTCCTGAGACAGGGACAAACGGCCTACAAAAAAGCCCTTTAAGTAAAAAACCCCCAATTTTAGTCCTATTTTTTGGAATATTATTCAAAATCGATCAGGTTCATCCGATATATGTGGGATACACGAGGAAATGGGACCAATCATCCAAATATGTCACATTTTAGTTCGCGAGGTGGATATTCAGAGATGTTGCGCAATAAGAACGGAAAAAGTGGTTCAAAAATCGGTTTGCTTAGGACTAAACTCCTGATTTTAGTTTTTGCGTGTTGCACATCCGTTTTTTATGACGGCCGCCAGGCGTCCGCCGAATCTGTCCAGAAGGCGCCGCCGGAGGCTTTTGACGCCATGTTCGTGCTTGATACCAGCTATTCCATGAACCATGCCGACCCGAACCGGTCCGCCGGGGAAGTGATTCGACTGTTTATGGATATTAGCGATGCGAGCCGGACGCGGGTCGGATTCGTCGCCTACAATCATCAAATCGTGGCTTCCAAGCCCCTGACCGCGATTTCCGTTGCCGCCAAGAAAAACGAAATCAAAAGCAGCATCAACGGGCTCCGGCGCAGCGGTTATACCGACCTTGGATTGGGCCTGCTCACGGGAAGCAAGCTGCTTTCATCCGGCCAGCAGGATAACCAGAATATAGGCCGAAAGCCGTTTATGATTTTGTTGTCGGACGGCGAAACGGATTTCGGGCCGTTCCAGCAGAAGCGGACAAAGGCGGATTCCGCCAAGGACGTGGGCAGCGCGATCGCTCAGGCCAAGAAGTCAGGGTTTCCGATCTACACGATCGGCCTGAATCACGACGGTACCGTAAACACCGACGAACTGAAACGGATCGCGAGCGAGACCGGCGGAACGTTTTACATTACAAGCAGCGCCGACGATTTGCCGGAAATTTTCAACCGGATCTTTGCGAAAGAAATGCGTTCGGTGCTGATGCCGGTGGCCGGCGTCACGGCGACGGGAAATCTTCAGGAGATTCAGGTGGACATTCCAAACTCCAGCATGGATGAGGCCAACATGATTTTGCTGTCCGAACATCCGCTGAAAGAGTCGCAGCTGTTCTACAACTCGGAGAACATCCGTATGTTCAAGTCGGCGAGTTACACGCTGATCAAAATTTCGCAGCCGCAAAAAGGAACCGCCAAGCTCAAGTTCCGCGGAACGCCGGGCGATCTGATCAAGATCAATCTGCTTGGAAGTTATGCGCTGGAGGCGAAAGCGGCTCTGACCGAAAAAGAAGCGATCAAAGGCAAGCCTGCCGGAATCGAGGCGTTTCTCGTCCGTTCGGACAACAACCAGCGTCTTGGAGACGCCGAAGTGTACGCGTCGCTCAAAACCAAACTGGTCGTGAAGGAGCTTGCTTCCAAAAAAGTGTCGGAAGTGGAGATGAAAAACGAGGGGACCCGGTTTTATGCGGAATACGCGTTCCCGAAATCGGGAACATACGAGTGGCATGTCGAAATGGACGGTCCAAGCTTTTACCGGCATGGCCCGGCACAATCGCAAAAGATCGTAAATCTTGCCCCGGAGGTCCATGGAAAACAACAGCTGCAGCTTACGAAAGAAGACGGCAAAACGGAAGTTCTTTTAGACGATCTGTTTACGGACCCTAACGGGGATCCTTTGACGTATGGGATTCAGGACGCAAAAGAGGACGGCTCCAAAATAAAAGCGGAGCTCAGCGGCGGCAAGCTCATGCTCTCCCCGCTCCATACCGGACAATCGGCCGTAACGTTAACGGCGACCGACCCGGAAGGCGGACAAGCAACCGCCGTACTGACGATCCATGTCCAATCGAAGTATACCGTACTGAAGTGGAGCCTGGCCGGCGCAGCCCTGCTGCTGGTTCTGGGTACCGCCCTGTACTTTTGGCTTCGTCCAAAACCGGCTTTAACCGGCAAGCTCGAAGGATATTTTCTGGCGACGGCCAGCGGCAGCGAAATTCCGGTCAAATACTGGCCGCTGACTTCCTTTGCCAAACGCAAGGTCAGCCTGATGGAATTGTTCCAAAGCCTCGACGTCAACGAGCCGCTTCCGGAAGCGGAGCACATCGTGTTTACCGCCGCCAAAAACGGCAGGCTGATCGTCAAGCATACGACGCGCTGTGCGCTCGTGCGGAACCGGACGCCGCTGAAAGCGAACAAAAAAGAAATCCTCGAATATAACGACAAGCTGTACATTACATTCGAGGACGGCATCACGGAAATCGAGATCCGCTACAAAGCGATCAAGCCGAGCACCAATATTTTTATCCGGACCGGCGTTTCCGGCGAAAAGACGGGCTAGTCGCGTACTCCATGGCCAGGGCGGCTTTGAACCATCGGAGCGAAGCGCAGCGCTTGTCCTGCGAAACGGCAAGGCCGCGCTTCACGATGGGCGACAGGAACGGCCAGGAACGCCGCAATCCTGTCCCCAGCCGCTCCAGCTGCTCGTCGAACAGTCTTTTGCGGACATCGGTCGGCGCGTTTTTTTGGCAGCAAAAATAAAGCACCGCCGACAAGCTGTAAATATCGCTTATAGGCCCTTGGCGGGATTTTTCCGAATACAATTCCAGCGGCGAATATCCCGCAGTCGTAAAGATCGGGTATCCGCCGTTTTGCTCATGTACGGAAATGGCCGAGCCAAAATCAAGCAGCTTCACGCTTCCATCCTTGCCGATCATAATATTGCCTGGCTTTACATCCCGGTGAATAACGCCGTTCCGGTGAATATGCTCCAGCGCTTCGATAAGCGGGATCATCGTTTTGTACAGGAACTCCGGGTCCGCTTCCTCGCTTAAATCCGCTATGTAACGGTCCAGCGTCACCCCTTCGAGGTATTCCGTGACGATGTAGGCCGTGCCGTTTTGCTCAAAACGGTCCAGACAGCGGACTACACCCGGATGCCGGCTTTTTTCAAGCAGTTCCCCTTCGTTGAGGAAAGCGTTCCACAGCAGGCCGTATTTCTCCTCCGCCATCCCTGCTTTGCGCCGCACGCTGACGCCGTCTTTTCCTCTTCGCACCCACGCTTTCGGAAAAAACTCCTTAATGATGCAGCGGGTTCCCTCTTCATCGTTCCGCGCCGCATAGACGATCGATAGCTCGCTGGATGCCAGCGTTTTGCGGATCCGGTATGCGAAGCTTGAGCCGAATGCTTTTCCGCCCACGATCGAGTTCCGTTTCAGGTCGTTTCCGTTCAATGAAATGTCCACCTTTCCCCCTCCGCTTTGCTTCTTGTTTTTAAACAAACCCTTATACTATTAATATCGTATTTTTGCTTGAAAACTTAAATTTTGAAGTGCTGGAAAAGATTCCTGCACATGTCTTTCACGGCCAAACCTACGCCCGGCAAACCATGCTGAGCAAAAAAAGCCCGTCCCCTCAACCGTGCGGCGAAGGAACAGGCGTATTTTCGTCTGTGTGCCGTTACACCACTTCCACGATCGGCAGCGAAATGATAAATTCCGTGCCTTGGCCCACGGTGCTGTTGACGGCGATATAACCTTTATGGTTTTTGATGATCCGATAACTAACCGACAAGCCGAGGCCTGTCCCGCTTTCTTTGGTCGTGAAAAACGGGTCAAAAAGATGGGAAAGCGTGTTATGGTCCATTCCCCTGCCGTTATCGGAAATGCATATATGTACGTTTTTGTTGTCCCGGTGCGCCTGAATTTCAATAAGCCCTCCGTTTTGGCCGCCCAACGGATCGATGGCATCCATCGCATTTTTGACGATGTTCAAAATCACCTGTTTGATCTGCTTTACGTCTACCGAGATGTGCAGCGGCTGCATGTCGTCGTGCAGGATCACTTGGCACCCCTTCATCAGCGCCTCGCTTTCGGTCAGCAGAACGACTTCCTTCAGCAGCGAAGAGACGGAAATAACGGTGGTTTGCGGAGCGGACGGCTTCGACGAATTCAGGAATTCGTATATGATATCATTGGCTCGATCGATTTCGGTCAAAATAATGCGGGCATATTCGTCCTTCCCCAGTTTAATCAGATGAGGACGGAGAAGCTGGATAAAGCCGCGAATGGCTGTCAGCGGATTCCGGATTTCATGGGCAATGGAGGCGGATATTTTGCCTAACATGGCCAGCTTGTCGTTGCGGTAAGCCGTCTGCTCGATCTGCTTGAAATCCGACACGTCTTTAACGCTAAACAAATAATCGCCATCCATTTGATCACCGTCGGTGACCGTCAGCAGCCATTGTCTTCCGGACTCGTCCGTCAGCTCGTGATATTTTTTGCGATGGATCAGGGTTTCGCGGTAAATCCGCAATATCTTTTTCTTTTTGTACCGGCTCAGCTGCGGATGGCGCAAAATCTGCACGATCGTACATCCCGTCAAGGATTTGCGGGAAACTTCAAGCAGCCTTGCCATTTGAACATTAATGAACGTCAGCACACCTTCACCGTCAAACAGCATGACGCCGCTGTCCAGATGCTCCAAAATGTTTTCGTACTTGTTTTTTACCAGCTGCGTAGATTGAAAAGCCTCCAGGGACTGTAACAGCGTCTCTTGGATATCGCCCAACACGATACTCCCCCTTTCGGAAATGAAGGCGTTTTCCCCCATTCCTATTCTTCAACTACACGACAAACAAAAAGAAAACGTCGATCGACGTGACCTTCTAATATGATCGGACCGCATTACCAATGTTCTCCTTGCGATTACAGAAATCCTTCAACTTCTCGATAAACTTGGAAAATTTGTACAACCTAAATGATAGCTTTATCATAGACAAGGTAAACGGAAAACACAATCGGAGAAACTGTCGAAAAAACAAGTTTCTAGTTAAATCGACCTAAATTTCGCCCAAAATAAAAGCATCAAATACATGAAGCGCATGTACTGATGCTTTTTTATCTATTATATCAGGCATTGCTGCTTCCGTAATAGAGTTTGGACATGATCGGATATCATGCTTTGTGCTGGAGACGCAGTCTCCGCTGGCTCATCACAGCCAGCCTTTTCTTTAATTCGCCCTCCCATTTCTCGTCCTTCATCTGTTTGGCGATGGTCAGCAGGTCCAGTGCCATATCGATTTGGCTTTGTACGATTTCTTTCGGGTCCTCCTTTTCGCAGTTGACGACGTTTTCGAATATCGCCTCGTCATCCTCCACGACGTAATCTTGAAAATCGATCTCCGCAGTCCCGTCTCCATGCGCATATTCGGCCAAAATTTCGTATTCGTTTTCGACTTTATAATGAACTTCAACCCGGTGGCACACGGGACAGAACAGCAGGGGAACATTATGGACCTGGGTGCGGTAATGCTTCAACGTTCCCTTCGTTCCAACCATACTCGCTCCGCAGCAATAACTCATGCCAGTTCACCCTCCTCTTGATTCCACCGCATTCTCCATAAATGTATTCGCTTATATTGATGTCGATTCCTTTTTTCACTTCGACTCAGCTGGATTAAATTCCTGCCTTCCGGCTTCGGATTTATGGCAAAAATCGGTTTAAAGGCCTACTGTGCTTTTGCTTGTTCTCGCACTTTCGGCGCAGTCCGTTCGTTTTTGCCCGCTCAGGTGTAAAAAGCCCCCGTTGCAGGCATAAGGTGCATCCTTATGCCGAACAAAGGGGGCTTGTCCTATGTTTAAAACTTAGTTGGTAACAAGGTTTTTGTCGCCTGGTTTCCAGTTCATTGCGCAAAGTCCGCCGGATTGCAGAGCTTGAAGCACGCGCAATGTTTCTTCAACGCTGCGGCCGATATCGTTGTGGTTAACCACTTGATATTTCAGTTCGCCTTCAGGGTTGATGATGAAGAGGCCGCGCAGCGCTACGCCTTCTTCTTCGATGTATACGCCGTAGTCTTTCGAAACGGATCTCGTGATGTCCGAAGCGAGCGGGAAGTTGATTTTGCCCAGTCCGTTTGCGTCCGTTGGCGTGTTGATCCAAGCTTTATGGCTGTGGATGGAGTCCGTGCTTACGCCCAGGATTTCAGCGTCCAGCGCTTTGAATTGGGAAGCGGCTTCGCTAAGAGCCGTAATTTCCGTTGGGCACACGAATGTGAAGTCCAAAGGATAGAAGAAAAATACGAGCCATTTGCCGCGGTAGTCGGACAGGCTTACTTTACTGAAGTCGGAGCCGTCACCAAGTACGGTTTCCATCGTGAAATCGGGAGCGGGTTTACCTACTAAACGTTCTGCCATGTTTAAAAATCCTCCTTTATGATATCTATAGAACAGCCGGAAGGACAAGCCTTGCGCCTATTCTATTTGAAAGAAAAACATTAGTTTTTCTTGTTTCAAAGTATGTGTGATCCCGGCGGAACCTACATTTAAAATGTTATCATCCGCCCTTTTCAAAGTCAAGATTATATTCGTTATTTATTTATAATAATTATAAATTAAACAATTTGGTGAACATTCATCCTCCAATTGTTGAACAAAAAGCTTCCTATTATATATGTCGATGTTTGCACCCTTTTTTTGCACATATTTTAAGTATGCGCCTTTTGGTTTCCGTACATACGGCAAGCGGGCGTCGCCTTTGTTAAGGTGACGCCCGCTTGGATTGTTTTGCTTGGATTATTTATTTCTGCATCGCCGCGACGATCAGGTCCCCCATCTCGCGGGTGCCGATTGCTTTGCTCTTGTCGACGGCGATGTCGCTGGTGCGGTGGCCATCGTTCAAAACCTTCGTTACCGCCGCTTCGATGGCGTCCGCCGCATCCGCATACCCGAAGGTCAGGCGAAGCATCATGGCCAGCGACAAAATCGTGGCGATCGGGTTCGCCAGATTCTGGCCGGCGATGTCCGGCGCGGAACCGTGTACCGGCTCGTACAAGCCGAAGGCGCCTTCGCCCATCGAAGCCGATGCCAGCATGCCGATGGATCCGGTCAGCATTGCCGCTTCGTCGCTCAGAATGTCGCCGAACATGTTTTCCGTTACGATGACGTCAAAGCTTGCCGGGCGGCGGAGCAGCTGCATTGCGCAGTTGTCGACGAGTACGTGTTCCAGCTCAACGTCCGGATAATCCGCTGCCACGCGAATGACGACTTCCCGCCACAAACGGGAGGTTTCAAGCACGTTGGCCTTGTCGACGGAAGCAAGCTTTTTGCGGCGCTTCTGGGCGATTTCAAACGCCTGGCGCACAATGCGCTCCACTTCGGCGACGTTGTACACGCAAGTGTCGACCGCTTCTTCCCCATTTTCGCCTTGGCGTCTGAATTTGTCGCCGAAATAAATTCCGCCGGTCAATTCGCGAACGACCATCAAATCCGTACCTTCAAGCACTTCCGGTTTCAGTGTCGAAGCATCCTTCAGGCAGTCGAATACAACCGCCGGACGAAGATTGGAGAACAGCCCAAGCGCTTTGCGGATTCCGAGCAATCCCGTTTCCGGACGCAATTCCTTCGGATTGCTGTCCCATTTCGGTCCGCCTACGGCGCCGAGCAGCACGGCGTCGGCATTTTTACATACCGCAAGCGTTTCCTCCGGCAAAGGCGTTCCCTTCTCGTCAATCGCGATCCCGCCGAAAAGAGCATGCTCCGTTTCAAACGAATAGCCAAACAGCTCTTCCGTACGCTTCAGCACCTTCTCGGCTTCGGCCACGACCTCCGGCCCAATTCCGTCCCCGCTGATTACGGCAATTTTCTTCACTTCTGGCATGGTTTCCGTCACTCCTTCTGGTTCCTTCACTCACTGATCAGTTCTTCTACCTACTGTTGTATCACATTCCCAAGGGCATTGACCAAGATATAGAATCTATCACCTTTATAGTATTTTCCTATAAGCGGCTTTTACGAGTAAACGATTCGCCCCGCATCGTAATTTCCCACATTCCTATTCCTCATTTCTCCAGTTACAATGGTATGGTATAGACCATAACTTTCGCTGAAGGAGATGAACGATTTGCAGTATACCTATCTCGGGAAATCAGGTCTGAAGGTCAGCCGCTTATGCCTCGGAACGATGAATTTCGGCCCGGCGACGGACGAAAAGGAAGCGTTCCGCATTATGGATGCCGCGCTGGATGCCGGAATCCAGTTTTTCGATACGGCAAACATTTACGGCTGGGGAGAAAACGCCGGCCTTACGGAAACGATCATCGGCCGCTGGTTTGCGCAGGGCGGGGGACGCCGCGAAAAGGTCGTTCTGGCAACCAAGGTTCATGGCAATATGCATGATCCCGCCGACGGGCCCAACGGCAAGGAAGGTTTGTCCGCATACAAAATCCGCCGTCATCTGGAAGGCTCGCTGAAACGTCTGCAAACCGACCATATCGAGTTGTACCAAATGCATCATGTCGACCGCAACGTATCTTGGGACGAGCTTTGGGGCGCATTCGAGCTGGCCGTATCGCAAGGAAAAATCGGGTATGTCGGTTCCAGCAACTTCGCAGGATGGCAAATCGCCGAGGCGCAAGGCAAAGCGCAAAACCGTCATTTTCTCGGACTTGTCGCTGAGCAGCATAAATATAATTTGAACTGCCGCCTGCCGGAGCTTGAGGTGTTGCCCGCAGCCAAAGCGATGGGGCTCGGCGTCATCCCCTGGAGCCCGCTTGACGGCGGCATGCTGGGACGCAATGCGCTGAAAAAGCTGGAAGGCACCCGCAGCGGCGGTAATCCGAACAAAATCGAAAAACACCGCGCCCAATTGGAGGCCTTCGCGCAATTATGCAATGAAATCGGCGAACCGCAGGATAACGTCGCGCTGGCCTGGCTGTTGACCCATCCGGCCGTCACGGCGCCGATCATCGGACCGCGTACGCTGGAGCAGCTCGAAAGCTCGCTGCGCGTGATCGACTTGAAGCTGGACGAAGCCGTCTTGAAGCGCCTGGATGAAATTTTCCCGGGACCGGGCGGCGAAGCTCCGGAAGCTTATGCGTGGTAAGGGAGACATTCGGAGAACCTCTTAAATGGCAAAAAAAAGCAGACCGCCAAACGGCGGTCTGCTTTTTTTTTGAATCGAAAGATGCGCTTTCCCCTTCCGGGGATAAGCCGAATATTTGTATAAATAGGATTATTTCTTGATCCAATGCATCATTTCGCGCAGCTGGGAACCAACGATTTCGATCGGATGGTTTGCTTCGTTGCGGCGGGTCGCATTCAGGAATGCGCGGTTGGATTGGTTCTCCAAGATGAAGTCGCGGGCGAATTTGCCTTGTTGGATATCCGCAAGCACTTCTTTCATCGCTTTTTTCGTTTCATCGGTCACGATGCGTGGTCCAGTCACGTAGTCGCCGTATTCGGCGGTGTTGGAGATGGAATCGCGCATGTTGGCCATGCCGCCTTCATAGATCATGTCGACGATCAGCTTCATTTCATGCAAGCACTCGAAGTATGCCATTTCAGGTGCATATCCCGCTTCCACGAGCGTTTCGAAGCCTGCTTTGATCAAGGCGGTTACGCCGCCGCAAAGTACGGCTTGTTCGCCGAACAGGTCGGTTTCGGTTTCTTCGCGGAACGAAGTTTCGATAACCCCTGCACGTGTACAACCGATGCCTTTGGCATAAGCAAGGCCGATTTGCTTGGCTTGTCCGGTAGCGTCCTGTTCGATGGCGATCAGTCCAGGCACGCCGAAACCTTCAACGTACGTGCGGCGAACCATGTGACCCGGAGATTTCGGAGCGACCAGAAGCACGTCGGCGTCTTTTGGCGCCACGATTTGTCCGAAATGGATGTTGAAGCCGTGGGAGAACATCAATGCCGCGCCTTTTTTCAGGTTCGGTTCGATGTCGTTTTTATAAACCGCCGCTTGCGTTTCGTCCGGCATCAGGATTTGCACGATGTCCGCTTTGCTTGTCGCTTCGGCAACGGAGTATACTTCAAAACCGTCGTTTTTTGCTTTATCGAAGGATTTGCCCTCGCGAAGGCCGATGATCACTTTTACGCCGCTGTCGCGCAGGTTTTGCGCCTGGGCATGGCCTTGGCTTCCGTAACCGATGACGGCAACCGTTTTCCCTTTCAATACGCTGAGTTCTGCATCCTGTTCATAATAAGTCGTAACTGCCATTGTTATAAGTCCTCCTTTGTTTTTAAAACAACCCTTATGAAGAGCGGGTGTTTCAAGAGACCTTTAGCGGGCGGGAATCAAATGAGCTGCTATCCCAAGCGCCGGCCAACATGTTCGGGATCCCTTCAAACCCCCGCTCTTCGGCGGGCGTTATGAAAATGACGATTGTGTATGATTATACATTTCCGCGAATCATCGCGGTGACACCGGTCCGGGAAAGCTCGCGGATGCCGTAAGGTTTCAGAAGTTCGATCATGGCGTCGATTTTGGTGGTATCCCCAACCACCTGCACCATCAGGTTATGGCTGCCGATATCAACGACCGACGCACGGAACGTTTCGACTACGCCCATAATTTCGGGACGCTCCGACGGCTCGGCGTTGACCTTGATGAGGGCCAGTTCCCTTGCCACCATCGGATTAGAGCTGAGATCGACGACTTTAATAACGTCGATCAGCTTATACAGCTGCTTTTCGATCTGCTCCAAGGTGTGCTCGTCGCCAAGCGTAACGATGACCATGCGCGAGAGTCCAGGCTCTTCGGACTGCCCTACCGTGATGCTCTCGATATTAAATCCCCGTCTGCCAAAAAGTCCGGAAACTCTTTGCAAAACGCCCGGCTGGTCATTTACTAAAACGGCAATGGTATGTCTCGTACTCATATTTATGCATCTCCCATCAGCATTTGATCAATGGTCGAGCCTTGAGTTACCATCGGATACACGTTTTCACCCTTGCTGACCACAAACTCGACAACGACCGGTCCCGGCGTTTCAAGCGCTTCCGCCCAAGCTTTGCGCGCTTCCTCCTTGTTCGTTGCCCGAAGGCCTTTTACGCCGTAAGCTTCAGCCAGCTTGACGAAATCCGGACTTCCTTCCAGGTCGATATGGCTGTAGCGATTGTCGTAAATCAGCTCCTGCCACTGGCGCACCATGCCGAGCACCTGATTGTTGATGATGACGATTTTGACCGGAATGTTGTTGATTGCGCAGATCGCCAGCTCCTGGGAGCACATTTGCATTCCGCCGTCCCCGTTAATCGAGATGACCAACCGTTCCGGATGGGCCATTTGAGCACCGATCGCCGAAGGCAATCCGAAGCCCATCGTTCCGAGGCCGCCGGATGTGATCATCGAACGCGGCTGGCTGAACTTGTAATATTGCGCCGCCCACATTTGGTGCTGGCCGACGTCGGTCGTCACGATCGCTTCGCCGTTCGTCGTTTCGTTCAGCATTTCGATGACCCACTGCGGTTTGAGCACCGTATCGGAGTCCTCGTATCTGAACGGCTGCTCCTCTTTCGACTGCCGGATCCACGCTCTCCATTCATCGGCTTTGTCCGCGCGTTTCACTTCCGGAATCAACATTTCCAGTACGGTTTTTACATCGCCGACAATCGGGATATCCGTCGGGACGTTTTTGCCGATCTCGGCAGGGTCGATATCGATGTGCACGATTTTGGCATGCGGGGCGAATCCGTTCAGGTTGCCTGTTACCCGGTCATCGAAGCGCGCTCCGATGCTGATAAGCAAATCCGATTTCTGGATCGCCATGTTCGACGTGTATGTGCCATGCATACCCGGCATTCCGGTCCAAAGCTCATGCCCGCTCGGGAAAGCGCCGAGTCCAAGCAGCGTCGTCGTGATCGGAATTTCCGTCCGTTTGACGAATTCGTAAAGGGCTTCATGGCCTCCGGAGTAAATGACCCCGCCTCCTGCCAAAATGAGCGGGCGTTCGGCTTCCTCAATCGCCTTCACCAATTTGTCCAGCTGCAGTTTGTTCGGCACCAGACGCGGGTTGTAGCCGCGAAGGTTTACCGCGTTACTGCTTGGCTCAAACAAAGTCTTCGCTGCCGAAACATCCTTCGGAATGTCGATCAGGACCGGACCTTTGCGTCCCGTCGAAGCAATGTGGAAGGCTTCGTGGATAATCCGCGGCAGATCATTGACGTCCCTGACCAGGTAGCTGTGCTTCGTGATCGGCATCGTGATACCCGTAATGTCGGCCTCCTGGAAGGCATCGGTTCCGATCAAGGAAGTAGCCACGTTGCCCGTAATGACAACCAGAGGAACGGAATCCATATAAGCGGTGGCAATTCCTGTGACCAGATTCGTCGCCCCCGGTCCCGACGTTGCAATACATACGCCGACTTTGCCGCTGGCTCTTGCGTAACCGTCGGCCGCATGAATCGCGCCCTGCTCATGACGAGTCAGCACATGTTTGAAATCCTCGTATCCATACATCGCATCGTAAATGTAAAGCACTGCCCCGCCTGGATATCCGAAAACACACTCGACGCCTTCAAGCAAAAGGCTGCGAAGCAATATTTCCGAGCCGGTAATGACTTCCGACTTCATCCATTTCTCACGTAATTGTTCTGTAGACCGCACTTCAGGAATTTGCGCGCTCATCAGTCATCCTCCTCCTCAAAATTTACATACATGTGACATGAGTCAATTTCACAACATCATCGGCAGTTCAATTTTGACGATCTATAGATTCAAAACGGGTTGATTGCCTACACATCGTTTCATTGCTGCCTTTCGAACCTTATGAAATTGATTCGCATCTAAGAAAAACGTCTGTCGACGTACTTTCACGGAAATAAGGCCGTGCCGACGGGAGGTCCTTTCAGCGATACCGGGATGCGCGTTCTCGTTGTTCCTTCGTTCCGATACCGGGAAAACAAAAAAACCTTCCGCCCGTCACGCAGAAATCTTCTGCGTGAGGGACGAAAGGTTGCGCTTCCGTGGTACCACCCATATTTGCCAAACATCTCGCGATGTCCGGCCTCATCAGGTATCGGGATCGGGTCAAGACAAGCAAAACAGCCGTTCCCATACCTTAAGTCCGTAACGTGGACTTTACGATTCTCCCTAATAAGCTTTAGCGCGTTTCAGGAGAACAGCTCCGAGGTGAGCTCGTATAAAAGGGATTTTGGTGGAGGTTGCAGCAAATCCTCACACTCTCTGAGCAAAAGAGCCCTTTAAACTTCGTCCTCTTCATTGCCGATCGCAATATGTTCGTTAAAATGTTTAGACACATTATATGTTCCCTCGAACTTAAAAGTCAATACCCATATTTCTAAAAAATGAAAAATCCCTTTCGGGGAGGTGCGTACACCGTATGCAAGCTTCACTCATATGATGACATGAATTCATCTTCGAAGAAGCCCATCTTGAAGGGAGGTCAGACATGATGATCCGTTATCGGAGACCGAAACAAGACGATACGTTCATTATGCGGTTAATCGATTCCCAGCTTGTCCCCATCTCGCATCTGTCCCCGGCTCAACTCGAAGCCGTTCGCAAAGACGTTCCGAAAAGACTGAGCCGCGGCATCACCCTCATCGCCTGCCAACGCTATGAAGACGACCCGCTCGGATTTGTCCATTTCATCCTGCACGGCAAGCTGCTGTACATCGATATGCTGGCCGTCGCACCCGAATCACAACGCAAAAGATGGGGCAATCTGCTGATGGTGCATGCCGAAAAATTTGCGGCGTCACGCGGGTGCACTCGGGCCAAAGTGATGGTTGACGCAGGCAACGCCAGCGGCTTATCATTTTACCGGAAAATGGGTTATTTCATGGTGCGGTACCATACCCTTAATCAATGCCACGAACTTGAAAAAGCGCTTTGACCGGCCTAAACCTGTAACAACATTTTACGATGCGGCCGTTCCCGGATGTTTATACTTTTCATCATTTTCTAAATTGATAGTTTTCTTAGTAAAATCCGCCGTACGCTCCCGGATATGCTCCAGGGTATGGTCCATAGCCGTATCCAGGAGCACCGTAAGGTCCGAATCCTCCGTAGAATCCGGCGTAAGGAGCCGTTCCGATGGCCAAAAGATCAAACAAGACAAGCGGAATGATTGCTTTCGTTTGCACTTTTTTACCCTTGCTGCGTTGAAGAATCAAACGGTTGCCGGAAATGCGAAGAAGCTTGCCAGTAACGAGATTGCCATCTTTTTTGACAGCCACTATATGTTGACCGATCAGCTTTTGCGCTTGTTTACGGGTAACAGTCTGTTGCATAAATTAAGATCCCTCCTCCAAGTGTGTTCAATGGCAGTCTATTCCGAAAGCTTCCTTTGCGCTTGTTCCATAGCCCGGTGTACCGTCAAGTTTGGTGCCTATTCCTATAAAATATGAAAATAAGAAAAACGTTTATCGACGTACTTCCTAAGAAGACAGACCGCGTCTAAAGATGGTTTTTCTTGTAATATCAGGAAGTAATGGGTCTGTGATATTATCAAAAAAGGCCGCATCCCATGGATGCAGCCTTTTTGTTTGAGGCGGAAGCCTTATCGTTTCCCCGGGTCGTACGGTTCCCCGAGTGCGGCAGGCGCGGAAGATTTCCCGACCGCGGCGACAAGGACGATCACCGTAAGCACATAAGGGAGCATGTAGATAAACTCTTGCGGAATGTCTTTGGACCAGGCAAACAATTGGAAGTAGTTCCCAATCGCTTGCGAGAAACCGAAAAACACGGCCGCTCCGAAAGCGCCAAGCGGATTCCATTTGCCAAAGATCATCGCGGCGATCGCGATAAAACCTTGACCCGAAATGGTATTATGCGAAAACGTATTGGTCGTCGTCAGCGTAATGGTCGCTCCGCCGAGAGCCGCCAAAGTACCGCTCAGAATAACGCCGAGGTAGCGCATCCGCAGCACCTTGACGCCAACGGTATCCGCAGCGCTCGGGTGTTCGCCGACGGCGCGGAGACGAAGGCCAAACGATGTTTTGTAGAGCACGTAAAAGGACACCAACACCAAAATGATCGCCAAATAAGTCGTGATGTAGTTGTTGAATAATCCTTCCCCGATGATCGGAATTTTCGACAGCAGCGGAATCGGCACCTTCGCGAGGCCTTCCTTAAGCAGCGTCGTTTCGCCCGAACCCTCGAACAGCAGTTTAACCATGTACAGCGTGCTGCCTGCGGCCAAGAAGTTAATGACGACACCGCTGATGACCTGGTCCGCCTTAAACGTAATCGAAGCGACGGCATGAATCAAAGAGGCGATCGCCCCCATGACCAATGCGGCCAAAATGCCGATATAGGGCGAAGCGGCCCCCATGCCCGCGTCTTCGGCGTAAAACGCCGCCACCCCGGCGGCAAACGCGCCAAAGGTCATAAAGCCTTCAATCCCGATGTTGATGACGCCGGAACGTTCAGAGAAGATGCCTCCCAAAGCGGCAAAGATGAGCGCGGTAGAAAAAACAAGCGTCGTATTAATCAGCTGGCCGATTGTTGTCATCCAATCCATTTACAACACCTTCTCTTTCTTGCGCTTAAGATAGAAGGGCTTAAGAACCCAGCGCACAATGCCTTGTGCGGCAATAAAGAATATGATCGAACCGATGACGATCCGGATAATTTCAGGCGGTACGTCAGCGCCGAAGCTCATCCCCGCGGAACCGTAAGTCAGTACCCCGAACAGCGATGCGGACAACAGGATGCCGAAAGGATGGTTCATGCCGATCAGCGCGACCGCGATGCCGTCGAAACCGACGCCCGGCGAGCCGGTAAAAATCGCTTGGTAATGGAACACCCCGAGCACCTGGAACGCGCCGCCCAATCCGGCGAACACGCCGCTGATAAACATCGCTTTGACGATATTTTTGCTCACGTTCATGCCGGCATATTGCGCAGCATGCCCGTTGTGTCCAACGGCACGCAGCTCATAGCCTTGTTTGCTTTTCCACATATAGACGAAAAAGAAAACGGCGGCCAAAATAGCGATGATTGTACCCCAATGCATGCGGGCGTTATTAAAAGCGTCGGACAGCCATGCGATCGAAATGGATGCCGTGTCCTTAATTTCCTCGGATCGTTGCTGGCCTTTTTCAAGCAAAAAGTTGCGCACGATATAATTGCTGAAATAAAGCGCCGTCCAGTTCAGCATGATGGAAATAATGACTTCGTTGACGCCGCGTTTTGCTTTCAGGTAACCGGTAATGCCGGCCCAAATGCCGCCGGCAAGGCCGCCGGCAATAATCGCGACAAGCGCATGCACGACAATCGGCAGCCCCGACAATTTGATGCCGACAGCCGTCGCAGCCGTCATGCCGACGATATATTGTCCTTCGGCGCCGATATTAAACAGTCCCGCGCGGAACGCGAAGGCAACGGCGAGGCCCGTCATGATCAGCGGCGTGATTTCGCGGATGGCTTCCCCGAAATCGTACGTGTTGCCGAAGACGGTCGTAAAAAGAGAACTATAGGCTAGGAGCGGATCATAACCGCCGATCAGCATAATAATAGCTCCGACGATCAGGCCAAAAATAATGGCAATCAACGGTACCAGGAGGTTGTCCACGGATAAAATTTTAAACAATTTGCTCATTAGGCCTTACCTCCCGTAATCTTGCTGCCCGCCATCATGAGGCCAAGCTCCTGATCGTTGGTTTCTTCAGGCAATACTTCGCCTACGATTTGTCCTTCATAAATGACGGCAATCCGGTCGGATACATTCATGATTTCATCCAATTCAAAAGAGATCAGCAGCACGGCTTTGCCTTGGTCGCGCTGCGCGACCAGCTGCTTTTGCACGAACTCGATCGCGCCGACGTCCAGACCGCGGGTCGGCTGGGCTGCAATCAAAAGATCCGGATCCTTGTCTATTTCCCGGGCTATAATCGCCTTTTGCTGGTTGCCGCCGGACAACGAACGGGCTTTCGTCTCGATGCTCGGCGTTCTGACGTCAAACGCCTCGATCAGCCTTTTCGCCTGCTTGTCGATTTCCTTTTTGTTCAAAAATCCGGCCTTATTATATGGCGGCTTATAATAGGTTTCCAATACCATGTTTTCGCTCATCGTAAAATCAAGGACAAGCCCGTGTTTATGACGGTCCTCCGGTATATGGGATACGCCGCTTTCCGTAATGGACCGCGGGCTTTTGTTCGTGATGTCTTTGCCATTGATCTTGATGACCCCGCCATCGGCATGACTCAGCCCCGTAATCGCTTCGATCAGCTCGCTTTGACCGTTGCCGTCGACGCCGGCAATTCCGAGAATTTCGCCTGCGCGAACGTTAAGGTTGAGCCCCTTCAACACGGAAATGCCCTCTTTATTTTTCATCGTCAAATTTTGCACTTCGAGCACATTCTGCTTCGGCGAAGCCGGCTTCTTGTCCACTTTGAAGGAGACGCTGCGTCCGACCATTTTTTCGGCAAGCTCATTCGGATTCGTTTCCGACGTTTTGACGGTGTCGATGACCTTGCCGCGGCGAATGATCGTAACGGTATCGGAAATCTGCATGATTTCTTTCAATTTATGCGTAATGAGGATAATCGATTTGCCTTCTTCGACCAAACGTTTCATGATGTCCATCAAATCGTTGATCTCTTGAGGGGTTAAAACGGCGGTAGGTTCGTCAAAAATAAGAATATCCGCGCCGCGATAAAGCGTCTTCAAAATTTCGACGCGCTGCTGCATGCCGACCGAAATATCTTGGATTTTGGCATTTGGATTTACTTTGAGGCCGTATTGGTCGGAAAGCTTTTTGATTTTGGCAACCGAAGTCTTATAGTCGAGTTGAATGCCCATTTTTTTAGGTTCCATCCCGAGCACGATGTTTTCGGTCACGGTAAAAGGCTGGACCAGCTTGAAATGCTGGTGGACCATCCCGATGCCGAGTTCAATGGCTTTATTCGGGCTGTCGATGATGACGGGTTTGCCGTTAACCTCGATGCTTCCCTCGTCCGGCTGATACAATCCGAAAACGATATTCATGAGCGTCGACTTGCCGGCGCCATTTTCACCGAGCAACGCATGAATTTCTCCCTTATGCAGCTTCAAGCTGATGGAGTCGTTGGCGACAATGCCGGGAAAGCGCTTGGTTATTTGCTTCAACTCAACGACAGGGGTCGCTGCATCCATGAGATCACCCTTTATCATTATTTTGGCTTTAGCGAAAAACGTAAGACAAGGCTAGTTGTATCAACCAGCCTTGCCGTTTAATAAACACACTTATATCTTAGATGATCAGGGCCTCGAAATCTTATTCTTCAGGAACCTTGATTTCGCCGCTGATGATTTTTTGTTTGTAATCTTCAACATCTTTCAGCACGTCGGCAGGAACGTTTTTGCTGGAAGTGTCGGCAAGGCCTACGCCGTTTTCCTTCAAGCCAAGAACCTCGGAACCGCCTTTGAACTGGCCGTCGATAACTTCTTTCGTCACTTTGTCGACAGCTGTCGTCACGCCTTTAACCATCGAAGTCAGCGTTACGTCATCGCCGAATTCAAGGGATTGGTCCTTGTCGACGCCGATAACCCAAACTTTGCTGCCGCCTGCTTTGTTGCGGGAGATCGCTTCGTTAAATACGCCGGTACCCGTAGCTCCGGCAGCGTGGAAAATGATGTCTACGCCGTCGTTGTACATCGTAGCCGCAGCGGCTTTACCTTGGTCAGGCTTGTCGAATGCGCCGGTGTAGTTGATTTTGAGTTCAGCGTTAGGGTTAGCCGCTTTCACGCCCGCCTTGAAGCCTGCTTCAAAACGTTTGATAACCGGGATTTCGGAGCCGCCCACGAAGCCGACTTTTCCGGTTTTAGTCATTTTGCCGGCGACAACGCCCACGAGGAATGCGCCTTCGTTCTCGGCAAATGTGATGGAACGAACGTTAGGAGAATCTACAGTAGCGTCGATGATTGCCAGATGAGCGTCAGGGTTTTGGTCCGCCACGGTTTTCATGTCGGCGCCAAGGTCGAAACCGATGCCCCAAGTCAGATCGTATTTGCCTTTAACGTATTTATTCAAATTCGTAACATAGTCTTCTTTGGATTTACTTTGCAAGTATTGCGCAGTAATGCCTTTGTCCTTCTGCAAACCTTCCAGAGCTTCCCAAGCGGATTGGTTGAAGGATTTGTCGTTAACGCCGCCCACGTCGGTAACGAGGCCGACTTTGACGCCGGATTTTCCACTGCCGGCAGAGTCGCCGCCGGATGCGCTTTTATCTTCGTTCTTTTTACCGCAACCCGCGAGTACGACCGAAAATGCAAGCAGCATAATCAGCGTCAGCTTGAACATTTTTTTCATTTCTATATGTCCCCCTAAAAAAATTTTGTCTTTCGTTTGCCCAGGCTCCTGCTCGCAATTTAATTTACCACCTATCAATTACAGAGACGAAGGCTTGAACAAACATTGGACAATTTACATTCAGATTATACATTCTCATATCGTCAAAATCCAGCAAATTTACGTCGGAATCCAAAACTTTTTTTGAATCAAACCAATAAGAAAGCGCTTTAATATGTTCTCATATAACGCGCTATGTCATATTTTGTATAAATTTTATGTAAAGTTGAAGTCATAATCCTCCAATTCTCCTTGATTTAGCCCAAACCCGATCTAAACGACGTTATTTTCTCTTCCATAAGAATGAGTAAAATGAAAAGAAGCTCCATTTGATGGTACAAAAAAACCGCCTTTACGGCGGTTTTTCCATTTTGTGTAAGTTACTGTCGGTAATTACGCGTTGATTTTTTCTTTCGCAACGGTTGCGATCGAGTTGAACGCATTGATGTCGTTTACGGCGAGGTCAGCCAGCATTTTGCGGTTGATGTCCACGCCAGCCAGTTTCAGACCGTGCATCAATTTGTTGTAGGACAGGCCGTTCATCCGGGCAGCCGCATTGATCCGGACGATCCACAGTCTGCGCATGTTGCGTTTCGTAGCGCGACGGTCACGGTATGCATATACCAAAGACTTCATCACTTGTTCGTTAGCTGTTTTAAAAATGCGGTGCTTGGAACCGAAATAACCTTTTGCAAGTTTCAATACTTTTTTATGTCTACGACGAACAACGAATCCGCCTTTTACTCTTGCCATAATAATAAACCTCCCAAAATTGTGTTGTTAACTATTTCAAGTTAGCCAGGCCTTGCTTCAAACGTCTTACGTCCCCTGGAGCCATAACCGGGTTGCCGGCAAGCACGCGTTTAGCGCGTTTGGATTTGTGGGACAGCAAGTGGTTTTTGTAAGCTTTGTAACGGGTAACTTTACCGGAACCAGTTACTTTGAAGCGGCCTTTCAAGCTGCTGTGTGTTTTCATTTTAGGCATTGTACTTCCTCCTCAGGACTATTGGGCTTTTGGAGCCAGAATCATAATCATACTGCGGCCTTCCAGCTTCGGCTGGCGTTCAACGCTGGAAATTTCGGCAACTTCCGTTTTGACGCGCTCGAGAATCTTCTGGCCGATGTTGGCGTGAGTGATCTCACGTCCGCGGAAACGGACGGAGCATTTCACCTTGTCGCCGTCTTTCAAAAACTTGACGACATTGCGAAGCTTGGTTTGGAAATCATGCTCCTCAATGTTAGCTCGGAACCATACTTCTTTGATATCAACGATTTTCTGATTCTTACGGGCTTCTTTTTCTTTCTTCTGCTGCTCATAGCGGAACTTGCCGTAATCCATGATGCGGCACACCGGAGGCTTGGCCTGCGGCGCCACGTTCACCAGATCAAGATTCAAATCCGCCGCCATCTGAAGAGCCTCACGAATCGGCTTGATGCCGATTTGTTCTCCATCCGCTCCGACCAGACGAACCTCTTTCGCCCGAATTTCGTCATTAATCATATGTTCCTTACTGATAACCGTCCACCTCCAAATTCGAATGGTGATGCTTTGCAAAAAAGCAAAATAAAAGGGATGCCGGTGTCAACGACCAGCATCCCTATGATCAATTCTTCATGAAATTTCGCATTCATAAATCATCGGATCATGACCCGCCAACCTTCGTCGGTCAGGTGAGAAGCTGGTGCCTCTGCTTGAAAATCCATTAGGTTTTCACGTACTTGAGTAATGTACCACAAGGGACAAGCCTTTGTCAACATGGAATCGCAAACTTTACCCCTGCTTACTCTGCACTTCTTCGAGGCGTACCACCCGGGTATGCTCGGTATGGCTCCACTGCTTGTTGTTTTGCGTGAAGAACGCCCAGAACGTGATCGGGTACCACGAAATCAGGTAAATCGGGAAAAGAATCAAATACAGGTATACCTTTTTGTAATTAACCTTTTCCAGAATCATCGCCGCCAGGAATGTAAACACGTTCGCCGCGATGGCCGTAAAGCTCAGCCATACCGGAAGGTATCCGTACAGGTTCGCGATATGCGGACCGTTGAAAAACGTGCTGTCCACCCACATGATGGCCGTCATCAGGAAAGTCAGGAGAACGATGTATACGTTGGCCCCGTACAGAGCCAAGTCCAGCTTCACGAGACTGCGTTCCTTGATGCTCTGCCACAGCAGAGGGAAGAAATAACGGCGTGCCACGGTAAAGTGGCCCTGCATCCAGCGCAGACGCTGCCGAGCCGAAGCTTTGAACGTCAGCGGTTTTTCGTCGAACACTTTGGCGTCGTAGTTGAACTTCGGATATACGCCGCGTTTGACGCTCCGCATCGTAAACTCGAGGTCTTCGACCAAACTTGTCGCGCCCCAGCCCATTTCCTTGAGCAGGTTCGTTTCGAAGCACATCCCCGTCCCGCCAAGGAAGTTCGCCATGTTCATGTTATGGCGCGAGAGCTGCCACAAGCGGTTGATGTACCAGTACGAAATGCCGTAAGCGGCCGTGATCCAGGAATCCTCCGGATTTTTGGTGTCGATGTAACCTTGGATAACGCGGGCGCCGGAGCACAGGTCGTCGTTCATTTCCTTCAGGAAATTCGTGTCCGCCAGATTGTCGGCGTCGAACATGACGACCGCATCGTATTGGCGGGGCATCGCCCACAGCTCTTTAAGCATCCATTCGATCGCGTAACCTTTGCCGCGAAGATTGTTGTTCGTGCGGACGCAGGCGCTCATGCCGTGCTCCCGCACGATCTTCGCCGTATTATCCGTACAGTTGTCGCAAATGACAAAAACGTCGTACAGCTCCTTCGGATAGTCCAGCTGCTTCAGGTTCTCCATCAGCGCCCCTACGACCTGTTCCTCATTGTGGGCGGCCACGAGTACCGCAAAGGATTTTGTTGCCGGGAAATGCTGCTTTCTCTTTTTCCTGTACAGACCCAAAATCGAGAACACGAACTGGTATACACCGATCGCGGCAAGCAGAACCTGCAGCGCGATAAATATGGTGTCTATCATGGTTCTCAGAACCCCCTTTTTCGAAGTGATAAGAAGTAAACCCTTGGACAATCGCATGTCTCGTTCCCTCTAAAAGAAACCGCGGAATTGCGGCCCTTTTTTAGCGAACTTTCTTTTTCTTACCCCTTATCATTTTTCTCTCTGTAGATTATGGTTCGTTTTTTGTTTATGACCCTAACACCTTTTTTACTTTGACCTTTTCAGCTTTTTGTTTTCATCTTGAAACAACATATCGATTTTCCACGGTTTTCAGCTTTTTGTCAAAAGCGCAATAACTCCCCCTGTTCCTGAAAAGCGGAAGAGAAGCGTTATTCAGGCCGCCTGACGCACTCAAAGCTTATTTTCATGACCGTTAGTTCTTATTTTCATCTGTTTACCGCTTTTTTATTTCGCGATCCCCTCCTTTTTTTAATCATCCATTCCAATGATAACCTTATTCCATATTTATAAACGAGATTCATGCGCGAAAAGTTTGCGGTCCGGCTTCATTTTCCAAAGCGCTTTTTAACACACTTTCTGTTCATTTAAACGTATTGTTACTTTTTGAACCATTGTAAAGGTTCTGTAAAGTGAAGTCAAAACTTCGCCTTTCGGCCCGGAGGCAGGACTTTCGCCTTGAAAAAGACACAAATAAAAAATATGATTAACTTAAAGTGGAAAACATCCCGGTCCGCCGCGGATACAAAAACAGCCTGACCAGGCGTTAAACGGGGGAATGGAATGAGACGTTTGTTCATGAGATGCGCATTATTCGACAAAAGGTTGTTTCAATATATCAATGGACGTCTTCACAACCGTTTTCTCGACTTTTGGCTATACTATTTGACACATCTGGGCGGAGCCACCTTCGCGATTTCCTCCAGCGTGCTGATCTGGTTTCTCGGGTCGCCCTCCTGGAGCAAGTCCGGCGCGCAGGCCGCCGTTTCCCTGGCCATCAGCCATATTCCGGTCGCGGCCGCCAAGAAGCTGTACCCCAGACTGCGGCCCCATCTGGCGCTGCCGGGAACGCGGACCTTCCGCAATCCGCTCAAGGATCATTCCTTTCCTTCCGGGCATACGACGGCTGCTTTTTCCGTGGCGGTTCCTCTTATATTGGGACATGCAGAATGGGTATATTCGCTTCTGCCGCTGAGCCTTCTGGTAGGATTGTCCCGGATTTACATCGGCCTTCACTATCCTTCGGACGTTCTGGCGGGTGCGGTCATCGGCTCGTCCGTGGCCTTTGCGACGGTTGCATTGTGGCCTTAAAGCCGATAAGGTGGATATAAGGAAAAACAAAGCAGGAACAGGTGAATTGAGAGTGAGCAAAAAAAGAGTATTGTTATTATCTGAAGGCTTCGGTGCTGGACATACTCGAGCTGCGTACGCACTCTCAAGCAGTCTACGCAAACTCTCACCGAATGTTCAGACGAAAGTCCTTGAACTTGGAAGCTTTTTGAACCCAAAGGTCGCGCCCTTGATCATCACCGCATACAAAAAAACCGTGCTTACGCAGCCCAAGCTGGTCGGCATGATGTACCGCCATCAATATAACAAGTCATTGAACCGTTTTACGACGCTTGCGCTGCACCGCATTTTTTATACGCATACGAAAAACGTCGTTCATCAGCTGCGCCCGGATATCGTCGTATGCACGCATCCGATCCCGAGCGCCGTTATATCGCGGCTGAAACGGCTCGGAGAGCAAATTTTGCTGTGTACGGTCATCACGGACTATGACGCCCACGGAACGTGGATCAGCCCCCAGGTCGACCGTTACCTGGTCTCCACCCAAGAGGTGCGGGCGAAAATGATCCACCAAGGCGTACCGCCGTCCCGAATCAAAGTGACCGGCATTCCCGTTCACCCGAACTTCTGGGAGCATCCCGGAAAGGACGAAATCCGCGAGAAGTTCAAGCTGAAGGATATGCCGACGGTCATGGTCATGGGCGGCGGCTGGGGCATCATGAACGACGAGGTTATCAACGACTTTTTGATCCGCTGGAAGGATCAGGTCCAGATTCTGTTCTGCCTCGGCAACAACGAAAAAGAGCGGAAAAAGCTCGAACAGGATCCGAGATACAACCATCCCAACATCCATCTGATCGGGTTTACGCTCGAAGTCGACAAGCTGATGGAGGTGTCGGACCTGCTCGTCACGAAACCGGGCGGGATGACCTGCTCGGAAGGCTTGGCGAAAGGCATCCCCATGCTGTTCCACCATCCCCTTCCCGGGCAGGAGGAAGAAAACTGCCATTATTTCACTGCACAGGGGCTTGGCGAGCCGATCGCGTCGCTGGATACGATCGTCAAATGGATGGACAAACTCGTAGGCGACCTGGCCGGAATCCGGCAGCGGCGGGAAGAGCAGCTGACAAGCATCGCCAGGTACCGCCCGATGGAAAGCGCGCATAGCATCATCGAGATGCTGGAATCGAAAACGGTGCCCTCTTCTTGAAGAGTGGCATCGTTTTTTTGCGTATGCGTATAAGAAACCATCTATCGAACGTACTATCACAGAAGACAGTTCGCGCTAAGCCGATATTTTTCTTGGGATATAAGGAAGCCATCGCTTCGATACTTATACTAAGTCTTATATCTTAAAAAACCCCGCAAAACGGGATATTTAGCCTGAGGGCCAATCGCTCCGCTTTGCAGGGTTTACCCGCTCCGTATTCCTTTATTAAAAGCCGCATGAAACGGCAGCGACCGCAAAACCGTCGTTATTGCTGCGGCTCCTGAGGCTTGTCCTGCATGCGGTAAGCGTCCAGCCTGTGTTCCTGGTACCGCTTCAGGGCGTCTTCCCCGACGATCGCCTCGCAGCGGTGGATGTTCACGCCTTGACCGTGGAATTTCGTTTCGTATTCGGTCATGACATGCTGCTCATTGGGGCCTTCCCGGTGTAGGTTCAGCGAGATGTTCGTCATTTGCAGACCGAAATCGGCAAACGCATTCAACGAAAATTCAAACAGCGTCTGGGAGTCGGTCTTCAGATGAATCTCCCCGTTGCGGTTCAGCAAGCGCCGGTATTTCTCCAAAAACCGCGGATGCGTCAAACGCCGGCGGGCATGTCTGGCTTTCGGCCAAGGATCGCTGAAATTCAAAAAAATCCGCTCGATTTCGCCTTCGGCGAACACATCCTCCAAAAATTCAACATTCGCCAGCGCGAGCCGCAAATTCGGAGGCGTTTCGACATCGCGCTCGGACCAGGCCAAACGGGCTTTTTCGCTCGCCCGGCGAATCAATTCATCGTACATGTCGATTCCTATAAAATTAATGTCCGGATAACGGAAGCTCATCTGGCTGATGAATTGCCCTTTTCCCATGCCGAGCTCCACGTAAATGGGACGATCGTTGCCAAATAATGCGTGCCATTTTCCTTTATGGGACCGGGGATCGAGAATCACGAAGCCTGCCTGCGCCTCCAAATTCTCCCGGATTCCTTTTCTGCCGCGTAAACGCATTTCATACCTCCACTTTCATGACTTTGATATCCGCGCAGGTATTGGCGGACAGCTTACTTGCAATATTGTGCCGAAGATACAGTCAAATGTAAAGAGCATCCCCGGAAAAAAGAAAAAGAACCCTGGCCTCCCGGCACGAAAGCCGAGGGGCGCAGAATTCCTTTTCCAAATCTATTTGGAATTGGGGTCCAACGAATTCTTTGTTGTTAGTCTAACCTATCTTGATACTGAAAATCAAATGTCTTTTCGAACGCTTTGCGAATTTTTCGGTAAGCCTCCGCTTTAATCTCCGGATTTCCGTTAAATTTCACGCCCGTCAACGCAAGCGCCTCCTCCGGAGTCAACTCCACAGCAATTTTACCCTTTCCTGAAGCCTCTGCGGTTAAAAAACTCATCATGATCACCTCACGGATTATGGTTGCCGAGATCTGTTTCTTTTATGAAACCGTACTGATTTTTACCCCTAACGGGATCGCGTGACTCCCACTTCCAATATAACATTTCATGTAAGTTATTTCAATAAATCTTATGCCCGAACCGGGCGCAAAATGACCGGCGCTCTCCCCCTCATACCCTTCCCCGAATTTTTTTGCTACAATAGAGCAAGCAGCAAGGCACATTCGGCTTTTCCCTTTGCTGATTTGCCAAAAAGGAGTACATACCCCAATGCATTCGAGAACAGCCAGCTCCCCGCTTTTATGGGGAGATAAACGATTTCATACGTGGAATTACGAAATGCGCGGCGAGTTTGACGAAAAGGTGTTCAAGGTCATGCTCGACGCCGGCTTCACCTGCCCGAACCGGGACGGCACGATCGCCAGAGGCGGCTGCACGTTCTGCAGCGCGCGCGGATCGGGCGACTTCGCCGGCAAACGCCGGGACGATCTTGTGACCCAATTCAATGAAATCCGGGACAAGCAGCATCTGAAATGGCCGAACGCCAAATACATCGGATATTTCCAGGCCTATACCAATACGTATGCGCCGGTGGAAGTGCTCCGGGAATATTACGAAACGATCCTGGAGCAGCCCGGCGTCGTCGGCTTGTCCATCGCGACCCGCCCCGACTGCCTGCCGGACGATGTCGTCGAATATTTGGCGGAGCTGAACCGGCGGACGTACCTGTGGGTCGAAATGGGGCTGCAGACGGTCCACGACTCCACCTCCGAGCTGATCAACCGCGCCCACGATACGAAATGCTTCGTGGACGCCGTCGCCAAGCTCCGGAAGCACGGGATCCGGGTATGCGCCCACATCATATACGGCCTTCCGCAGGAAACCCATGAAATGATGCTCGAAACCGGATACGCCGTCGCGAACATGGACGTGCAGGGAATCAAGATCCACCTGCTTCACCTCATGAAAGGCACGCCGATGGTGCGCCAATACGAAGCCGGCTTGCTTCGTTTCCTGGAACAGGACGAATACATCAAGCTGGTCGTCGACACTTTGGAAATGCTGCCGCCGGACATGATCGTCCATCGCCTGACGGGCGATGCGCCGCGCAAACTGCTGATCGGCCCGATGTGGAGCCTCAACAAATGGGGCGTGCTCAACGCCATCGACGCCGAGCTGAAAGCTCGGGACACCTGGCAGGGCAAATATTGGAGGAACGCGTAAATGGGATTTCTGTCCGTGCTCAGCTTCGCGCAAAAGCAAATCGAAGGCCGCCTGCATCCCGGCGACCTGGCCGTCGACGCCACGGTCGGCACGGGAGCCGATACGCTGTTCCTCGCCAAAGCAGCCGGGCCTAAAGGCAGCGTCTTCGGCTTTGACGTTCAGGCGGAAGCGCTCCGGCTTGCGGAGGAACGTTTGTCCCGGGAGCCGGCCGGCATCCTGGCTTCCGTCTCCCTCTTTCTTGCAAGCCATGCGCTGATGAAAGAATACATTCCCCCGGAGTTTCGGGGACGGATCGGCGCCGTCATGTTCAATTTGGGTTATCTGCCTGCGGCGGATGCCGACAAACGCATCATTACGACAACCGACAGCACGCTTGAGGCGCTGGAAGCCGCGATTGCCCTGCTTCGCCCGAAGGGGATCGTCACGGCGGTGCTTTACCCCGGCCATGACGGGGGAGCGGCCGAAGCCGAGGCGGTCGAGGCCTGGGCTTCCCGCCTGCCGCAGGAAGCGTGCCAGGCGGTGATGTACAGGCAGCTTCAACGAAGCGACGCCCCGTATGTCATCGCCATCGAGAAAAAGCGGTAAACCGCGAGTGACACATCCAAACATGTGCACCTGAACCTATAGATAAAGGATCTTCAAATCCAAAAACAGGCGGTTTGAATCAACAAAGGATTTGGCAAAAACCAAATCATCAGATTATTGACCATGAAAGGAAGATGCAGCTATGACACAACCGTATCCATTATTGTTTCAACCCGAATTCAAAGAACGCGTATGGGGCGGCCGCGCCCTCGAACGTTTCGGCCTGACCCCACCGGAAGGGCATATCGGCGAAGGCTGGATGATCGCCGATCATCCGAACGGCACCACCACCGTCGTCAACGGCGAGCTTGCCGGAAAAGGCCTGGACCAAATTCGCGAAGAGCTGGGCAAGGAATGGTTCGGCAGCAAGGGCTTCTCCGAGAAAAACGGACGTTTTCCGCTGCTGATCAAACTTCTTGACTGCAACGACAACCTGTCCGTGCAGGTTCACCCGACGGATGACTATGAAGGCCTTCCGAAAGGCGAGCTCGGCAAAACGGAAATGTGGTACGTGCTCGACGCCAAACCCGGCGCTAAAATCATCTACGGCCTGAAGGACGGCGTGACCCGCGAAAGCATGAAAGCGGCGCTCGAAAACGGAACCGTCATGGATACGCTGCGCGAAGTATCCGTCGAAGCCGGAGACACGTTCTACATTCCGGCCGGAACGGTGCACGCCCTTTGCGCAGGCGTCGTCGTGGCCGAAATCCAGCAAAACTCGGATACGACCTACCGCATTTACGATTATGACCGTCCGGGCCTGGACGGCAAGCCGCGCGAGCTTCACATCGAGGATTCCTTGAACGTCACCGCGTTCGAAGGCTCCGGCGCAACAACGATGAAAACGGGCGGCCTGGGTGCCGGAGAATGGCTGCAAATCGCCAAATCGCCTTATTTTATCGTGGAAAAAGGCATCGTGGACGGATCCTGGAATTTGAACACGGCGCCGGAAAGCTTTACGATCCTGGTCGTATGCGATGGCAGCGGCAAGCTGGGCTGGAACGGAGGTTCCATGGAAATCAAGGCAGGCCAATGTTTCCTTCTTCCGGCCAACCTGGGCGCATATACATTGGAAGGAAAAGCTACGGTGCTCCGTTCTTATTTGCCTGAATAATCCAAAGCATGACGTATTCGAAACCCTCAAGCGGAGATATCGCCTCCGCTTGAGGGTTCCTACTAGGATAACGAGGGAGTGATGGCGTTTGGTTGAGCAAACCTTCACGATGACTGACCCGCACGGGACGAAACTTCATGTCTATCAGTGGCTTCCCGATCCGGAGGCCGAAATCGTCGGCATCCTCCAGATCGCCCACGGCATGTGCGAAACGGCGGAACGCTACGCCAGGTTCGCCGCGGCGTTGACCGGCAAGGGATATGCCGTATATGCCCATGACCAGCGCGGACACGGCTTGACCGCCGGTTCGCTCGAACGGCTTGGAGACGTCGGGGAGAACGGTTTTCAGTTCATGGTTCAGGATATCGTCCAGCTCGGTCGGCTGGCGAGAGCTCAGCATCCCTCCGTTCCCTTGTTCCTGATGGGGCACAGCATGGGATCCTTTCTCGTGCAAAAGGTGATTTTGACGGAAGCGGACGGGTACGACGGTTTCATACTGTCCGGCACCAACGGTCCGCGGGGCATGCTTCGGGCGGGCCATATGCTGGCCTCTCTGCAGCGCTTGCTGCAGGGGGACACGCATCGCAGCCTGATGATGAACGCCATCGTGTTCGGCGGATTCAATAAGGCTTTCTCCCCTAACCGCACCCGGTTCGACTGGTTGTCGCGGGACCCGGAAGAAGTCGACCGTTACATCGAAGACCCCTTCTGCGGGGCTATTTGCACGGCAAGATTTTTCCGGGATTTCTTCGCCCTGCTTCAGGAAATCCAGCACCCGGACGGTTATCAGGGCATCTCCAAGCATAAGCCGATTTACCTGTTCAGCGGGGATCAGGATCCCGTCGGCCTGAAGGGCCAGGGGGTCCGCCGCCTCGAAGCGGTTTATCGCAGCCTGGGCCTGGCGGACGTGGAATGCCGGCTGTATCCGGAAGGACGCCATGAAATGCTGAACGAAATCAACCGGAACGAGGTTACCGCGGACGTGCTCGATTGGCTGAACCGCCATAACCCGGCCGGATCGTAAACGATGCTTGAGTAGGAAGAGATCTTCCTGATCCATACGCAAAAACGCTCTCGGCTCCATAAAGTTCGACTTTATGGGCGAGAGCGTTTTTTATTCGTCAGCGGATCATTTTAGCGCCGAGCCGGCCGATTCCAGTTCCATCGTGTAATGGACCGGCTGCTCGCCGTCGTCCTGCTGGTACAGGACCATCAAAAGCTGCTGGGGCAGCGTTCCTGCCGGCGGATCTCCCGTACCTCCCGCAAGCACGTCTTCCAGCTTGAACGGAAGCACCTCCAGAACGGCATGCTTTTGCAGCTCCCGCTCGCCGATCCCAAGCTCCGCAAAGCCGCCGGATACCGCCTCCGGATGGTCCAGCACCCGGCGCATCAGCGCGCTCCATTCGTCTTTGCCGATCGGATCGTCCCACCAAATTTTGCGCGGCTTGTATTTATGGTTCAGGAAATAATCCAGCTTCATCAGGCCAAGCGCCACGTCCATGCGTTTGATGCCCCTGAAAGCAAGGAACGCGCACAGGCGCGTGAACAGATCCTCCAGCTGGTGGCCGATTTTTTGCCAGCCCTGCCCTTCCCAATAATCGCCGAACTCCTGGAAAAAATCGAACGGCGAATCGAACTCATGTCTCATCAAATAGTTCAGCGTGTGATCCATCCGGTGCGCGTTCCAATATTTCTCCAGCACGTCCTCCAGCCTTTTCAGCCGCACGATGTCTTCGAACGGAAGCTTGTGGCTGCCGAGAATCTCGTAAGGAGCTTGATCCATGTAAGTATAATCGTATTTTTCGGCGTCCCGTCTGAGGCCGGTACCGCGCAGCATTTTCAGGAAGCCCAGCTGCAGCTCCTCGGGGCGGAGGGCAAACACGTCGTTGAAGGTTTTGCGGAACGTGTCGTAGTCCTCCTCCGGCAGGCCGGCGATCAAGTCCAGATGCTGCGCGATCCGGCCGCTGTTCTTAATGATGTTGACGGTTCGGGACAGCTTCTCGAAATTTTGCCGGCGTTTGACCAGCACGTTGGTCGGATCGTTTGTGGACTGCACCCCGATCTCGAAGCGAAAAATGCCGGGCGGCGCGTTGTCCGCCAAAAATTGCAGTACTTCGGGGCGCATGATGTCGGCCGTAATTTCGAACTGGAAAATGCAGCCGCGGTTATTTTCGATCAGGAACTTGAACATTTCCATGGCATAGCTGTGGTTGATGTTGAAGGTGCGGTCCAAAAACTTGATCACTTTCGCGCCGTTGTCGATCAAATAGGTGATATCCGATTTGACCCGCTCGATGTCGTAATAGCGGACCCCGTTTTCGATGCTCGACAGGCAGAACTGGCATTGGAACGGGCAGCCCCGGCTGGTCTCGAAATAGACGATGCGTTTGCCGAGGTTCGGAATGTCCTCCGGAAAGCGGTGCGGGGACGGAAGCGAGTTCAGCTCGCTTTTCGGGCGGGGCGGGTTGATGATAACCTCCTCCCCTTTCCGGTAGGCGATACCGTAGACAAAATGGTATTTCCGGTCGCCTTCGATCACTTGCAGCAGGTGGTGGAACGTTTCCTCGCCTTCCCCCATCACGATAAAATCGACGCCTTGCGCGCGCTCCATCCAATGCCCCGTGTCATAGGACACTTCGGGACCGCCGAGGATGATTTTCACTTCAGGCATAACCTTCTTGACGATGTCGATGACCCGGAGCGTCTCCTCGATGTTCCAAATGTAGCAGGAGAAACCGATGACGTCGGGGCGTCGCTGAAATAAATCCGAAACGATGTTCATGACCGGATCTTTGATCGTATATTCCGCCAGCTCGATATCAAACTGATGCTCGCTGTAAGCCTTCAGCAGGCGGATCGCCAGCGAAGTATGGATGAATTTGGCGTTTAAGGTCGATAAAATGACTTTCATGGATTCACATTCCTTCTATTATTCATAATCGCCGTCATAGCGTCCGTCTCCATGCTCCTTGAAGAAGTCCAGAAACGGCTTGCCGTATTTGCGGAATTTCACTTCGCCGACGCCTTTTACTCTCAGCATTTCTTGTTCGGTCTGCGGGCATACCACGCTCATCTCGCGAAGCGTCGCGTCGTTGAAAATGATATAGGACGGCACATGTTCCTTCTCGGCCAGCTCGCGCCGGATCAGGCGCAGCTGCTCGAATACCGTCTCGTTGACGGCCGATGGCGAATAGTCCGCCCTCCGCGAACCGGAGGCGCGGCCTCCTGCGGCGTCCCCGGCAGCCGCTTTGGCCGGCAGGCGCTGCATCACTTTCCGCTGCCCTTTCAGCACTTCGGCCGCCAGCGGCTGCAGCTTAAGCACCGGGTACTGCCCTTCGGAGAGCGACAAATACCCTTCCGAGGCCATCACGTTGATGATCTCCGATATTTCTTTTTCGGTCCGGTCCGCCATCGCGCCATAGGTCGACAGCTCATCGAAACGGTATTGAAGCACTTTTTTGTTGCGGGAGCCCTTCAGCACGGCCGCCACCATGGACACGCCAAACCGTTCGCGCATGCGGTGGATGCAGGAAAATATTTTTTGGGCGTCGATCGTCATGTCGACCAGCTCGCGTTCATCCGTGCAGGAGCTGCAAATGCCGCATGGCTTGTCCTCATGTTTTTCCCCGAAATAATCGAGCATGGCGCTGCGCAGGCAGCGCGTCGTATAGCAGTAATCGACCATCTGCTGCAGCTTGCGGTAGTCGTTGGCTTTTCGCTCCGGATCTTGCGGATTTTGCTCGATCAGAAACTTTTGCGTCATGATGTCCTGGGCGCCGAACAGCAAAATGCATTGGCTCGGTTCACCGTCGCGCCCGGCGCGTCCTGCCTCCTGGATGTAAGCCTCCATGTTTTTCGGCATATTGTAATGGATGACGTACCGCACGTTCGATTTGTCGATCCCCATCCCGAAAGCATTGGTCGCGACCATGACCCGGATATCGTCGTACAGGAAAGCCTCCTGGCTTGCCGCCCGTTCCTCGTCGCTCATGCCGGCATGGTATCTCCCCGCGGCCAGCCCGTTGCTGCTCAATCGTTCGTACAAATCGTCCACGTCCTTGCGGGTGGCGGCATATACGATTCCGGGTTGATGCGAATGTGCTTCGGCATACTTCATGACAAAATCGCGTTTGTTTTCCCCCCGCAGCACCGACATGGCCAAATTATCCCGGCTAAGTCCCGTAACGAACACTTCAGGCTCGTCCAAGCGCAGCAGCCGGATCATGTCCTCCGTGACCTCCGGCGTCGCCGTGGCCGTAAAGGCGGCAACCATCGGCCGCTTCGGAAGGTTTTCCACGAACGGGGCCACCGCCAAATAACTCGTCCGGAAATCATGCCCCCACTGCGACACGCAGTGCGCTTCGTCCACCGCCACGCAGGAAATGGACAGCAGGCTCATCTCCTCCCGGAACCAGTCCACCTCCAGCCGCTCCGGCGCGACGTACAGCAGCTTCAGGTCCCCGCGTTTGGCGGCACGGATCCGTTCGTTCACTTCCTTGCCGCTCAGCGTGCTGTTGATGTACGCAGCCTGAACGCCCATCGCCGTCAGCGCGTCCACCTGGTCCTTCATCAGCGAGATCAGCGGCGAGACGACCAGCGTCAGGCCCGGCAGCATCAGCGCCGGAATCTGGTAGCAGATCGATTTGCCTCCGCCCGTCGGCATGATGCCCAGCGTGTCGTTTCCTTCCAGCAAACTGAGGACGATCTTTTTCTGGCCTTCCCGGAAATCCGGATACCCGTAATAGGTTTGCAGCAGCTGCTGCGCCCGTTCCATCGTCATCGTTTCTACACTCATATATTTACGGACTCCTAACGAAATCTAGTAAAAAACTCATTTCACGCACTTTCAAAAATAGAAAAAACCTGCACATGCGGTCATCTTCAAAAAGCCTTTACTTCTAAGTTTACCGAGGTTTGCGGGATTGAGCAACCGCTAGGATTGTTGCCGGCAAGACCCCGCCGCAAGCACAAAATACCCTTACATCGTAAGGCCGATGGCTTCTAAGCCGATCGGGTAATTTTCCGGGAGCCCCGAAATGATAAAAGCCGGCTCCGCCGGCTCTGTCACTCAGGTCAATTGTATTATACGTCTTTTATATCATCCGCAGGTTCTTCCCCAGCCACGTCCCACCGATTGCGGTGCTCTTCAAGCCGCGGATGCAGCCGCTTCGGCCGCTCCGATAAAATAAGCCGCAGCTTGGCGATCCACTCGCGAAAAGAGGAATAAGAAGCAAACAGGTTCGCCATATCCGGAGTCAGGTACAAAAAATGGGGCGCAGGGTATTTATCCGTCAAATGGCGCAGGGCGGTATCCATCGGGGTATATTTTTTGCGTTTGGCTTCAAATACCTCGATCACGGCTTCGGAACGATGCTCAAGCTTCCAGCTTTCAAGCCGCCGCTCGCGTTTGTAAAAAGGCGCCACGGGAGCTTTCAGCATACGTTTGGCGGTTTCTTCATGCAGCGGATACAGCACGAACCGCGAAAACCGGCGTTCCTCCGCCGTTTTCTCCGCCCCCAGCAGCTCATGGTCGGCGATATCCTCGAAGGCGTCGTAAAAAATCAGCGTTCCTTTGACATGTTCATCGGGAGGCTCATATCCGAAGGGTACCGTCACGGGAGAGCGCTTCATGCTTCCGCATCCTCCAGATGCTCGCGGCAAAACGCTTCGATCATCCGCACCTCGTCGTCTTCCAGATCGAAATCAAGGTAGCGGTCCGTGGATTTTTCGTACAAATCGTATTTTACGAGACGGCCGCCTTCTTCCCGTTCATTGTAAATGGCACGGACGTACAGGCCGTTTTCCGAGTACAGCTCGTCGTCCTCCGGAACTTCGACGTCCAATTTGTATTCATAACGTTTGCCCTCCAAAATGCGAAAAGGGTCTTTGATATGTTCCACTTCATATTCGGTAATCGTCAGCATGCATGTCATCCTTCCTAAGCTCTTGGCTATGATTGCCGTTTCACAGGCGTTCCTTCTTATTCTAACAGAGATGGAGGCGGAACATGCGCTTTTATCAGCCTGACGTTATATCCCCTGCCAGGATGGCAATACGTGAGCGACGATGGATCGGACTCCCTCTAATCGATCACCGGAATGCGTTCCGGATGCGCAAGCAGGTCGAACATCAACCCGATTTGAGCTTCCGTATTCCGGCTGCGCGACAGGTTCGGCAATTCGTCCCGCCCAAAAAACCGCACGGCGCTTGTTTCCACGCCTTCCCGGGCCGTTCCGCCGGTAATTTCGCACTGAATGAACATTTTATAGACATGATAGGGAGCGGGCGGATTATGTTTGTGATTGTCCATCACGGCCAGCAAACGTTTTGCCTTTACTTCGTAGCCGGATTCCTCCCACACCTCTTTGACCGCGATTTCCGTCGGCGACAGCAGCAGATCGGCCCAGCCGCCCGGCAGCGACCAATCCCCGTCTTCCTTCTCCCGTACAAGCAAAATCTTCCCATCCTGAATGACGACGCCGCGGATGTCAACTTTCGGCGTGGCGTAACCCTGTTCTCCGGCAAAAAGCTGCGTCAGCTTTCCGGTTTCCACTTCCGTGTATTCCGCCATGATTTCCAGGCTGAGCTCGCGCAGCTGTTCATACCTTTCCTTGTCGTATACATCTTTGGCATAAGCCAGGCCGGTCTGCGCGATCCCTTGAATCCGTTTGGCCCAATCCAGCCACTTTAGCGATGTCTCCATTTCCGAACAGGCTCCTTTGCAAAAAAATTTCGGATTTTATTGAGAAAGATTATCACTATCAAATAAGTTTATGATACAATCATGTTTAGATCGCAATCTACACCAACGGTAAGGAGTCGACGAGCATGGCGAACATATCGGCGCAGCGTGCGGAACTTCGCATTGACGATTATCTCGATCTGCTGAATCTTGCCAAGCGGCTGGATGACGCCAGATGGCAAAAGGAAATCATCCGCAAGCTGGAACGGCTTCAAAGCAGACAGCAGGCGTTTGCCCTGAAATCGTAAACGAATGTCCAATCTTTCAATTGAATACAGTTTATAGCGAGTTCCATCTTTTTGCAAAACTCCATTCGATAGGCGGCTCTTCATCAGGCCGTCTTTTTTGCTGCCCATATCGCGAAAAATAGCGGTTCATGCCGAACGTCCGCGAACCCTGATGTTTATTTTTTTAAGAGAATACTATAAAATGGTTGAAAGCGAAAGAAAATTTTGTAAACCGAAACAGGAGTGACCGATGGAAAATCAAGAGCCAACGCGGCTTACCCGCCCCAGGAAAAGGAAAAGGAAAAATAAAAAGAAAAGTAAAGGAAAGTGGCTGCTCATTACGCTCGTCTGCCTGCTGCTCGTGGCGGGAGCCGGGTATATCTTCAGGAAGCAGGTCGCCCTGCTCGCTTTTGACACGTTCATGAAAGATACCGTTGCCGAAACGCTGGACCAATCCTATGAAAAAATCGACGAGGAAGTCAAACCCGAGAAGGTGCAAAACCCGTTTTCGGTACTCCTCCTCGGCACCGATGAACGCAAAGACGAACCCGGCCGTTCCGATACGATCATCTATTCCGTCGTTCGTCCGGAGGATCGCAAAGTTCTGCTCATCTCCATCCCCCGCGATACTTATACCGAAATTGCGGAGGAAAACAAAAAGAGCAAAATCAACGCCGCCTATGCCCGCGGCGGGATCAAACGCAGCGTCGATACGGTCGAAAACCTGGTCGGCAATAACGTCGATTTTTATGCGACCATTAACTTTCAAGGTTTGAAAGACGTCGTCGACAAGCTGGGAGGCGTACATCTCCCGATTACCAAAGTCATTGAGAACAAACAGAAAATCCATGAAAAGCTGCGCATCGAACCAAACAAACCGATTTACGACGGCCAGGACGCGCTCAGTTATGCCCGCTACCGCGAGGATTCCGATTTTAACCGGACGATGAGGCACCGCGTGCTGATCGACGCGATTTTGGCGAGAGCGCTTGAAATTCAAAATATTACGAAGCTTCCGGATCTGCTGAAGGTCGCGGGAAGCAACTTCAAGACCAACATGACGTCCACCTTTATGATCGACTTGGCCAAATCCTTTTACGAAGGCGGCATGCCTACCTTCAGCAATTACATGCTGAAAGGCGAGGGAGCCATGCGCGACTCGATCTGGTATTACGATCCGGATCAAAAAGATATCGAATACATCCAGAAGCTCATTGCCAATTGGCATGACCCGAATACCCCAGCCGCCCAGCTGATGGAGCCTGTCTCGGATGAGAATAAGGCTGCGGCAAGCGGAGGCAAATAACTTCAAACCTATAAAAGGCATCCGACCTTCCGAACGCGAAGGTATAGGGATGCCTTTTTCCGTGGGATCATCGAGCTTCGCAGCGGTTGGCCGATTGGAAAGCGTAGAGCGATCCCATATCGCACAATGCCCTTTTTAAAGCGCAAAAAAGCCGCCCCGGGTCTTCGGACCATTCGGGACGGCTTAAAGGTTCCTAGTAAGGTATCATGCAATCAGCCTTCAAGCAGCAGGGATTCCGGATCTTCCAGCAATTGTTTGACCGTGACGAGGAAGCGGACGGCGTCGCTGCCGTCTACGATCCGGTGATCGTAGGAAAGCGCGATGTACATCATCGGACGGTTTTCCGAGCGTTCTTCGTCGATGGCAACCGGACGGAGCTGGATTTTGTGCATGCCGAGGATGCCTACCTGCGGCGAGTTCAGGATTGGCGTGGACATCAGCGAGCCGAATGTGCCGCCGTTCGTAATCGTGAACGTTCCGCCTTGAAGTTCGGACAATGCCAGCGTATTGCTGCGGGCTTTGGAAGCCAGCGAAGCGATTTCCTTCTCGATGGCGGCAAAGCTGAGTCGATCCGCGTCACGGACGACCGGTACGACGAGACCTTCCTTCGCCGCCACGGCGATGCCGATGTCGTAATATTTCTTCACGATGATGTCTTCGCCGTCGATTTCCGCATTCAGCAGCGGGAACTGCTTCAGCGCGCCCACCACCGCTTTCGTGAAGAAGGACATAAAGCCGAGTCCGATATCATGTTTGTCCTTGAACGCATCCTTGCGGCGTTTGCGGATGTCCATGATTGCGGTCATATCCACTTCGTTGAAGGTAGTCAGCATAGCGGCCGTGTGCTGTGCTTCCACCAGACGTTTGGCGATCGTTGCCCGGCGGCGGGACATGCGCTGGCGTTCGGCAGGTTTTCCCGGTTGGCCGGTTACGGCCGGCGCCGCCGTTTGCGCTGCAGGGGCCGCGGCTGCCGGACGCGGAGCCGGAGCTTCCGCATGGTTTTTAACGTTTTCCTGGAAGATGCGTCCTTTCGGATCACGGTTCACCTGCTCCAGATCGATGCCCTGCTCGCGGGCCAGCTTGCGTGCAGCCGGAGAAGCCGCAAGATACGTTTCCCCTTCTTTCGCAGGTTCAGCCGGCGCGTTTGGCGCTGCCGGAGCGGCCGGTGCTTTTTCTTCGGCTTTCGGCTCTTCTTTCGCAGGCGCGCTGGAAGCTGCGGCCGCAGCTTCGCCTCCAGCCGCAAGTCTACCGATCACTTCGCCGATTTGAACGGTATCGCCGTCTTTTCTCAAAATCTTCTCGACGACGCCGGACTCCTCCGCGCTGATTTCCAGATTGACCTTGTCGGTTTCGAGCTCCAGAAGCACATCACCCTGGTTTACGGCATCCCCTTCTTGAACATGCCATTTGTAGATTGTTCCCTCGGTAATCGATTCACCCATTGCCGGTACTGTAATTTCGCTCACGGCCTGCTACCTCCCCAATGCGATGTTATGCTTGATAGATTTTTGGTTCAATGCTGTCGATACGATCTGCTGCTGCTCAAAGCTGTGTACTTGCTGGAAGCCGCTGGCGGTACTCGAACGTTCAGGACGGCCGTTGTAGTTCACAGGCGTGCCTTGAGGCGCCAGTTTGCGGAGATGGGGCTCGATATAACGCCAAGCGCCCATGTTTTCCGGTTCTTCCTGTACCCACAAAATTTCTTTGGCGTTCGTATATCTTGCGAAAATCTCGCGGACCTCTTGCTCAGGGAACGGATACAGCTGCTCGATGCGAATAATGTGCAGCCAGTCATGGGATCCTTCTTCCTTGCTCAAGGCTTCTTCCAGCTCAACCGCGATTTTGCCGCTGCAAAGAACGAGACGTTCCACCCGTTCCGGATGTTTGCCGAGTCCCTCTTGCTCAAGCACACGATGGAAACGCCCTTCGCTCAGCTCCTTGCCGCTGGATGCGACGCGGCTGTTGCGGATGAGGCTCTTCGGCGACATCACGATCAGCGGACGCGCGTCTTCGCTTTCGGTCAAAGCGGCCTGACGGCGAAGCAGGTGGAAATATTGAGCCGCGCTCGTCAGATTGACGACGGTGAAGTTCTCTTCGCCGCCCAGCTGAAGGAAACGTTCGAGACGGGCGCTGGAGTGCTCCGGTCCCTGTCCTTCGTAACCGTGAGGCAGAAGCATGACAAGGCTCGATTTTTGTCCCCACTTCGAACGTCCGGCCGAAATGAACTGGTCCGTAATGACCTGCGCGCAGTTGGCGAAATCGCCGAATTGCGCTTCCCAGATGACCAGCGTTTCCGGGGAATACACGTTATAGCCGTATTCGAATCCGAGCACGGAAGCTTCGGACAGCGGGCTGTTATGAATCGCAAAGGATGCTTTCGCCTGCGGCAGCTCATGCAGCGGGCAGAAAGTCGAACCGTTTTTCACGTCGTGAAGGACGAGGTTGCGGTGCGCAAACGTCGCGCGTTCGGCGTCCTGGCCCGTGATGCGGATCGGCTTGCCGTCGGCGATGATGCTTGCGAACGCCAGCGTTTCCGCCAAACTCCAGTCTACCTTTTCCCCGTCGTTCAGCGCCGTTTCACGGCGTTCCAAAATGCGCTGCAGCTTCGGATAAACGTTGAAGCCTTCAGGGCGCTTCAGCAAGTCGGAGTTGATTTCCCGCAGCTTTTTCAGCGGCACGCCGGTTTTGATCGCCTTAATCCGGTCTTCGGCAGGCGATTGCTGATGGGTATTCGCAGGCTCCTGCTCCTGATCCTTGATTTTGTCGTACGCTTCCTTCATGCGGTTCTGCACGTCCTGGATCAGGCGGCCGCTTTGCTCCTTGCTGACCAAGCCGCTTTGTTCAAGCACGCCGGCATAAATGGCGGCAACGCGCGGATGGCTTTTCACTTTGTCGTAAATGAGCGGCTGCGTCGTATCCGGATCGTCCGTTTCGTTATGGCCGTAACGGCGGTAGCCGACCAGATCGATCAGGAAGTCTTTCTTGAACTTGTTGCGGTATTCGCATGCAAGGCGGATCGCGGCGATACATGCTTCCGGATCATCCGCATTGACGTGGACGATCGGAATTTCATACCCTTTGGCCAGGTCGCTGGCATAATGGGTCGAGCGGGAATCGCGGCTTTCCGTCGTAAATCCGATGTTGTTGTTCGCGATGATGTGAATGGTTCCTCCGTTTTGGAAACCAGGCAGCTTGTTGAAGTTCAGCGTTTCGGCCACGATGCCTTCGCCAGGGAAAGCGGAGTCCCCGTGGATGAGAACCGTGGCGGCTTTGTTCACGTCCTGCTCCGGATAACCGGGTTTCGTACGGTCTTCCTGCGCCGCGCGCGCAAAGCCTTCCACCACCGGATTGACGAACTCCAGATGGCTCGGGTTATTCGCGAGCGTGATGCGGGTTTGAACGACACTGCCGTCCTTCAGGACGCGTTTTGCCCCTAAGTGGTATTTGACGTCGCCGGTCCATCCGAAATTGATGCCCATCGAGCCTTCGGACGGGAACAGTTTTTTGTTCGGCGAATGATGGAATTCAGAGAAAATCTTTTCGTAAGGCTTGCCGAGCACATGCGCAAGTACGTTCAAGCGGCCGCGGTGAGCCATTCCCATCAGAATATGCTCCGCGCCGTCGTCCGCCATATTGCGCACCAATTCGTCGAGCATCGGAACCAGCACGTCGTTTCCTTCGATGGAGAAACGTTTTTGCCCAACGAAGGTACGGTGCAGAAATTCCTCGAATTGCTCGACTTCGATCAGTCTTTCCAGCAGGTTCACTTTCTCCGTTTCGCTGAGCGGAGTCGGGAAGTTGCCGCTTTCGACATGACGGTTCAGCCATACGCGTTCTTCCGTTTCATGCACGTGGCTGAATTCAAACGCAATCGTTCCGGTATATGTTTGACGCAGTTTCTGGATCGCTTCCCAACCGGTTTTGACATTCTCGGGCGCTCCGTCCCAGATCAGGGATGCAGGGAATGCCGCAAGATCGGACTGGCTCAGTCCGTATTGTTCAGGTTCAAGCACGCGCGTATCCGGCTTCGGAATGATGCCGAGCGGATCGATGTCGGCGGCCAAATGGCCGTACGCCCGGATGTTCCATACGAGTTTTCCGGCATCCACGCCTTTTTTCAGCAGGCTCGGGTCAAACGGCGCGTTGGCAGATACTGCGCTTACAGGCGCCAATTGTACCGGCGCCATCGGAGGCGCGCCCCATGTTTGAAACACTTTGCGGAACGTTTCGTCCACCGATTCGGGATCGTTGACGTAACGTTCGTACTGCTCCTGAACGTATCCCAGGTTGGGGCCGTAGTAAGATTCCCAGGCACCCTGCGTTTGTGTGTCGCTCTTATTGGTTATCATCGCTAAAGTAATACCTCCGCCTTGGTTTTTTAATAGTCATATAGAATGAGAATCCTTCGAATCATTCAATCTATACGTTGGACGGAAATCTGAAAAAATGATTCTTGTAAGCCGTTTCAGCAAAATGTAAGCGGCTCAATTTCTATTATAAACAAATCCTCTCCATACCTGAAATAACCATTTAATATAGTTATGATCTAAAAAACAGATCAATCGGGGCAAAAACGTGCTTTTTGCCGCCAATCGATATGGAAACATTGACAACACCCATGCAAATGAGGCATCGATTTGGAAATTCCACGAAAAAAATGGGCTTTTTACCGGTTCGAATCTGTGAACAAACGCCCTCTTATTGTTCATCAAAAAGCGACAATTGGTCCGGAGGCAGCTCGGGCATATCCAAACCGAACGAACGCATCAGCTGCAGCGCGTTATGAGCCGCATCCCCGCCGGAGTTGTTGTTAAATACAACCCAGCACGTTTTCGTGGATTCGAGCAGCCTGAGGATATTCTCTTTCCATTCCGCAAGCTCCCGCTCAGCGTACCGATACAGATAACGAACCTCCCTCCAGTTCGGCTGCCCGCCGGATTGCCATCCTTCGGCGTTCCGCCCATGCAAGCGCACAAGGGTGGCGTCGTCCCGCGTAGGCGCAAGAACCGTCGGAATGGATCCCTCCCCCGCTTGCGGCTCGTCGCAAACCGAATGGATCCAGCCCTCTTCCCGCATAAAGGCAAGCGTCTTGTCCCGCATCTCCCCGGCAAACCAGCTTTGATGGCGGAACTCCAGCGCAAGCGGCAGCCCGTCCATCCACTGCCGGGTTCGGCGCAGCACTTCCACGTTTTTTCGACCGCAATCAAACCAAGGCGGATACTGAAACAGCACCGCCCTCAACTTGCCGGCGGCCTGCAGCGCTTCTGCGGACTCCCGGAACGCATGAAACATCGACCTCGCGTCAGGAAAAGGGATTTTGCCGCGGGTATGGCCCGTCATCCCCTGATAGGCCTTGACGACAAAGCCGAAGGAATCCGGCGTCTGTTCGCTCCATTTCAGCATTCTTTCCGGCGTTGGAATCGCATAAAAAGAGCTGTCGAGCTCCACGATCGGAAACCGGCGGGCGTATTCCTTCAGCTTGTCTCCCGCTTTCGTCCCCGGGGGATAAATATCGTCATGGTCTCCCCAGCCCGCCAGGCCGATCTGAACCTGTTTTTCGCTTATGTCCGTATGTTTCAATGGCAATCGACTCCATCATGTCTTAGTATGACCAACAACTTCCTTACAATAACATTTATACCCAAAAACCGGTCCGGCGATTTGCCTATGAAACGTCCGCGTCTCCGCGATCCCATACCGATTTCATAATTTCATCGACGGTCTGCTCGGCAGTCATCGAAGAAGTGTCAAGCCACATGCCGATCCGTGGGGTTTCGCCGAGCAGCACTTCGTTCAGCCCTTCCATCGTCCATTCCCCGTAACCTTTTTTGACCGCCCGGCTTCCCTTTGCGCCACGACGGAAGGATTGGGGCATAACACGACGACGTACAAAGGGCGTGTCTGTACATAAGAGACGAAATCCTCAAGCACTCTGCCGATCACTACGTCCTGCACGACAACGTTAAACCCCGCCGCATAATAGGCATCGGCCGCCTGCGCGGCCAACCGGTATCGCAGCGAAAGCTGCTCAAGCTCCGCCCCATCGGCATCGGGCCGGACCTCCCTCCCGGTCGTTTACGATCATTTTCCGGAACATGTCTCCGCGCAAATGCACCGATCTGTCCAATCGTTCGGCTAGCAGCTGCGCAACGGTTGATTTTCCGCTGGCCATGATCCCGGTGATCAAAATCATCGCCTGCCGGCTGGATTTCATAGCTCTAAGCTCCTCTCTTGAAAAAAAACGGTTAATGATCTTTCTACTGCTAGTATACAAAAGGCCCGCGGGGATTAGGAGCGTTAATTTGCCTGAGAGATTGTTATGCGGCCGCTTTTGCTTTGTTCCCCGCATCATGATATAGTCATAGATCTTCCTAGATTTACATTTACATCATCAAACTTACAAGGAAGGAATAGGTCATCCCTATTCAGAATGGCTAGTACGGTTCGTGTTATTAAGGAGCAAAAGCACTCAAATACGATATTCAAAATAAACGGGCAGGAGTGATGCAATAATGAATCAGCACGATTTTGATCTTGTTGTCAAACCAGCCGAAGAGCATCAATTGGATTTTCTTGAAGAAGTGTTTTCACCCGGCAATCTGACAAAACCTCAGTATCGTCGGTACGATGTGCAGAGGAAAGGCGAAGGCGTATATTTAATCGCATGGCATAAAAATCGTCCGATCGGGCACTTTTTATTGCGATGGAGCGGTCCTCGGGATGCTCGTGTAACCCAATATATCGACGTAACGCATAGCGCCTTCTTGGAGGGAGGATTAACCAAAGATGACTACCGTAAAAAAGGTGTAGCGACAGCAATCATTCGCGAAGCCGAGAGATTATCAAGAGAAAGAGGATGCACTCATATCGGTTTGGAAGTAAGCAGCAAGGATAATCCCGAAGCAAGAAGGTTATATGAAAACCTGGGTTTTATAGACTGGGGCTACGGTGATTTTCAAATCAATTGGGAATACCATGATAAGAACGGAACAAGGATTCGCTCCGATATTGTCATCTTTATGCAAAAATCATTAACCTCATAATCAGTCCCGGGGGTCGCGTTCGCTCATGCGTTTCTCCTCCTTAGACCTTGGATTATGACGCAAATTTCGTTTTGGTACATACATATACCGAGGAAAGAACGGTGAAACAGTCTTCGGAGGCAACGAGCCGTCAAAAAAAAGCCCGCTGCCTTCGCAGCGGACTTCCGCAATTTCGTTCATATTAAGCTTTGACTTGATCTTCGCTTTCGGCGCCGTCCGGCTCCGGAACGCCGAAATTCGGCGTTCCGTCCTCGTTCCAGGTGAAAACCTGGGCTCTTGTATGCCGGTTCGGGTCGTACAGCGGATCCCCCGTAATTTCCTTGTAATTGCGGGCATGGTACACGATGACGTCCTCGCCGTCCTCGGAGACGGTAAAGCTGTTGTGCCCCGGGCCGTATTGCCCCGTCGCCTCGGATGTTTGGAACACGGGCTCCGGCGACTTCATCCAGGAAGCCGGATCGAGCAGGTCCGCCGATTCGTCGGCGTACAACAGTCCCATGCAGTAGTTGTGATCGGTGGCGCTGGCCGAATAGCCGATATAGATGCGCCCGTTGCGTTTCAGCACGGCCGCACCTTCGTTGACTTTAAATCCGATCACTTCCCACGGATACTCCGGCGTCGAGATCATGACCTGCTTGCCTTTCAGCGTCCACGGATTGCTCATTTCCGAAATGTACAGGTTCGAATTGCCTTCGATTTCCGGATCCTTTTGGGCCCAGACGTAATAACGCACCCCACGGTGTTCGAACGTGGTCGCATCCAGCGCAAAGGATTCCCACTGGGTACGGACTTGACCTTTTTCGACCCACTGGCCTTCGAGCGGGTTCTCGGACGCGTTTTCCAAAACGTACATCCGGTGGTCGAACAGTCCCTCTTTCGTTTCGGTCGTTCGGGCGGCGGCAAAATAGATGTACCATTTTCCTTCTATATAATGAATCTCCGGCGCCCAGATGTTCGCGCTAAGCGGGCCGGTTTCGTATTTGCGCCATGCCACGACCGGCTCGGCATCCCCCAGTCCCTGCAGCGTCTTGGATCTGCGGATTTCGATCCGGTCGTATTCCGGAACGGAAGCCGTAAAATAATAATAGTTATCGCTATGCTTGTATACCCAAGGGTCGGCGCGCTGCCATACGATCGGGTTGTTGTATTTTCGGTTTCTCTCCATATCAGGTTCTCCTTTATAACGTAATGCCGAATCTTGATAGGTTCCTCTTCAGCTCCATTTCGGAGCAAAAGGATACGGGCAAGCGGAATCCTTCAGCCGGGCTTTAACCGCAACGAGGCACCCGCAATATTGGCAGGTCGTTCCATACTGAAGCCCCGGGCAGCGCTCGCACTGCCCGATCCGCTGCCGGTATACCTCCTCGGAGGCCGTTTCTCTGCCGCGCGTCGCGATCTCGACGAGCCGCTGCAGCTTTTCCGGCGAAACCTGTACGCTCGCGCTGCATCCCTTGCAGCTTTCCTGACGCTCCTCCATCATCGATCAGCCTCCCTTTCCCGCTTGCCTGTTTTGGCGTTTAGTCGATTGTCCCGCCGATTTATTCGATGGTCAGCGTAACGACGGACATCGCCGGAAGCTTCACGTTCAGCTTGCCGCCTTCCACGATAGCGCCGTTAAACGCTGCCGGAGCGACATTTTTCGGCTGCTCGAACGTGTTGTGCGCGTTCAAACGGTCGGCCGTCAGAACCGTGCCGGTCACCTGCGGATTGGCTCGAAGCCCGCGGAGCTCCAGGCTGACCGACGCTTCGTTTTGATGGTCGATGTTGACCAGGCTGACGTGAACTTTGCCCTCCGCATCCTTGGAAGCCGACACGGTCACCTGCGGCAGCGTTTCCCCGCTCATTTCATAAGTGCCGACCGAAGCATCGACCGCCAGCAGCTCGGCATCCTGATGCACCTTGAACATGTCGAACACATGGTACGTCGGAGTCAGGATCATTTTTTCGCCTTCGGTCAAAATCATCGCCTGCAGCACGTTCACCGTCTGCGCGATGTTCGTCATATGCACGCGGTCCGCATGCTTGTGGAAAATGTTGAAGTGAACGCCGGCCACCAGCGCGTCGCGGATCGTGTTTTGCTGATACAGGAATCCCGGATTCGTGCCAGGTTCGACGTCAAACCAGGTGCCCCACTCGTCGATGATCATGCCCACGCGTTTCTCCGGATCGTATTTGTCCATGATCGTGCTGTGTTTCGTAATGAGTTCGTCCATGTGAAGGGCCTTTTTCATCGTGATGAACCATTCGCCTTCTTCAAAATCAAGCGCCGATCCTTTGCCGAGCCAGAAATCGCCCGGAATCGTGTAATAGTGCAAGCTCAAGCCGTCCATGAGCCAACCGGCGTTTTTCATCAGCACTTCCGTCCAGTTGTAGTCGTCCACGTTGGCGCCGCCGGCGATTTTGTAGATTTTGTTGCCGCCGTAATTGCGGACGTACGTCTGGTAACGACGGTACAGGTCGGCGTAATATTCCGGACGCATGTTGCCCCCGCAGCCCCAGTTTTCGTTGCCGACGCCGAAATATTTCAGCTTCCAAGGTTCTTCTCTGCCGTTTTCCTTGCGCCAGTTGGCCATCGGCGATTCCCCGTCGAACGTCATGTATTCGACCCACTCGGACATCTCCTGAACGGTCCCGCTGCCGACGTTGCCGCAAATGTACGGTTCGCATTCGAGCAGTTCGCACAGCAGCATGAATTCATGCGTGCCGAAATGGTTGTTTTCGACCACGCCGCCCCAATGCGTGTTGACCATCCGTTTGCGGCTTTCTCTCGGGCCGACCCCGTCCTTCCAGTGGTATTCGTCGGCGAAGCAGCCTCCCGGCCAACGGAGAACCGGCACCTTGATGTTTTTCAAGGCTTCCAGCACGTCGCTTCGGATCCCTTTCGTATTCGGAATCGGGGAATCCTCGCCGACCCAAATGCCTTCGTAGATGCATCTGCCGAGATGTTCGGCAAAATGGCCGTAGATATGTTTGCTGATCTTTCCTCTGGAAATGTCCGTGTTGACGATCACGTTATGCATAGTTGAATCCTCCAATATGACGTTGTATTTTTATCCCTTGATGCCTGAATTCAAATTGATCGATTGAATAAAATATTTTTGGGCGAACGCGAACAGCAGCAGCGTCGGAATGATCGCCAGCATCGCCGAACCCATCAATTGCCCGATCATGCGGTAGTTGCCGTAAATATCCTGCAGCAAAAGCAGCCCTGCCGTAATCGGCATTTTGTCGACATCCGTATAGACGATGACCGGCCACAGGAAGTCGTTCCACGATCCGACGAAGGAAAACAGGCCGCAAACGATAAGAACCGGCTTGATGAGCGGCAAAATGATCGAATAATAAATCCTGAAATCGCCGGCGCCGTCCACGCGCGCGGATTCGTCCAGCTCGCCCGGAATTCCCTTCAGGAACTGTCTGACGAGGAAGATGTTCCCCATTCCTGCGAGGCCGGGAATAATCATGGCCAAGGACGTGTTTACCCACCCGAAGGCATCGATGATTTTGTAGGACGGAATGATGTTGACGACCCCCGGGAAAAACGAAATGCCGAGCAGCGTAAAAAACAGCGCGTCTCTGCCTTTGAAATTCATGCGGGCATACCCGTAACCCGTCAGCGAAATGATAACGATGACAAGCAAGGTGTGCGACACCGCGATAAATACGGAGTTAAACAGCCAGCGCAAGATCGGCGCCGTGGACGTATTGTCCAAAATCGCTACGTAGTTTTCGAACGTCCATTCTTTCGGAAAAAGACGGAAACCCGAAGATACCACTTCGGTCTGCGAACGGAACGACGTCGAAATCCCGAACAACACCGGGACGACCCATATGACACAAAGTACGATTAAGAATAGGTACGCGACATATTTGGAGATGCTCACTTTTTTCGACATTTTGATTAACCCTACCTCTCGTTTCCTAAATCCAGCATCTGCTTAAACGACCTACTTCGTGTTCCGGTTCATGACATAATATTGCAGCGCTGAGATGACCAAAATGACCAAACCGAGCAGAACGGCCATGGCAGATGCCATTCCCGCAATCGATTCCCCATTGCCGAAAGCAAGCTGGCGAATATACATCATGAGCACGTGCGTGCTTTGCTGCGGACCGCCTTTGGTCATCATGAGAGGCTGCCCGAACACGTTGAAGGCGCCCGCCGTCGTCATGACAAACGTGTAGATTAACGGGAAATTGATCGAAGGCAAGGTAATGCTGAAAAATCTCCGTACCGATCCGGCTCCATCGATCTCCGCCGCCTCGTACAATTCTTTGGAAACACCGGCAATGGAAGCCCGGTAAATGATCATATTGCCGCCGACGCCGCCCCATACCGTAATGACGAAAATGATGATCCATGCATAAGGCTGGGTTGCCGCCCAGGAGACCGTCGAATGAAGCACGTTGCCGGTAATGCCCAGCTGTTTATTGAAAATCAGCAGCCAAATCAATGCGGCCGCGGATATCGAAATCAGTCCCGGAATGTAAATAATCGATTGAATGACGCCCTTCAGCTTCACCTTTTTATGCTCCAAAGCGACGGCAACCATGAGCGGAATGACGATCAGGAGCGGAACGCTGATGACGACAAAGATCAAGGTGTTTTTCAAACCGTTAAAAAATTGGGTATGAAACGTTGAACTCGTGTCGAACAAAATCGTCTTATAGTTTTGCAGGCCGATCCACGCAGGATCGTTCATTAGGTTCCACTGTGTAAACGAAGCATAAATCCCGTAGATCGTCGGGATCAGGATGAAAATCAGAAATAAAATCAAGTGAGGGCCGACAAAGAAAAACGGTGCAAATGATTTCTTTTTCATAGCCTTGTAATTTCTCCTTTTGGAGAAATAATGCGCCAGGCAGGCAAGTCCGGCACATTATTTCTATCTTTCTATTTTGCTAAGGCTTACTTGGTCGTCTGTTTGCTGCTCTCCGCGATCTTGTCCTCTACGAATTTCTGCATCTTCTGAAGCGTTTCATCCAAATCGACATTTCCCCGAACGATATCCGCGCAATAGGTATCAACCGCTTCGGCTACGTATGGATAGTACTCGTAAGTGTAGATGTAGAGCGATTTCGTCTCCTGCTCATTCGATGTGAAGAAGGATTGCATGTACTGCTTGTATTCCGGGCTTTCGTTGACTTGCTTACTCGCTACGATTTGTCCTGCTTTCGCCCATTCCAGGGAATGTTCGCGAACGAACTCCAGGAAGGCGCCGATTCCGGCTTCTTTTTCATCGGAACGCTTGTCGTTTTTAAACATGGCGAACAAGTGGGAAGAAGCGCGATTCGTAAACTTGTCAGCCGTCGGCGAATAGATGTTGGTCACGCCGAAGTTCAAGCCTTCCACCTTGGCATGCGCCGTCGAGCTCCAAGTTCCGTCGGTGGAGAAGAGCACTTTGCCGGATTGGAACATCAGGTAACCGTCCTCGCCGAACGGTGTCATGAGTCCTGCGTCGGCAATCTTTTTCACGTTTTCGAACGCTTGCTTCATCACCGGCGTATTGACGGCAGGCTTGCCGTTTTCCTGAATGTCGCCGCCCAAGTCTTGCACCTGCGCCAAAATGACCCAGCCGAGCAGCGCGTCGTTCACGACATATTCGTCCGGAGCCAGTTTCCCTTTCAGGGAAAGCATTTCGTCGATCGTCACGACATTGTCGTCGAGGATGGACTCCGCGTTATATTTTTTCAGCAGATCCTTGTTGTAGTACATCACGTTGCTGTGAATATCGAGCGGAACCGTATACTGCGTGCCGTCAATGTTGCCCGTGGACCAGGCTTGCGGCAAATAGTTCTCCTGCTTGATCTCCGGCTGCCCCTTAATGGCGCTGTCAATCGGCTCCAAAACGCCCTGCTTTGCGAAGCCCGGAACGCGGTCCGCGTGGATGATCGCCAGATCCGGAATGCCTTTGCCGGAGTTGAGCACGGTGGAAATTTTCGTGTACATATCGGATGTGATGACGTGTTTGACCTTGATTTCAGGATTTGTCGCATTATATTCCTTCACGATTTCATCCATATAAGCCCCGTCGTCGCCCGTCAGCGGCGTCCAGAACGTAATCGTCTTGCTGTCGCTGCCGCTTCCGCATGCGGACAACAGCATGCTTGCCGCGAATACCATCAACAATGAAACAACAAAGCTTTTCTTTTTCAAAACTTCCGCCCCCTAAACATGGATTCCCTAAAATCCTTCGATTTTTTCTTTTTTGAAAGCATGCTTTCATTTCATTAAAAACCTTGAATCATTGCGATTTCCCATGACCCGCCTTCAACTTGTACGTACATGTTGGCGTGCTCGAACCTATGCTTTTCTATCCGCGATTTCCTCTCGGCGGCCGCCGTACCTCACCCCCATCGCAAAATTTAAAAATCTGCCGTTCCTTTTTACCCCTCTATCATTTTCCTTCCCGAAGAGCAAAAAGGAATCGGCAGAACCAAACTGAAATGTATGAAAATAAGCAGGTAATCCCCGTATTTGGGCGCCGAACAACCGCAGTTTCCAGTCGTTTACGCCTTTTTCAACCGGATGACGTTCCAGGACGCTTTGGCGAGCCGGGTATGCACGAATCCGTCCTTGCATTCCGCATTTCCGCGCGAATGAGGTTTGACGTTTTCCTCGGCAGCCGTATTCACCGCCTTCAGATCGTCATGCTCCAGAACGATATGTTCCACGACGCGGTAGCCTTCGAAACCTCTGACGTCGCATTCCACGTCGAGCGCATCCTGCAAATGGCGGTTCAGCGCAAAGACGGTCAGCTCTTCGTCCTCTTCGTTATAGACAACCGCGCTCTCCAGGTACGGTACGTCCGTATAGTCCTGCGCGTCATATTTCGGCGAATCGACGATCGGCTGCAGCGAAGTGCCGCGTCCATACATTGAAGCGTGAAGGTATGGATAAAAGATCGTTTGCTTCCAGGCTCGGCCGCCGTTTTCGGTCATGATCGGCGCGATGACGTTGACCAATTGGGCCAGGCAGGCCATTTTGACGCGGTCGGCATGTCTCAGGAACGAGATCAGGAAGCCGCCGACCAGAAGGGCGTCCTCGAAGTTATAGATGTCTTCGAGCTGCGGAGGTCCGACCGACCAAGGCTCGATTTTAGCGTCCGCCTGATTGGAGTGATACCAGACGTTCCACTCGTCGAAGCTGAGATACATCGTCTTCTTGCTGCGCTTCTTCGCTTTTATGTAGTCGCAAGTTGAAATGACGGTATGGATAAAGTGCTCCAAATCCATCGTTCTGGCAAGAAAGTTCGCAGAGTCGTTATCCCGGTTGCCGTAATATTGGTGAAGTGAAACGAAATCGACGACGTCATACGTATGATCCAGCGTCACTGCTTCCCATTCGGGGAAGGTTGGCATGCCGGTGCTTGAGCTGCCGCAGGATACTAGTTCGATGTCAGGATCGACGAGACGCATCGCTTTGGCCGTTTCATAAGCCAAACGCCCGTATTCGACCGGCGTCTTCTGCCCGATCTGCCAAGGACCGTCCATCTCGTTGCCGAGGCACCACGTCTTGACTTTATGCGGAGCTTCGTATCCGTGACTGCGCCGCAAATCGCTGTAATAGCTGCCGGAAGGATGGTTGCAATACTCCAGCAGGTTGCGCGCCGCATCCACGCCCCGGGTTCCCAGGTTGACGGCCATCATCACTTCCGAGCCGACTTCCTTCGCCCAGCGCATAAACTCGTTGGTCCCCACCTCGTTTGGTTCGACGGTTCTCCAGGCCAGCTCCAGCCGTTTCGGTCGAAGCTCGACCGGCCCTACGCCGTCTTCCCAGTTGTACCCCGACACGAAGTTGCCGCCAGGGTAGCGGATGATCGGAACGCCCAGCTGCCGGACGAGCTCCTTGACGTCTCCGCGAAAACCGAGGCTGTCGGCGGTAGCATGCGACGGTTCGTAGATTCCGCCATATACCGCGCGTCCCAAATGTTCGATGAACGAGCCGTAAATCCGCTTGTCTACTTCCGCGATTTTGAAGGCTTTATCTATAACGATGCGGGCTTTATGTGCTGTCGATGACATCTGTCGACCACCTTCCATTTTAGCAATGTATGAATTAATTTAGTAAACTTGATTGAATCCGCTTACAGATATAAAATAACATAGGATCAGTAAAAAGTAAACATGAATATATAAAACATTTCATGTTTTTATAAAATTAATTGTCGATAATGCGCTGAATTCGTAGTAAAAAGCGGTATGATGACTCTACTTTTTGCTTATTTTTTATATTTATATAAAACAAATGGGAAAAACCAAACGGTTCATGCCAATGCCTCCAACAGGCGGTCTACTATCTTTAGCCGTTTTGTTCGTTTATAATGATTGGGATATGATCTTTGTTTTTTTCCATATCTACCGGAAGAAGGGTTCGATGATATGATCTATATCAAGGATTTAATGAGCGGCATCGACATTTTCAAGGCGTTAAGCTCGGAAATCAGGATTCAAATCCTGCAATTGCTGGCCCAGAACCAGGCTCTTAACCTGAATGATCTTGCGGGCAAGCTGAATTTGAGCAACGGTGCCATCACGATGCATGTCAAAAAGCTTGAGGAAAGCGGGCTCATCGAAATCAACACCAGCGTAGGCAAACACGGCATTCAAAAAATATGCTATCTCAATAAAGACAAGCTGATGGTCGATCTGCGGAGCAAAGATGTCGACAATCTGTACGAAGTCGAAATTCAGGTTGGACATTACAGCAATTACCGGGCCGAGCCGACCTGCGGACTTGCAACCAAAGACAGCATTATCGGCGACTTCGACGATCCCCGCTATTTCGCCGATCCGCAGCGGATCGACGCCGAAATCATCTGGCTGACCGAAGGTTTTCTGGAATACCGCATCCCCAACTACCTGAAGCCGAACCAGACCTTCCGCGAAATTCAATTTTCGATGGAACTCGGCTCCGAAGCTCCGGGTTTTTGCGACAACTATCCGTCGGACATTTACTTCTACGTAAACGGCGTGGAAATTGGCTTCTGGACCAGTCCCGGGGACTTCGGAAACGCGCGGGGCACGTTCAACCCCGACTGGTGGCCGCCCCATCTGAACCAATACGGCATGCTGAAGCTGATCCGCATCAACCAGGAAGGAAGTTATATCGACGGCTGCCGGATTTCGGACGTGACGCTGGATCAGATCAACCTCGATTACAAAAGCGAGCTGACCTTCCGGATCGCCGTCACGGAGCATGCCGAAAACAAACGGGGCCTGACGATCTACGGCAAACACTTCGGCAATTACGGCCAGGATTTGCTGGCCCGCGTGCTGTATGATGTAAAGCAGGAATAAACCAATGCCCTAACACGGAAGGGGACCTGGCAGGATCATTTTGCCTAAGGTCCCTTTTTTTCGCCCGCCGCATGCCCTTGCTCGAAGCGGACGCTCACCCTTTTACCGCCCCGGCCGTCATGCCGTCGATAAAATATTTCTGGAAGGCGACAAACAGGATAAAAATCGGAATGATCGAAAAAAACGAGCCGACGATCAGCAGGTCGTAGTTGTTGCCGTACGGCGTCAGCAGCGTTTTTAAACCGATCGGAAGCGTGTATTTGTTGTCGTCGCTGAGCACCATAAACGGCCACAGGAAGTTGTTCCAGCTGTTCATCCCGTTTAAAATGGCCATCGCCGCAAAAGACGGCTTCATCACGGGCAAAATCAACCGGGCGTAAATGCCGTATTCGGTGGCGCCGTCGACCCGGCCCGCCGCGATGATCTCCTTGGGAACGCCGCTGAGATACTGCCGGAAAAAGAAAATCGTCGCCGCGCTCGCAATGCCGGGCAAAACGATCGCCGAATAGGAGTTCATAAGCCCGATGTTGTAGATCAGCGTATAAAGCGGCAGCAGCAATATTTCGAACGGCACCATCATGATAAGCAGCACGCAGACGAACAAAACGTTTTTTCCTTTGAACTCGTACGCCGAAAAACCGTAAGCCACCGTCGCGCTGACGATCAGCGTCAAGGCAACCTGAACGACGGTCAACAGCAGCGAGTTGAAAAACCATTTAAAATAGGCATGATCGCCGGTAAATAAATACGCGAAGTTGTCCAGGCTCATCACGGACAAGTCGAAGCGAAGGTTCAGCCCGTAACGGATCAAATCCTCCCCCGGCTTAAAGGAGGCGATCGTTACCGCGTAAAACGGAATGAGGATCAGGAGACAGATGACGGCAAACAACGCAAAAAGGACGATTTTGGCCGTTAGCTCTTTTTTCATGGGTTACTCCTCCTTCTTGAACATGCCGGAGAATGCAAGCTGGGTGAGGTTGATGATCATGGTGATGGCCAGCAGCACGATCCCGACGGCCGCCGCGTAGCCGAGATTGTTTTTCTCGATGCCTTGGCGGTACAGGTAACCGACGATGGTCAAACCGATGTTTTTGGGCGAATTGTTGCCGTTCCACAGCATCATGCTTTCAATAAACATGGCGAGCCCCGCGTAGATGCTGATCGTCACCACGTAAATCGTCGTCGGCTTCAGCAGCGGCATCGTGATCCTCGTAAACTTCTGCCAGCTTGACGCGCCGTCCATCGATGCGGCTTCATAGTAGTCGTCCGGAATGTTTTTGAGCCCCGACAAAAAATAAAGCATGTTCACCCCGGTCCATCTCCACGTTGCCAATGCGACAAGCGCGATGTATCCCGTCACCTGCCCCTTCAAAAACTTGACCGGGTCGATGCCGAACCAGCCGAGAATGCTGTTGATCAGCGAACCCTCCATTTCCCCGAACATAAGCCGAAAAATCGTCCCCGCCACGACCACCGAGGTCAGCGCCGGGAAGAAAAACGACGATTTAAAAAATTCCCTTCCCCACATCAGCCTGCTGTTGATCAGCACCGCAAAAAGCATCGGAAACGGGATCAGGATCAGGAGCGTCAGCACCATGTAAACCGCGCTGTTCGCCACGGCTTTAAAAAACGTCTTATCCCCCATGAGCTTGGCGTAATTGTCGAATCCGATCCACTGCGCCTCCTGCCCCAGCGTCACCTTCTGAAAGCTCATCCCCACGGAGCTGGCGAGCGGGTATATCCAAAATACGAGAAAGACTAAAACAAACGGAAGAACAAAGACATACGGAGCGACCTTCTGCGAATACAAAAATCTTTTGACCATAACGTCAGACTCCTTTCGAAGAAAGCTGCCCGTTCGAGGGGCAGCTTTCCCGGTTTGTCATCACGGCAGCCTTATTTCAGTTCCTGCTCGATTTGCGACTGGGCATCGTCAAGCGCCTGCTTAATGTCCTTGCCGTCCTCGAATATTTCGTTCAGCGTCACCGTGCAAAGCACGTTGTTGATCGTCGGGCTTGCCGGCGTCGATTTGATGAGCCGAATTTCGTCCTTGATCTCGTTCAGCACGTCAAACGGATTGTTGACGAAATATTTGACGAATTTGTTCTCCGGATTGTGGGTGACGTCCTTCATGTTCCAAACATCCATATTGACCGGGTCAAAGCCGAGGGTGTTCCAAATTTCCTTGTTCGCGTCCAAACTCAATTTGGCGAATGCCAGGAAATCTTTGGCCAGCTGCACGTCCTTCGCCGTTTTCGTAACGACGGTGCCCGTGCCCCCGCCGCCGACGGAACGGGGCATTCCTTTTTCCATGACCGGAATCGGCGCGATCGCGATTTTCCCTGCCAAATCGGGCATGTAATTGGTGTAGCGGGACATCTGCCACAAAGGCATGAACGCCGTCGCGTAGTTGCCGGAATTAAATTCCCCGTAAGCTTCTTCGGTATCCGGCTGGCCGCCGGCAATCGTCGCAATGACGTCGTTGTCCTGCAAATCTTTCAGCATCTTCAGCGCTTTTACCGCCGCTTCCGAATTCACCACCGGATTGCCCTGATCGTCGGTTAGATCCGCTCCCTGCTGGGCGAGCAGCTGGGAAACCTGCCAAAGCGCGCTTGTGTCCGCGGTCCCCATATATTTTCCCGTCTTCTCATGCACCTTGATGCCGGCCTGTTTGAAATCTTCCCAGGTGACGATCTTCGTGTAATCGACCCCGGCCTCTTTCAATATTTCCGTATTGTAAAATGCAACCGATGCTCCGACGTGGGTCGGAACGCCGTAATTTTTGCCGTCTTTGCTGTACAGATCGATTCTCGACTTCACGATCGTGTCCCGATACGGGTCGATCACATCATTCAGCGGCTCCAGCTGCGGGGTCCCTTTCAGAAAATCCGGGAATTTGCCGAGCTCGATGTCCGCGATATCGGGGGCGCCGACCCCGGTTTGCACGGCGATGGACAGCTTGTTATGCATGTCGTCGTAAGGCATGACGGTCACGTTAAGCTTGATTTGCCGGTCCGGATTGGCCTTGTTCCATTTTTCAAGCATTTTCTCGAAGTGCTGCCCATGCAGCTCCACGAACGTCCAATACGATAATTCCGTTGCGCTTTTGCCCGCACCGCCATCCAGCACGGACGTTTTCCCTCCCGAAGACGACGACTTCCCGCCGCACCCCCATAAGATCGTTGTCATCAAAAGCACCAGAAGCGTAACCAGCCATGTTTTCTTCATCCTTGACCCTCCTGAATGATTTGTTGGCTTAAGCCTTGTTCAAACATAGAACACTCCGGAAGCGGAATTGGAGCGTGCGGGTTCTAAGCCGCGGCATCCTTCCTTCCGGAAGTGAGGTTTGACTCCGATCGTCTCGGCATGAACCGCTTTCACAAATGGATGTCAGGGCTGCCTTGGGTTCGGCGATTCGACGCGGGCTGCTTCCTCCAGAACCTTCGTTCTTTTGACGGTTGCAGCCGATTATTTAATTTCATTAAACATAAAACGTTTTATGTATATACAAATGAATTCGCTTTCAAATATAAAATAGCACACCATTTCCCTGTTGTAAATAAATAACTATAAAACTTTTTATTGTTTATTAAAACAAAATAATGTTCAATCATAAATAAGTGATAAAATCTTTAAATAAGCTTCGTTCCTCGTCCGAACATGACGTTATAAGTTTAAGTTTGTTTGAAATGAACTGCTATAAATCTGTCAAATGTTATAAAAAAATTGTTGTTTCTTAAAAAAACATGCGGCACACTATCTTTAACAATTATATTAGTTTATAATTATTTAAAATAAAAGAAATAGGGATGTATCCATACTTATTTGAAGAAGGGTTCGATGATATGATTTATATCAAGGATTTAATGAGCGGCATTGATATTTTCAAAGCGTTAAGCTCGGAGATCAGGATCCGGATCCTCGAACTGCTGGCGACGAACCAGGCGCTGAATCTGAACGATCTTGCGGGGAAGCTCAACCTGAGCAATGGAGCCATTACGATGCATGTCAAAAAGCTGGAGGAAAGCGGACTCATCGAAATCAACACCAGCGTCGGCAAGCACGGCATCCAAAAAATGTGCTACTTGAATAAAGACAAGCTGATGGTCGATCTGCGAAGCAAAGACGTCGACAACCTGTACGAAGTGGAAATCCAGGTCGGACATTACAGCAACTATCAAGCGGTTCCGACCTGCGGACTTGCAACCAAAGACAGCATCGTCGGCGATTTCGACGATCCCCGGTATTTCGCCGACCCGCAGCGGATCGACGCGGAAATCATCTGGCTGGCCGAAGGTTTTTTGGAATACCGCATTCCCAACTATTTGAAGCCGAATCAGTCTTTCCGGGAAATCCAGTTCTCGATGGAACTCGGGTCCGAAGCCCCCGGCTTCTGCGACAATTATCCTTCGGACATATATTTTTACGTCAACGGGATCGAGATCGGCTGCTGGACCAGTCCCGGCGATTTCGGCGACGCCCGCGGCACGTTCAATCCGGAATGGTGGCCGCCGCATTTGAACCAATACGGCATGCTAAAGCTGATCCGCATCAATCAAGAGGGCAGCTTTATCGACGGATGCCGGATATCGGACGTAACGCTGGACCAAATCAACCTCGACTACAAAAGCGAGCTGACCTTCCGGATCGCCGTCACGGAACAGTCCGAGAACAAACGGGGCCTGACCATCTTCGGCAAAAACTTCGGCAACTACAGCCAGGACCTGCTGGCCCGCGTGCTGTACGACGTCAATCCGGATTAAGCGGACGCCCGCCATGCCTTTTAAGAAAAACGTCTATCGCCGTACTTTCACGGAAGACAGACCATGCTTAGCGGAATTTTTTCTTGAGGTATAAGGGAGCCATCGCTTCGAAACTTCTTATATCTTCATAAAGGGGACCTTGGACATGCATTCATATGCTCCAGGGTCCCTTTTACTTTTCGATAGGCAACGCCGTCACGCGGCAACGGCTTCAGGCTTCATTCAACGCGCGCAGCAGCGTATGGCGGTCGCGCAAGAGATGGGCTTCGCGCAGGCTTTCCGCGAACAGCCCGTCGTCAATGCCGAGCTCCTGCAGGCTTGAAGGTCCGCCTGCGCGCTGCAGGAGCGAGCGGATTTCGGCTTCGGCAGGCACCGCGCCGAGCCACTCCCGCACCTGTGCGCCATGCTTCCGCAGCATGTCGGGCTCCTGCCGCGGATAAACGCCGCGGAAGGCCGCGTCATGGTAGAGGCGCGAAATTTCCGCGCAGGCCACGCCGACCTTCGCGCCGTGCAGCAGCGCCCGGCTGCCGCGGCGCAAATATTCCATCTCCCAGAAATGGGAGAGATGATGTTCGGCGCCGGAGGCCGGATGGGACTGCCCGAATTTGAGCATCGCGATCCCGGATTCAATCAGGGACGTCATCAGGATGCGGATGCCCTCCTCCGTCCGGTTACCGATCTCGTCGACATGCTCTACGCAGGCGTTCAGCGCTTTTTCCGTCATGGCCGCGACTTCCTGGTCGTAAGGCTCCGCCGCAGTCAAATGCGAAAAATTCCAATCGAATAACGAAGTGTATTTGCCGAGCATGTCGCCGAATCCGGCGGCAACCAGCTGCTGCGGCGCTTTCGTCAGAACGTCCAGATCGGCGAAAATCGCCACCGGTCCCGTGGCCGGAAACGTCTTTTTCACGCCGCGGACGATCAAGGGAGCTCCCTTTGACGTAAAACCGTCCACCGACGGAGCCGTCGGCACCGAAACGAACGGTTTCCCCGTTTTGTAACATACGAAGCGAACAATATCGTGGATCGTTCCTGAACCCGCCGCGATCACCGCATCCGTCGTTTCCGGGTTCACTTCAAGCAGCAGCTGCAGAAGCGACGGTTCGTCGGCCACGACGTCTCCGGACGGCCCGGGCTCGATCAGGCACAAGCGAATGCCGACGCCGGCAGCCTTCAGCTCCCGTTCCAGCTCCTTGCCCGCAGCCTCGTAGGTGTTCCCATCCACCGTCAGAATGACGTTTTGACACCCTTTTTCCTTGAGATAGGCGGCCGCTTGTTTGATCGCTCCCTTTTCAAGCACCATTTGATCCAGCGCGTATTCCACCGGAACGTTGTTCATGCTGATCCCTCCTTATATCTGCCCCCATAACGAAAAGACCGTCGGTCTGACAACAACCGTCTGCCCTTTGCATAGCCGCTGAGAGCTGAAGACGTTCGTTTTCAACCCTTTCTTGCGTTTATTCCGATCGTAAACGTGGGACGCAGGCCGAATGCTCCGTCCTGCGCCTTGATGTAACCATCTTCCCTCCGGTTATTCGACCGACTTTTTTATGTTCTTCAGCCGCTTCATCACGTCGTTTGCGCCGCGGCCAAAATAATCATGGAGAAGGTTGTATTCTTGATAAAGACGTTCGTACACTTCGACGTTCTCCGGAATCGGCTTGAAGGTTTCTTCTTTGACCCTCGCCATGTTTTCGGCCGCCGCGATCACCGTGTCGTATCCTCCGGCTTCCTGTCCGGCCGCTACCGCCGCGAAAATCGCCGCTCCGAGCGCCGGCGTCTGCTTGGAATCCGCAACGTAAATTTCGCGGTTCGTGACGTCCGCGTAAATCTGCATCAGCAGCTTGTTTTTTTGCGGCAGCCCGCCGCATGCGTACAAGGCGTCAACCCTTACGCCGCTCGAATGGAAAGCGTCGACGATTTTGCGCGTGCCGAAAGCCGTCGCTTCAAGCAGGGTGCGGTAAATTTCCTGCGGCTTGGTCAGGAGCGTCATGCCGAGAATCATACCCGTCAGATCGGTATCGACAAGCACCGAACGGTTGCCGTTCCACCAATCGAGCGCAAGGAGCCCGGTTTGGCCCGGCTTATACTGCGCGGCTTCCCTTTCGAGCCAGGCATGGACGCCGATCCCCTCTTTGTCCGCGGCTTCCTTCACATAAGCCGGCAGCGCTTCCTCCACGTACCATTCAAAAATGTCGCCGACAGCCGACTGGCCTGCTTCATATCCGTACAATCCCGGGATGATGCCGTCTTCCACGACGCCGCACATGCCTTCGACCTGTTTCTCTTCCGTGCCGAGGAGCATATGGCAAATGGACGTTCCCATCGCCATGACCAGCTTGCCCGGCGTCACGACGCCGACGGCAGGCACGGCCGCATGGGCGTCGACGTTGCCGGCCGCAACCGCGATGCCCGGCCGAAGTCCCATCATCGCCGCCATCTCCTCCGTCAACCCGCCGACGTTCGTACCCAGCGGAATGACTTCGCCGCGCAGCTTGGTTTCGGTCAAATCCTCGAGCCGCGGATCCAGCGCTTTGAAAAATTCCTTGCCCGGATAACCTTCCTGCTTATGCCAAATTGCTTTGTAGCCGGCGGTGCAGCTGTTGCGGACGATTTTGCCGGACATTTGCGAAATGACCCAGTCCGTCGCTTCCAGGAACATGTCCGCTTGGTCATAAATTTCCGGAGCCTCGTTCAAAATCTGCCATGCTTTGGCGATCATCCACTCCGAAGAAATTTTGCCGCCGTAACGCGGCAGGAACGCTTCGCCGCGCTCGGCCGCGATCCGGTTGATCGCATCCGCTTCCGGCTGGGCGGCGTGGTGTTTCCACAGCTTCACCCAGCTGTGCGGGTGATCCTGAAACTCGGGCTTCAGGCAAAGCGGTTCCCCCTTGCCGTCCACCGGCAGCATGGTGCAGGCCGTAAAATCGATGCCGATGCCGATGATGTCGGCCGGGTCTACGCCGGAATCGCGAACGACGGCAGGCACCGAACGGCGCAGCACTTCGATGTAATCCGCCGGGTGCTGCAGCGCCCAGTCATGGTCCAGCTTTTTCCCGGAACCCGGCAGCTTTTCGTCGATGACGTGATGCGGATAAGGCGTGACATGGTCCGCCACTTCGCGGCCGTCGGCCAAATCAACCAATACGGCGCGGCCGGACTGCGTCCCGTAATCCACTCCGATCGTATACTTTTTGCTCATTTGAGTCCCCTCCAGCTCGAAAACGAGTTATGATGACGATGCTGCAAATCCGAAATGCGGCTTCCGATCAAGCGATAAAGATCAAATCAGGTTAACTTGTCAATATCTTACACGGAAGCGGCTGAAATGCATATTGAAAAATCCGAATCATTGCGATAAAACTTCGCTTTTGTACAAGTTGAGCTAATCATTTGTATGAATGAAGCCAGCCGGGATCGATCATTTTTGGCCGTAGTAAGCATTCGCTCCGTGCTTGCGCAGGAAATGGCGATCGAGGAGCGTTTGGTCCATCGGCTTGCTGTCCGGATTGAGCTGCAGCTGCCGCGCGGTGATTTTGGCCACTTCCTCCAGCACGACCGCATTGTGGACCGCATTCAAGGCGTCGCTTCCCCATACAAAAGGCGCATGCGCATGCACCAGAATACCGGGAACCTGGATCGGGTCCAGTCCGAGCTCACGGAACCGCTCCACGATGACGTTCCCGGTCTCGAGCTCGTAAGCGCCTTCGATTTCCACCTTCGTCATCGGCCGCGTGACGGGAATTTCGCCGTAAAAATAATCCGCATGCGTCGTTCCCGACGCCGGCAAAGGCCGGCCTGCTTGCGCCCAGCTGGTTCCCCACGGCGAATGGGTATGTACAACCCCGCCGATTTCAGGGAATTCGCGGTATAACACCATATGTGTCGGGGTATCGGATGACGGACGCAAATCGCCTTCGACGACCCGTCCCTCCAAATCGACGACGACGAGGTCTTCCGCCTTCAAATCCTCGTAAGGCACGCCGCTCGGCTTAATGACGAACAGCCCTTTTTCCCGGTCGATTCCGCTTACGTTGCCCCATGTAAAAGTAACGAGGCCATGTTTCGGCAAAGCCAAATTGGCTTCAAGCACCTGTTGTTTTAATGCTTCCAGCATGTCGGACACATCCTTTCAGGTTTGTAGTTGTACGTACAAGCAAGAGCGGAAGAGTCCGCATTGAAGCAGACCCGTCCCTCTTAATCCTGGGTTCTTTTGGCTACGGAATCCCGCACGATCAGCTCGGGCTCGTATACCGCATCCTGTGCCGTCTTTCCTTGTTCAATCATGGCAATCAGCCGGCTTGCCGCCGTCCGCCCCATTTCCGTCTTGGGATGCGTCAGCGTGGTCAGCTTCGTCCCCGAAGCGGTCGCCAGGCTGGAATCGTCAAATCCGATGACGGACACGTCTTCCGGAACCTGCAGCCCGCTTTCGGCAACCGCCTCCATCAGCAGCACGGCAAGCTCGTCATTGTAGCATACGAAAGCCGTCGGTCGGTTTTCTCCTTCGCCCAGCATCTGCAAAGCCTGCCGGTAAGGCAGATCGTTTTTTTCCTCCGTCGTGTAGGTGACGACCCTTTTCGGCGAAGCGCTCATTCCCGCCGCTTTATGCGCCGCCAGAAACCCTTTCAGGCGATTGACGCCCTGCAGGTCGTCCCGTTTGAAGAACCCGGCGATCTGGGTATGTCCCATCTCCAGCAAATATTGCACCGCTTTGTAGCCTCCCGCTTCGTCGTCCACCTTCAGGCAGGCGCATTCCAGCTCCCGGTACTTTTCGTTGATCATCAGATAGGGGATTCCCTTTTCCTGAAGCTCCAGAAAATAGGCCAAATTCGGATTGCCCTCGGCGCTTTTCGTCGGCTCGATGATCAGTCCGCTGAGCGGCTGGCTGGTCATCAGCTGCAGGCTTTCCATTTCCTTTTCCTTGTTGTTGTCGGTGCTCGACAGCAGAAGCCGGTATCCCTTGCTCCGGAGCTCCGCTTCGGCGCCGCGGACGATATGCGGAAAGATGTAATCCGATATATACGTCGTAATAATGCCGATCGTTTTCGCCTGTTCGCCTTCCCGGCGCTGCGGCTCGCGGGCAAAGGTGCCTTTGCCTTGGATCCTTTCCAGCCATCCTTCCTTCTCCAGCTCCCCGAAGGTTTGGCGGACCGTCTGGCGGCTCATGCCGAACTGCTCCGCGATCTCGTTCTCCGACGGGACCTGCTGTCCCCGCTGCAGCTTGCCCGATTCGAACCAGGACAGCAGCTCTTTCTTTAATTGAATATATTTGGGAATCCGTCTATTATTCATCATTCACCTCAGCGAAACAATTCGAGTATAGAGCCTGCCGGGCACCATGTCAGGTTCGGTGCTGCCGGACAGGCTCTTCCATTTATAGCTATTGTATCATAGGCTGGGCGAATAGGGACAAAACTGCCCTTATCTTAAGCGATATGCGGCGTCGCTCCACAGAAGTTCGTTTTTGAAGCGCTGAACCGACGTGTCTTTGTCGATGATGACGGCTTCAATGCCGGCCATTTCCGCAAAATCGGCCAAGTTTTCGGCCGTGATCGCGTACGAGAGAACGGTGTGATGCGCACCGCCCGCCAAAATCCATGCCTCCGCCGATTCGCGCAGGGAAGGCTGCGGTTTCCAAAGCACGCGCGCAACCGGCAGCTTGGGCATCGCCTTCTCGACTTTCACGCCGTCCACGACATTGACGAGCAGGCGGAAACGGTGTCCGAGATCCACGAGGGACGCATTGACCGCTTGGCCGTCGCGACCGTCGAATACGAGGCGGGCAGGGTCCTCCTTGCCTCCGATGCCGAGCGGGTGCACTTCAAGCGACGGGCGCGTCGCCGCGATAGTCGGGCACACTTCCAGCATATGCGCGCCGAGGATCATATGGTTGCCCGGCTCGAAGTGGTAGGTGTAATCCTCCATGAACGACGTATTCTTGTTGTTCGCGAGCACTTTCAGAACCCGCGTCAGCGCCGCCGTTTTCCAGTCCCCTTCGCCGCCGAAGCCATAACCGGCTTCCATCAGACGCTGCACGGCAAGACCCGGAAGCTGCTTCAAGCCGTGAAGGTCCTCAAACGTCGTCGTGAATGCGCCGAAACCGCCTTCCTCGAGGAAACGTTTCATCGCGATTTCGATGCGGGCTTGGTACGCAATCGCATCCCGCACCGGTCCGTCGCTAAGTCCGGCCTGGGTAATCGTATATTGCTCCGCGTATTCGTTCAGGAGCGCCTTCACTTCGCTGTCCGTCACTTCATTCAACACCTGCACCAGATCGCCGACGCCGTAGCCGTTGACCGACCAGCCGAATTTGATCTGGGCTTCCACCTTGTCTCCTTCCGTTACGGCCACTTCGCGCATGTTGTCGCCGAAACGGGCTACTTTCAGGCGGCGGCTTTCGGCAAAGGCGACTGCGGTGCGCGTCCAGCCGGCAATGGATTCGCGGACTTCAGGGTCTTCCCAATGTCCGACGACGATTTTCCGGGCGATGCCTAGACGGGCGCCGATATGGCCGTATTCCCTGTCGCCGTGGGCGGATTGGTTCAGGTTCATGAAATCCATGTCCATCGTTTCCCACGGAATGTCGCGGTTAAACTGCGTATGCAGATGGAGCAGCGGCTTCTGCAGCTGCGAAAGGCCGGCGATCCACATTTTGGCCGGAGAGAAGGTGTGCATCCACGTGATGATGCCCGCGCAGGTTTCATCGCTGTTCGCCCGAATGATCAGGTTGTAGATTTCATCCGGCGTCGTGACGATCGGCTTGAATACGACCGGATATGTAAAAGAAGCATCCTGATCAAGCTCCTTGGCGATGATTTGCGAGTGCGCAGCTACCTGCTCCAACGTTTCGGGTCCGTATAAATGCTGGCTGCCGGTGACAAACCAAAATGAGTGCGGTTTCAAATTCATCTTGTTAGCCCTCCTTAATGGGTGCGTATGAGTTCATCGACTTGTACATACATATACGATTAAAATTTGTTTAAAATCATACTTGTACGTACATTTATCCATGGCTTTATATTATGCCCGCTTCCCCAAAAAAGCAAGCAAAACATTTTTTATCTTTGCGTTTGCAGGCCGAACCGCTATCATGGAAATATCAAACAGCTTTTAGGAGGGCATGGCCATGATCGACCCGTTTGTCCCCTACTCAGCTTCCCACCTGCTTATGCTTCTTTCGCTTCTCGCCGCGTCACTTCTGCTTTACGCGTTCCGTAACCGCTTACGCGACAGCCAGGGCGCCAAAAAGTTGCTCCGCCTTTTCCTGGCCGCGCTGCTCGCCGTTTCGGAAGCAGTTCTGGATGCGTGGAATATCGCCGAAGGGACGTGGAGCCCGAGGTATACGCTGCCTTTGGAGCTTTGCAGCATCACTCTTTTGCTGTCCGTTGTCATGCTGCTGACACGCAGCCGGCTGCTTTATCAAATTTTGTTTTTCGCCGGGATCGGCGGCGCGCTGCAGGCTCTTTTTACGCCCAATCTGGTTTACGGCTATCCGCATATCCGCTTCTTCCAGTTTTTTATCGCCCATATGTTGATCATATTGGCTTCGCTGTACATGACGTGGGTCGAAAACTATAAGCCGACCTGGAAATCCGTCGGGGTTGCGATGATTTTTCTCAATATCGCCGCCTTTATCGTCGGCGTGCTGGATTACGTTTTGGACGCCAACTACATGTTTTTGATGCATAAACCTTCTACGCCGTCCCTGCTTGACGTTCTCGGTCCGTATCCGTTTTATTTACTGGCCGAGGAAGGGATTGCCCTGCTCGTTTTCGCCCTGATGCAGCTGATCTTTTTCGTTCTCCCGGAAAAATGGCGGCGGAAAAGCGCATTGTGCGGGCCATCGGCCATGTAAACCTCCCGGAGAGGGAACGTCGCTTAACAGCCTGTTCAAGTACTTTACGGCCCCCGTTCCCTTACATAACACCTTACGGCTTCGTATCTTCGTTGTACGTTTGCCGCCCCGGAATTATAATAATGGGAAAAGCTTTACCTTTTTTTGCGGTTAGAAATCGTAAAGGAGCTCCCCAAATCATGACACAGCCCAAAGTGGTACAAAACATCACCGGACTGATCGGCGGCACCCCCGCCGTCCGCCTGCACCACCTCGTGACCGCGGAGGACGCCGAAGTGTACGTCAAACTCGAATATTTCAATCCGAGCCGAAGCGTCAAGGACCGCGCGGCCTTCAACCTGATTGCTCAAGCGGAAAAAGACGGTCTGCTTAAGCCCGGCTCCACGATCATCGAACCGACGAGCGGCAACACGGGCATCGGACTGGCGATGAACGCCGCCGCCAAAGGGTACCGTGCCATCTTGGTCATGCCCGACAATATGACGAAGGAGCGCATCAATATTTTGAAGGCGTACGGCGCGGAGGTCGTGCTGACTCCGGCCGCCGAACGGATGCCGGGTGCGATCCGCAAGGCGCTTGAGCTCAACAAGGAAATTCCGGACAGCTTTATTCCCCAGCAATTCGAAAACAAAGCCAATCCCGACATTCACCGCCAGACGACGGCATTGGAAATCATCGAACAGATGGATGGCCGTCTGGACGCCTTTGTGGCGACGGCGGGCACCGGTGGAACGATTACCGGCACCGGCGAGGTACTCAAGGACAAGATTCCGGACATCGGCATCTACGTTGCCGAACCGAAAGGCTCGCCCGTGCTGTCCGGCGGACAGCCGGGTCCGCATAAGCTGGTGGGGACAAGCCCGGGGTTTATCCCTCCCATCCTGAACACGAACGTATACGACGAAATCTTTCAGGTGAGCGACGAGGATGCCATCGGGACCGCCCGCAGGCTGGCGAAGGAAGAGGGCGTTTTGGTCGGACCGTCCTCCGGCGCCGCCGTATGGACGGCCCTGCAGGTGGCGCGGCGGCTGGGGCCGGGCAAACGCGTGTTGTGCATCGCACCGGATACCGGAGAACGTTATCTCAGCATGGGAATATTTTAGTTTTGCAAAAAAGCCGCACCCGAAGCACAAACATGCCCGGTACCGCCATGGTACCGGGCTTGTTTTTTCAATACAAATGTATAAAATTCCGGGGTCCCCGCAAAAGACCTGAATCGGCTTCGAAACCAAAGCCCCGCTTTTGTGCGATGAGGGGTGTTTTACGGGAGAGGATGCCGGACCGCATCCGCAGTTCTCTCCGCCGCTTGCTCGTTTTCCTTCACTTTTTTCAGCTGCGCCACGATGATGATGCTGATGACGACAAGCAAAAACCACGAGCTGATTTTCCCGATGTGCACAAGCCTCCAGGCATGATCCTGATCCGGGTACTGCCATGCGCCGAAAAAGGTCGAGATGTTTTCCGCCACCCAGATGAAAAAGCCGATCAGGAAAAAGGACAGCACCAGCGGCATGCGAAAGGTTTTGCCGGCCACGTCGAAGTATACCCAGGTTCTGAAAAATACGACGACCAGCAGCAGCGTCAGCCACCAGCGCAAATCCCATAGGTAATGGTGGGTGAAAAAATTCAGGTAGATCAGCACGCTGATCCCGACGGTCCACACCGCCTTCGGCCAGTTACGGATACGCAGGTTCAAATTGCGCCATGCCTGACAGATGTAACTGGCCACGCTCGCGTACATAAAGCCGCTGTAAAGAGGCACCCCGCCGATTTTCGTCCAGCCTTCCTCCGGATAAGACCATGAGCCCATGTGTACCTTGTATAGTTCCAGCACGAGGCCGATGACGTGAAACATGCAGATGACCTTGAACTCATCCCATGTTTCCAGCTTGAACATTAGCATGAGCGCCTGAGCGAGAATGCACACCGCCAGAATGAAATCGTATCTGGAGACAAAGGGAATGTGAATCAGCTTCGAAGCCGCGAGCGTCAAAAAGATGACCGCGGGAAAAATGCAGGAGCGGGCCTGTTGAAGGCCAAAAATGATGAATGTCCGTATCGGGTTCATAGTCCCCTCCAAATTAGGTATGTATGGTGCCGTTTCATCTTCCCGAATGAGAGAGCAAAATTTTAGCATCTTCCCTATGTTATAACTGTGTCAAACAGGAATGCCAAAAATGCGCCTGTTAACGATAAAGGGAGTTGGGAACATGAGCAAGTTGACGGGAAAAACCGCCCTGGTAACGGGCGCCAGCCGCGGAATCGGACGTGCCGTCGCGAAACGTTTGGCGGAAGAAGGCGCGCTTGTCGCCGTCCATTACGGGAGCAAGCATGCCGAAGCCGAGGCGATCGTTCAGGAAATCAAGCAGCAAGGCGGCGACGCGTTTGCCGTCGGAGCGGACCTTCGCTCAATGGAAGGCATTGGGCAGCTGTTTGCTTCGCTGGATGCATTGATGCAGGAACACCTGCAGGACAGCGGCCTCGACATTTTGGTCAACAACGCCGGAGTCGGCCTGCCGATCCCCATCGAAGAGACGACGGAGCAAGCTTTTGACGACGTCGTGGCCGTCAACGTCAAGGCCCCGTTTTTCATCATTCAGCAGGCGCTTCCCCGCTTGCGGGACGGCGGGCGCATCATCAACCTTTCTTCCGCCACCACCCGAATATCCCTGCCTGTCGTTGCTGCGTACAGCATGACAAAAGGCGCGATGAATGCTTTGACGCTTTCCCTGGCGAACCAGCTGGGCGTGCGCGGAATTACGATCAACGCGATTCTCCCCGGTTTCATCGAGACCGATATGAATGCCGGCAGCCTGTCAACCCCGGAAGGCCGGAAATTCGGCGCGGATTTTTCGATTTTTGGGCGCTGGGGGCAGCCGGAGGATGTCGCCGATATCGCCGCTTTCCTCGCTTCGGAGGACAGCCGCTGGATCACCGGCCAGCTGATTGACGCCAGCGGCGGATCGCATCTATGATGGCTGCCTTCATCGGGGCTTGACGATTTGCGCAGGATGAGCCGTAAACCGAAAAAATCCAGCACTTCAACAGTACTGGATTTTTTCGCTTGTGGCTTAAGGAATATACTGCTGCACGATTTGTACGACTTTGCCGTCCTTTATCGTCAGGTGGTACGGGAAGCTTTTCATGTCCATCAGCTTGTCGTTGTTCATGATGGCCACGTATTTATCCAGCGATACCGGTTCGTTCCACTGGATTTCCATGCCTTCGTACGTTCCGTCGTGGTCATACAGCTGCATCAGCACCTTCGCATCCGGGGCGATCTCGTAAGTCTCCAGCGTCTGATCGTCGTTGACGATGTAATAGCCGTCAGGCGCGCCTCCCAATTCTTCGGCGGCTTCCGGTTCCCGTTCCTTGAACTTCTGGTCGGCCGCGTCGCCTTCATACCATTCGATCGGATCGGCTTGGACGACAAGGTGTCCGTTCTCCTGCTTTATCGAAGAAATCAAAGCTGTCACTGTGTCCTCGCTCGGAGGAACCGGGGTATATTCCTTGTCCGTTCCGACTGCGCTGGCCGACGTTGTCATAATGAGCAGGGCGATGATGAGGGTAGCAAACAGCGTGATTTTTTTCATTGAAAATATCTCCTTTAATGGACCAAGTATTTCATTCCATATGATCCATTACCCTGCCGAGTTATTTTCAAACCGAATGTTGCAAAAAAGTTCGAAATGGCTCCGATCGGGCGTGGATCTCTTATAGCTTCACTATAAAACATCCCGCCGCGCCAAATCGTCACAATTAGGTTACAACCACATCAAATTGTTGTCATGTTCAATGCGCTTTCAATCAGGCTTTCACTTTGCTGCGCGTCAAAATCGATTTCAGTTCATCCAGCTGGTGAATCTCATGCGTCGGGACGATTCCCGTCGGGTTCGGAAGACGGTTCGGATTATACCAGCACGTATTGATGCCGACGTTGTTGCCGCCTTGAATGTCCGATGTCAAGGAATCGCCGACCATCAGCATTTTTTCTTTGTCGGCGCTGCCGATCTGGGCAAACGCATGCTCGAAAATGCCCGTCTGCGGCTTCTGGAAGCCCGTATCCTCGGAAACGATCACCGCCTCGAAAAAGTCCTTCAGCGCCGAACGGTTGAGCCGCCCGAACTGCACCTGCTTGATGCCGTTGGTGATGGCCGCGATGCGATAGCCGTTTTCCTTTAAATATTGGCATAACTCAAGCGCTCCCTCAAACACAAACGATTGCTCGGAAAGGGATTGAATGTAGCGGTCGCTGACGGCTTGCGCGTCCTCATTCAGCTTTTGCTCGAGGAAAAACCGCCGGAAACGCTCCACTTTCAGCTCCGTCGAATTGATCAGGCCCTGCTCAAGCTCCTTCCAAAGCCCCTTGTTGATCCGGTTATAACAATCGGTAATGCTCGCATCCTCCGGATCCAGATTCAAGCTTGCCAGAACGTAAGCCAAGGCGCGTGCCTCGGACATTTTGAAATCAAACAACGTTTCATCCAGATCGAACAAAATCCACTCGTAAGACAAGTTGCAAGCCTTCCTTCTATTTAAAATGGGCTTATGTCAGCCTTTATTCTATCCTAGTTTAAGGGAAAAGACGCATTTTATCCACCTTGGGCGGGGACTCTCTATCCGGCTTTTTTCCGTTTCGTCGGCATAAATAAAGCACACAGCCTGCCGGAAAATCTCCGGAATCCGCCATGTGCTTGTTTTTGAGGATCATCATTACGCTTTTCGCTTGAAAACCGCAATGACATCCCGCGAGTGCCCTTGGCCGGCGTTCGTGTCAAAGCAGGAGACCAATTCCCAGCCTTTCATGCCGTATTCGTTCAGCAAATTTTCGAACTCCTCTTCGTCGACCTTTCCTCCCAAAAAACCGCCCGTTTGATATTTGACCGTTTTGTATTCCCAATTCTCCATTATTTAACGCATCCTTCCGTTAGGTGGTTCCAATTTGTCCAGCACCACGATGAGCAGCGTCGCCAAGGGACCGATCAGCAGCGAAATCAAAAACCAGTTCAGGCCGCTTCGGTTTTTTCCCTGCGCCAAACCGGCGTTGATCAGCGCCAATGTCCCCCAGCCGACGACATAACCGCCTGTCCCGTTATTCATGGTCAAATCCCCCTCATCACTTTTATCACGATTGAATCATGATGTAAATCCGAGAAAGCATCAATCCGCTACATCCTCCGAGATTTTTCTGCCAAATAAATATCCAGCGCCTTTATCGCCCGGACGGCAACGCGGATGAACAAAATCATGCACGTTATGCCAAGCGCGGCAAAAGCCAACATGATCAAGAATGGAATAATTGCAAAAATACCGCTGCCTGTTACCGTAGTAGTATCCATAGCTATCCTTCCTCTCGCCTGTGATTTCATGCCTTCGGAGGGTTTGCCCGAATTATTCCATACTAGAATAAGCCTCCGTTACGGACATCGGAATGAGCTCTTGGTGGAGCATCCCCCCGTTATCTTTCCAACTCACCTCCATGTGCGACAGACTTAGGTCCGCTTGCGTTTCCGCGAGCTCCCAATCCGAAACGGTGCCTTTAATGGAGCCGATATGCCAGGCTGCAGCCGGAATGTCGATCGTTCCACCTTTGCTGGTTTCGGCATAGCTCATGACGGGTTTCGGACTTCCTTCACCCGGCCGTTCAAAAAATGCGTAGCCGAAATAATCGTACGGTTTGAAATGATCCGGATTTCCTATGTACCTCAAATTTCCGTTTCCCCTAAAAATGCCAGAGGCCGTCCGTATGATTTTAAAATCTTCTACCTGCCAATACTTGCTTTGACCATTCAACGTAAAGGCTTCCCATGCTTTTCCGCTATCCGGGAGTTTGGCGGGTCCGCCTAACCGCTGGATCAGCAAACCAAGCGTCACCCCGTTGGTGGCCAGCAGGAGCACCATAACAACGATATACCACCTTTTCCTCATGTCTCCGTCCTCCTTCCCGGCAGTATAAAGAAAAACAAAAGTTCTCCGGTCGGATGTCATTCAAAAAACGATTAGAACTTTTCTTCGCTACAATTACCCACTATTTTACATGAAAACCTATATCAGGTGAACTAAAAAACGAAACGAATCCGGCGGAATTCGGTTGTTTCGTTTTCCCGTAAAAATAAAATGCCCCATTCCGGAACAACCGGAACAGGGCATAACAATGCATTGACGGCTTAGAACGTTTCTTTCAAATAAAACGGCTTGCACTTGCTTTCAAAATAACTTTCCAGCCCCGAGCTGCCGTTCAGCTCTACAAACTGCACCGGTGGATATTGCACCCGTACCGATTCGGCGACCTTCCCCGCTTCGGCAAGGATTTGATCGCCTTTGCCGATGTAGCTGACCGCAATCATCGTGCGCGGCGCTTGATCCGTGCGGGGGTTAAACACCTGGGCATTGTAGGCGCAGATGACGTTTTTGAGGCGTTCAAACACTTTGCTGAGCTCGTCTAGCAGCTCTGTCGGCGGCTCCGCAGGGGGACCGATCATCGTTTGCGTGTTTTTTTCCACCACATAGGCTTCTTGGGCGTTAAAGACGGAGCCGTTCAGAATCGCTTCGATTTCCTGCGCGGTAAACTCTTTGCCGAAAGCGGAGCCCGGGTTGAGCAGCAAGTCCGCTCCCTTCGTCAAGTTAAAAAAATGAACCGCATTGATCGCCAAATATTGAACCGGCTCTTGAATAAAGGCCTGCATGCGGGTCAAAGAAGAAAATATCGGGATGTACCGTTTCCCGTTCATTTCAACGCTCAACAGCTGAATAGACTGCCCTGCGGACAGTTCGGTTTTTTCCTGAACAGGGTTTGTCCCGCCTTGAATCGCGTAAATTTCGGAATTTCGGAGTTCGTAATAAAAATCGGGTCTGGCGGAAGGCTCGTTGACGGCTTTGATCAACTTTTCTTCCAACGTGTTCGTTGCCTCAAAAGACATGGTTGATGCTCCCTTCAGGAAAGTATCGGATAAGGACCAATATAAGTAGTGTACCTTTCTTTGGCTGTGAACTAAAGCCCTAATTCCTTTGAATCTGTTTCAGGGAATGATCTCTTGGAGAGCTTCTTCCAGCGTTTTATATTTGAAGTCGTACCCCGCCCGCATCAATCGTTCCGGAATGACCCAGCGGCTTTTTAAAATCAACTCGGTTTCCGTCCGAATGATTCTTGCCCCGGTTTCAAGCATCCACTTCGGGGCCGGCAGCCCGAAAGGCATGTGCATCGCCCGGCGGAGCTCCTGCATCAGCTCTTTGTTCGTCACCGGATTCGGGGCGGAAACGTTAAAGACACCGCTAAGCTCCGGATGCTCCTTCAAGAATAAGATGATGCCCAAAATATCGTGGAGATGGATCCAGCTGAACCGCTGCCTGCCGGGGCCCTGAATGCCGCCGAGGCCAAAACGGACGAGATTGCGGTATGGAGTCATGACCCCGCCGCCCCGCCCCAGCACGATCGCAATTCGCAAAGCGGCTTGACGGGTATGCGGAAGCTGAAAAGAGAAAAACGACTCTTCCCAAGCCTTGGCGACATCGACCGAAAATCCGGAGCCGATCTCCCCGGCTTCCTCGGTCATCGGACGGTCTTCGGCATGGCGGTAAATGGTTGCTGTGCTCGAATTGATCCAAAGCTCAGGCGGCTGCTCGCAGGCAAGCACGGCTTTTCCCAGAATTTCCGTCGTTTCGGTCCGGGAATGCAAAATTTCGGCTTTGTTTTTTTCATCGTACCTGCAGTTAACCGATTTGCCTGCCAAATTGACGAGCAGATCCGCATGCTCAAGAGCCTCGCGGATGCCTTCCCGGTACTCCCACGAAATATGGCCGGGCCGCCTGGAGATGATCCGCACCTCCCAGCCGCGCTGTTTGAATTCCTGTTCGAGATACGTTCCGATAAAACCGGTCCCGCCCGCGATCACGATTTTTTGTCTCACCGTTTCTCTCTCCTTTTCCGTCATGTGGGCCGTTTGCGCGTTCTGTGGCGATGGTAGAAAAACATGGCGCCTGCGGCAAGCAGCACAATGATTAGAATGCTTAACCAGACTCCTCCTGGCCCGCCTGCCGGTCCGGCATACGCCCCTCTATATTCGGCCTTGATGTAAGCGTCGGTGCCCGTTTTTACGGCAATTTGCTCCTTCGGGCTGATCCCTTTGATTTCATGGTACGTCGTCCCTTTCGGATAAACATTCGAGAAGTTGCCGCCGTATGTGCCTTCGCGGTCGGAATAACGGGTCACTTTCCCAAGCTTCTTCCCGATCCGATCCGAGTCTACTTGCTCCGTGGTCACCTCATAAGTACCGTGATTGTAAACGACAAAACGATACGCCCAGCTGGCTGAAGCTTCCGCGGATATGCACAGAAAAAAGATGCATACCAGCAAGGTTAGTTTTTTCATGCCGTCCTCCGATCAACGTCGATTAACGCACTTCTGCCGTAGAACTAACGGCGTCTTAGCGAACGTGTCCCTTGAGCGTTAAAACATGAATCCCGCGATTTATCGGCCCACCCGGTCACGCCTTAAAATGTTCCTTGATTTCATCCTGCGGGTCCCATTTGGACCAGGCCGCTTCCAGCAGATTGCCTTCGGGATCCCGGAAATAAAAGTATTTGGCTTCACCCTGGCCAAGCGTACGCAGTTCGTCCACCTGAACGCCCGCGCTTTTCAGCTGGTCGTATGTATGCTCGATGTCCTCGCAGTTCAGCGCCATAATCGGAAAAGGTTGGCCGTTTCTTCGGATTTCCAGCGGCTCCTTGTCGCGGGTTTCGATCAGCAGCAAGGCAATGGAGTTTACGTGCGGATGATGCAGGACCGCCAAAAAGGAACCGCGGTCTTCGAATTTCTCCATCAGCTTGAAGTCGAGATGCTGCGTATACCAGGCAATCGATTCGTCGATGCGGGTCGTCGGCACGTACACGTAACCGATCCGCAGGAAAGAAAACGTCATTATAACCCCTCCCAAAAAAGTCATTTCGTTGCTTGGACAAGTCTCCATCACATTTCGTTCAGTTTCAACGCCTTAAAGTTGTTGACCAGATAATGCACCCCGGAGGCCAGCGTCATCAGCAAGGCGAGCAGCATCAGGAGTTGATCCACCCGTATATAGGTAAACCATTGGAACGGAACATTTTCGAGCATGACGGCGACGATGGCGACGACCTGGGCGACCATTTTCCATTTACCGAACCGGTCGGCGGCCAAAGCAATTCCCTGCGCCGAAGCGATCATCCGCAGGCCGGTGATGACAAACTCTCTCCCGATCATGATCACCGCGACCCAAGAAGCGATCATGTCGGCCTGCACCATCATGATCAGCGCGACGGAAATAAGCAGTTTGTCGGCCAGAGGATCGAGCAGTTTTCCCAAGTTGGTGATCTGGTTGTATTTTCTGGCGATATAACCGTCCAGTTTGTCCGTCCCGGAAGCCAGCACAAAGATGGCAACCGCCATGTAGGATCCGTATTCATTCAAAAACCGGAAGACCGCGGCATCCGCCAGACTGGCAGGCCACTCGGCGAAAAAGAACATAAACAGCGGGATGAGCGCGATCCGCGCCAATGTGATCCGGTTAGCCGTATTCAAAACTGTGTTCCTCCTTTCATTTTTCCTGCGGATTGCGGCTGCCCCACTCGCTGTAAAATTGCTGCAAATACAGCTCCATGAACGCATGCCTTTGCTCGGCCAGCTCCTTGGCGTACGGCGTATTCATCAAATCTTTCAACTTCAGCAGCTTTTCGTAAAAATGGTAGATGGCCGTTTTGCCTGCTGACCGGTAATCCTGCTGCGCCAGCGCATCCGGGCTTAACTCCGGATCATGGATGATACGGCCTTTGGCCCCCGAATAGGCAAACGTTCGGGCGATGCCGATCGCCCCGATCGCATCCAGACGGTCCGCATCCTGTACGACCTGCCCTTCCAGCGTGGCCATCGGCGGGTTTTTCCCGCCGTTAAAGGACATGTTCGCAATGATGTCCATCACCCTGTCGGTCAAATCTCCATCCGCGGTATGCCCTTCCAGCCATGTTCTCACTTTTTGCAATCCCGCTTCCTTGCTCGCGTTCAGCTTCTCGTCGGCCACGTCATGCAGAAGCGCCGCCAGCTCGCACACGGTCCGGTCGGCGTTTTCCTTTGCGGCGATATCGAGCGCCGTATTCCGCACCCGTTCGATATGCCACCAGTCATGGCCGCTCGCCTCTCCGGAAAGCACCTGTTTTACGAATCGTTCGGCTTCTTTTATAAGTTCGGCATGATCTGCTATCTTCATGTTTGTCTCTGCTCCCTTTACGATGGCGGTTTATTAGCTTGTTGAGAGCCTATCCGCTACTTATGATGTTTTACAGCGTTTTTCTGAAAAAGACCTCGCCGATCCCGCCCTCGTTGATGCCCGAGACGATCCCGGTTTCCTCGAAGCCGACATGCCTGTGCCAGCTTTGCGGCTCCGCTTCGTTCACTTGCGACGAGCTGTACAGGTAGCGGTGACCGCGTTCTTTTAGATGGTTTGACGCATAATCCAGCAGTTTCTTCCCGATTCCCTGCGCGCGGCTGCTTTCTTTTACGATGATGAGGCCGATATACGGAACCGTGGACCATATGTATTCCAGGCGCAAATAACCAAGCAATGCCCCTTCGCTTTCGGCCAAAATCACTTCTTGGCGGCTCAGCTTCCACCGTAAAAATTCCGGATCAAAATGCGGATCCACTTCCCGTACCTTTGAAAAATCCCCGGGTTCCCCGAAACGTATGACAGGCTGCACAACGATCCCTCCGTGAAAAAAATCTGCTTTTATTTTATTATCCATTTTCAATCCTTGAAACCAATCGGTATGACGGGTCGACCTCCCATGTCTCATACGGGATCATGGCTTTGGCCTTCATCGCGTCAAGCGTGCGGGATTTTCCCCTTCATCCACGTTTCCTCCAGGCATCTCCCATGTGTCGCCCCGCCAGTGCGTTCTCACGAGCAGCACCTCGTTTTGTTCGTTCATCAGCAAGGCGGAAACCGAAACCGTGTGCTTGGGCGGATCATGCTCCATGTCGATCGTCCTCTCTTCGCGTTATTTTGAACCGGTTCTTTGGCCGCTCACCACATGCCAGTGAAAATGCTTGGAGTCTTGGTATGCCCCGAGGTTGGTGATCACTTTGGCGGCGCCCGTGCTTAAAGTCATGTCCGCAGCGACCTTTTTGACGACCGCCATCAGCTCCAGCAAAAGCCCGTCATCATTGGATTCTTCCTCGGAAATCAGCGAGCCGACGTGAATTTTCGGTATGACGACGACATGATGTTCGTAGGACGGTCTTGTGTGGTGGTACGCCAAAACCCGCTCGGTCTCCATCACTTTGCGGACAGGCATTTTCCCGTTTAAAACCTCGTCGCAATAAAAATCTTGGCTCACATCTTTTTCATAGACGACAATCCCTTTTCCATCCTGGTTGACCACGGATTTGACCGGAACCATCCCTTGCCCTTTCCAAAAACGGTGTCCCGGCTCATTTTCCGCAATCACCCCTAAACGAAACGTCTTCACGCCTCTCTCCTTCATCATGCCGTAAAATAACTCCATTGCGCTTCGGCCAAACCCATGTCCTTGCGCGTCCTTTCGGATTTGCAGCAGTCCGAGCCACGGATAACCGTCGTTTGGATTGTTCATCAAAAACTCCAGCACGCCTACGTATTGATCCCCGTCTTGAAGGAGAAACCGTTCCGCGCCAATGTTTTGGCCTGATTGGATCTCTTCCCGGATCTCTTCTTCCGTGAACACGTCCTTATCCTTCGAGATCCGATTAAAAAATGGATCCGAATTCAAAATGATCACTTCTTTATCAAAAAGCTCAGGCGTGGATGTTACCAATTTCATAGCGGTTCTCTCCTTTTTTACTTTTGAATCCTCTGATCTTAATGGCCTTGATCCTCTGTCCTTTAGCAATCCTTAACAATGTGCAATGCTCCCGGATTTCATCGGGGCGTCGATGATCTCCGCGATTCGCTTCGCGATGTCATCCGGCGACGTCAGCTGTCCTTCCCGGTAAGCCTGCTCGAAATACGGAGCCAGCTCAAATTCCTTGCCGCTTTTGTTTCTGGCGGATGCCTGCAGCGATGTATCCACCATGCCGGGATCTATGGCAATCACTTCAACGCTGTCCGCAAGTTCGGTTCCCGCACACATCGTAAACATGTTTAATCCCGCTTTTGCGGCAGAATAAACGCTCATTCCCGGATTGGCGTAGGAGCCTGAGCCCGAGCTCACTTGAATGACCTTTTTCCGCAGATCCCATGCTTGGGTCTCGCGGGTAAATACCGCGGTCAAAATCATAGGCGCCATCAAGGTGACACGAAAATTGGCTTCCATCTCCTCCGGCCGCATCGCCTCGATCCGCCTTAACGGCTCCAGCATCGCGGCATTATTCACCAGACCGATCATGTCCAAATCTTCCGGATTGATCCGCCCCAATATGGATTGCAGCATAGGCTCAAGCCCGGCGGTCTGCATCAGATCAAAGGCGACATGCGTATAACCGAGGAATTGATCCAACGATCCCGCTTCTCTTCTTGAAATGCCTACAACCCTATCCCCTCGTGCCAGCAAAGTTCTTGCAAGAGATTCCCCGATTCCTTTGGATGTCCCCGTGATGATAAAACAGCGCTTCGGCATGTGCGTTCCTCCCCGGTGAAATGCGTATTTATTTAATCCGTTTGACGTACTTTTCCGTACCTACAGTCCATTCAACCAAAATTTGATCCGGAGCGTCTTCCGGTTTTTTTTCGAACTCCAGCTTATATTCATATTCCCCGTCACCCGAAGCCTCGAAAGTTTCGACGCGATCTTCGGTGATGATTAAAATGGGTACGTTCTTTTTTTCATCGGCTTTCGCACGCCTGTATGTATTTTAAAATCTCTTTACTCTTCCGCACGACAATTCTTTTTGCCCTATAAGGCTCGGTGATCTCCATAATCTCCTTCATGTTCACTTCGTCAAATTTTCTGTTCCATACAAAAGCCATCTCGATCAAATTGTTAAAAGATTGCTTGTAGTTGGCCCGCTCGAGTCCAAGCCTGGTGCGCAGAAAACGGCGGATGATCCTGAAATCACGCACCCAGCGATTGGGCATAATTATAAAAATCAAATCGGCATGCTCAAAGCTCTCTTTCCCCCATTTGTGATGTACACCTTCAATGATCCACGTTTCACCGTTGACCGCTTTTCTTAAAAGCGCATCCCGGGTCTCCGCCGGAAATCTGCGCTGAACTTCGCCGCGCTCCCACACGAAATTGTCCGTTTCATAATGGGGAATACCAAACATTCGCGAACATTCGCGCGCGATATAAGACTTGCCGCTGCCGCATGAACCGATGATCCGGATTTTAATCGGTGCCACCCCCTTCAGGCGAATAAGCCGCCGGATAACATCTTTGAAGCATCAAAATGTAAATCAATGAGACCATGAGTCCCGATCCGATAAAAAACGAATTTCTGCCGTAAAGCACGATGGCGAGTACCACGCCCATAACGAGATAGATCAGCACCCTTAACCAAAACCTGGCCTTATATGCCATCCGTTCTAGTAACCGGTTTAATAGCCACTCATCCAGAATGAAAGATACCGCCGTTAATGAGATCATCCCTTTAAATGCCATGTACAGTCCGAAAACGAAAAAAAGAACGGCACTAACGACATCCATCCGCAAAAGAAGATATACAAGGCATGGGGCCAAACACAAGACGCAGGCCATAGACGCACAGCCAAATCTGCATAACGCCTTCGATAACCATGGCATGAGACGCGCCCTCCCCGGCGGATCACTTTTGAAAGCATATTTAATTCCAATTTTAATCGATGTTGGTTGTTATTGTATACGATTTCAGGGAAAATAGAGATAAACTAGCAGCAGCTGAAAAAGGAGAGGTCAAATTGAGCAAATACGGAGCATATGTGAAGTTTACGGCCAAACCAGGGCAGCGGGACACGCTGTCCGACATTTTGCTGGAGGCGGCCGCCGCGGCTCGCACCGTGAAGGAATGCGAGGTGTATATCATCAACCTGTCGGATGCCGAACCCGATGCCGTCTGGGTCACCGAAGTGTGGAGCAGCGCCGAAGCCCATAAAGCTTCGCTCGACAATCCTGACACGAAAGCGTCCATCGCCCGTGCCATGCCGCTCATTGCCGGCGTCGAATCGATCCCGGTGGTGCCTGTCGGCGGAAAAGGGTTGTAGGGGAACGGTAGGGGGACGGCTGCCTCCTGTTCATTTTGGTGTTGCCGATCTACTTGAAAAAGAAATAGACCTACCTTGTTGAGGTACGGTCTATTTCTCGACTTGATTGATACGGCCGACTGCTCTAAATGCAGTTTTCATTTAACAAATTTCCTTCCAAGTTCATGACCAAGTAGCACGATAGGTACCAGCAGCAACCCAACGGGAATACTGAGTAAAATCTCTCCCCACGTTACCAATTCCTCATGAATCATTCTATAACCCAAGTATACGGTATAAGGAAGAACAAGGATCACAGCGCTTACGACTCCCGGCGTGTACATTCTTAAATACAATGTTTGCCCTAAATGGGTGAATACATGCAGCAGAAACAGAGTATTAAAAGATAAGAATATAAAAAACTTTTCGTGCTCTGCCGCCATAAAAGTAAATGGAATAAAAACAACAAACTCAAGCAAAACAGCAAAAGCAAATTGTCCGCTGGTGATATTAAACATTTTGTCCAACTGATTCCTTATTCTTATTGGAACCTTCGTATAGACCCGATTTCTATTTTTCTTGATCCATGCCTCGACCCATATAATTTCTTCCAAGTCGTGGAGAAGAAAAACAACGATAAATAACCAGACCAGCGTTTGCAGGGTTACATCATGCATTGTTATGATCCCTCCCTCACTTGCGTAAATCTATGGAAAAAGAGCCTGCTTAATTCTTCCTGCCGATATAAAGCAGATGCGAAGCGTAGCCAAGCAGATACGGATTTTCGGATTCCTTGATGACGATGTCCATGATTTGACGGTACGCTTCATCCCCCTGCTGCCGCCAATAGTCCCACTGCCCGGGCGTCATGGCGCCTGCAATGCTGCTCGAACCGATCAGCTTCATGGTTTCAAAGCCTTGAGACTCCATAAACGGGCCGATTTCGGCGATGTCAAAATAATAGGCTCCGGTAAAACGTCCCTCGTCCGCATGGTCGAACGTCCCGGTCCGCAAAAATTGGCGGATGCCCTCGACCGTATGGTTGGGCTTCCAATGTTCGGGGTGCATCACCGAGTTCATTAAAAATCTCGTTTTGGTCATGAAGGCCACAAATACAAGCCCGCCCGGCTTCGTAACCCGGTACAGCTCCCGTACCGCCTTGACTCTGCCCTCTTCCGCTTGCAGATGATACAACGGCCCCAGCATCAGCGCGGCATCAAAATGATCATCCGGCAGCATGCTCAAGTCCCGGGCGTCAGCCGCATAAAATCCGTCGAATTGATCCTCTATCCGATATTCTGCGGCTTTCTTTTTCGCGATGTCCACCGAACTTGGCGTCAAATCCGTCAACGTCATCCGATACCCGAGTTTCGCCAGCTCGATCGCATATTTTCCCGGCCCGGCTCCATTGTCCAGAATGCGCCCCTGCTGCGGCAGCATGCTTTTGATGTGGTGGAAATTGATGATAAATTCGATCGGCTCGCGGTCCAGCCGGCCCCACTCGTCGAAACGATCATAATAGGCGATCACTTTGTTCATACGGCTGCCTCCTTTTTTACGTCCCGTTCATCCGCAGTTTCCTCGATTCTTGAATTCGTTTTTGGATATCCTCCAGCTTGCGCCGGTATTGCGGCCGATCCGGTTTGAACTTCACGAGCAGCCGGTATGCAAATAACTTCAAATAAACCCATACATCCGTTTCAGCCTTCCTGTCATCGTGGAAAAATCCTTTTTTCATCCAAAGCCCCCCTGGAAAAAAGTTATTTTACCCGCGCCACAACCCTTGCTATGGAAGAGTCGGCCCGGATATACAGCGGCATTGCGATAATTTCAAACGACTCGATTCCTTCCAGCGCATCCAAATTCGCCACATTTTCGATCAGCAAAATGTCATGCTCAAACAAATACTTATGTATTTCAAACGGAAATGTATCCGGCGACGGGGTATCCATCCCGACCAGCTTCACTTTTTTACGCACGAACAACTCGGCCAGCTCCAGGGTCAGCACCGGATAATCGGAAAAATAATCGCTTTGCCCGTATCGTTCGCCATGACCCGTATGGAGCAGCACGATACGGTTTTCTTGGATTTGTTCTTCATACGCCGCTTGATATCCGATTTCCCGCTCGCCGCGAACGTCCAGCACGCAGCCCTCACCGATGAATTTGTCGGGATCGTAATCGCAAAGAAAGACCCGCCGGTCGGTCAAATGCATCGGGCCGTCGATATGGGTTCCCGCGTGCATGTTGATGTTCAGCCGATGGTTGTTGTAATGATCCTGCTGCAGCGTTTTGTGCCGCTTTAGCTCGGTTGCCGTGTCTCCGGGGTATGCGGGCAGCCCGTTCTGGATCAGATGAGAAAGCTCGATATATTTCATTGAGGTTGTTCTCCTTCAAGTGCCGTTACAATTCGAATTTTTCTTTGATCATCCGAGCGACGGTTTCCGGGTCGAGTTTGGCATTGTTGATCCTCAAATAATGGGGGTGCGTGATTTCGCCTTCCAAAGAGTTCAGTCGATAATTCTCCATCGTTTCCAACAGGTCCCGCTCGGAGAATTCCAGATCGCGTTTGGTCGGTTTGTGGGCCAGTCGGTGAGGGCTTTTATTGCGGGCAAGCCGCTCGTTTACATCCGCTTCCAGTTCGACATAATAAACCGTACCGCCCCGCTCTTCGAAAATACCTCTGATATGCTTGATGTAATCCCAATCGCTTTGCAAATCAAACGCCCATACAAACGTAAAAATCAGCCCGGCCAAATCGCTTTTTGCCACTTCCTCAAATATTTCCTGCCGGAACAGGCTGACCAGACGTTTCCCGGGAGCCGACCCGTAGCTGAAAAAGTTGGAGACGAGGTCGATCGTCATATGGTTATGAAACAGCTTTAAATCCGTTATTTTGGCGAGCTCCTGCCCGACCGTCATTTTCCCGACCGCCTGCGGCCCGAATATAATGACCAGCTTCATGCGCGTGCACCTCTTTTCTTTTATAACGTGCCGTTAACCGTCCAAATGCCTGATAACAAGATGATCCACAGCGCCAGCCTGCGAACCATTGGTCATTTAGTCTTTCTGATCGCTTTGATGCCATGTGTCCTCTTTTTTAGCGTCTGAAAAATATGTATTACAACAAACTTTTGGTGCGGTACCCATAGGAATAGATTTGGCGGTAGCCCAGCTTTTCGTACAACCTGTGGGCGGGCGGATGATGCTGAAGAACCTGAAGGTAGCTTTGCGTCGCGCCGTTATCTTTTGCCCATTTCAAAATGTTCCGGATCAGCTGCTCGCCGTATCCCCGGTTCCGGTGCTGCTCGGAAGTGACAATGTCAAACAAACCGACCATCCGGTCCTCGATAACGCCAATGCCGCAGGCAACGGGAAAGGCCCCTTCGTACAGCGCAAAACACCCGGTTTGAAGCAAAAAGCCGGAAAACATTTTTGAAGTTACGTTCAGTTGATGCTCCGACAACTTGGAATTCAGTTTCGATAAGATCTCCAGCCATGCGGGAGTCGGCGATGCGAACACTTCAACGTCCGTGAGAAGCGGTTTTGCCGATGCGTCCAGATCCTCCAAAAGCATGTTGCAGGACGGGTCGACAAGCGTATACCCTCTGTCTTCCAGCGTCTGATCCAATAAAGGAGGACCAAACGGCGTGACCTTAAATACGGTAGGCAGCCCCGCCTTGGCGTACAACTCCTCGCATTTGGCGATTTTCCGTTCCAGATGGTCTTCATCACGGCTGTAGATCGCGTTAACGGAATTGGAACGTTTCGTGTACCCCTCGGCAAAACGGAGCAGCCATCCGTCATAAACGATCGTCCGCAATGCGGGCCATGCATTCAAGGCATATTCTTCGATACTCAGATGCAAGATGCGCCCAACCCCCTCCAAATGTAGATTGGTAGCATCATACAACAGGTTTGCGGGCCTGCTCAAGCATTATTTTGGTTCATGCTTCTCCACCCAGTTCCCGTCTCGGAACAATGGTTCCAGACTCCCGTCTTCAAGCTCGGCATCGATGCTTAGTTCGGACGATCCAATCATGAAATCCTCGTGAAATTGGCTGACGTTTGCGCCGCTCCGTAGTACAAATTCGGATTTTCTCCATCCAATAAGAGGACGGCGCCGCCCGACTCGGCAAGCTGCTCCATGGAGGACGCAATCCACTTTGGATAATAATCAAAGGAAGACTCCTCCGCTTCATCAAAGCGGAGCCGTGCCGTGACTTCGTCCTGCCATACCACCTGCACGTATTTAGCCCCTGCCTGGTAAGCCTGCTTGACGACAAGGCGCGCGAAGTCGATCGTTTCGATCGGCGATTCGATGTAAAGGACCTGCCCGGCCCGCAGGTTCACGCCTACTTTCACGAGCAGTTTAGCGTAATCTTCCAATTTTTGTTCGATTGTTTTCAGATTCATCCCTCTTTCATAATGATCATGTTATTGAAAAAAACGGATATGCTTGATTTGTGTCATGATCCTGTCGTATTTCTTTCGCAGGCTTCCGCGCTGATCAGGCACCAACTGAATGTTGACAGCCTTGGCAATGGTTTCCGCCACTTCGGATATCGTCATGTCGTCCGTATGCAGTTGCCGTTCGAATTCGGGAAGAGACAGCCCTGCGATACAACGGTCAATTTGCTGCGCAGCCCAAGATCGTTCATTTTCGCCCCGGCTTCGCAATCTCTTCAGCAGCGTCTCCTTGGCGGCGCAAAGCGCAAAATGATGAACGACGACCCCATCCCGCCTCAATCTGCCGACAATGTCGTCGAAATACGCCGGGTTGACGATCGTCATCGGAATGATTAGCGTTCCGTCATATTCTTCGTAAATGTACTTAATCACGCTGTAATTCGTTTCGCGCCATGCCTTGTGATCCTGAAAATCGCCTTTGGCCATGGATACAGGAACGTTTTTGCGTATAAAATAACCCGCATTCTCCGGATCATAAATGTATGAATTCGGAATCCGCCGGTGCAGTTCATGCGATGTTTGTGTTTTTCCCGCGCCGAATGCGCCGTTTACCCAAATGATCAAACTTGTTCACCTCACTAAAAACGGGCTGCCATCAAGATTTTAAGAGCCCTGATTTCCCGACTTCATCCTAAATATAACTTCAACGACTCCCCTTCGATCACGATGGCGGTCAGCCCCTGCTCCGTTCTCGTTTCATGCCATTCTCCCGCTTCCCAAAAAGCGGCGCTGCCGGCCTGAATGGGCAGTTCCTCGTTTTCTTTTCCCTTGACGAAACCTTCTCCCCCCACAACCAAAAACAGCTGCGGCACCGTCGCTTGATGATACCCCACGACGCCGCCGGGTCCAAGATGCATGCATCCCGTCTGCAATTCGCCCGAACCGCTTAAAATGCGGGTCATGACGAGATTTTGGCTGCCATAGGCTTCAATGATTCTACCCTTTTCGCTGCCGAAGTCAACGATTTTCAACGTCTTCCTCTCCCTTTGCTCCGCCAAATGAATATGCTGTACGCTTCACGTCCGCCACCATGGTAATCGACGTATCCACGACGCCAACGTCTATAAAACCGAAACGCCGATAAAGCTTGACCGCCGCCTCGTTGTTGGGATCAACGCTGAGCGATACCCGGGAAATCCCTTGCTTCCGGAGTTCATCGAATAAGGCCTTCATGAGCGCCGTCCCGATGCCCTTCCCCCGATAAGATTGCGAAATCGCCATGCCGAGCTCCGGCACGTCCGGACCGATGTAACCATATCCCCGGTTGCTTTCGTCAAATAAACGCGCCGTGATCGTACCCATCGGCTGTCCGTCATCCGTGACGGCAATCCATCCGATGTCGCCCGGACGACCCCAATGCTCCGCGTATTTGGCGATCGCCGGGTCCTGCAGAATCTCTCTGCCAAAAGGTTTTCCGCCTTCCGGCACATACAGCGATTCATACAGCATGTCCCACAGAAACGGGATGTCCTGATCCGAAATCGGCCTGATGGCATAATTCAGCGTTTGTCCTTCTTGCCGGACGACTCCTCCCGACAGCTCCTTCCGCATGATCCTCACGTTTTCCTTATGGCACTCCATCGTCGTTTCGGATAAAAATCCATGCTCAAGCTTAAGCTGCTCCAGCGCCTCCTCGTCGCCGTCAAGAACCGCCTCCTTCAGCCGCATCAAATGATCCAGCGCGACGCGGACCCGCCGGTCCATCTCGGCGCGATCATCGGCATAACGGCCATGGCCGGGAATGAGCAGGCGAACCGGATGATCCCGCAAAATTTGCTTGGCTTTATTGATTGTCTCCTCGTACGCCTTTGCGCTGTGATAAATGAAAGGAAGCTCGAAATCGGACAAATAATCGCCGGCGATCATGACCCCCTCCGCGTCGATCACGGCGAACAAGCCGTCTTCCGTATGGCCCGGAGCCAGGTAAAAGGTCAACGTCGTCGAACCGATCGTCACCTGCTGACCGTCTTCGCCGATGACGATGTCGAGTTCCGGAAAAGCGACCGGATAATCGCGGGTCACGTAATACATGGCATCAAAATCCCGGATCAGCCCCAGCTTCCGCTCTTTGTGCGGGTGATGCGCAAGACCGGCGCTCCCGATGGTTTTTGCCCCCGGGAAAGCCTTGTATCCGATAATATGGTCGTAGTCCCCATGGGTGAACAACAAATAACAGGGCTTGTCTCCTTGAACCGCGGCTACATGCTCCTTGATCTCCCGAATCTCGCCGGGAAGCCAGTTCGGGTCCACCACGAGAACGAAATCGTCCAGATGAACGACGGTGGATGTCGTCTGAAACAACGCGCTTTGAAATATCGTGATCCTGCCGTTCGAATATTGAATCATGCGGGCACCGTCCTCTTTTCGCTTTAAAGCTTTTTGATCAAATATAAAATCAGATCGTCATCGACCATGACGCTTTCGCCCGGCTTCACTTTTTCGTTTCGATAGGTCAGGCCCTGCCCGTCCAGCACGTATCCGCGTGTCGTATACATTCTTTGGGCGTTTCCATAGTCCTCGTACATGCCGACGCCAAGGCCGATATGGGAATATTGCTCTGCGGCGATGCGCTCGAACTCGTCAAACATTCGGCTGGCGATGCCCTTGCGACGGAATTCCGGAAATACGTTAAGATCGTTGATTTCGGGAATATTGCGCTCCATGAAATACGGATACTTCGATTGGCGGAGCAGATGGCAGCAGCCTGCGAGCTCCTCCCCGCAAAAAGCCATCAGGGTAATTCGCGTTCCTTCCCGGTTTTCCCGCAAGCACCTGTCATAATAGTCCCCCGGCTTATACCATCCAAAATGACGGGAAAACGCCTCGTCCAGCATCCCGGCCTCCGCCGGCTCGGACAATCTTTTTAATGTAATGATGTCAGTCATTTTCGATCACCTCATATTGGCCTTAAGCATGACGATTCCTGCAGCTTCTTATTTTTCTAAAATAACGAGCGAATACGCTCCGGCTGACTCGCCCGTGCCCATCGGTTTTTGGCTATGCACCTTCCAGCCTTCGGACAGCAGCTGGTTCAGCTCGTCAAGGTTATTCCGTTTTTCCGTCCAAAAGTAGACAATAAATGCTTTTTGCATGCCGCTTCACTCCTTCTCCATCATTTATATGCTGTAAGCCACCGCCTTAATCACTTCCATATGCCGACAAAAATCCCTTTAAATTTGCATCATGAAAGATATCGTCCGAAGGAATCGGGGATCGGTCAATCTCTTTCGAGCGCCCGCCATGCTAAAAAGGCCGAAGGCTGCGCACCAAACGATGCCGCAAGCCTTCAGCCTTTTTAACATGATGATATGGATAAAATGACAGCGGGTCTCAAAACATGAATTACTTCAGTCCGCGAAACATCGCGTCAAGCAATTGGTGCGTGTCGTCGCAGCTGTATTCCCAGAACATGATGCCTGCCAGGCCGTTGTCTTTGACGTAACCGCATTTATGCCCGATCGATTCCTCGTCGTCGTAGGAAATAAGACTGGAACCGTTGAACAGGTACGGCGCGCACGCTTCCTCGTCCCAATGGCGGGTGTAGCCGTTTTTGTTGATATACTCCCTGGAAAGCGTTGCGAAATCCGGCCCATACCCGCCGGTTGTTCCGGCCATTTGATGGAGCCCGTTGTTGCGGTCCGGCACTTGGTGCCAGACGCGGGAATAAAATGCCGCCCCGATGACGATTTTCTCCTTCGGCACGCCCGCGCGCATAAACAGCTTGACGGAGGCGTCCGTGCTGATCCGGAACAAGTCGCCCGTCGGCGTGTACAGGTTCGTGTGGTGACCGGTCAGCACCTGGAATCCGCCGCGCATGTCATAAGTCATCAGCTGAACGAAATCGAGATATTTCTGCACTTCGTCCATCTCGGTGCCGTCCACGTAATATTGGTCCGCGCCCGCCGCGATGGTCAGCAGGTAATGGCGTCCGTCTTCCGCGCCCTTGCGGTCCAGCGCCTCGCGGATCGTTTTGAGCAGCAGCGTGAAATTCGTTTTGTCGTCCGGGCTGGACGCGATTTCGGCTTCGCCGTAGCAAGGATATTCCCAATCCAGGTCGATCCCGTCAAACGGATATTCCGTAACGGCCTGCACCGCGGATTCGGCCATGCTTTGTCTGCCGGCTTCGGTCGAAGCCGCTTCGGAGAATCCTCCGGCGCTCCAGCCGCCGACGGACAACACGATGTTCAAATGCGGATGCTCGTCTTTCATTTTCCGCAGAACGGCCGTATTTTTCAGATGAGCCGTCGAAATCCGGTCGTTTACGACATGGCCGAAAGCCACGTTGAGGTGGGTCAATTTCATGAGGTCTTCCCGCGTCATGTCAGGAAGCTTGGCGTCGACGGCATAACCCGCGACGATATATTTTTTTTCGGTCATTTGATTTCACTCCGATTCGTAATTTACTGCCATACGCCGGTCAACACCTGCAGCGCTTCCTTGCCGGTGCCGATTTTATAACCTGAAGCCGTATAGCGAATTTGATCCTGGGCGTCCAGCACGAACAGATGCGGGTAGCCTGCATCCCTAGCCGGGGACTGGGCGATGAAATCCGGCAGCGCCGCATAGGAAGAATCCCGCACGAATACGGTGCCGGACGGCAGATTCGGATAAGCGGACGGATCAAAGGAAGCGGTCCATTCGGCGTCGCCGATGATGAGCACGATCGGTGCGCCGAGCTTCGCATACGCTTCGGCCAGCTCGCCGATTTCGCGGAACAAATGCTTCGTCGGCTCCCGCTCCGGCTCGATCCAGGCGACGAGGGCGCCGGATGCGCCGATCAGCTCGCCAAGCGTTGCGCGGGTTCCGTCCAGCTTCGCGAACGCGCTGGTGCGGTCGATCTTCCCGAGCACCGGGATGTCATGCTTCGCTTGGCGATACGTCAGGACGACGTCCGTTTGTTCGCCGGCTTCGACCTTGAAATAGGTAAAGCGCGCCTGAACCGTTCCATCCTTCAAACGCACGCCCGACGTCAAACGGTAAGAGCCCGGCTCCACCTCGAACGGCTCGTCGTACACGTCTTTTTTGCCGTAAGGATAAACAAGCGTCTTATAAACGCCGTTCTCCAGGCGGGCGAACGTGAAGTTCTCGTAATACGAGGCTTCCGCCGTTTCCGGCGCCGCCTCCGGGTCGCGTTGCAGACGCAGCGAGCCCCATGCCTTCGCTTCCGCTTTTTCTTGGGAAGTACGCGATGCAAACGGCGCGTCTTTCCAGCCCCCGTCCCCCATATACTGCGGCTTTTGCTCGCTCGGATGCAATCGGGCCGGAATGCCGAGGCTACGGCACACGGCGACAAACAGAATGCCCAGCGATATTTCGTCCCCGTGCATGAGTTTGTAAGTACCTACCGGGTTGCCTTTGCCCTTCAGATTTTGAAGGTCCTCCCATAATCCGTAGCCGTTCTCCAGCTTGCGAACCAGCACGGAAGGGTAGGCTTTGATCGCGGCTTCATCCGCGGCAAACGCTTCTTGGAAAAAGCGCTTGTACGGCACGATCATTTCGTGCAGCACGCGCGGACAAAGCACATGCGAAACGAATGTCTCTTCGTCAAGCTCCCCGCGCCGCGCCAATGCGCCGATAAGATGATCATCCAGCGCCGGACGGAACGTATCCACCAGATCCTTTTCGTTCAGGCTTTCCAGCAGTCGCAGCGGCCACTCGCCGTATTCGCCCGAGCGCTCGCGGAGGAAAGCTGCGATTTCGCGGTCGTTCCCGCGCGCCTTGCGCAGCACGTCCCATACCCGCTCCGCCGGAAGTCCGAATTCCCCGGCCAACGCCGCCGCATCCGCTTCGGTCAGGAAGGTCGCTTCGTAACCGGTCCGGATTTTCGTTCCTTCTTCCAGTCGGCGGTTGTGCCTTTGGATTTGTTCTTCGGACAAAGCTTCCGCTTCGTCCCCTTCCCGCTCAGGCGGCGGAACCATATCCAGATCATGCGTTCCGGAAGGCTGCTCTGTCTGATCCAAAACAAGTTCAATCCGGTCGCTTTCGGCCACCGTGATTTTTTGCTCGCCCCAAACGCCGTCATGTACCGCACGGATCAACAAGTCGCCGTAGCCGGTCTTGAACGAAGCTTCTCCAAGTTCATTCGCAGGAATCGTAGCGATCGGATAAAACTCGGCCATATTGTACAGCTCGAAATGTACCTGCGCCCCGCTCACCGGACTTCCTTGCCGATCCTTGACGGCAACCGTCATCGTCCGCGTCGGCGCATAGTTTTCCAGCAGGTTGATTTCCGTAAACCACTCGTCGGCGAGCGTAATGTCCTCAGGACCCGGATAATCCGCATAAATCCGCGTGTTGATCAGCATCGCGCGCCGGGCAGGAGGACTGAACCAGCCCTGATTGAGCCGGGCTTCCGGCTCGCAAGCGCCGAAGTAATACCATTTTCCGTCGGCCCACGCTTCGACCCAGGCATGGTTGTCGTCGCAATGCGCCCAGCGCGGGGTGTACACTTGCCGGGCCGGAATGCCGATGCTGCGCAGCGCGGCGACGGCCAGCGTCGACTCCTCGCCGCAGCGGCCGCGGGCATTGCGGATCATCGTCAGCGGCGAAATCGTTCGCAGGTCGCTGCCGATGTAGGTGGCTTTTTCATGGCACCAGTAGTTCGTTTCCAGGATGGCGTCCGCCATCGACAAGGATTTCGTGCGTTCCGCCAAAGCTTCGTGCAGGATGCCGCGGGAATCTTCTATGTTTTCGGTATTGACCCGGTACGGAAGCACGAAATGCAGGAACAGGTGATCCGGCACGCGTTCGCCCCAAGGCATGGCCTTTCGGATCTCGAGCGTCCGGCGGACATGGCTCAAAAACAACGCCCCGTCGTAATCGGCCATGTCGTTCACCGGCATATAAGCGTACAAATATTTCAGCGCCCAAGTCTCCTCTTCCGTCAGTTCTTCCTGAAAAATGCCGAACAGCTCTTGTTCCCTTGCCTGCGCCATCCGGCGTTTCTCGCGAAACTTGCGCTCAATCAGATCTATCGCCGTTTGATTCAATGAAAAAGCAGCGGTCTGCATCGTCATTTCCGTTCCTCCTTCCACAGCTTTCCGTCCTGGCGAATGCAAAGCAATGCGGATCCGTCCGCCGAAGGGGCCGTCATCTGGAACAGGCTCCGCGTCGTTTCGACGGCCGGCTCGATGCTCCAAGCATCGCTGCCTTTCAGCGGCCCGATGTCCTTGGCGAATTCCCCGTTCGCCTCGAAATAATTGCGCTGGCGATAATACAGCTTGCGCAGCTCCCACTTGATGCGTTCGTCCTGCGGCAGCTCGAATGAATCCGGGCTGTCTGCGTCCCCAAACACGACATAACCCCACAACTCCGGATAATGCATGTTGATGATGCCCATCGGCGACCATACCCAGTTGTCTTCCGGATAAGGCTTGCCGGTCTCGGGGTTGATCACTTTTTCATATTTTCCGTCCCGAACCTCGGCCTGCCACTCGACGCGGGAGAAATTGACGCGCCAAAATTCTCCTTTGATCGGCGCACGGCCTGCGTGCGCGCATTCTTTCAGGATGTTCCACGGAATCGCCACCTCGACGCTCCATTTCCGGTTGTCCGCTTCGGGATTGTTCAGTTCCCCGTCGATATGCACGGCCGTTTTCAACCCGCGGATGTCCCAGCCGTTCACCGGAGGTCCGCCGTCGCGGTAAGGCTGTACGAGCATCAGATCCCATACGGTATTCAGCGCGTTGATCTCGAACTCGTAATACTGATGCGTATCCCCGTCCGGATCGATGAAAATTTCAAAGTCGTTGTCATAAAAGATGACCGACTCCCGTTCCGTGAGCGTCGCCCAAATCTGATCTTCGATCAGCTCCGCCCCGAAATACATATATTCGTCGTCCCAGAGCATTTTGACCCGGGTCTGCTTCGCCGGCTTCGGACGCAGGTCGCCTTCGATATCGACGAAGTCTTCCGTCCAGGCCGCGTTCTCCCAAAACGGCTTGTCCAGTTTCCCGTCCAGCTCGAGCGGCCCCGCCGCCCGCCGGCAAATGTAATGCTTCGGAGCATATTCGATCTTTGGTTCAGGCACTCCGCTTAAATTCATGTCGCTATACCTCCGGACAGTTATGGTTTGGTGTTGATCTTAACCTCATGCGGCCGATAGACGGAAATGATCCGTCCTTCGGCGTCCGCCGCGAACAGGACCGATCTTTCCTGCTCCAGCTCAAATGCGTAAGTCGCGCCGGTGTCTTTGTCTGCCACTTCCACGCTCGTGTCCAAGGCGTACTCCGACACGAAGACGTACAAACTTCCGTCTTTGAATGTCAGCTTGCGGCCGTAGATGCCGGGTACGTCGCCCCGCGTCCATTCGAATCCGCTGCCGCAGCCCGCTTCGGCAATGGCGTACCGGTACAGCTCCGCCATCGAATCCGTTCTGTCGTTCAATTCGATCGGCAGCGGGCACCAGATCAGGCGTCCGTTTCCTAGCGGGATATTCCGTACCGCGTCGCCTCCCGTGCTTCCGGGGGCGGCTTCAAGGGGACCTCCGCTCCGGGTTTCCTTGCTCACCTCGGCGATCCGGCGTTTGCCGTAAGAGACCGGAATCTCTTTTCCGTCCACATAGAGCAGCTCTTCGCGGCGAACGTTGCGAAGCTGCGCTTCCCCGAGCAGGTCGGCCAGCCGATCCGTTTTCCGCCAGTAAGCATCGATGCTGATCGGTCCCGTTACCAATAGGGTTGCTCCCGTCCGCTTCACGATGCCGAGCAGCCGCTCCCAAGCCGAATCGTCGATATTATGGGCGCTCGGCAGCAGGATCAGCTTCGCCGGGTCGTTTTCCAGCGGCCGCAAATCATATTCCGATACGCCGCGGAAAGGGATGTTCAGCTGATAGGACAACACGCGCGTCAGGCGCGTCGTTGCTTCGTACGCCAGCTTCCGGTTGGAAAAATCGTTCGAGTACGGGAAAATGACGGCGATTTCCTCAAGCTCACGTCCCTCGAACAGATCACGGATTTCGCCCATGAACTTGCCGAACGCATACGAAACATCCGTTTCGGGTTTTTCGGTGCCGTCCGCCCGGAGCGCGCCGATATGCGATTCGTTCGCATTATCCATGTAAAAGTTCGTGTTCCAAATCCAGTGGATCGCGCCGGCTCCTCCGGTCGCGAAGGCATAGGCGTATTTACGCTCAAGGATGCTGCGCAGCTCTTCCTCGCTTCGTTTGGCGCGTCCCTCCGGCGTTTCGACGTACATGATGCCCGTTTCCTGAATGACGTTCGGCTTGTCCGCCGTTTTCGCGAAAACGCCGTCCCAGACCAAGTCGTCGTTGAGCCACCACGAATGGACCGTCGTATAGTCTACCGCCTCTTGGTAGAAAAACGGCGAAGGACGCTGCGCGCCTAACGCTTCATCCTGTCCGACCGTTACAAGCTGATTCGGGTTCAGTTCCTTGATCTCGGCATAAAGCTGTTTGGCCCAGCGATTGTGCATGTCCATGGAGAACAGGCAGTAATCGAGCCAGCGCGTGCCCTTTTTCTCCAGGATCATGTCCTGCACGTCGAAGTTGATTTCCTGCGGCCCCGGAATCGCCGCCGCCGCAAAGCTCGGCAGCTGCTCCGGCGTCATGTTCCAGCGCTCCTGCAGAAGCTCGATCCGTCCGTGGCGTTCCTTCAGCCAGGCCGAGAAAGCCTCCCGCTCGAACCGGTCGCCGCAGGATCTCGGTCCCGACGCGAAAATCCGTTTCGGATCGAACATCGAAGGTTCGTTGATCAAATCCCAATCGACGTTGCTCGTTGCCCGGTGACGGTGCACGATGGAACGGATGAACCGCTTCTGCGCCTCCACGCTTTGCGGGTCGAGATAAGGATTGACGCCCTCCCATGTTTCCGGCGTAAAGGAGAAGAAGGTGAACGTCACCTGCAAATCATGTTTTTTGGCGGTAAGGATAAAGGCGTCGATCGCGCGAAGCACCTCTTCGGACGCATGCCCGTCCACCTGCATCACATTGCGGTAGGCGGTCCAAAGCCCCGTCCGGATCCAGTTGATCCCCGCCTTCGCCATCTGCGACATATCGCGGTCCCAGACGTCCGGGTTCGGCAGAAACAGAAACTTGCGGGCCACGTCGGACGCCATATACGTCATGCCGACGATCGGCAGCGGACGGCCGTCCTTCACGAAATAGTCCCTCCCGCAGGTTACCGGGCTTCCTTTTGCAAGCAGCTCCGGATCGTTCCCCCAGAAGCCGTGACGGAGCACGCGTGTCTCCCCGTCTTCGGAGGACGCCCGGCATACGACGCGGTAAAGCCCGCTTTGGATGACCAGCGGCACGGGAATGCGGACGAAATCAAGCGATTTCGTCACCTCGGCGGCAAACCGCTGCGCCCAATACTGGTCGCCTTCGTCCTGCTCCACGGTGATCTCAAACGTCCAGCGTTTGTTTGAAGCCTCCGCATCATCCCGCTTCGCGATCCGCTGCATTTGCACCATTAGCACGGCATGCTCTCCCGGCTCGTAGGACGCATAGTTGGTTGTGATGGAAAGCTCCGTTACCGGATTCGCACAGAAGCTGCTCCATTCCGCTAACGCATCGACGCCGCCTTGTTCCCAGAACGCCTTCGATAACGGCAGATTGACGAACAGCCATCTGGAACCCTTAAAGTCGCCGCGCGAATTCTCCCACAACACGACAGGGGCGGCAATTTCACGCCCTTCGCCGCTAATGCCTTTCAGAAGCGGATAGACCTGCGTGCTCATCGTCCCTGCCGAGCCCATTTCATGCGGAAAATCGCTGTTGCGGGTCGTATGCGGCACCAGATTCCACGTATCACGGATGTCAAAAAGTGCCTCGCGGCCAGCCAGCAGAGGAATCCGATCCGAAGCGGCGAGAGACTTGACGGGACCGGCGTTTACGCGCAGCGTCTCGTGAATGAACAGCTCGCGGTGGTAAGCGGTTTGCTCCGCTTCAGGCGTCCAGCCGCCCTCCTCGGGGCGAACCGGGATTTTGAACGGCGCGCCGCCGATGCTAATAAGCCCTCCGCCGCGCCGCAGGAAGGCGTGAATTTCCGGCCATGCCGTTTTCGGAAAATAAGGCGCATGCAGATTAACGAAGCAGCCGCCCCGGCTTTCGCGAAGAACTGCAGCCAAGTCCGCCGCGGCCGCGATGGTGCCGATCTGCCGCAATGCTTCAACGGCCGAATCGTCAAGCCCGGGGCTTCCCGGAAATGCCGCATCGTAAAAGATGATGACGTTCCGGCTCATAGAATCCCTTCTTTCATCGCTTGATACACGAGTTTGGAGAACAGGCTGTTCGACCATGCGAACCACTTTCTCGTGAAGTTGGCCGGATCATCCGCATGGAAGCCCTCATGCATAAAGCCCGTATCCGCATCGGTCGCCTCCAGCATATCGATCATCGCCAGCTTTTCTTCTTTTGTCGTGGCCGTAATGCCCTGCATCGAAAGGGCCATATGCCATACGAATCCGTCCGGCGTATGCGGGCTGCCGATGCCCTTAGCCGCTTTGCCTTCAAAATAGAACGGGTTGGCCTTCGACAACGCAAAACGTCTCGTGTTTTGGTACACCGGATCATCGGCGGGCACATACCCGAGATACGGAATGGAAAGGAGTCCCGGCGTGCCCGCGTCGTCCATCAGGCAGTAATTGCCGTATCCGTCCGTTTCGTACGCATAAATCGGCCCGAATTCCGGATGGCGGTAAATGCCGTACAATTGAATGCCGTGATCGATGTCCTGTTCGAGCTTTTTCAGCTCCTTCAGAAAATTGGTATCGCGGAACACCCACTCCGCAAATTCCTGCATCTGGCGCAGGGCGACGACGGCAAACATGTTGCCCGGAATGTTGTAATGGAAATCGCAGGCGTCATCGCTGGAACGGAAGCCGGACCAAACCATCCCCGTATAGTTGACCGGCATGCCCAAGCCGTCATTGGCGAGCGTGTCTTGGCGAATGCCGTTGTCTCTCATAAAGCGGTACGGGGAAAGCTCGAAATGCCGCTGCTCGGTCTTGAACAAGTCATAGATGAGCCGCATCGCCGATTTGAAGCCGGCATCGAAAATATCGGTAAGACCGGTTTCTTTCCAATAGGCGTAGGCAAGACGCATCGAGAAGCATAGCGAATCGATCTCGAACTTGCGCTCCCACACCCAAGCGGACATGTCGGTCTGATCCGCTTTATTCCAATGCCAATCATTAGCCGACTCATTAAACGCGTTCGCATAAGGATCGATCTGGATGTACCGGATGTGGCGCTTAATCAAGCCGGACAGGATGCGCTGCAGATCCTCGTCGTCTTTCGCCAACGGCACGTAATGCATGACCTGTTCGACCGAGTCGCGCAGCCACATGGCGGGAATGTCGCCGGTAATGACGAAAGTCGTGCCGTCGTCCATCAGCTTGGTCGTCGTCTCCAGCGTGTTCGGGAAGCAGTTTTTGAACAGCTTCAGCAGCTTCGGACGATGCGCCAGCTTCTCCTCCGCTTCTTTCAGGACGTCTTGCACGGCTTTGGGAAGCTCAAAGCTGGTCATTTGGATTTTCGGTAATCTGAATTGCTCCATCGGAATCTCCTTTGCAACGTATGATTTTGCCTGATAAAGATGGGGGCGGCTCCCGGTGTGCAACATCCCCTTTCCGATTGCCGCCTCCTCATCCTTAGTTATGCGTTACGACCGCTCCGGAGCCGCCGTACATCTCCACTTCTTCGTCGAATTCCAGTTTCAGCACGGTCACGTGCTCATGCGTATCTTCCGCCGTCAGAGGAATCCAGGTCGTGCCCGGAATGTTGAACCAAGGAACGCCCCCGTGAATTTCGTGGGTAAGCTCTTTCCCCGAATGCAGCACGGTGATCTTCTTTATCGGGTTGCACAATCCCTTCAGGCAGATGTTTTCCTTCGGATCGTCATAAACGAACAGGTACAGCGTCTTTTTGTCTTTGGACAACGTGCTGCCTCCAAGGTAATAACGCGTCATGATGCCTTCCTGCGTACCGTATACCGCCTCGGCATGCGTATGGATCCAGTCGCCCAGGCCAAGCAGGATCTCTTCCTGGCGTTCGTCGATCGTTCCGTCCTCGCGCGGTCCGATGTCCAGCAGCATGTTGCCGCCCATCGAGATGCAGTCGCAGAACATGCGGATGATCTGATTCAGCGATTTATAATGGTTGTCCGTCGGCACGTACCCCCACGAGGAGTTGATCGTCGTACAGAACTCCCACGGTCCTTCCGGTCTCGTGATCGGCAAGCCTTGCTCCGGCGTTTTATAATCTCCATGTCCTTGAAGCCTCGAGTTGATGATCAGATCGGGGTTGAAGGATTTCAGGTAATGCTTGAACTCCGGCAAATTCCACTGCTCGGCGCTCCGTTCCCAGTCACCGTCGAACCACAGCAGGTCGACCTTGCCGTAATTCGTCAAGACTTCTTTCAGCTGGTCGTTGTTGAATTGCAAAAACTTCTGCCATTTTTCCTCGTCCTGCACGCCGTCCAGCGGGCTCGAAAACCGGTTGACCGTGCTCAAATCCTCCGGCACTTTGCCGCCTTCGTACACGCTTGGATAATCCGGATGCGACCAGTCGATGAGCGAGTAATACATGCCCAGGCGAATCCCCCGCTTCGTGATCGCTTCGGCGTATTCCTTGATAATGTCACGCTTTGCGGGAGTTTTTTTCATGACGCTCAGATCGCTGTATTGCGTATCGAACAACGCTACGCCGTCATGGTGTTTCGTCGTCAGCACTGCGTATTTGGCGCCGGATTTTTCGATCAGGTCGGCCCATTTGTCCGCGTCGAATTTCGAAGCGGTGAAGCCGTCCAGCTGCTTCATGTATTGCTCGTAAGACATTCTGCCGTTATAAAAGGACCAGGATTCGGCCACGCCGTCCACCGCATAAATCCCGTAATGAATAAAAATGCCCAGCTTCGCGTCTTCAAACCATTGTTGCATATATGTTCAGCACCTTTCGGATCAAATGGTCGGCTCAATTCATGTTGAGTCCGATACATCATGCGAATATGTCAGTCTTGCGATAAGATTGCGTTATTGAATCCGGAACGCATGCGCGATCGGCGCTTTGGCCTCGCGCTCTTTCTCCGGAAGACGCACGGCGATGCCGTTTTCCGTCTTGCGGTACTCGAGCCCTTCCGGCCCGCCGATCAGGTCGATCCGGCCGAACTCCTTCTGCAGCGGCAGATGGATTTCTTCCGGAACGGTTTCGTTCTCATCCTTGTACAGGTAGAAGGCATAGATTTTGCCGTCTTTTTGCGTAAACTGCACGTTGCCCACCGAATACGGCTCGCAAACTCTCGTTCCGTAGATGCCTTCGCCATGAACCTTCAGCCAGGCTCCCATGCCCTGAATCCGGGAAATCGCCGTTCTGGAGATTCTTCCGTCCGGCTGCGGTCCGACGTTGAGCGCCAGGTTGCCGCCTTTGGCCACGATTTCGACGAGAAGATGGATCAGCTGGCGAACCGATTTGTAATTATCCTCGTATCGGAACGAGAACGCCGATCCCATCGTGATGCAGCTTTCCCACGGCACGTGAAGCGCGCGCTCAGGCAGCGTTTGCTCCGGCGTAATCAGGTTTTCGTAAGGTCCGCCGACCGTGCGGTCCGCCGACAGAAGCCATGGCTGAATTTTGCGCGCCTTTTCCACCACTTCGCCGAGGCGGATGTTCTGATCGCGATAGTCGTTAACCCAGCCAGCGTCCAGCCACAACACGTCGATCCGGCCGTAGTTCGTCATCAGCTCCATAATCTGTTCATGGGTGAACTGAACGAATTGCTCCCACAGCCAAGGGTATTCCTTCGGATCATAAGTCGGTCCGCGGGACGTCGTCGTTCCCGGCCGCATGCCCGGCGCCCAATAATACGGCGAATTCCAATCGGCTTTGGAGAAATAGGCGGAAATGCCGAGGCCTCTCGCCCGGAACGCGTTAAACAGCTGCTTCGTAATATCGGCATATTTATGCGTATGGAAAGGACAATCCGGCCCCGTAATACGATAATCGGTGGTATGGGTATCCCACATGCAAAATCCGTCATGGTGCTTGGTCGTAAAGTTCAAATATTTGAAGCCGTTGTCTGCCGCAAGATCCGCCCAAAGATCCGGCTGAAAACGAAGCGGGTTAAAGGTTTTATTGAGATCGACATATTGCCGCTTCAGTTCTTCGGCATCGATATCCCAGTCGATTTCGTTCCGGGACCATTCCTCGTCCACGTCGCTGAGCGCCCAGGATTCGACCAGGCCCAGCTGGGAATACGGCCCCCAGTGCATCATCAGCCCGAGCTTTTGGTCCTTGAACCATTCGAGCCTCTCCAGAAGCAGCGGATCCTCGGGTTTGACCCAGTTCTCCTCGCTGCTGTAATTGTGGACCCCTTGCACGACAACGGATTCTTCCTCTTCGATCAAACGTTCCTTTTCACTCATGCTAACCCTCCATGTCACGATTGTGGTTTGATTTCGCTGCAAAAACGGATTTAAACGCGGTTTCCAGCTTTTCACCAGAATTATGAAAACGCTATCTTTGAGAGATACTTCTTCGAAAGGATGCCGAATCCTCTATTCAAACGAAGGTAAATCTCTTTGTTGCCCCGCTTTTTCCAAATGGCCGATTTCGAAACTTTCCGCCCTTCTATGTCCAAACCGCCGATTTGTTGGTATCATTATGAGGTACCTAAAGATCATCAGCTCGCACGGGAGGCAGAATTGTTGAAACGAAACTACTTTAAATCCAAGCTGTTTTTGAAATATATCTGGTCCTATTTGTTCATCCTGCTGATTCCTCTGATTTGCATGACCATTTTCATTTATGAAAACGCAGTCACGAATCTCCGTTCCGAAATCGAGCAGTCCCGTCTAGCCCAATTGACGCAGGCGAAGGTCATCATCGACGGACGGATGAAGGAGCTCAGCGAAATCGCAACCCGTATCTCCTACGACAAACGTCTGGCGAGTTACCAGGTTCATGACCCGGTCTCCAGTTGGGAGTCGATTCAGGCGCTGGACCAATATAAGGCCACCAGCTCGATCATCGGTGAAATGTACCTGTATTTTCATCGGGACGATAAAATCTACTCCAGCAAAGGCTTGAACAATTTCGACGTGTTTGCGAAAAACATCAGCTTTAAAAACTGGAGCAAAGACACGCTATACCGGGATTTAAACGAGGCGACATATCCGATCATGCGCCCGGCCGACATCGTAACGAGCTCTTCCGGAATTCAGGAAACGATGCTCGCTTACCTGATTCCGATTACGCCCGGGAGCTCCACCCCTCACGGAACGGTCATGTATTTGATCAAGGAATCCGAGCTCAGCAGCCTGATCGACTCGATTCTCGGAAGCTACCAAGGCCAAACGTATATCCTCGATAACGAAGGACATATCATGGTCGACAACCGTCAAGGGGAAGCCTTGAGCGAAAAAGACGCAAAGACGCTGTTCGAAAATTTGTCGCCCGGCATCCAGGACCGGAACATCAACGGACAGGCGCATTCGATCGTTTCCGTCAAATCGGAAAACAACGGCTGGAGCTACGTGACGATCATGCCTAGCGCCCAGTTTTTCAGCAGCGTGCTGCATGTGCGAAGCTTTATCATCATGCTGTTTATCATCGTCGTGCTGGTCGGCGCCGCCATTGCCGTCGTGTTGGCCCGCATGCAGTACCAACCGATTTCGATGCTCGTCGAGTTTGCGGCCTCGAAATCGGGGGTCAAACGCCCCGAAGGATCTCCCGCCTCGGGCAACGAGCTGGACCGGATCCGAACGGCCTTGCAGGAATACAGCTCGCGCGTCGACCTGCAGGAGCCTTTTGCCCGGAACCATTTTCTGTCCATGCTGCTGAAGTACGGCAGCGCCCAAAGTTTGACGCCCGAGCTGCAGGAGGCGTTTGATCTCCGGTTCGACAAGTCCCATCATTTCGTGATGGTGATCGGCTGGGACAAAGACCAGATGACGGAAAACGAAAAACAAGAACGCCAGGATATGATCGAGCTGCTTTCCCAAATTGAAATTCCGGAGCTAAGCGCCCATGGATATGGCGTCGAGCTGTCCCAACTGAACCAGCTGGGCCTGATCATCAGCTTCAACCTTGACGGCAAGGACGAATTCTCCCGTCTCCGGCAGATCGTTGAAGCGGTGCGCTTCAACATCCTCGAATCGTTCGAAGCGATTCCGATGATCGGCGTCGGCACCTGCTATTCGAGCCCGGATCAGTTGAACCAATCGTTTATTGAGGCATGCTCGGCGTTTGAGCTTCGCGTTTCCAACGACTACGGCTCCGTCACTTATTTCGAAAAGTTGTCCAAAACGCAGGACCAGGAATTCTGGATCCCGAACAACACGCTGCTTAAGCTTTCGCAAAGCTTGAAGCAGGGAAGTTACGACGTCGCGGCCCAAATCGTCCATTCGGCGATGCAAAACCTGCATACGTCCGAGCATTCCGCGCTGCTGATCCGTTGCGTTTGCTTCGATCTGCTGAACAGCATTTTGAAAACCGCTTCCGAGCTCGGCAACAACGGCATGCTGCAGGAAATCGCGCCGAACATGATCTACGGCAATTCCCTGGACGAACTGGAACGCAGCTTTTTAAAGCTGTGCTCGCAGATCTGTGCGCAAGTCGAGCAGGATACGCGCAAGGAAGAGCAATCGATCATCGATCAAATCGTCGCTTATATCGACGAGCATTACACGGATAATACGCTCAGCCTGGAAACCGTCGCTTTCGAGTTCAGCATCTCCCCATCGCATGTCAGCCGCTCCTTCAAGGATAAAATGGGACTGAACTTCATCCAGTACATCTGGCAAAAAAGGATGGAAGAAGTGATGCACCAGCTGAAGACGACGGGCGATCCGTTAAAGGACATCATCCTTCGGGTCGGTTACCTGGACACGCCCAACTTTATCCGGAAATTCAAGAAGGAAACCGGTTATACGCCGGGCCAATACCGCAAAATGTTTTCGCCGGACGGCCAAGCCGGAAACGAATCCGATTTGGACGGCGAATAATGATGAAAGCCAACATCCGGTCTTTACGACCGGGACATGTTGGCTTCATTTTGTTCTGCTAATAAATTACTTCTCGGAGTTCCAGCGGTCGTATGCCCCTTGGTAAAGCTCTACGATACGGTCTGCGCCCATCTTTTTCAGCTGAGCGACGTATTTGTCCCAATTGGAAAGCGGCTCTTGTCCGGTCACGAACTTCGCTTCCATCTGCTGAACGTACGTATTGAGGTCGGACAGCAGCGCCGTTGCTTCGCTTTGCTCTTCATTCGTCAAGTACACGTTAGGGAACGGCGTTTTGCCGATCGGTACAAGCTTCTCTGCATTTTCCTTGTCGATCCACTTGTCGAAATCGCTCTTCAGACCATTGGTCAGCTCGGCGGAGTTCATGCCCGGCGTCAGAATGCCGTAGTTCGGCGTCATTGTGCCGCGGTATTCCTCGCGGTCTTTTCCTCCCGGAACCGGAAGCCATTCTTTTTCATGCGTTTCTTTGTTTTTGTATTTCCACAGCAGGTTCTCAGGGCCTTGGGCAAACAGCGTCGCGCCGTCATAGCCGTATTGGTAGTCGATCCAGCGCATGGTCGCTTCCGGAGCAGGGTTTTTGCTCGTAATCGCAAACGTGCCGTTGGCCGAAATGCCCGGATGCTTTCCGTATACCGGAGAACCTGGAATTTCGCTCTTCACCGGCGTCATGAGCGGGTTATCGCCGCTTGGTTCGCCTCCGAGCGTAAAGTATGGATAATAATCGTTAAATACGCCCAGCTGGTTGTTTTGGCCCTTCGCTTTTTTCTGTTCAGGCGTTTGCGAGAACGTCTCGTGGTCCAGAAGATCTTCTTTCCACAAGCGGTTCATGAATGTCAGGTAACCTTTGTAGCCTTCTTCTTGAGGCGTATAGTGAACTTTGCCGTCTTTATCCGCGTAAATCACTTCGTCATAGATGCCAAAGAAACCGAGGAAGTACATGCGCAAATCGTCAAGCTTTACGGAAGTCAGAGGGATTTCGTCCTTTTTGCCGTTGCCGTTCGGATCTTCGTTTTTCACGCGTTTGAGATACGTGTACAGCTCTTCCGTCGTTTTTGGCAGCTCGGTAACGTTTAGCGCTTTCAGGAACTTGCCGTTATACCACATCGGGCTGCGGTACCAGACGGCGGAAAGGTCGACGTTCGGAAGCGCATAGATATGTCCGTCCGGCGTCGTAAACGATTTGCGGATGTCCGGATGCTCGTCGAAGATTTTTTTGATGTTCGGCGCGTAACCTCCGTCGATGTACTTTTCCAAAGGAATCAGGACGCCCTGCGTTCCGTAGGTCACCTGTTCAGCAGGCTTCAGATCCGCTCCGTAAAATACGTCCGGCAAGTCGCCGCTCGCGAACACCAGGTTTTTCTTCGTCGCAAAGCTGTCGATCGGCGAAAGCTGATAATTGAATTTGATGTTCGTCAGTTTTTCCATCTCTTTAAGCACGGGCATTTGGTTCCAGTCCGCCACGCCGGCGTCCTGCGACATCATGGTCAGCGTAAGCTGCTTGTCCACGATCGGAAAACCGTCTTTTTTCACGCCTTCAGCCTGAGTCTGCGCCGAAGAGGATGCGCCTTCGCTGCCTTTGGACGATCCGCATGCTGCAAGCAAGGACGCGGAAAGGGTAAGGCAAAGTAAAATGGATGAAGCCTTGCGAATGTTTTTCATCTGTATAACTCCCCTTTTTAGTAGTTCGGGATTTTGCAAAATCCCCATTTAGCAAGATCAGCCCTTTACGGAACCAATCATAACACCTTGAACGAAATAACGCTGTAAGAACGGGTAAATTACAATGACTGGAAGCGTCGCCACGATGATGACCGCGTATTTGACCAGCGCCGCGATTTCGGCTTTGCTGTTCATCGCAGCGGCTGTCGAAGCGTCGATCGCCCCTCCGCCCTGGGCCGCCATCTCCTGCAAAACGAGAATTTGGCGCAAGACGAGCTGCAGCGGATATTTGGCGGAATCATTCAAATAAATGAGCGCCGAGAAGTAGCTGTTCCAGTTGCCGACGCCGTAAAACAACGCCATAACCGCGATAATCGGCATCGACAGCGGCAGAATGATTTTAACGAACAGCCGCATGTTGGTACAACCGTCGATTTGGGCCGCTTCCTGCAGCTCCTTCGGAATCGAGCTTTGGAAAAACGTGCGGGAAACGATGATGTTCCAAATCGATGCGGCAGACGGAATCACGATCGCCCACATGGAGTTGATCATGCCGAGCTGCTTGACGAGCAGGTAGGTCGGCACCAGACCGCCGCCAAAGAACATGGTCACCATAAACATGCCCATAAAGAAGTTGCGTCCGACGAAGTCCTTGCGGCTCAGCGCATACGCTGCAGGCAGCGTTACGATCAGGTTGATCGCGGTACCCACGACCGTGTACAAAATCGTATTGCCGTAGCCGATCCAAATGCTTGAATTTTCGAACACGCGCTTATAGCCGTCAAAGGTGATGCCTTTCGGCCACAGCCACATTTCCCCGGAGCCTACGAACTTCGGATTGCTGATCGATGCGCTGATCATGTAGACCAACGGATAAAAGACGATCAGGAAAGCCAGAAGCACGTAAATGTAGTTGCAAATTACAAAGATCTTGTCGCGTTTGGTTTCTTTTACGCCTGTTAACATCCGTGCCCCTCCTTTTCTACCACAAACTATTCTCGCTCGTCCGGCGCACAATCTGGTTCACGACGATCAGCATCACGCAGTTGATCACGGAGTTAAACAAGCCGATCGCTGTCGAGAAGCTATACTGCGCGTCCACGAGCCCGGAGCGGTACACGAACGTTGAAATGACGTCCGAAGATCCCATGTTCAGCGGGTTTTGCAGCAGGAGAATCTTTTCGAAGCCTACCCCCAGCAAGCTACCCATGTTCAAAATGAGCAGGATTGTCATCGTAGGGACCAGCGTCGGGATGTTAATATGGCGAATGCGCTGGAACCGCGAGGCCCCGTCGATGATCGCCGCTTCGTGAAGTCCCGGATCCACCCCGGAAAGCGCCGCGAGGTAAATGATCGTTCCCCAGCCCGCGCTCTGCCACACGCCGGACAATACATACATCGTTTTAAACCATCTCGGATCCGTCAAGAAGTCCGGTGATTTAAAGCCAAGCCCTTCAATGATGTGCGTCACGATCCCTGTCGATGGAGACAAGAAGGAAATAATCATCCCGGCCATGACCACGACGGAAATAAAATGCGGCGCATACGTTACCGTTTGAGCCAGTTTCTTGAAGAAACCGTTTCTCACTTCATTGAAAGCGAGCGCCAAAATAATCGGAATCGGAAATCCGATGGCGAGTTCGTACAAGCTGATGCTCAGTGTGTTCCATAACAAATCCCAAAAATAATAGGAATGGAAGAAGCGCTCGAAATGGTCGAAGCCGACCCACGGGCTTCCCGAAATCCCTTTTGTCGGAATGAAGTTTTTGAACGCGATCTGAATGCCGTACATCGGCCCGTAAGAGAAAATGAGAAAGTACAGAAACGCTGGCGCAATAAAGATGTACAATTCCCAGTTGGTTATGATTCTCTTCCAGACGCCCTTGCCGGTACCGGCCTTTCCCGGTTTCAACATTGCATTGCCCGGAACAGCAGCTTTTGTATCCTGCATAGGATCACCCCTTTCATATGATTTCTTTCTGTTTGTTTTCTCTAGAAGTTATGCAGGGTTGCTAGCGCTTACATGCTTAACGATAGACAAATGTCCAAGCATCGTAAATATGTCATTTTAGAAGCGGCGCAAACCCGCGCCACATCAGGGTTTTCGCCGTGTGACAATCGGGGGTGACAGGCAGACAATATGTCGTTTTTGCTTGCGGGAAAAGGCTTTCAGAACGACATCAAATATGACCAATCGACACTTTATGACAGCCTTTTCATAATCCCCGGTCGGTTTTTCCGCAAAGCTTGCAGCCCCCATAATAACGTTTTCGAATCAAAAGGGACACATGTAAAAAGACCCAAGGGAATCTCTCCCTTGAGTCTACTTTTTGGGTGATGCATCATCCGGATATTTAATCATTTCGAGCTTTACATCTCCATTGCCATACGTTTCATAAGAAGAAAAATAAATGCGGTCGACTTCGATCAAATTCCAGAGCATCTCATCCGCAATGGTTATTTTGAATGGCTTTGCGTTTTTATCGTATGGATTTTTCACGGTGATGGTGCTGCTCCCTTTTTCCCCGGTTTCTTTACCGATGACCTGGATATAAGAAACGGTGGACGAAACCTGATCATTGCATGAGGAGAAGCAAACGGCGAGAATACAAATCAGAATAAAACGAAGGGTTAGCCTCAAGGAATCACCCCATATCATCAAGATCTATGATAATAACATTAACTATATCCTCGCCTGAAGCAACCCTACAATGGATGAATGTTCGCAACCTTCATGGTTTATCCTAAAAAATACGCCATAAACTCTTCGTCATACAACCGTCCGTCCACGATCAATGCTTCTTTTTCCAGGCCGTAACCGACAAAACCCAATCCCTTATATAACGCCGACGCAGCCGTGTTGGCCGTCACCACCGACAGCTGGATCTGCCGCAGGCCTTCGATTTCTTGACCCCGGCGCAAAATTTCCGCCATGAGCTGTTTGGCGATGCCTTTGCCGCGATGAGCGGAAACGACGTACACTCCCCACACCATGCCTTTATGCCGGACCTTCCTGCCCGGTTCCCGGCGGAATCCGGCCATCCCGACAAGTTGGCCCTCTTCCGTAAACGCGCCAAGGATATAATTATCCGGTTCATTGTTTATTCTCAGTTCGACCTCATTCATCGGCGTATGCACTTGATCCTCATAGGAGGAGCCAAAGGCTTCGGGATGCGTTTTCAACGCTTCAAGCCGCAGCTTCCAGAACTCGGCCGCCTGCTCTCGTTGTATGTTTTGAATGTACATTAGGTGACGCTCCTCTCCCTTGGGAATCCCCAAGCAACCCATTCCGTTATTTCCTCCGCTGTTTTTTCGATAAAACGCCTCGCTTTGGTCTCTTGAAAATACATGGTTTCGATCTTCGGCTCATGACGCTCCTCTTCGAGCCATGCGAGTTTCATGTCCCTGTACCGGCTGACTTCGTCTTGCGTAAGGAACGGTTCAACCGCAAAAGCGCGCGCCTGCCGCAATTGGATGAGTGCATCCTGCGCCCACGGCTCCCGTTTCAGCAAATCGAACTCCAGCTGGCTGACCTCGCGGTTATACGTATCCCTGATCTTGTCGGGATCGCCTACATACTCCCGCTCAAAATCAGCGTAAAGCGTTTCGGTCCACCGGATATCCGTATAAATGTGCGCAAAATACCCCCAAACGAATGCCTTCCAATCCGGGTCCCGGTGTTGATCCAAATAGGAAACGCAGGCCTGCTGAAGCGTTTGAATGCTTGGAAACCGTCCTTCGTGGACCAGGTGGGTAACGCCCTTTTCCTTCCGGGTGACATGCTCCCGGGCATGAATCGCGTCGGGCGAAATGCTGCCTAACAAAAAAGCGGGCGAAGGACCGGGCTCGAATAATCTTTGGGCGACTGCAAAATGGACCATGGGCCATGGCATGGCATATCCCTCCTCGTGTTTTACGCTCCTTACCGCTCAATAATCCGCAGGCCCCGGTTTCCACCCGACCTGCTGGCTCCACCGGCTTGCTCTCCGCATGATCTCCCAAATCATCGGTTCTTTTTCTTCGACATACTTCTGCCGCTCATCCGGATACTCACTCATAAGCCTCCGCTTTTCCGCAACGTATAATTGCCCTTCCGACGGATGCTCCCGCAAATAATCCCGGAACAACAGCGCAAACTGCTCGCCGAAGCTTCCCTGCTCCCGGACATGGATGTGCACCCTTTTTTGGCCCGGCGACTCCCTAAAATACCGCTTGGTCCGCTCCTCGTTGTCCGCCTGGTGGATGAAACCGATCGCCTCCATTTGCGGTTTGTACAGCCCAATCGGCTCTAAAGAAGCCACCGAAACCTGAATGTCGATGATCGGCTTGGCCGCCAGCCCCTCCACCGAGGTCGAACCGATATGATCAACACGAAGGGGAATGTCTCCCAGCGCATGTTTGATGCGTGCTCCAAGCTCCGCGAACTCTCTTTTCCAGTCCGGGTCGTACGGGGCGAGATAATATGTGTTGTAAGGCATAAGGTTCTCCTTGGTGAATCCTTGTGATTTCCCTACAAATCCTTCTTAAAATAATAATGCTTGAATCCCCGCGGCGCGTCGTCGATGACGGCGATTTCGCGGTAACCGTGCTTTTTGTAAAACTCCGGTGCCTGGAAGCTGAACGTATTCAGCTTAATGAAGGTGCATCCCTTTTCCCGCGCAATCTTTTCCGCCTCCATCAGCAGCTTGGAGCCTTGTTCTTGCTTTCGATAGCGTGGATCCACCCATAAAATGTCGACCTCCAGCCAGTTCCAACACATGACGCTAAGCAGACCGGCAATAATATTCCCTTCGTCATCCTTCACATGCAGATTGATTTCCTCATAACGATTCTTTAGATCATCCGGCAGCTGGCCGGCATTAAATTCGATCAGTCTGTTTCTAACGTAGCTGCTTTCTTCTTTCGAACTTCTAGATATCATATTCGGCTCATTTCTCCTCTTCTATATGACCTTAAACCTCCGCTGTTTCCGAACGACCCATCAATTCCTCGACGGATACGGGATAAAGCGGCTTGCTGAGCTCCAAAATCGCTTTAGCGTAGTCCTGTATTTCTTTTTGGGCGTCATGCTCCAATCTTTGGTTCAAAAAATGGCATACCGATTGGAGCGAGGCCGTCCAATACCATCTCACGTACATGCCGTAGGAAGGCAAAAATAACCGCGCCTGCTCCGCGCAAACACCGTCCTGCAGCGCAGCTTCATATTTTTGAACGCCCAACTCGATATAATCGATCAATTCCTTCGTTAATTTTTGCCCCGCTTCATTCCCGAGTACAGCCCCGCTGCCCTGTTTGGAATTTTCCGGCTTGCTCCGCCATTGTTGTTCTCCCGGTATGTAAAATGTCGGTTCTTCCGTAATATATCGGCGGCTCGACTCGTTCCACGCCTCCAAGCTGTCGCCCGTTCCTTCGGCATGCGCGGAGCCTATAACGTATTTCCACCATTGCCTTGCCACCATCAGCGGTGCGAAAATTTCAAATTGCAGGATGACGTGCCGAAACGGCGAAGTGTGCCCCTCCCGGGCAAGAAACTTGATCAGCCGGATATCTTTATCGCTCAACTCCTTCGACTCTTTGGCGTAAGATACCCGCGCCGCGTTCACGACCGTCAAATCCGATCCCATATGGTTAACCAGCCGCACATAACCTTTATCCAAAACCTCGATCATCGACATCATCCATTTCCCCTTTTGCGTGGCTTTCGCTCTCAATATGTTTCGTTCCGTTAAAACCGTATTGCTGGATATTCCCTTCAGGATCCTCACTGTAGTAGTAATGTCTCGACGCTTCATCCTTAAATTGAACATCAACGGAGTAGTCGTTCATGCCATCGAATTTTACGGCTTTTATCGTTGTCATCGTATATTGGTCAGGAGAATATCCTTTTTGCTTTAAGTATTCGACCGTTCGCCGTTCCAACGATTCTTTTACAGCCGTATTCACTTTGATATAGTCGCTGTACAACCTTCCTGCACCAAAACCTACCAATAAGGATATGGCGATTGCCGCAAGTATCCCTATTTTATTCACTTTATTACCTCCGTTTCTTGGGCTCTCAATGTTCCAGTTCCGAACTATATCCCCATAAACCCGATAACGAGTTTAAAGTTTTTCCTATTCTTGGATGACAGCTTTAAACCTTCCTTCGAATCAAGTATGATGACCTTTTTTCCCATCCATAACCTGAAATAGACCGATTGCAGCTTAAAAGGTGCCGTAAAACCCCGAACTTCCCTCTCCGTGCCATCCGAATCCTCGAATTCCGTTCGTATAAACCATGTATTGCCGAATCCGATTTCCGTATATTTTTTCAAGCCGTTCACCTCAACATTGGAATGCGGTCTAATGTGCAATCGGCGTCGAGCCACTCGGGTTGCATCCATTGATATAATCGGTCTGAAATATGTAAACAAGCGGGCGAATCCAATGTCATTAGCCGCAAAGAATTCGCCCCGGTCCGCTCAGCTTTTTAGCATCAACTTCCGTTTTGTTTTACCCAATTGGGGATATGGTAGGCAAAATAAGTCGATATTTTCTTCGCCTCCGTCAGCACCAATCGGATGCCTTCTTCGTCTTGAAACCAATTATCCCGATTGATCCGAAGATCGTCCAGCATGACTTGAATGGTTACGCTTGGCGGAAATACCGTTTGATAAGTCATCAGCGCCCTTCTGGAAAAATAAGATTTGCATACCATAATGGCCCGCTTCACTTCGATATGGTTGTCTTGTATAACCTTCCAAGAGTTTCTGGCGTTATCAAACGTATTTTTGGCCTGGTTTTCCTTAAGAATGGAGTGCTCAGGGACGCCCATCGAGACGCCGATATCCCGAAAAAATTCCCACTCGGTCATCCCAAGCTTCATATTGTATCCACCCGACGGCAAAATATATGGCGCCATACCGGCAAGGTATAGTTCAGCTGCCATGCTCATCGGATCCGTGTGACTTCCCCCCGGCACCAAGATGATATCGGCCGGAAGAATGGGCTCTTCTTCGACAAAAACAAGATCCGTAAGACAATCAAAAGGATATTTCATGTCCAACACCTCCCGTTCACTCGGACGCTCTAGCAATCTAGTGTTAACTTCCAATATAACATATGACATCCGAAGCCGAAGTGTCGATACAGGAATCTATTATTAAAACCTAATGTGAAAAAATTGTCGTTTCAAATACTCCCGCCTCTCCAAGAAAATCATCGCGTGTTAAATCTTTTTCCCCTAGCACTAACCGGTAGTTCGTGATCGTTCCATCGTGAGAAATGATGATCACCCGCTTGGCGCGGTCAAGGCACCAATCCAATAGTTTCCCTGCGTATATTTCAAAAACGTTTTGATCCATTCGATTAATCCCTTCCGTCCAACAATCCAACCCCAAATCCAATACCTCGCATTCAGGATCAAACACCCGGACCTCTTCATTGGTGTAAATCTCATCACAGACAAGTGCCGGATAATCAGGATTTTGCGGAAACATGCGGGGACCAACGAGCGGAGTCACATAAATCTTTTGGGCTGGGCATAAAATTCGGGCCGTTTCGATCGTGCGCTTGGTTGGACTGACCAAAACGAGGTCTTCATCATATATCGGTAGCTGCTGCCGCAGGGTCTGTATTTGTGAAATTCCGCGACTCGTTAATCCCGGATGCAGCTTGTTTAACTGGTGAGGATAATCGATAAGATGCTCCCCATGGCCATGGCGGATAAAAACAATCTCCATGTAATCACCTCTCTGCTTAAAAGTTTCATCCATGTTCAAGTTTTCTTTTTTGCGCTGAATTCGATTTCGAAAAAAGGATGCTCCGGATCCGGACAAGAATCACCTTTAAACCCCAAACTTTCGTAAAAAGGAAGTCCTGCGGCGCTTGATTGCCACTGCAGCCATCTGACTTGCCTTGCATCGCACCAGCTTTTGACCGCCTGGAACAATTGGTGACCCACGCCTTTTCTCCGATGGCCGCCGCTAACGAATAGGTCATTTAATCTTGCCGTGCTGTGTCCGGTCCGAATATGCGGGCCATAATCGTGAACCCATGCATATCCCAGCACTTGATTTTCAAGCAACGCCACCGGAATATAATGATCTGCCAGCAATCTTTTTTCCAGCACTCTGCGAATAAACAATTCTTTATTCTGGTCTGAATGATCTTCAATGATCGGCCACATTCCGGGAACATCTTCGGGTTCTGCATGGCGGATGATGAGGTTCCTTGTTTGCAAACGAGTACGCCTCCTTTTTTTCTTCTCCTACTTGTGCCGCTCTATTCTGACATCACAAATATCGTTGAATCACTTGATCATCCCATACTTGTACTTCGATGTACCGTTCAGGTCCGTGGTTTCCCTCCTTATTCCATTCTTGCGGCCAACCGTATTGTTGTACCAATTTCGAAATTTCATTTTTCAGATAGAGCTGCCCTCGATAGGGCCTATCGTCCTTATACCTCATCGTAGGAAATAAATCCCCGTATGTGAAACTAATCGTTTTCGAATCAAATTCATTTATATGTATTTTGATTTCCTTAGGGGTCTGATACCATTCCTTTAGCCAGTTGCACTCCCCTAACGTCATATAGTGCGGATATGCTGTTTGTGGTTTCCCGCCTTTGTAGATAAATAATTTCCTTGCATGCTGTTCCAATTCCCGTCGAATGATCAAATAATCGTCCGATCGTTTACTTGCAAAAGACGTTCCTTCCATCTTGATCTTATCCATCACTGCAAAAGCTTCTTCCAGCGGTAATTGCGATAAATTCCTAAACGGCCCGTTTCCAGCTTCGTAATAATGGTATAAGAAACATTCATCCAACCGTATCATCTCTCCTTTAGAAGATATGAACCCGAATAAGCCCGGCTCCCAATTCGAGTCGAAGGGCCGATTCCCGACTTTAGAACAATGGCGGTTCAAGCGATAATCCCGGATAGTTTAAATATTGTTAATATTGTGTTCTGGGGCCGTTTATGCCATCATCCATCTTCCTTTTCTTCTAAGCCCTGAACTTATCCCACATCCGCTCAAAAAAACTTTCCCCTTGAATCATCCAATACCGTACACGTTCAGGCACAAGCTCATAAAAATCCTTATATGCCCCAATCCAACCGTCAGGTACGTAATCTTCAAAAGACATCGGCTCCGGAAAAAGCGAATAAAGCACCTTTCGGTCAAAATCCACATAGATCGTAGGCATAAATTCCAGCACGTCGTCATAACTCCCAAACGCGTCTTCCAGCTCGATTAGCATGCGTGCCAGGTCTCTTGTAGACACTTTATAGTCGTGTATTTTTTCAAAAAAACATTCTGCCGTCGTTTCGTCCAATATTTCAATGCCAAACCGTTCCTCCATCTCGGTATTGAGAAACCAATACTCCCGTTCGGTGATGTACCAGCTCCATTCCTTTCGAAAAACAACGCCAACGATCAAGATTTTTGCATATTCAGGTAAAAGCTTCATGTCGTTCTCCGTCGTTCCCCTTCCTGTCGACGATCCGTCCCGCCTCCGCCTAAAATGAAAAGACCTATTCCAAAATAAATTTCAGCACCTCGTCCGTATATTTCGAAGGCTCTTCGATTCTCGGAAAATGGCCGCTGTTTTCAAATACAATAGTACGCCCGTTGGGGGATAAATCCCGGAACGCACGCGTTTGTTCTTCGCAGCATATCGGATCATATTTTCCTGACAGAAGCAGTGAAGGATGTTCAACTTGCGGCAGCAGAGGCAGCAAACTCTCAAAAAACTTCCCTTCCTCCTGCAATCGGCGACCGTGCACATAACTCCTGCCCCACTGGTCTTCCGTCAGGTTGGTATTTTCGAATATGGCGTTGTATTCGCTTGGATCAATCCCATGAAAATAAACCTCATCCCGCCGGTTCCCCAAAAGATTGCCGATGCGGATCCAGGCTTCCCAAAGCTCGCTTGGCGAAAACGAGCCATCGATGTATTGAATGCACTCTTGGACTCGATCCGTTTGATTTTCTTGTTCAAACAGCGGCAGGGCGCGTCTGAACAACGATTTCATCGAAAGCGTCTGGTCAAACATCGGTGCTTCATACATGATCTTTTTGACCGCATCTGAATACTGGCTTGCATACATCAGCCCAATATATCCGCCAAAAGAATGTCCCAAAACGGACCAGCGTTCGATCCCTAACGTTCGTCGCAGCTCTTCACAATCTTCAATAATGTCTTGAATGCCGAACGAATCCCCCTCGTGGATCGGGTCGGACCGCAGCACTCCCCGCTGATCGATGGCGATCACCCGAATCGACGAAGACAACGCCAACGCCTGATGATACGTAAAATCGATACAGCTTGCGCCGGGGCCGCCGTGCAAATATAGCAATGTTTCTTTGCCGGCTTCACCGAACTCCTCGATGTAAATCCTTGTTCCGCGAACCGGTATAAGCTTGGTCATCGTTTTACCTCCGTTGCACATTCTTACCGCAATTCCTTATAGTACTGATCTACTTCCTCTAAAACGTCTTTCAGCATCTTCAGCGCCTTCATTGGATCCTGCGTCTCTAACCCGTGATTAGCCCCGTCTATGACAAGCATTCTGGCGCTCGAAATTTGGTTCCTCTCTATTTCCGTAAATACCGGATCATCGGTCCCGGTCACGACCAAACAATTATTTTCATGGATATATGGAATCGTACGGCTCAGCGGGGTCAGAAAAACATGCTTTACAGCGATACCCAATTTCTCGGCCAGCAAGCCGGCGATCAAGGTCCCTAAGCTTTTGCTCAAAAAGACGATTTGTTTGTATTGGGAGAGATCTATCGTTTGAAAGGCCCCTTCCAGATCGGAAACGATGTTATGGATCGATTCGTCATTGAATTCAGGTTTAAGGCGTGCGCTTTGGTAACCGTATTCAAGCGATAACACATCGAATCCATATTGGAAAGCCAATTTTCTCGGGTAGTGAAAAAGCGGCAGTTCGGTGCCGTATTGAGCGCCTGGAAATTCGACGACGAGCGTGGCAGCGCCCTCGGTTTCGAATTTTTTGAACATCGCCTGCGCATCCCATGAAGTAGGAAACTTCAATTCCTGGACTTTCATCTCGTTCATCCTTCCGAATCGTATTTTGTACTTAGCTTCAACCCATCATGATTTGGTACTAAACCTTTGAATGTATTTTTTTATATCTTTCCGGTACGTTTCTCTATAACTATGGTTCGTAAATTCGCCGATGGCTTTTCGCCAAAAAGATATGGCGGCAGTATTGTTTTCCATTTGAGCCACCGCCCAGTTGGCTTTAAACAAGGCAAATGCTTTTTGGGCAGCGGCAGAGCCAACCCCGGTTCTTCTGAATTTCGGCAAAACCATTAAATCATAAATGACGTGCGTCGGATCCGGATCCGTATCCAGATTTTCGAATAACACGACCAAGAAGCCGGCGATTTTTCCCGAGAGCATAATAAAATACGGATTCCATCTAGGATCCCCTTGCCAAAAATAATCGATATTCGCCTCAAATCTTCCATCTTCATTTAAGTCTTCTTCAGTATACGGGCTAAAATCATAATGATAGAATTGGTACAAATTCGATAAAAGAGGTTTCTCTGCATAGGCAACCGGGCGAAGTTCAACTTCCATGCTTTTCTCCTTAAGGGCTTGTATGTTATTCAAAAAGGAAGCTCCTTGCTCCTATATTCAATCCCTAGCTCCTCGTACCATTCATTTAGTCCCGTCCATAAATTTTCGCAGAGCCGGTACACATACCCTTTATCGATTAGATTTCCCTCCATGACACGGGTGACCAGTTCCACATATCCGCTCGGTTGCGACGCCATATGTAAAGACTCTTCAAACGTTCGCGCCCTGGTGCTGAAAAATTGTTTATTGGCTAATCCGATCAGCTTCGCTGTTTGCCAGGTCAAATCTTTGGCTCCCATAGGAATATAATTCAGGTTCCCGGACGCATAGTTGTTTCGGATTTTGCCCATCGTTTCGTATGGCTCCCAGATCATAAATTCCCTCATGACGGATCGAATGGCTTCCTGGGAAACCCGCATAGGCATTTGAGATAACTCTTCGAAAAAACGACCCGGATCGTATACCGGCAAAATGTTGATAAACACGCCCGCTTTAATCGCCCAGGAATCGTCCACTTCCGCAGCCTGCCTAGCGATTTCGCTTTTTTGCTTTGGACTGATTTCAATTTTGAATTTATCGTAAATGAATTCATGACCTTGGATCTGTACCCCATCTGCGGAAACCACATGCAGCTCGATATCCGAGAACGAACCTTCTTTTCCTAAAGCGGTAGAGCCATATATCCCGATGGCAAGGATATCGTCCCCGTATAAATCGAGCAGCCTGTTTTTGATCCGGTCTACGATTTGAAGCTTTTCTTCCCGGGAAGCCGGAAAAGGAAATGGCAGCATGGATTATCCCTCCTCTTGTTGGAAATTCATTTTAATGCCTCATTTCCCTTCAAAAATTTACTGTAAACTTCTTCCGCCAGTTCTAGCACTTTTATACGATGGCCGTCCCCTTCTAAGCGCATGACCATTTGACGCGCCGTCTCAAAATTCATGATCACTCTGCCCGTCGTTTCAAACCCCTCAGGCATCGTTGTGTATTCCTTTACTTTTGCGACCACAAAAACCGTGTACGTATCCGTATTTTCCCAATGCCAGGCTGCAATAGGGATCCGGTGTGCACCTAAAATAACTCCCGCTTCTTCAATCGCTTCGCGATCCAAGGCTTCATGAATCCCTTCATTTTGTTCCAATCTTCCGCCGATGGTGGTCAGAGCCTTTTCGTTGTGATCCCATACCATCACGACCATGCCGTCATCGGTAATGGGAACGCAGTGAATGCCGGCTATTCTTTTATCGACCGGATATTCGCTGATTGCTATGAACATGGATTCACCTGCTTTATCGTTTATCGTTATAACCGGATGCTTGCAGCTTAGTCTGTTTCCTTTTGCAACTAAGCTTCCAATAGCACCGGCCTAATCAGACGGAATAATTGATGCGAATCGACCTTTTCGTAATTCCACAGCATAATCACCCTTAAATCATTTGCAGGATCATGCCAAATTTCGGAGCGGAATCCCGGCGTGCCGCCGCCGATCAAACGAATATCAGGCTTCAAAAACCACCCGTACCCGTAACTCAAATTCGGATCAAATGACGTGGCATAATACGGCGTAAACATCTTATCCATCGTCTCCTGCTTCAGCAGTTCCCCGCCAAACAAAGCCCGGCACCATCGATCCAAATCGCGGACGGTTGAATAAAGCTCTCCCGGCGCATCGACATCGCTTAACTTATCATTGTCTGCATTGGTTATTTTTTCGTTCTCCAAAGCATGTCCGTATGCACGCCCGGGGTTGATGTTTCGCGGGTTATCCGCTCCGGTAGATTCCATGTGTAAAGGCGAAAAGAACCATGAGTCCAAAACTTCTTCATATGCCATCCCCGTCAATGCTTCCAAAATGTATCCGAGCATAATGAAACCGGTGCTGCTGTACGCCCATCGCTCACCCGGCTTGAATTGCTGCTCCAGCTGGAGCAAATAATCGATAAAATCCCGGTTTTCCGCCTTCCATCGGCCCATCTCCAAACGCAAATCGGGCACCCCGTAAATATCCTGCAGCCCGGAGGAATGACTCAATAAATGATGGATCGTGATGTCCGGATGAAGGCCCTTAAACTTCTCAACGTATGCTCCCGGATGTTGATCCAAATCGATTAGACCTTGCTCGTACAGCTTAAGCGTTGCGGCAGCAATAAACATTTTCGTGACGGAAGCAATGTGGAATTTGGTGTCGATCCGATTTGGAACGTTTAGCTGCATACTGGCATGGCCGTAGGATTTGCTGAACACTTCTTTGCCTTCTTTTGAAATGAATACGTTGCCGGATAAAACATGGTCCCGCCGGTAATGCTCGATGATTTCCTCGATTCGTTCGAACATCGTGATCACCTCATTGGTCATATTGGGAGGAGTAGTTCCCTGCACTTTTTGGAAAAATCCATTTCCTCATTCTGCTCCCCCTTTATTAGCTGCCTTCGTTACCCGCGGTTTTTTTCATCAAAATACCGACAATCGGCTGTTCGTTGTAGTCGAACATTTCTTTGAGGCCGTAGGGGATAAAGCCGTTTTTATGGTAAAACTTGAGTGCCGGCGTATTCGGGTTGTGGCAAATCAGGTGCAGTTCAGGCAAATGCAGCTCATCCCTAACGGTCTTAAGCATCGTATCGAGCAAAAACTTCCCGGCTCCCCGCCCCCGATAACTTGGGTTGATGATCACGTTCCCAAGCCAACAGCGGCTGTCGGCTTCCACATCATACAAATTGCAATAACCCGCAATCTTTTCTCCGTCCAAGATAACGGTGGGGTATAGTCTTTCCTTCGCTGTTTCTTCCAAATGTGACGGATCAAGCGGAAACGTCCCCCGCGGAAACATATAAAACTGTTCGTCTTGGTTTTGAGGAAAAGAGGCGATGATTTTAAAATCTTCTTTTAGGGCTCTGCGATAAGTAAACATGGCGCGCGATTCTCCTTTCCATGGCGTGGTTTTAATGCTTTTTGCTGTCTGAAGCCGACCGTATGGTCTTACTCCTTCATGCCGGAGATTATTTTGGATGCCTTGCGAAAACTGTCTTCGAACTCTTGCTCTTTGCCTTGGATGACGTTGAGCCGGCTACTCGGGAACTTCCATATACCCGGATACCCTCTCTTTTAATATCTCGATCAGTTCTTCGTCCATAAACTCAAAATCATCCGGAATGTTTAGGCAAATCAAGCGCTTGCTCGAGCATTCGCTTGAAAATCTCTCCCTTAGCCTTCGAACATGCTTTTTCTCCATGGCAAAAATGATATCGGCCCATCCAATATGACCCACGGTTACCTTAATTCTTGCTCCTTCTTCCGTTCCGGCTGAACGAACTTCATATCCGTTAACCCCATGGAAAATCTTCTCGGCGGTTAAACTCCGCCATTTATTGCGACTGCAAATAAAAAGTAGTTTAATGTGTGCCACCTGTTCCTTCATTGTTTTCTAAATTATAGCACTTTAGAGGTTTTTAAATGATAGGTTTATTCAGGCTAAATATCTTCCTCAGGGTATCATTTTAATTTTAAGTTGTTTTCTTTGATTAGAGTAATCTCCTCCTCACGCACAGCTATCAACTTTTACTATAAAAATACGGTCCGCACATCGATTCATGCGTGTGTACATACGTCCACGTAAAATTTTTATCAAACACATAAATGTCCTGCTCGGAATCAAAATCAGCTGAAACCACTTGATTCGCATGGCTGTACAGCCAAACGTCGGGCGAGTTCTGATACATGACATACAGTTCATCTTTGGCGGCTTCGTCAAACGCTTCCCTTGCCAGGCATCCTATTAAACACTCTTGCTTTTCATAACTGAATATATGCCATTTAAATTGGTTGTAGTAGATGGACTCCTTGACTTCTTGGCTGATGTTTTGCGCAAATGCGCGATCCCATGAATCGATGATTTTTTGGGAATCTTCAAGGATTTCCGAAATGAGCACGCCTTTGTCGGTTACATTTTTTCTGAACAAATAATTCTTATGAATGGATACAAGCGGCCAATAAACCTTCTCCAGCTCGCTTTCCGGTAACGCGTCTAAAATTTCATTAATTTTATTTCTAATCATAAAGGGCCTCCTTGGAGTTGAAATCTCCATGATTAAATCTGAAAATCAGCTTGATTCCGTCATTTTTGGTTTCGGCGATCTCCTCTTGGTAAAATCCGGCTGTATATTTGCGAATGGTCTTTCTCCAGAAAAGTTGTGCCCTTTTATTCGTTTCTTTAGGGTTCGTCTGCAATTCCCAAGCGCCTGGATGAAGCTTAAAAACTTGCGCTGCCGCTGCTTCCGCCACTCCCGTTCCTCGGAAGGACCTCAGAACAAAAAACTCATGCAAGTAATAATCGCTCCCGTGGGGCGTATATGGCGGCGCAGCCGCTAACGCAAATCCTGCCGGATGATCATTGACCCGAATAAGGTACGGGAAAAGCACGGATGGATCCGACCACCAAATATCAAAAACTTTATTTTGTTCATGCAAAGTGGAGGTATCATCTTCTTCAAAAACGCCGTATTTATTCGGTTTCCAATTCCATACCTCGGACAAGTCATGCAAATATAAAGGGTACATATTGTTAATGACAAATTTCGTATGTTCGTCCGTTAGTTCTACGATAACTTTCATTTTAGCCTCTCCATTCCGTCATGTAACGTATCAAATATTAAAAATGAAAACCCGGCCCTAGATACCTAAAGCCGGGGTGCGTGTTGAGCCGAGTCATCTTCCATAATCATACAACTCATTCGCGTTGCGTTCAGCCCTTTTTCTTAATCGGGCAATATATTTTCACTTCATTTCCGGGATCGTCATTTTCGATGATCGTCTGTTGATCATATCGTTCAAAATAATAGGAAACATCGTCGTACTCATAACCGTTTTCTCTAAGCCAATTTGTCGTAAAATTATACGCCGACTCCGTCCTGCTTGCCGGTCCTTTGTAATACGTAACGGAATACATTCTTGGAGGCATGTGGATATGCACCATTCCGTGCGGCAAACTCGCTAATGGTTTGACTTCGTAACAGCAATAAAAATCGACCGGCCCTTGGTTTCCTTTATAATTCGGGGGCGAAATGCCGTAAGTGATCTCTTGGTCCAAAATGTTTTGAATTTCGTTTCTTCTCCGAATTAATTCTTCAAATGCCAAATTTGTAGCTTCGCCCAGATTCGCCATGATACTGTGTGCTCTGATCCCCACAAAAGACGTCATTTCGTTGGTATGGACGATCTCCATTTTCATTCGTTTCACCTCTTATAAATAATGGCATTGCTTTGCAGAAATGCTCATTGACGACACTCCCTCACTGTTAAACAAACATTATGAGCTTTTTGGCTTCCAAGCCGTTAGTCCCTGCGGCTGCTTCTCGTGCCAACGCATCAATTCGTTGAAGTTTTGAATATTGTAATCCGTGACGGCTTCGTAAATTTGAATAGAGGGGATTTTAATGCCGTTTTTAATGGCTTCCTCTTTGAAGGCCAGAATTGTTTTTCTTTTTGCAACATCAAGCGCATTTTTCAGCGGTTCGACTAAATCTCTGGCGCACGGCCCCGGATGGTCATGAGCCAAAAGCCACATATCGATCTTCCAGACCTCCCCGTCATCATTTTTGTATCTGATCTGAAAATAAAGACCTTGATCCGGCCCATCCAAATGGTTCGAAAATCTTGCCTTGGTGACATTGGGATGTATCGCGAGATTTTTGAGCACTTCAAATCCGCTTGCTACATTTGGTTCGTCGCAGTAAATTTCCATATCGATATCCGGATTGACGACCAGATGATACGCTACCGCCCCGACCAAAATCGGGTCTCCCACCGTTTTCCACAAATCCGGCAGGTTTAAGTCCGCCATGATCCTGTGGGCCGTGTTTCTTTTTAATTCCGCACGTTCAAGAACGTCCATTTTCTTATACCTCTTTTTTATTGGAATGTCATATCCGTGTCTTTGTTGCGCAGGATGAGTTCAAGACTTCCCTGGGTTGAAAAACCATCAAAATGCACGTGGCCTTCATCGGTTTCAATCAACGACGTGCATATGCGTTCCGCTAATTTAAGCCCCAAGGTATTACAGCTGATCAGCACCAATTGGCCTTCGGATCGAATGGAGAACAAATCATAAATCCCCTCTTTACTGGTTTATTTCTCTCTGCTTTCCTCATAGACGCGAAGCCATTCCTTCCCGGAGGCCCACTGGGCATCAGGAGCTTGATCCTTTAACATGTCCTCACATGCTTTGGCGATGATCCATTCTCTTAGGCCGTTGTCTGCGCTTTCTTTTAATTCATTCATCAAATAATCCAATCCTTGATTACCGGTGTTTAGTATTTCGCTGTATCCTTCCAGGTTTGCGTTGATATAGTCAACAGGATTGCTTGAAGCTTGAATCTTGCCATTGGAAATGATCGCATCCAAATTTCGGTCAATGATCGAAAGAGATTGCTGCTTCGATGAATTTGGACTGCAGGCAGTAATCAAAGCGATTATATAAAGGGAAAGCAGAATGCGTTTCACGATGCCTCGCCTCCATTTTACAAGGTTCATGCGCTATTACTTCGAATCCGGCTCCGCATTCCTAGCTTTCAAATATGCCTCGATGATTTCTTCTTTCGCTCCCCTGGTTGTTTTCAAAGAATACCATACCCCTTCTTCAGGATACTGGTACACTTTATCATTTTTATTGCCAAATACAGTATATTTACGATTCCCGATGAGCGTCTGGTTTTCGTCCATTCCTTCAAAGCCGACCGATCCAGTTGAAAGCAACAATTCAATGCCGTTTGCAAAATAAACCGTACATGTGGGAGCCGTAAAATGATCGTCGTAGGCCATGATCTTTTGTACTTCCCATTCGGGAAAGTTAGGTGCGGTGCCGATCTTTAAAATACCCGGTATTTCAGTTACAGCGATCCATTTTCTCCATACATCCTCATTGATCGTCCGGTGCAAAATAAACCCCAACATCGTAATCAGCAGCAATACCATTGCCACAGAACTTAAAATTATTTTTTTCATCGCTTTCTTAGTCCCAATCCATAAAGGCCTGAACGGCTAACCTTTCCTTTCCGCAATCCGGGCAATTTAGCGCGGCATCCTCAGGGATATATTCTATAGGTTTTGGCGGCATGGGCGCCGAGCAGCGCGGGCAGGCATACCGATTGGTGTAAGAATCAGCGGCCGACTCCATATGTAAATAGATTGCATTTAATAGGTAACCGCAGGACTGGCATACATACAAACCGTCAAAGCAATCATAGGTCGATTCCTCTTCATGTTGAATAAACTCTGCGATTCGCTTTTTGCCCTCTTCTTCCTCGTACCATTCCTGAATGGTTCTCAAGCTACAGTATCTAAATCCGATGCCTAAAAATATCTCTTGCTTATATGAGCAACGCCCGCAGTTTAATTTGTATGCTTCACCCATGAACTCGCCTCCCAAGCTTTATGCAAACCGATCATACCAAAACCTTTCTTGCTTTAATAAATAGAAACAACGGAATTTTCATTCTTCGATGATACGTCTCCTGATTGTGAAAGTTCTTCTCCTGCGGTTTGGATTCCCTTAAACCTTCGATGACAAAACCCGCTTTTTGCAGCCCGACAAAATAATCCTCGATCGTGCGGTGGTACTTGATCACTTTTCCTCCCAGCCAATCCTGCTCCCGGGGGCCGGTATAAAAATATTGATCCACGATCCAGCTTTGCTTCAAACCTTCCGTTTTGACGGTTCCGTAGGATGAGGTGATCACGGGGTGTTCTACCGAAAAAATAAAGGCGCCTTCTTGCGCAAGCGTGTTGTAGACCTGATCAAAAAGGGCATCGATGTCGTTGATGTAATGTATAACAAGCCGAGAAACGACCATGTCATAAGAAGATGCAGGAAAATCCCAGGCCTCAATTGCGGTATGAATCACCTTCCCGTTGTTCCTCGTCATTATATCCTTTGAAAGTTCGAACATTTTCTTGGATCCTTCGATTCCCGTATAAGAGCTGGCCCCCAAATCCAAAAGTTCATTGCCAAATCCGGCGGTCCCGCAACCCAGGTCTAAGACGTCTTTATCTGTTACTTCGCCTAGTAGGTCCATAAAAACAGGTTTCTCAATCGTATCGTTTGCGTTTTCGTCCCATCGTCTTCGTTCAAGATATTTGGTGAGAAGCTGTTCGTCATCATAAAATTGCGATCCTTTGTAAACCATTGCGGGCTGCTCCCTCCTTTGCCTTCTGAATGATATTCCCGACATGCCGAATGTATTAGAAGCTTACCGAGGCATGAGCGTAATCGCTGCTTTTAATCCCGTCTTCATCAGCGGCCTTTGATTTAACGAATCCTGGCCACGATAACCATTGGCTTTTATTACCGTGATTTCCTCCTAAAAAACGCAAAAAATATTGAATGTTGGAATTATATTCGCTAAATGTCCTCCATTGACATAAAGGAGTACCATCATAAAATCGGGTTCGGACAAAGTACGGTTGCGGAGGATTGCTTTGCGCTCCGTTTCTTTTTATAATGCTGCGCCATTGTGATATACTGTTTATACGGTAAACATTTTTGAGGGAGACTTCTACGGACGACTAGGGGGTAGATTCTAATGAGTAATGACGATATGACACCCGAAGAAGCGGCGAAGATGCTTCCTGCCGGCGCGGCTCTCGGCTGGGGGTTGGTGAAGCCGCCGCAGCGGGGGCCCAAGCGAGAGATGAGCATCGACCTGATCGTGTCGAAGGCGGTTGAAATCGCAGACCAGGATGGCCTCGCCGCCGTCTCGATGAACCGGATCGCGTCGGCCCTCGGCTTCACGGCGATGTCTCTCTACCGCTATATCCCGAGTAAAGACGACCTGCTCATCCTTATGCAGGATGCGGTATGCGATATTCCGCTGCCTCCGGAGCGCCCCCCGCATGAATGGCGGGAGAGTATGCGTGAGTATGTGATGGGAACGGTCGCTGTTTTTCGGAACCATCCGTGGTACGGGGATATTCCGATCCTCGGCATTCCGATCACGCCTAACAATTTACGGATCGTCGAATGGGGGCTGCAGCCGCTGCGGGACATGCCCCTGGACGATTTTGAGAAAATGTCCATCGTGCTCCTGCTAAGCGGGTACGCCCGTTCCTGCGGACTACTCCAGCGGGATATCGATCGAGCCGTTCAGGCCGGATCAAGCGAGAAAGAGTTCAGCGGGCTCAATTATTCAGCGGTGCTTCGGGCGCTGATCAAGCCGGAACAATATCCGAACCTGCACCCGATCGTCATGTCCGGGGCTTATACGGGCGAAAACGAGGCTGAAAACACCGTAGGCGATGATCTGGAGTTCGGGTTAGAGCGGATGCTGGACGGGATCGAACAATATTTGAATCGGAAACTGAGCGGCGGCGCCAACGGATAATTTTGCCGCTCAACCAAAAAGGCTGCTTCCCAGGATGAGTCCTGGAAGCAGCCTTTTTTTATCTCATATGCGCTGATCTTAAGCAACGGTATGAACGGCCTTCTTCTGATCACGGAGCATTACGAGCGTAACTGCGGTGGCAAGCAGCAGGATGACGCCGGAGATGAGGCAGGTGGCATGCATGGCGGTGATAAAGGCTTCCCGGGAAACCTTCATGACCCGTGCCGCGGCATCCGCCGGTAAATGCAGGGCGGCGGCCGATGCCCCGGCAATGGTCTGGCCGGCTGCCCGGGCTGCGTCCGGCGCGAGCCCCGAAGGCAGGAAAGGGGTGACCGCATGGCGGTAGATGGCCGCAAGGACGCAGCCGAGAAGCGCGATGCCGAATGCGCCTCCGAGCTCGTTGGACGTTTCGATAAGACCGCCGACGGCTCCCGCACGGTCGGCCGGTGCGACGCCAATGACGTAATCGGTGACGAGGGTCATGACGGTGACGATTCCCGCTGCAACCAAGCTGGCGCCGACGAGCAGCACGGTCAGCGGCGAAAAGCCTTCCAGGCGGACCTGGGTCAGTACGCCGAATCCAACCGCCGACAGGAGAAAACCTCCGGCCATGACCCGCGGTCTTCCGTAGATTTGCGACAGTTTACCGGCAATAGGTGCCGCTGCCCCGACCACAACCGAAGGAGCTACGCTCCAGAGGGAAGCGACGAACGGAGAGTATCCAAGAACCGACTGAAGGAACTGGGTATTGATGAGCGAGCTGGCCATAAGGGTAAACGTAGCAATAAAGTTCACGAGAATCGAACCGCCGGTCCGCCGCTCCATCAACGCACGGATATCGAGCAGAGGATTGGAGATAATCAGCTGGCGCCGTACGAAAAGCACTCCGATGAGCAAACCTGCTGCGAGCAAAGCGGCGGGAAGGATCGCCCAACCCTCTTCCGCAAGCGTCTTAACACCGTAGGTCATGGGAAGGATCGCGGCGAGAGCAAGAATGGAGCTGAATAGATCAACCTTGACTTTGGCCTTGCTGCGGGACTCCGGCAGCAGAAACGGCGCAATGATGAGCAGCAGCGCCATCGCGGGGATGTTGATGAGGAACACGGATCCCCAGGAGAACGAATCCAGAAGCAAACCGCCGATAATCGGCCCCACGGTAACGCCGCCCGCCATGACGGCGCCCCAAATGGACATCGCCTTCGTCCGCTGCGCCGGGTCTTGGAACATCGTGCGCACCAGCGCCAGCGTCGACGGCATGAGAGTCGAACCCGCGATCCCCAGAATCCCCCGGGCCACGATCAGGGTTTCGGCCGACTGGGCGTACGCTGCGAACAAAGAACTAAGGGCGAATCCGACGGAACCGACCATCAGCAGGCGCCGGCGTCCGATCCGGTCGCCGACGGCGCCCATCGTCAGGAGCAAACCGGCGAGAATGAAGCCGTATATGTCGAAAATCCATAACTGTTCGGTGGCGGTCGGCAGTAAATCCGCGGCAATGGCAGGTGCTGCGAAAAACAGGACGGAAACGTCCATCGATACGACCATCAGCGGAAGACAAAGGATGCAAAGCGCGATCCACTCTTTGCGGCCAGCCGGTTTGGCCGCGGCAGGGGTTACAGTGTTCATTTAAAAACCCTCTCCTTATTGTTTATTGTATAAACAGTAACTGTTGGAAACAGTGTATTACATAAACTGTATATAGTCAACACAGATGTTCGAATTTATTTTTCAAGGAAGACGGTACTGCTTGCACTCATAACAAAAGAGGCGCAGCCTTATGGGCCGCGCCTCTTTTACTACAAATTATGATTACTGGTTTAGTTTTTCAAAAAATCGAATGTTGGCATCGAAATCCGGCACGCTTTGGTTTGCTTCGGCTTGTTTTACCAGTTGAACGACCATGTCATTATAAGGGGTCAAAATGCCTTTCCCCTCTGCCAGCCGCGGTACGACCCCATTGATATAATCGATTTCCGTCTTGCGTTTTTTCTCCAGGTCCTGCAGCATGCTTGCTTTTAGCAGTCTCGAAGATTTCATGAAGCTCCGGAGCGTTTGAACGCGTTCCGGAAGATCCTCTTCGCTATTCATCTCCAAGGACGCCATATCAAATCCATTCATTGGGGCAAAGGTTACGCCGTTCGCATGGCCGACTTTGATCGTCTCATCCGCGATATGCGCCGCGCTGACAACGCTGGCCTCATGATCCAGCACCCCGCCGAACTCCGTATTCAGCGCAGCCGACAAACCGCTAAACGCGTTGTTGACCAGCAATTTGGACCATTTCGTTCCAACCAGGTTGTCGGAAATGTGCGTTCCCCCTACAAGTTCCAAAATCGCTTTGATCCACTGTATTCTTTCCGTCAGTTCGCCGTTTAATTCCCCGATTTGAAAAGCATAGCTTTTAAAATGGCCGTACTCTGTCGTAAGGCTGGAAACCCCCGGTTCCAAAAACGTAGCGCCAAATTCGACCGACCCGGCGATGACGCGTTCCCGGCCGACAATGGAAGCCACCTTTTCTTCGGGGATGCCGTTTTGCAAGGAAAGCACGACGCTATCATCGCCTAAAAACGGCAGCAAATTCTGCAGGACGGAATCGTTATAAAGCTGCTTGGTCAACAGCAACACCAAATCATAGGTTCCGGACATGTCATCAGGAGTGATGGCTTTCACCTTGGTATGAAAATCCGTCGTACCGGTAATTTTCGCGCCGGACTGATTTAACGCGTCCACATGCGCCTGGTAGACATCGATCAACTCCACGTCTTGTCCACCCGCAGCAATATAAGCTCCGGCAATGGTTCCCAATGAACCCGCTCCTAAAACCGCAATTCGCATTTAAAAATCCCCCTTTTTACTTTTCGGCCAAATAATCGTACACAACCGTTGGAGAAGCCAACGACAGCTCGGTTACGATATGCGAAGCCGACACGACCTCCAGCACAGGCAAATCGGCCATCGGCGCAAGCGCATGTGCGAATAGCTCCAACCTGGCCGGGCCTGACCAAGCGCCAAGGATTTGAATATCCGTAATTTGGCTCCGGACCAATTCGCAGATTCTTGGGTAACCGTCGTATCCCGGCATTTTTTTCAGCATATAATTCGGTTTTACGATTTCTTGAAGCGCCTCCGCATGATCCAGCGGAAAATGCTTATAACCCATGGTGGCTGTAGCGACTCTCAACGTGCCGTAATCCAGAAGCCCAACCAAGGTATCGGAATCGACATATAAGCTAGGTTTGCCCAGCTTTTTAGGATAGGCTGCGATTTCCCTGCCGGATGCGATGGCCGGAAAGCTGTCCACATACATGGCATGAAGATAATCGCCTTCCTCCCCTTCAAAGCTTACCGGTATGACCTGTCCGCACTCCGTGTACGAACCAAGCCCGGTCACATCCGGCATTTTCATGATCTCGAACCGGACAAGCGGATCTATAACCTCCAACGGTTCCGGAACGATTTTTTTCAATTTTTCCAGATCCGTTTTATATAAAATGTTCAAATATTCGCGATGATAAAAACGATACGGGCCTAAAGGAAACGCCCCCGCATCAAGCGGAGTCGTAAACTGCTTCACCACTTCATCCTTTTTCACCTGAATGCACCTTCCTTTTGCATTTATGCTGTCCTGCTGTTCGATCCCTATCCCCATTTTACATCGCGGTTTTACATTTAATCTAATACATAATAAAATATAAATACATTTATAAAAATAAATGAATGAGGTGCAAAAAGATCCATGGAGCTGCTCCAATTAAAATATTTCCGGACGGTCGCCTATACCGAGCATATTTCCAAGGCCGCGGAACAACTGAATATTGCCCAGCCTTCTTTAAGCCTGACCATCAAGCGGCTGGAGGACGAATTAGGCACGAGCCTGTTTCTCCGAAAAGGAAGGAACATCGAGTTAAGCCCCTCCGGAAAAATCCTTTTAAAACATGTGAACAAAATTTTTACCGAGCTTGAAAATGCAAAAACGGAAATACAGTCGCAGGATCATGAACGTGACCGGACCATCAGGATATCGATTTCCAATCCGAGATTTCTCTCGGGATTGATCAGCGAATATATTACCCGGTATCCGGATACGAAAATGCAGCAGGAAGTCGGGGAAAGAAACGAAATCATGACCAGCTTGAAAAAGAGGGCTATCGATTTAGGCATCGCAGGCGGTCTGCCCATCGCGGATGAAGAAATCGAAAGCTGCGTGCTGGTGGATGAAGACATCGTACTGGTTCTGCCCTCCAGCCACAAGCTGGCGGGCCAATCCGAAATATCGTTAAGCGAAGTTGCCGACGAACCGTTTATATCCTTGGCCAACAACGGGGAGTATCGTGGTTTTACGACGAGCCTTTGCGAAAGGGCAGGTTTCACGCCAAGCAACAATTTCGAGGTGGATTCTCATCTTTTGGCGGAAATCATAAAACTCGATCAAGGCGTGGCGCTGCTTCCCATCTCGGCATGCAGGACGCTCGATTTGCATTACGTCAAAATCGCGGACATCGACCCTACCTATACCGTTAGGTTGTCATGGGTCAAAGATCGTTTGTTGTCTCCGGCCGTGGCAGAGTTCCGTGATTTTATCATTTCCTATTTTAAAGAGAACGATGGAACGTATAAGGTGTATTGAAGCGGCGATAGCCGGAAACAGCATAAAAGCCGGCGGCTGCCGGCTTCCACTGTCTAACGTTTTTTATTCAAAATCAACCTGTCTATCCAAAATGAGCTCTTTGATTGGATGCTCCATAAACACGGCGCTTTGCACTAAAGAAAACTCAATATGTTCAAGGGTTTCAGGGAGCGGCGGAGAGATCGCAAATTCCATCTCCGTATGATGGCCTCCTCCACGGCTTCCATGTCTTTGAACGGAATATGGCTGATCGCTAATCACTTCAAGCGTAAGGTTCGGCTTCAAATGAACTTCACTGCGTTTTTCTTCATCCAAAAGCTTGATTTCCACGTGCACGATGCTTACATTTTCATGCTGCATGGCGTGCGTAAGCATATACTCGCAAGAGTCTACAACCGTTTTTTTCATGATCGGTATCACATTCTTTAGCTCACCGAGTTCGTTTGGAAAATGCCGCATGATCTGCGGCTGCAAATGATGGAGGATTAACCGGATTTCTAACTCATCCATTTCGAATGCTTTGGCCCATTCGGCTATGAGCTCATTTGTTGGAAAAAATCTTTTGCCTTTTGTCAGCGATCGGCGAGTCGAAATCAAGCGAATCATTTGCTCATCGATTTCTTTGATCTCCTCATTATATTCAAATCGGATTTCTCTTACTTCACCCCAGCCCATGTGTTCATCTCCTTCACAAAAATGATATTATGTATTCGCAATTTCACCCGTTTTAATGATACGGAGGACGTTCGCGCAAAAGTTCCTTAATTTCTCTCAATTCTTGCAAGATGTCTTTCGTGAGCTTATTGGTTTGAGAATTATCGATCCCAAGCTTTACGACGAATATGCCGAAAAATAAAAACAGAACAAACATCAAAATAAATTGGGAGAATTCCAAGGTATGACCTCCTCTTTTAGGAAACATATATGGTCCCATGATCTTATTTATCCGCCAGAATCGTAAACTCCCAAGGGATATTTTCATTGTTCCATCCGCGATGTTCGTCAAACCTCTTCAAGGTAAAACCTGCTTCAAGAACGGCATTCATAATATCACTTAACGTATACAGCCGGACGGAGACATCGGGAAAATCCGCCTGTTCCTGCTCATCAAAGAATTCCTTGTACGCTACGTCACCGCTTGTTAATTCCGCATCAAAATATTCAATCTCTCCTTGGCTCAACAAACATCTTCTTAACGGATGGAAATCGCTGAGAATCATTTTTCCTCCGTCTTTTAATAACTCATATAGGATGGACATGAACTTGCCGAGATCGCCAAAGTAATGCAGAATCCCTCCCTCCAAATAGAGAAGGTCAAAATATCCCCTGTATTTGTCCAAATCGATGTCATAAATATCCGTGACGATATAATCCATGGAGGTGTTTGCAGCTGCGGCCAATTCCAAGGCATATTTTTGGTTTTCCTCGGAAATATCGAAGACGGTGACCTCTGCTCCCAATAAAGCTATCGGCACCGCTTTTCTCCCATTAGATCCGCAGAGATTAGCCACTTTTTGACCTGCGATGTGCTCGAAATGATGTTTGTGCTTTTTAAGGCTGGCCAGCGGATTTTCCAAGATTTGAATGGCTTTTTCTTCAGGTGATCCGTCTCTTTTATGCCAAAATTCATAGGCTCGATATTCCCACGCTTTTTTGTTTTGCTCGCTTTGTTCGTTCAAGTGGATGGCCCCTCTCAAATGGTGAATGGTTGTTTCTCCCGACGGTTTGCGGACTCGGTCTTATTTTTCAAGAAAGCGTATGTAAGATCGTTGCCATCATCTGGCCCCAATCCCGATCCGTGTTATCAATAATGACCGAACAAAACGGAAGTTCCTTGATAGCGTCCAGCTCCAGCCTTTTTCGGCGAACATAATATGCAATGGTTTCTTCGGCCGCCCACTTCGGTTTCGAACGGATTTTGGACGTATGCTCCAGCGAATCTTTTACGCTGTTTTGGGATAAATAAAATAACATCGGGTTCAGCGGTCTGATGATACGGGCTAACATGCTTAGATAGTCAATGATTTCAGGTTCGCCAACCTCGGGGTATAACCTGTGGATGTCATGAATCTGGTGCTGAAATAAGACGCTCTCGAAAATAATAACGGTGTCTTGTTTCATCGCCGACGCTGCAAATTTTTCAAACCGTCTGCAAAATACTTGCTTAAAGGTATCAAACGGAACAACGGGATGATCGGCATAACAAAATTCTTTTGCGCGCAAGTATTTCAGCAGCGTATCATCCCGGGGATCCGGTTCAAGCGACTGGTACGGCGTGAGTGCGTATGCGTCTTCCATAATGGACTTTTGCTTTAGCCAGCCTGCATGCAGCGGATATTTTGAAAGCATCTGCTCAAACTCATCCATAGACTGATAAGCGTAAAACGGCAAGTCGATCGGATGTTCGCTGCCTTCCACAAAAACGATGGAATCCGTTCCATGTTCCTTAAAATGGGCATGAAGCAGCTGAGAAGTAGTGGTTTTCCCCGATCCGGGAATGCCTTCGAATAGAATCAATTTTGCAGCGGTCAAAATATGTCCTCCTAACGTTTGCAGCGACACTTGGATATCTAAAAGACACAACCCGGCCTTGGATAGGTCCTATCTTGGGGCGGGGTGGTCTGCAGGTTCTCTTCGATTTATGATTAACCATGACTTTAGGATAGATTGTACCAGAAGATCTGATAGTCAAAATAAGGAGACATTCCAATGGATTTTGCTAGTTGAATGGATCCGGTATTCTCTGGGCTACAATCCCAGTAGGGGTGAACTCCGTTTTGCATGCACTCCCATACAAAAGCGCCGGCAACGGCTGCGCCATAATTTCTTCTTCTGTGCCCTTCCAAGGTTTCTATATCGATGGCATGCGTTTGATCGGCAACAAATCCAGAAAAACATATACTTACCATGGTATTATTGTATTCGGCCAAGTACCCGAATCCATGATGCAAGAAGGAATCCATCGAATCCCAAAAATGCAATATCTTTTTTTCTAAAAACGAATGGTTGGTAAGCCGTCTTGAACCCCATAAATCCCTATCGATCCTTCGAACCGTTATTCCATGATCTACAGCTACAATGGGCTTTGAACTCCCCGTTAATCTAAACACATGTTGATGATCGCTTGAAATGCTGTGGCTTTGAAATATTCGCGGTATCGCTTCAACCCCAATATTCATCTCCGCACCAATCTCAACCGAATGAATATTTAACTTCTTTAGTTTGGGTTCGATATGTTGCCTCATGTATCCTTCTAAATCCGCTAGAAAAGATTGGCTCTGCACATTGCCGACAATCTGAAAACCTTTTTGGCCCTGGATCCAAATCAATGCGGCTGTTGGTTCCGTTGAATCATCCACATAAACTCTGCCCGGGTTATTCCCATTAATGATCGCCCTTACTTCGACGTTCCGACACTGATCCGTGATATGCCATATTTTATAGAAGTCCTGTATATTAAGTTCTGATATCATTTTTTACTCTCCTGGTACGAGGTATTACCTCGTATGTTTAGTGTCTAAGAGCCCTACTCGGTCTTTCATCTCGTTTTCAACTAAAAGCTTTCTTTTCAAAATATTCTCCGTCAAAAACTCCGCCACCACATCACGGTTAAACTCATTCAAACCAATGATCTTTGCATGCTTTGAATATTTGATTTTATCGATTTCGGGATGGCTGTCTACAGGAACGGTCCCGAGAACAATATGTTCGTTCGACGAAACAATCTCCTGTACGATATTTTGGAAAGAAGCGGATAACATCTGCATAAACCCAATTTCATCAATGACGATGATTTTCTTGGAAGACAAAGCGTCTTGCAGTACTTTAACCGCAAAATGTTCGAAAGTTTCGATATCGACTCCGTATCTTCCAATTCGCGTTTGGCTGGGGTTTTCTACGTTCGCGATTTCTACGCTTTCTCCATTCACGGACACGCATCTAAATCCTACCCGATCTCCCGCATTTGTTATTTCCTCTGTATAAAATCCGCTGCAATGTTCCGCTCCCACGTCGCCTATAAGCTTTTTGACCATCGTTGATTTGCCCATTCTGGGCTTGCCCGTCAGTAAAAACACATTTTTGGAATGGTTATGTTCCCCGTCTAATCTGGACATCAGCTTAAAGTTCGGTGCATTTAAATCCCATGTTTCATACGGAGTCGAGTGTGTTGAATTCATCGCATCCCGTATGCGCGACTTTAGTTGCGGCCTTGTGATGTATTCGTCCATATTTCCTTCATCCAGGTTCACATATCTTGCTTCCCGAATTTCTTCGGGTTGAATGGTTATTTCGCCGCTGACATACTCCGCATTAAAAACGACGGACAAAACATGAAGCCTTTCATTATAGTAGACCCCGGATATGCCTAAAGGGCGGATATGAACTCCTGTTTCCTCCAGAAACTCCCGACACACCGCTATATCCAACGGCTCGCCGGCTTCCACGAACCCTCCGGGCAATTCCCAGGTGTCTGAACGCAGATGGGTTCGAACCATTAAAATATGTCCTTCCTCATTCTTAACGACTGCTGAAACGGCAATCATATGTTTTGCTTGTTCCATTGTGAAACACCGCCCGTCTCTTCATATTTGAAACCCTTCTTGCAAAAATAAAAAAATCGACCCAGCCTGAGATAACCTTATCTTAAGCTGGGCCATTTGCTGCTCTGAGCATTCTTCGATGATTATATCCTCACAGTTTAACTCACAAATGAATTCTGTCTAATACATATTGTCAGCTGCCTCTTTTGATCTTTCCGCTTGTTCGCATTACGATTTTAATATCTGATCATTCACGAATGCCTTTAAGAAAAAAAGTTCATTTTCATTGGGTTTTCGGTTGTGTTCCCTTTCAAAAACCTCTATTGAACTCTCTAAAGATGCGGATGTTACGGCATTGCTCGTTGAGATGAGCTCTTTCCAATACAGATCCATCTCCTCTATGTCACAAATAGATTCATGGCCCAGCAGGAAGTGAATCGCATCATATTTCCGAATATCCTCGATCATTGGCAATAACAGGGATTGCTTAAAATGATACAAGGAATTTTTCGTTGTGCCATATGCACTATCCCCCAGAAAAAGGACTTTTTCATCCGGAATATATGCGATGGTTGAGTCATCCGTATGCGTGCTTCGAATGGTTTCAAGAACACAAACTTTATTTCCCAAGTCGATATGAAGAGATCCCTCAAAAATGATATCCGGCGAAGTTAACTGGAATTTGTTTCCATCCGGTATTTCGCTCCTGATGGTCTCCACACATAGCGAATCCATCTTCTTGGCATCCGCATATTCCTTGAGGGAACGATCGTCAAACGAAAAGCTGCGCCATTCCTGAATGATTTCATTCGTTCGGGTATTCACGATAATCGCAGCTTCAAATTCGTTCATCCCTAGAAAATGGTCCCAATGCGCATGCGTAATGGCCAAATATTTTATCGGAGGTACGTTTAATTTCCCGATTTCATGCAAGAAGTCCCGTGCGTGCTGAACCGAATTCCCGCCATCGATAACCAGGCTGTATTTGTCTCCGCAAACGAGTCCTAGCGTCGGTCTTTCCTTATCGTTTTGGTTCGGCAAGTAATAGATCGATTCACTTATTTTATTTAGCATGTCAAATTCTCCTCTATATTTTATTTGCAACGGCTAAGAGAAAATCTGCATGCTAATTTGGGGCTCGGGTTCGCATATCGATTTTCTCATTTTATTTTGTTACCAATGGAATCGCCTCCCGTGTATTTAACTATCATTTATTTCTTCATGCGCTTGCCGATAACATTTCATTCGATCGACCCTTCAAGGGCCGAAATTCACGTACTCCACGAGTTATTTGAAGTGAAGCACGAGCATCAATTATTAAAATATTGTACGAGCCCAATGGTAAGCAACAACAAAACTAGACAAATCACTACCGTAGAAAACGAGCTTCTCTGTTGTGTTTTTACTCTAGATTGAATAATTTGAATTAAAAAATTCTTCTCATCATTAGAAAGTGCATTTAAGGGCACAAGATGAGCTGAGTTATTAGACACAAATAAATATACAAATCTTTCCGTTAAAATGTATTTCACAAAATCTCTCCAAAACACCCTTTGAGTTGTTGATTCCGTCTCCATCATGAAATACTCTTCAGATATTCTATAAGTCTTTTCTTCATTAACAATTTTATTTTTAGCACTTTTCTTCGAGCTTGAGATTAAAAGAAAAAGGAAAAATAACATAACCAAGCTGAAAAACCAAGATTGAGGCGGTACTTCTGAAAGTTCACCTACACTTAACCGATACGCAATATTTCCAATCGAGATAAGAAACGTAAGTATAAGCAACCATGCATACCATTGTCGAATTAAATATGTAATTTGAAAAATAAATATATCATTGCTTGATAATTTAGCTTTGATTATTAGTTCTTTTCTAGTCAAAATCATCATTCCTTTTTGAAGTATTGCATAATTTACATTTTATAACATCATCTTCATCATGGAAACGTACGGTTTGGTTTAAATCGTTTTTTCGGGAATTCAGATAACCTCCCATTTTTGATAAACCTGGGGATTAGTTTTCCCTACCTTCCCCTTTGTTCTTATATTCAATAATAATTCTGACAACCCCAAGGACTAAACAAACGATGCCTGCAGCAAGTGCTACATACATGGAAGTATAAGCAAATTGAGGAATTTCCCCATCTCCCACAGGACCGACTTTAGGTTGATCCAATGACCATAATCTGTATGTCGCTAAGGCAATCATAACCAAGGAAATGAATACCGAAATGATCCCTCTTTTCATAAGCCGCCTCCTTTCGCTTACATGATTATGACCTATTCGTTTTTATTCTCTCCGGAGTCTGCATATTGCTCCAACTCTTTTTCGATTTCTTCATCGCTTACATGAAAATCCTTGGAGTCGTCTATTCCATTAAGCTTTTCGATCTTTTGCAGTCTTTCGTTTAATTTTTGAATCTCGCCATACAGATATCCGATGATGCCGGTTAAAATCAGTAAAAAAATCAATCCGCCAATGCCGCCAAATAGGATTGTCAGAACGAAATAAATGAGGACGCTTAGAATGATGCCGATTATAAAATACATTTCATGTGTTCTCCCATCGATTTTTGGTTAAGTCACAATTCTTGTATGCACCCGATCATTTCCCTGACACACGGTTCAATATCCTTATTCGAGCAATCAATCATTTTGTCGCTATGCTTCATGTATAGAGGAAATCTTTCCTCGCTTTAAATATCCCTGTTTCTCCCTGAGTCACTTAGCCTCCGCTATTCATTCTAATTTGTTTGTATCTTTCATCCGTCCATGGAAATTCTTTTAAAGCCACATACTCGATTTCTTTATCCCTAAACAGCTGGATGGATTCAATGGTAAAGCAACCGCCGAAGGCAATAAGATTTTCTTGACCCATCATTTTTTTATCCATTAAAGCGTCCGCTACCGTATTCGATAAAACAACATCGTTTCTGCCGGTCTTAAAAACAATCATCGTAAGCTGATCGGGCCATGATGCAGGCAAACTGCTCAAATATCCTGGAGGGATATAATTTTTTATCTTGTTTTTTGAAACGTCTTTATAGATTTTGTACTTCATAAATCTCCTTTATCTAAATTTTAATCATTTTCACTATATTGTAGTTCTCCACCACGTACCAAATCCCCTATTTTTTTTTGAATCTTTTGACCAGCATATTCTTTTTCCCGCAGAAATCTTTTTCATAAAATATCCAATTCTGCCCGATGTCTAAAAATCCGTCTTTTTGCGCTATAATCGGATTAAAGAGTTTCAAAATTGTCACAATTGTTTAATCTACTTTATAATTATGACTATGCTTTTTTGACCGTAAATGCGGGGTTACGTTCCCTATCACATACAACACCCTTTAAGTAAAGCTGCAAGCAGAAGCTGTATATTCTCGCGATGGAGGCGCAAAATGGAAAGAATACAAATCGATGATGAGTACTCCTATTTGCAGCATGTGTACGCCCATGCTCCTTTTGGCATTGCCATGATTACCCGCAAGGGAATATGGGTCAAAGCGAATCCGGCGCTCACCCGAATCCTTGGGTATTCTGTGGAGGAACTGAAAAAAAAGCGCTTTGACAAGCTGATTTATCCTGACGATCGGCAGCGAAATATCAGTCAACTCAAGACGCTGCTGCAAAATTACCCGGAACAGAACGAAATTGAAATCGAAGGCCGCTATATTCGAAAGGACGGTCAGATCGTATGGGCATCCATCCATATTTCCCTTATGCCCGATAAGGCCGGAACTCCCCAATATTACATCGTGACGGTGAATGACATTTCCCAAAATAAAGCGGCCGAACAAAAGCTGCAGGAAACCGTCGAACGGTATACGTCCTTAAAAAGATATAACCATGATGCAATCATTTCACTCGATCTGAACGGAAATATTCTGAATGCCAACACCCGGGCGGAGCAAATGACGGGCTGCCATGTCAGCGAAATGGCGGGCAAAAGCATTGCCCGGTTTATCGGGGAGCGCAATCTGCAGCGGGTTCTGCGGGAGGCCTTGGATAACCCTGCCATTGAGCAGGAGATCAACACGATCCGGCATAAAGACGGCCATATGGTTGAGGTCATTACGACGCTGGCTCCGATTATTATCAACAACAAAAACGTAGGCTTCTATATCATCGCCAAGGATTTTACCGAGCAAAGACAGCTGATCATGGCAAAAGAGCTGGCCGAAAATACGAACAAAGCCAAAAGCGAATTTCTGGCGATGATGAGCCATGAAATCCGCACACCGATGAACGGAGTCATCGGTATGACGGACCTTTTGGAGACGACGACCGAGCTGGACGATGAACAGAAGGAATATATCGAGATTATCCGCAAAAGCGGTGAAACGCTGCTGGCGATCATCAACGATATTCTCGACTTCTCCAAAGTCGAGGCTGGCATGACGGAGCTTCAGGAGGATGAGCTTGATGTGAAGCTGTGCATTCAGGAAACCTTGGATGTGCTGTCGGCCAAAGCCAGCGCCAAGCAGCTGGAAATGTCCTTTTCGGTGGACGAAGACATTCCTGAATTGCTTTATGGCGATTCCAAACGGCTGAAGCAGGTGCTGATGAATCTGGTGGGCAACGCGGTCAAGTTCACCCTTCACGGCGGAATTACGGTCAGCGCAAGAAAGCTGTACGAGGAAGGAGACCTTGTTGACCTGGAGTTCAAGGTTTCCGATACAGGGATCGGTATACCGGACAACAAGCTGGAAGCGATCTTTGAGCCGTTTTCCCAGGTGGACAACTTTATGACCCGCAACTATGAAGGAACAGGCCTGGGGCTGGCCATCAGCAAAAAGCTGGTAAACGTGATGGGCGGGAGCATTTGGGTGGAGAAAAAAGAAGGGCCGGGTACGACATTTGTCTTTACGGTTCTGCTAAGGAAATATGATCAGCCCCGCAATCCGAAAGACTGCAAAGACCAACATCAATCGGATGCCGACCCGCTGAACATTTTGATTGCGGAAGATAATGAGATTAACCAGATCGTTCTGCGGAAAATGTTGGAGAAGCAGGGACATACGGTCACCGTCGTCACGAACGGTCATGACGTGCTTCGGACGGTAGAGCAGTCGTCCTACGACGTGGTGTTTATGGATGTTCAAATGCCGGGGTTAAACGGCCTGGAAGCCACCCGGAAGCTGAGGGCCTGCTTGCCAAAGGACAAATGCCCAATGATCGTGGCCGTCACCGCCAATGCTCTGAAGGAAGACCGGGATATCTGCCTTACAGCGGGGATGGACGATTATATCAGTAAACCCGTCAAAAGCCAGCCCGTGCTTGCCGTACTGGAACGTGTCATACGGGAGCGGGAATTGAAGACCCGATAAAGGAAGCTTTGTCAAAAGCAATTCGAGCGCAGGTGAAGTGAATGGAGAAAAGCGGCAACAAAAAGATCGGTCGGGGATGAAAGCTCTATGACCGGTCTTTTGCTGCGCTTGGTGTTTGAAGTGCGCCTTCCTTGAGATGACTAGACTAATCCCTTCAATTCCCTAATATCGTTAATCGATGCGTAAGGATGTACGCCCATTCTGTTCATCTTTTCAAGATCTCCTTGATATGAAATGAACCTCATTCCAGCGGCTGATGAGGCTTTCCCGTCGATCCATGAGTCTCCCACAGAAATCCATTCTTCTGCAAAAATATCGCTGCACCGATCCAAAATATATTCAAACCCATCCGGGGATGGTTTTAGTGACTTCATTTGTTCTCTCCCAACCACAAAATCAAAAAAGTCCAATATATCATGATCTTTGAGCGCTATTTCTGCGGCTAAAACCGAGTTATTCGTAACAACAGCCATTTGGTATCCACCCTTCAGTTCTTCGAGGATTTCAACAACTCCGGCCTCCAATTCAGCGTCCTTCATTCCATCCATTTCAAATCTTTTCGGTATCTCCCACATTTCGGATTGCAGCTTCTCTGTCATCAAATGGGTTTTCATCGCTTCTTCAATGATGGTGGAAGTGGTATGGTTTGTTATATCCAGTTCTTGGGAGACAATTCCACGGGAAACCAGAAAGTGAAACGTCTCATTTTTCATGGCCTTAAAGTCGATTCTTGATTTCAACAATGTGTTATCCATGTCAAAAATGATGCCTTTAATCTTATTCATTTCTGATTCCTCTCTTATACAGTGGTTTTGCCGGCGGTGCCTTCATTAAGCTGCTTGAGAAAATTCTTTAATTGCTTGGGTGATGCAAATATATGAATATTTTTCTTGTCTTGTAACACGTTCAACTTTTTCAGAATGTCCGGCCTTTGATCCCGTCGATAATGCAAAATCCATTTAAAAAATTGAAAATCGATTCTTTCCGTACATCCTTCTCCCATATCCGGGCGTGTCTTTCCATAATATTGCATGCTTCTTTTAATTCCACGGAATAGGCTTAAGTAAGTAGGATAATCAAGGTAAATAATCGTGTCCGATGCCTGCAATCGCACATCCATGGATCTTCCATAATTCCCATCGATAATCCATTCATTTCTTGCTACTAATTCCTCCATAAGCTGATCCCACTCTTTTTTCGGAGTAGGATTCCATCCTGTTTTCCAATGAAGAGCATCAAGATGGTACACTGGGAGTCCTAATATTTTTCCTAATTCGCTTGCCAGCGTCGACTTGCCTGAACCGCCCGAACCGATAATCGTTATTTTCTTCATGTATTGCACCTTTAATTTTTTTACACCAATATACCACAATCCGGGTGACAGCCCATCCCAACCAGCTTCATTTCACTGGGATTCGTAATCCCTAAAATCACATCGCCAATCCGTCACAAACGCCGGATAATATCCTACCCGGTAAGCCACCCTTTGAGAGGCAATATTACTTGAAATCACATCATAGGTCGGGACACAACCACGATTTAATATTTCAAAGGTTAAGCGGTTTACAAGATACGTTGCCAACCCCAAATGACGATATTCAGGAAGCACATCGATCCCCATCTGCCACATCTTTGCGCTCACATTGCTCGCCCCTGCCAGTCCGACAACTTTATCATTTTGCTTGGCTAGCACGACCAATACCGTTTGATAGGGATGATTCATGTCAGAAATGATAGCATTTTCAAAACCTTCAAGCCCCAATAGCTTGTATACCTCATCCTTCTCAACCACTTCATACGAAAAACCATCCGGGGGTGTCATTGGCTTTATTTTCTCCAAATCAGGGAGGAAGTGAAGGTAGAGTCCTTTAATAAACGGCAAGGAGAATATCGTGTCCCGATCTTTGCCTTGCATATGCGTTTTAGCGATAGCCAATCGTTCCGGTGTAGCCGTGACGACGATTGATTTGCCCATGGACAAAATTTCAAAATAACGCTCTTTTCTTGGATACGGCCTGCGTCCGGGATTTTCCTTTGCGTCTACAAAAACAATGCTGTCTTTTTCTCCGTTCAAGTCGTCGATGGTACAATTGAGGTCGATGGCAAGCTGCGATTGTACGATGTGTATCATTTCTTTTGAAGTCAGCATGGGATGTGTCCTTTCTTAGATACGGAATTAAGAGCCATAAGTCACTGCATTGATCTTCTAGTCATTCTAGCAAATCTGGGACCTGCCTGAAATCCTGCTTTTATATAAAGCATTTCCGCATAATTCCCTACAGTAACGCATAATTTCACAACCTCTGTATAGGGGTTCGCCGTTTCTTTGATGTAGTTTAGCATGAAGTCTGCAATTCCCTTGTTTCTATATTGAGGGGCGACACATATTTCACCGATTTCGGCAAATGCTAACGGCATTTTTTCACTGATACCGGCTATGCAAAGTCCCGCGATTTCTTGGTTCTGTTCATTTACGATATAAATCGAAAGATTCCTATGCTTGTAAACTTGTAAAAGATACGATACATCCTCCATAATCTTTTCATCAGTAGGAACACCAAAAATCTCGAAGTCAATTGCTCCATGATATCCTTCCTTCATGACCTCTTTGATTTTGGTTAGGTCCAAAGAATCGTCCAACACATAAAGAGACAATCCATTAGGAAGAACTGGCTTCTTACTTGCGCCCGCAGGACAGCACATGACTTGTCGAATGACATTTACTTTAAAACCTAAGGACAACAGTATATTTACATCATCTTGCAGAACTCCGTTAATATGTTTTATATCTGGGAAGCATTGTAATAAGATTCTCCACATATGTTGTCGATCCGAAAAAGGAGGTATGATAAAAGGATACATGACCGTGTCATTAATCTTTACCACCCCACCAATCCGATCATCGCCGCACATGATCCAAAAACATTGCTCCGTAAACTTCGTATCATCCAAACGAGCATTCCAGTCATACCACATCTCAAGGTCAGCGTTAGAATATATCACTTGATGAACCGCAAATGAATTTTTTTCCGCCTGTTCTAATCTATATGGTTTCATTTGTTGTACCTCACAGATTCAAATTGTTATCTTGAATAGGCTTCAGCTAATATTTCCGCAACATGACACAAGCCGGCCTTAGATAGCTCCTCAAAACAATCATTCACTTACCAACCATGTCTTTGCATCTTCAGGGTCGGAATAAAATGAAATTTTATAATTCATTCCCGCTTTTTTAATTTTTCTTTTTAATCTCCATTGGTTCATTCCAGATAACCCGACAAACGATAATCTTTCAATATAGCCATCCAGATTGTTCAGATTATTGATTAACTCTTGAAGAACATTACCGGTTATCGATGTTTTATACATATCAACCCATATTTTCAGCTTCTTATTGGTGTTCATGATGAATTCTTCTTCTTGTCTCATCAATTCAAAAAGCTTTTCTTCATCTTTATATTTGTTCCCATACTTTAGGCAATGGATTTCGCCGCCCTTATAATAATAAGGAAATATCGAACCGCCTGGAGATTTCATTTTTTCTCACTCCTTAGTTCGGGATTCTGACCACCAATAGTTCCATGAAATCTTCCTCTCGTATTCTTTATTTCAATTTATTCTTTAAACTTTCATCAGACAATATGATTTGAATTGAAAGGTCATTTATGGATTGGATTTGTACAAAATCATCATTTTCCTTATCTTTATTGATCCCAGTTACATGGATTTTTCCAGGGTAATTTGAATCACTTGGGTCATATATAAATGAAACTTCATAATTACGATATCCTTTTCGATATACATATAAGTACATATTTTCTTTAGTATTGTCAGAATAAGAATAGGTAAAATATTGTCCTTCTTCTCCGGTTTCTCTCGCGTTCGCTAACCATTTATTAATCTCACTTGAATGTTCCTCTTCTACAGTATTCAACTTATAATTGATAATAGTGTTCATCGTGCTTTCCTCATAAACATCCCAATCTGACATCTCACGTACTGGCGCACCTTGATCTCCAAAATCCGGTCTAAAGCATGCAATTCCAAATAATCCTGTTGGTTTCAAGGATCGGTAAATCATTTTTACATATTGTATTCTTCGACAGAATCGATCTGCAAATATGTTGTTATCCGCTGTATATGTAATCTCTTTGTTCATGCATAGAACCCTTAACACACTATTCTGCATGAAAAAGAAATAGACCTCCCTCGCTAAGATAACGGTCTATTCTATCGACCTAATTAATGTGGCCGACTGCCTTATTCATGCGCCGAAAGCGACTGGGCAGTAAAATGGTAAAATGCCATGGCGTCTTCCCCGGTGGCAAAACCGGCCTGTGCCATCTTGTCGCTGCCCCCACCTTTACCGCGATAATCAGCCAGATGCTGCTTAAAAAATGCACCGCAGGCGAATTCGCTCTTTCCTCCTTGGGCAAGGAGTACCTTACTTTCTCCTTCGGACACAAAGAGCACGGTCACATCGGCTTGGTCGGTGAGCTTAGACGCCAGGTTTTGCAAATCCTTCAGCGGCTTGTCCGCAAAGACATGCTTGATCAGGCTGCCCTGACGGTCTGCCAACAGCTTTTCGGCCAAGTACGTGTCATTTTCGGCCTTCACGGCGTTCAGTTCAGCTTGGAGCTGCTTCTGCTCCTGATCCCATTTTGCAATCCGGTCCAATATCTCTTCCTTTCCGGTATTAAAACGGGCCGACAAACTGCCGAGAATCTCCATGCCGGCATTAAACTCTTTGAGCGCACGATAGCCGCATTTAAAATAAAGGCGCATATGTCCCTTCTGCTTCTCTACTCTCAGCAGTTTGATCATTCCGATTTCACCCGTTGCAGAGACATGCGTGCCGCCGCAGGCGTTGTATTCGATCCCTTCGATTTCAACGATCCGGATATTTTCGGTTACCTTCGGCTGCTTTACCAACGGCAGGACGGCAGCTTGCTCCCGGTTCACAAAATAATTCGTTACCTTCCGGTTGAGATAAATCTGATCATTCACTTCCAATTCCAGCATCATCAGCTCGTCCTGAGGCAGATCGGTACGGGCCACATCAATGGTGGCGTAATCCTGTCCCAAGTGGAAACTGAGCGTTTCCGCCTTGCATGCCTCCAAACACATGGCCGACAGCAAATGCTGGCCGCTGTGATGCTGCATATGGTCGAACCTTCTCTCCCAATCCAATCGGCAGCCAACCACATCTTTTTCAGGAAAACGCTCGACCTTATGCAAAATTTCTCCTTCCTCCTGAACGACATCAAGCACCGGAATGGCATCGATCCACCCCAAGTCACAAGGCTGCCCCCCGCCGTGCGGATAAAAGGCCGTCTCCTCCAGCACCAAATATATTCCGTCCTCCCGCTCCAATTTGCTCGTGATTCGTGTCTCCCAATCCCGGATATAAGCGGATTCGTAATAAAGCTTTTTCGTCATTTTTCGTATCCTCACTGTTTCAGGTTAAATTTACTTTAGTTTCAGCTTACTACAAAAACACCCTACAACGCCAAGTTCCCTGAAGAAGAAAAAAGACCGCCTGCCAGCGATCCGAACAGCATGGTTTTTATGATAGGTCTTTACGACGTGACGACGCGCTCCAGCGTACCGATGATTGAACGAATGCTGTATTTTCTTGGTGCATCTAACGGTGTCCCATTACGGCTTATGGACTGTTAGTATTACTACACCTCGCGATGATTCTTTGTAATTTTGTTGCTGCCATCTCCGATAAGTTACATAAAAATCCGCACATCTCGAATAAGAAATTATTTCATTCTGCTTTGAGGTGGTCTTCTCATAAACCGTTCTGGATCTTTTCCGAAACCATATTGTTCATACAATCCATGTGCATCTGCTGTCCCTAATAGTCCAGTCATCCATTCGTATCGTTCAGAATGTACAATGGTTTCAATAAGCTTTTTGCCTATGCCTTGACCACGATATTCCTCCAAAACAAATACATCGCAAATATAATAAAATGTTGCTTCATCTGTGATGACTCTAGCAAATCCAATTTGATCATCTTCGCAATAAACACCATAGCAATGAGAAGTTTCAATTGATTTTAAAATACGCTCTGGAGCTCTGTTTTTTGCCCAGTAGCTTTTACTTAAAAAATCTAAAACAATTTCCCGATTGATCTTGAAACGATCATCTGAGATCAGGTAATTTTTAAATGAAACCTCCATATGAGTACCTCCATTAATATTGCTTTCACAGATTTTATATAAACGATTCCGTATTCACGAATTTGAGAGGAGTAAGGCTCCAATAGGAGTTACTTACAAATAAAGGTTTGATACCTCTTCCCATTTTCAATTCGTATTTTTACTTCGCCCTTAGATACGTCTTCTATAACCTTATCCCAGAACTTCTGTGCCGGTACGTTCTTTAATAGCTGATTTAGCTCCCACTCTCCCTTGGACTTCCGGAATATTTGTTCAGCAGCTCTTTTTCCGATTCCCATTCCCCGAAATTTACGCAGGACAAAAAAGTGAGCTAAATAGTTGTATTTTCTACCCTCATCAATTTCCTTGGTCAAAATAAAACCTGCTATCTCACCATTCGCTTTTATAATATATGGATGGCTCTGCCCCTCAATCCAATATGATTCAAAATCCGGCATGATTTTATATAAACCGTTCAAGGGGATCGGTTGGTTTGTAAATTCCGTGAAATCATAGATGTACAGCTGTAATAAATTCTCCAATAGTTCTCTGTCGCTTTGAGAAGCTTTTGAAACAACCACTTCCATCGTTGTCACCCCTCATTAATGAAAATTGCTTATATCTTTCTTCAAATAATAATGCATAGAAAGTCTGGTTTGATCAAAAACAAGGGAGGGAAATATAGATAATCTCGTTGAATCTGGAGAGTTATATGATTATGAAATTATAATCAATAATTAAAAAGTTGAGTCATAAAGATACTAAACAACTTGAAAGACCATATAAACCATCCTATTGGGGGGAGTAATTATAATTACAATTTTCAAGTATAAATATTTTCATAAAAAAATAATAATAATTTATTAATATATGCCTATATAAATC
>NZ_JAVLSX010000010.1:0-277750 GCF_031583795.1 Paenibacillus sp. VCA1 | reverse complement strand
ATATATTGAATACTACAATACCAAACGGTTAAAAGCAAAAATCAAAATGAGTCCGGTACAGTACCGAACTCATTTTGAGAAAGCTGCTTGATGAAATAACCGTGTCTAGCTTTTGGGGGTCACTTCACCGCCGCGGCTTTTTTTGCGTGACGCGGAATGGTATTATATAGATACAGAATGGTACAGTTGTAACGATGGGGGTGTAACAGCTTGGAAGGCCGCGATGACGCAATTACAAAACATGAGCAGCTGCTGCTGCATATCGAAGGATTGAAGGTAGGAACGAAAATTTCGGTCCGCAAGCTGGCCAAAGAAATGTCCGTCAGCGAGGGAACGGCCTACCGCGCCTTGAAGGACGCGGAAAATCTCGGGATCGTTGTGACGAAGGAGCGGATCGGCACGGTGCGGGTCGAGAAAAAACCGCGCAACATGTCCGAGCAGCTGACCTTTGCCGATGTCGTCGAAATCGTCGAGGGACATATGCTCGGTGGGGCGGAAGGCCTGCATAAAAACCTGCATAAATATGTGATCGGCGCGATGAAGGTGGACGCCATGGCCCGATACATCGACGCCGGAAGCCTGCTTATCGTCGGCAACCGCGAAAATGCGCATACGCTGGCGCTGGAGCAGGGAGCGGGGGTTCTGATCACAGGCGGCTTCGGCACGAGCAAAGAGGTGAAGGCGCTGGCCGACAAGCTGAATTTGCCGATCTTTTCGTCGCGCCACGATACCTTTACCGTTGCGTCGCTGATCAACCGGGCGATCTTCGACCGCCTGATCAAGAAAAAAATTATGATCGTGGAGGATATCGTCGGCAGCAAGCCGAAAATCCATGCGCTGAAGCTGTCCAGCACGGCCGGCGAAAGCATGGCGTTATCCGAGCAAAAAGGCGACACGAGGCTGCCGGTGGTGGACGAATGGAACCGGGTGCTCGGCATCGTCAACCGCAGCGATTTGAGGAAGCTGCCGCCGGAGCAAAGCATCGAAAAAGTGCTGGTCCGCAATCCGGTTACCGCCACGCTGCAAACGTCCCTGGCGTCGGCTGCGCAGCTGATGATGTGGGAGGGCATCGATTTCCTGCCGATCGTGGACAAAAACCGCAAGCTTGTGGCGACCGTCTCGCGCAAGGAAGTGCTGCAGGCGATGCGCGACGCGCGCAAGCAGCCCCAGCTTGGGGAAACGTTCGATCATTTGATCTGGAACGGCTTTGCCGACGAGCGGGACGAGGAGGGAAAGCTCTTTTTTCACGGGTTTATCACTCCGCAGATGGCGACGGATCTCGGGACCATTTCCGAAGGCATCCTTACGACCGTCATGACGCAGGCCGCGCTGCGAGCCGCGAAGGACATGACGGGCAACGATTTCGTATTGGACAACATGTCCACCTATTTCCTCCGTCCGGTCCAGATCGAGGATCCCGTGGCGGTCATGCCGCGGCTGCTGGAAGCAAGCCGCAGGACGTGCAAGCTGGAAATCGAAATGACGCATATGGACAGCTTGGTCGCCAAAGCGGTTCTGACGCTGCAGTCCATCGAACACGGATAAGCCGGAGGGCGCAAGAAATGCAGCAACGAAAAAGCCGGGAGCTCCTTATACGGAGTGCCCGGCTTTTGCCGCTGGCTCGTTCATTTAGTTCGCGTCCTTCGATTTCATCCGGTGGAAGTAGCCGCGGTTGCGGATGCCGGCAAAAATGTTGAACGCGCCGAGCACCAGAAAAACCGCTTCGACGATAACGGCGACCGTCGACCCCCTGAACATGAACATGGCGATCAGCGCCAGCATGACCAGCATCAACCCCATGAAAATGTTCGTAACAGCCCCGTATAACCCGCGCTCGCGGGCGTCTTTGGCGCGCCGGGAACGGCTGCTGTACAGGGCGGCGCAAATGCAGGAAACGACCAGCAGCGCGAAAAGCAAGTAACGGATGAATATAACCATCGGTTGCGTATCCCCTTTTAAATCCTGATGAGGATCATTGTACCATGATTCTACGGATTTCGCACTTTGACCGGATGGACGTCCACCCAGATTTGCAGCATGCCTTCCATCAGCAGCATCGTTTTGATTTCAACGGTATATTCCTTTTCGCGGACCTTGTATATTTTTTCATTGAGCAGCGTCCGGACGAACTTGCTGTACGTATCGATTTCGAATACGTTCCGGCCGCGCAGCACGTCCAAATCATCCCCGAGCTGCACGATGATGGCTTTGACGATGACCGGGTCGAGCGGGGGATCCTGCTGCTCGTTGCGGATTTTGATTTCCCGGATCACCGTTTGCTGGTTTCTGTATTTTTTCAACGTTTTGATATCGTCTTCATATTGCTTGATCTGGATCTCCAAATCCTGATTCGACAGCCAGAGCAAATTATAGCTGTTCTGAAATACGGCGTTGTACACGACGGCGCCTACGACGGCGCCCAAAACGAAAACGGCGGCGATTTGCGAAATATGGCGGTAACGGCTAAACGGAGGAATCCTCATGGCTACTCCCTACCGCCGCAGACCCACTTCACGAGCTCGCTCCCCATATGCGCCCCCAAAAAAGCCGACACGAGAAACAAAATCTGCTTGATCGCCGGGGACAGATTGCCTCCTAAAAAATTGCTTTCGATGACCCGCATCGGATCGATCGTGCCCCCGACCGCCGCGGCGAGGGCCCAGATTTTGATCCGGTCCGCAACGTCCAGCATCGTCTGAGTAGGGGGCTGCAGCGAAATGACCGCCCCGACGCCTCCGACCATCGCCCCCCCGATGACGATGCCGAAGGCGATGAAAAAATCGAGAATCGCCTTGGATAAAAAGGTGCTCATGATATCCCTTCCTTTCAGAGGGGTACTGGCATACCGCCTGTCCGATGGCCTCTATTCCATTCTATGGGCGGTGCCTTGGCGTTTATGATAAAATAATATAAAGGGATGATTGTTTTCCGCATCAATGGCGGACAAAAAGGAGAAGAGATATGAGTTCATTTGTGCATCTTCATGTGCATAGCGAATACAGCCTCCTGGACGGAGCGGCACGGATCTCGGACCTTGTCCGCGGGGCCGCCGATTACGGGATGAAGGCGCTGGCGCTGACCGACCATGGGGTCATGTACGGCACCGTGCCTTTTTATAAAGCCTGCGTTGCCGCGGGCATCAAGCCGATCATCGGCTGCGAGGCTTATCTGACGGCCGGCTCGCGCAAGGAGCGGGGCAGCCGGAAAGACCAGCCGATTTATCATTTGATCCTTCTGGCCAAAAACGGGACCGGCTACCGCAACTTGATGAAGCTGATCTCGATCGGCCATTTGGAAGGTTACAATTATAAACCCCGGATCGACATGGAAGCCCTCCGGGCCCACCATGAGGGGATCATCTGCCTCAGCGCCTGCCTCGGCGGCGAAGTGCCGCAGCATCTGCTGCACGGAAGAACGGAAGAAGCGCGCAAAGCGGCGATCCGCTACCGCGAAATTTTCGGGGAGGACTTTTACCTGGAGCTTCAGGACCACGGACTGCCGGAACAAAAACGCGTCAATCCGCAGCTGGTCGAGCTGGCGGAGGAGCTTGGCATCGAGCTCGTCGCAACCAACGACGTCCATTATTTGAAACGCGAGGATGCCGCCATGCAGGACGTGCTGATTTGCATCGGAACGGGCAAAACGGTCGAGGACGAAGGCCGGCTGCAGATTCAGACGGACCAGCTGTACCTCAAAAACGGGGAGGAAATGGCCCGCTTGTTCCCGCATGTGCCGCAGGCGATCGCCAATACGGCCGCGATTGCGGAAAAGTGCAGCCTGGAGCTGGAATTCGGCCGATCCATCCTGCCGGAATACCGGCCGCTGCCCGAAGGGATGAATTCCGCCCAATATTTGCGCGAGCTTTGCCGCGAAGGCCTTGCCAAGCGCTATGAAAAAACGGAGCTTTGGACCGCGCCGGGCGGCCGGGAGGAGCTGGACAAGCGCCTCGATTACGAGCTCGGCGTCATCGAAAGCATGGGCTTCAGCGACTATTTCCTGATCGTATGGGATTTTATCGCTTACGCGCACAGCCAAGGCATCGCGACAGGCCCCGGAAGGGGATCGTCGGCGGGCAGCCTTGTCGCGTACGTGCTTGAGATCACCAATGTCGACCCGATCAAATATCATCTTCTCTTTGAGCGATTCCTGAATCCGGAGCGCGTGACGATGCCGGATATCGATATCGATTTCAGCGACGAGCGGCGGGACGAAGTCATCCGCTACGTCGTCCGAAAATACGGCCGCGAGCATGTGGCGCAAATCATCACGTTCGGAACGATGGCGGCGCGGGCGGCCGTCCGCGACGTCGGAAGGGCGCTGAACGTGCCGTATGGCGAAGTGGACAAGGCCGCCAAGCTCATCCCGTCCGCCCACGGCATCAGCATCAAGCGGGCGCTGGAGCTGAGCGGGGAACTGCAGGCTTACGCGCAGCAAAACGCGAAAATCCGCGAATTGCTGAACATGGCCATGAAGGTGGAGGGCATGCCCCGCCATGCTTCGACACATGCCGCGGGCGTTGTCATATCCCGCGATCCGCTCACCGACGCGGTGCCGCTGCAAGAAGGCAGCGAGGAAACCGCGCTCACGCAGTATTCGATGGAAAACCTGGAAAGCATCGGTCTGCTCAAGATGGATTTTCTCGGCCTGCGGACGTTGTCCATCATCGAACGCTGCATGAACTGGATCGGCGAAATGACCGGGGAAAGCCCTGATTTTCAGCGGATTCCGGACGACGACCAAAAGACGTACGATATGCTCGGAAGCGGGGAAACGACCGGGATCTTCCAGCTTGAATCCGCCGGCATCCGGCGCGTGCTGAAGGACTTGAAGCCTTCGACGTTCGAAGACATCATTTCGGTCGTTGCGTTGTACCGTCCGGGGCCGATGGAGTTCATACCGAAATTTATTCAATCGAAACACGGCCAAATCGGCGTTGACTATCCGCATGAAGACCTGAAGCCCATTTTGAGCGATACCTATGGCATCATCGTGTATCAGGAGCAGATTATGAAAATCGCCTCGCTGATGGCCGGTTTTTCGCTCGGTGAGGCCGATTTGCTCCGCCGCGCCGTTTCGAAGAAAAAACGCGAGGTGCTGGATCAGGAGCGGAGCCATTTTGTCGCAGGCAGCCTGCAGCAGGGATACGCGGAAGAAGACGCGAACCGGGTCTACGACATGATCGTCCGCTTCGCCGACTACGGCTTTCCGCGGGCGCATGCCGCAGCTTATGCAGTGCTTGCGTTCCAGACGGCATATCTGAAGGCTCATTATCCGGTGCAGTTCATGGCTTCAATGCTGACGGCAGTCATGGGCAGCCACCGCAAAGTCGCGGAATACGTGCTCGAATGCCGGCGGATGGACATCGAGGTGCTGCCGCCGGACGTGAACGAAAGCGGCGTCCTTTTTACGCCGGTCGCCGCAGGCAGAGACGAAGCCCGGCACGGCGCGGGTCCGGGCCACATCCGGTTCGGGCTCGGTGCCATCAAAAACGTCGGCACGCAGGCCGTCGAAAACATGATGCTCGTCAGGGAGGAGAAGCCGTTCGAAAGCCTGCTCGATTTTTGCCGGCGGATCGACCTGCGGGTCTGCAACAAGCGGGTAATCGAATCGCTCATTCAGGCAGGTGCCTTCGATTCGCTGCCGGGCCACCGGGCGCAGCTTCTTGCCATGCTCGACGAAACGGTCGAAGCGGCGGTGAAATGGCGCAAGGAGCGCGAGGATTTGCAGATCCAGCTGTTCGATTTCGTCGAGACGCCGAACTGGGACATCGAATATCCGGACATTCCGCCGTTTTCCGCCGGGCAGCAGCTGGAGCTTGAACGGGAGCTGCTGGGGCTTTACCTGTCCGGGCATCCGCTTGACGATTACGACGTGGCGCTGGACGTTCCCGGCGTCGACCGTCTGATGGACCTGACCGAGGCGGCCGACGAATCGCATACCGTCGTCGCCGCCATGGTCATTTCGGTTAAGTCAATTACGACCAAGCAGGGAAAAGCGATGGCTTTCATGGAAGTGGAGGACCAGATCGAACGCTGCGAAGTGGTCCTCTTTCCGGAAGTGTGGAAGCGGAGCTCGCAGCATGTCGGCAAAGGGGCGCTGATCGCGCTCCGCGCCAAGGTGCAGCAGCAGGACGAGGGCTTCAAGCTGCTCGCCGAGGATGTCCTGCCGCTGGATGAAACGGCGCTCGCGCAGCTGGCGAAACGCTCCCGCATGAAACCTTCCCCCGCAAGGGCGTATCCCAAAGCGGAGCGGAAGCCTGCGTCCCCATCGGGCGCCGAGGGGCCGCAAACGCCTTCCGGCAGCGCCGGGCCCGCAAGCATGCGTCCCGCGCCGGAGCAGGGCAAGTCCGCGGGTCAGCGCGTATTCGTCAAAATTACGCCGCAAGCCGAACATAACCCCGATCTGCTTGCCCGGCTGAAAGTGCTGCTCCAGGAGCATCCGGGGCCGGTGCAGACGGTGCTGTTCTATGAGGAAAGCCAGAAGCTGCTTGCTTTAAGCGACGGCTACCGGATCAAGCCTTCGCCCGAGCTGTTTGCGGAAATGGAACGGATGCTCGGCAAAGAGACGGTCCGGATCAAATAAAAATGCCGGCCGCTCCAAACCGCCGTTAACTTGGCAGCGCACGGGGCCCACAATCTAAACGATTGGCGATTTACCGCAATTTTACGAACGTTTCCGGTTGTTTTCGCATACACATAGAAACACCCTTCCAAGGGACAACATTATGAAAGCGCCGGGGGCTTTGAAAATCAGCTTCCGGCAGCGTATGCGGGGGGAATAACGGATGTCGTATGAAGCAGCGGTAGCCATGCTGAACCGGCGTGGAGTCAAAGTCGAGGATATCGCGAAGATCGTGCACCAGCTCCAGCTGGCTTACCACCCTCTTTTGACATTGCAGGATTGCATGGAAAGCGTCAAAGCGGTACTTGGCAAGCGGGAAGTGCAATATACCCTTTTTACGGGAATGGCGCTCGACGAGCTGGCGGAGCAAAAGCTGCTGCCCCAGCCTCTTCAATCCATCATGGAGGCGGATGAGCCTTTGTATGGCGTGGACGAGACATTGGCTCTTGGCATTACGAATGTGTATGGTATGATCGGATTGACGAGTTTTGGTTATTTGGATAAGGAAAAAAACGGCATCATCGCGGAATTGAACGACAAAAGAAATGAAATCCACGTTTTTTTGGACGATCTGGTGGCGGGGCTTGCCGCAGCGGCTTCGGCCCGCATCGCCCATAGGCATAAAGGCGCGAAAACGTACCCCGATCCGAACGTTCCTCCGGGCTCTTGACCGGAATGCCCGGCCTTTTGCCGCCCCTTGATCCGCAAAAGTGTTCAGAGGCTCTTTCTTGCGGGAAAAAACAGAGTTATGTTATCATTGTTTCATTATACGGGCTAAAGAAACATGAGATTAGGGGGCTGACGAAAGGCATGTGGACGGTCATCTATATCGCGCCAACCGCGAAGGTTGCGGAAATGATCCAGGCCAAGCTAACCGAAGAAGGATTTTTGGTGAAAAGCCGTCCGGTCAACTTATCCAAACAGCAATTTGAAATTCTGGTTCCTTCCGGGGAGCTGGAGGAAGTCCAGGAAGTGCTGAATTCCATTTTGCATCCTTAATCTCTCGGGATACACAAAAGCGGCGTTTAAGATTGATTGAGCATTTGGTGCGGCTGAGCAAATAAACGGCTGGAGAGGTGTAGTTGTGTTTAAAGACTTGTTTCAGAAAAAAAGGAAGTACGCGACCATTCCTTCAGATCGTGTAGGAAGAGGCGCCGAGCCTGGCGAAAGCGAGAGACCCCGGCGGGAAGTTCCCGAAGGGCTCATGAATAAATGTCCCAAGTGCGGCACGATTCAATACAGCAAAGAGCTGGAGAAAAATTTGAAGGTTTGCCCGAACTGCGGGTACCACATGCGCCTGAACGCCATGGAACGGATTCATATGATCCTCGATGAAGAGGGCTTCGAGGAATTCGACAGCGGCATGGTATCGGTGGATCCGCTGCAATTTCCGGGGTACGGAACGAAGCTGGAGCAGCAGAAAATGAAGTCGGGTCTGCGCGAGGCCGTCATTACCGGACAAGGCACCATCGAAGGATTGCCTGTCGTCGTAGCCGTCATGAGCTTCGATTTCTTTACGGGAAGCATGGGTTCGGTCGTAGGCGAAAAGATTACGCGAGCCATTGAGGTGGCGACCGAAAAGGATTTGCCGCTGATCATTTTCTCGACTTCGGGCGGAGCGCGCATGCAGGAGAGCATTCTCAGCTTGATGCAGATGGCCAAAACAAGCGCGGCCTTGTCCCGTTTCAACGAAAAAGGCGGCTTATACATCTCCGTGATTACGGATCCTACGACTGGCGGTGTTTCTGCCAGTTTTGCCACGCTTGGTGACATTAACATTGCCGAGCCGGGCGCCGTGTTCGGATTTGCCGGCCGGATCGTCATCGAGCAGACCATCCGCCAGAAGCTGCCGGATGATTTCCAGACGGCGGAATTCAACCTGGCCCACGGCCAGCTCGACCTGGTCGTCCATCGCAAAGAGCTTCGTCCAATGTTGTACAAGCTCCTTGAGATGCACAGCGTGAAAGGGGGATACTAAGTGGCGGGAGAATTGCCTTTTGAAAAACCCCTTGTTGAAATGCGCCAAAAAATTAACGAGCTGAAGCAGTTCGGACAGGACAAGGGTATCGATTTTACCGAGGAAATTTCGAGGCTGGAAGAACGTTATGCGGAAATGGAGCACGAGATTTATTCGAACATTTCCCCGCACCAGAAAATGCATGTGGCGAGGCATCAGCAGCGTCCGACCTCGCTTGATCTGATCCAGCTCATCTTTACCGACTTTATCGAACTCCACGGCGACCGCGTGTTCGGCGACGATCTCGCCGTCGTTGGCGGGCTCGCCAAGCTGGACGGAAGACCGGTGACGGTGATCGGCCAGCAGAGGGGGAAAGATACGAAGGACAACATCGCCCGTTTCTTCGGCAGCGCGCATCCGGAAGGATTCCGCAAGGCGCTGCGCCTGATGCAGCAGGCGGACAAGTTTAAACGCCCGATCATTACCTTTGTCGACACCAAAGGCGCGTATCCGGGCAATACAGCAGAAGAAAGAGGACAGTCCGAAGCGATCGCCCGGAATTTACGGGAGATGTCCGCGCTCGGCGTTCCTGTCATTTGTGTGATCATCGGCGAAGGTGGAAGCGGCGGTGCTCTTGCGATGGCCGTAGGCAACCGTGTCCTGATGCTCGAGCATGCCATCTATTCGGCGATTTCGCCGAACGGGGCCGCGTCGATTTTGTGGAAGGATGCGTCGAAGGCCGACCAGGCGGCCGAGGCGATGAAAATTACCGCCAAAGACCTGCTTGGGTTCGAAGTGATCGAGGAGATCATTCCGGAGCCGGTCGGCGGCGCCCACAAAAATTACGAATGGACCGCGTCGGCGATCAAGGAAGCGCTGGTCCGGCATTTGGAGGAGCTGTCCGAAATGGACGGCGCAGCCTTGAAAGAAGACAGATACCAGAAGTTCCGCAAGATCGGAAAATTCGCATTTGAGCAATCTTCGACTGCCACAGCAATAGAATAGGCACATCTTGTCAAAGATAGATATGACAAAGTTCCTATACAAAGTCTTAAATTTGTAGTAAATTTAGTTGTTGGATAAAGATGTAGGATAGAGAGATTTTTATGAAAAACGGAGGAGACCCAAATGCGCAAAACTAAAATCGTATGTACTATCGGACCTTCGAGCGAATCGTTGGAAAACACCAAAAAGTTGATTCTCGCAGGCATGAACGTCGCCCGCCTGAACTTCTCGCACGGCGATTTCGAGGAGCATGGCAACCGGATCAAAAACATCCGCCAGGCAGCGAAGGAACTTAACAAAACCGTTGCGATCCTGCTTGACACGAAAGGACCTGAGATCCGCACGGGCAAAATGGCGGTAGAGCCGATCGAGCTGGTTCAAGACGAATACATCACGTTGACGACCGAAGAAATTTTGGGAGACAAAGACCGCATCTCCATTACTTACAAAGATCTTCCTAACGATGTGGAAGTCGGCTCCACGATTCTGATCGACGACGGTCTGATCGGGCTTACGGTTGTCGGCGTCGAAGGCACCGAAATCAAATGCCGCATCGTCAACGGAGGCACCATCAAGAGCAAGAAAGGCGTAAACGTGCCGGGTGTAGCGATTTCTCTGCCGGGAATCACTGAAAAAGACGCCAACGATATCGTGTTTGGGATCGAGCAGGACATCGATTTTATCGCAGCCTCCTTCGTCCGCAAAGCAAGCGACGTTCAAGAAATCCGCGATCTGCTGGAAAAGCATAACGCTGGCCATATCAAAATCATTTCCAAAATCGAGAATCAGCAAGGGGTGGACAACCTCGACGAAATTCTCGAAGCTTCCGACGGCTTGATGGTTGCCCGCGGCGACCTCGGCGTGGAAATTCCTGCGGAAGAAGTGCCGTTGGTCCAAAAACGCATGATCGAGAAATGTAACCTTGCGGGCAAGCCGGTCATTACCGCGACGCAAATGCTCGATTCCATGCAGCGCAACCCGCGTCCGACCCGCGCCGAAGCGAGCGACGTGGCCAACGCGATTTTTGACGGTACCGACGCCATCATGCTTTCCGGCGAAACGGCTGCAGGCAAATATCCGGTGGAATCCGTGCTGACGATGTCCCGCATCGCGGAAAAAGCCGAATCCGCTTTGAACTACCGCGAAATTTTCCTGAAGCAAAGAATCGCTCAGGAAACGACCGTTACGGAAGCGATCAGCCAATCGGTAGCGATCTCCGCGCTCGATTTGAACGCGAAAGCGATCATTTCTTCCACGGAATCCGGCCTGACGGCACGCGTCGTGTCCAAATACCGTCCGCAGGCTCCGATCATCGCCGTGACGACCAAAGAGCGTACGCTCCGCCAGCTGGCGCTGACTTGGGGCGTAACGCCGATCCAAGGCAAAACGGCGGCTTCCACGGACGAAATGTTCGAATACTCCATGAAGGGGGGCCTGGAATCCGGCCTCGTGAAACCTGGAGATCTGGTTGTCATTACGGCCGGCGTGCCGCTTGGACAATCCGGTTCGACGAACCTGGTCAAAGTGAGCCAAATTCCGAACGAATAGCCGGCAAGGCGATACGTTCACGTTTTAACCGCATATTTCGCATGAACTCAAGAAAGGCTGTGCAGGCGACTCCTGCGCAGCCTTTTTTTTTCTAAAAGATAAGAGGGCGGTGCCATAGAAATGCCATGCCGGGACCATCCCGTTAGGTTGAATAGATTGAGTGGAAAGTGGAACAAAATACCTATATAAACATTTTTTATAAATGTCTTATGCCGCAAATTCGAGAGTTGAGAGGGCCCTATGTTATACTGAAAACATTGGAAGAAATTTCGAAGAAAGGACTTTGGCAGACATGGGAAAAGACATGGGGGACAAGCCCGGCCGCTGGCATTACACGACCATCCGGGTCCGTTACCAGGAAAGCGACCAGATGGGCGTGGTGTACCACGCCAATTATTTGAACTGGTTCGAGATCGGGCGGACCGAAATGATCCGCGAGCTTGGCATTACATACCGAAGCATGGAAGAACGGGGCGTTTTGCTGCCCGTAACCGATTTGGACATGAAATTCAATCAGCCCGCGCGCTACGACGACGAGATTACGATTTTTACGCAAATGATCGATTTTTCCAAATTGCGAATCAGATATGCGTACGAGGTACGAAGACTCTCGGACGAAGAACGCCAGGGACTGGCACCTGCATCGTACGACGAGGGGCTTAAGCTGCCCGGGGAGCTGCTTGTATCCGGTTCGACAAGCCATGTGTGGGTCAACCGGGAATGGCATCCCGTAAGGCTGGATAAAAGCGCTCCGGAGCTGTATGAAGCTTTGAGCAAGGCGCTTGCCGGGGGAGGAGTGTCGTAATGTGGAAATGGCCGCTGGCGGTTCTATTGATCGTAGTTGCGGAGATTTACGGTTTTGACCTGGTGGCGAGCCGGGTCGGGGCCGGGAACACATTCCTTTTAACGGTCGTAACCTCCGTGATCGGAATGGTGATGATGCGTTTTGAGGGGCGCAAAGTATTGGAAGATTCGCGCGCCCGGATGAACGCCGGGCAGGTGCCGGGAAGAAGCCTGGTGGACGGATTATGCGTGTTTATCGGCGGCGTTTTGCTTGTCGTGCCGGGATTTATTACCGACATCGTCGGCTTTACGATGGTCTTCCCGCTGACCCGGCCGCTATACCGATTTTTAATACTGAAATGGATCGAGCGGAAAATGAAAGACGGGAAAATCAAGATTTACCGGCGTTAAATGAAGCTGTTTGCAGGTCGATAAAAATTATTTTATTCACCCGATAAAACAATTTGATGCTCTTATCGGGGGCGCTTATGTTCACATATCCGACAAAATACTTTATGATAATAATGATTCCATTACTTTGACGCAGCTCATGTCAGGTAGAATGGCGGACGGCCGTCTTTTTTCTTTCTCGTAAAATGTAAATGTTTTCACGGCTCGTTTACCTGTTTTAAAATCCGTTTTACAAAGGAGAGATGTACGATGACAGCTACGAAAGGCCTTGAGGGAATTGTCGCCGCAGCTTCTTCCATCAGCTCGATCGTGGACGGTGTGCTCACATACCGCGGTTACAATATCGATGATCTTGCGCAAAATGCAAGTTTTGAAGAAGTAGCCTATCTGCTGTGGTTCGGAAAACTGCCTAATGATGCAGAACTGAAACAGCTCCAACAGGATTTAAGCAACGAAGCTACCATTCCGGATGAAGTCATCCAGCAAATGAAATCATATCCTAAAGATACAAACACGATGGCTGCTCTCCGTTCGGCTGTATCCGCCCTCGCCCTGTACGATGGGGAAGCCGATGACATGAGCCGTGAAGCTAACGAACGGAAAGCGGTCCGCCTTCAGGCAAAGCTGCCTACTGTAATCGCTGCGCTGGCCCGCATCCGCGAAGGGAAAGAGCCTGTAGCGCCGCTGGCGGGGGTATCCATTGCCGAAAACTTCCTGTACATGCTCAGAGGCGAAAAGCCGGACGAGGTTTCGGTGAAAGCGTTGGATCAGGCGCTTGTGCTGCATGCGGACCATGAGCTGAACGCTTCCACGTTTGCCGCTCGCGTAACCGTGGCTACGCTTTCAGACATCTATTCCGGGGTGACTTCGGCGATCGGCGCCTTGAAGGGGCCGCTGCACGGCGGAGCCAACGAAGCCGTCATGAAAATGCTGAACGAAATCGGATCGATCGAAAACGTCGAGCCGTACATCATGAACAAGCTGGAAAACCGCGACAAAATCATGGGCTTCGGCCACCGCGTCTATAAAAACGGCGATCCGCGCGCGAAGCATTTGCAAAAAATGTCCCGCGAGCTTGGCGAAATGAAAGGCGATACGCAGCTGTACGACATGTCCGTCAAGATCGACGATCTGGTCACAAGCCAAAAAGGTTTGCGGCCAAATGTGGATTTCTACTCCGCTTCTGTGTATACTCAGCTAGGGATCAATCACGAGTTGTTTACTCCGATTTTTGCCATCAGCCGCGTGTCCGGATGGACCGCCCATATTCTCGAACAATACGAGAACAACCGGATTATCCGTCCGCGTGCCGAATATGTGGGGCAGACCGATCAGAAATACGTGCCGGTCGAACAACGCGCATAATGGGCAACGTTTCATGCTAGGGGACCGAAACGACGCATGCTGCGCGTTTTCGGAGCCCCTATCCGGCTGTCAGTGAGCCAGAAATCATGTTATTAAACAAAGGAGGATGTTCATAATGAAATTGGAAAAATTCGCGCTTCCTACCGAGGGTGAAAAAATCGAAATCGTAAACGGCAAGCTTCAGGTGCCAAACAACCCGATCATTCCTTTTATCGAGGGCGACGGCACCGGCCGCGACATTTGGAAAGCTTCCAAACGCGTTCTGGACGCTGCGGTGGACAAGGCTTACGGCGGCTCCAAAAAAATCGCGTGGTACGAAGTATTCGCCGGCGAAAAAGCATTCAATACATACGGAGAATGGCTGCCGAACGACACGCTTGAAGCCATCCGTGAATATATCGTTGCCATCAAAGGACCTTTGACTACGCCGATCGGCGGCGGCATTCGTTCCCTGAACGTGGCGCTTCGCCAAGAGCTTGATCTGTACGTCTGCTTGCGTCCTGTGCGTTATTTCAATGGCGTGCCTTCGCCGGTGAAACATCCTGAACAAGTCGACATGGTTATTTTCCGTGAAAATACCGAAGATATTTATGCAGGGATCGAATACAAAGAAGGCTCCGAAGAAGTGAAAAAGGTCATCAAATTCCTTCAGGAAGAAATGGGAGTCAACAAAATCCGCTTCCCTGAAACTTCCGGCATCGGCATCAAGCCGGTTTCCTCCGAAGGTTCCAAACGTCTCGTTCGCGCCGCCGTCGAATATGCGATCAAACACGGCCGCAAGAGCGTGACGCTCGTTCACAAAGGCAACATCATGAAATTTACGGAAGGCGCCTTCAAAAACTGGGGCTACGAAGTGGCCGAACAAGAATTCGGCGATAAAGTGTTCACTTGGGCGCAATACGACGCCATTAAGGAAAAAGACGGCGTAGACGCCGCGAATGCCGCTCAAAGCGCTGCGGAAGCCGAAGGCAAAATCATCGTGAAGGACGCGATTGCGGACATCGCCCTGCAGCAAGTGTTGACTCGTCCGACCGACTTCGACGTCATCGCGACGCTGAACCTGAACGGCGACTACCTGTCCGACGCATTGGCTGCCCAAATCGGCGGTATCGGCATCGCTCCGGGCGCGAACATCAACTACGTTACCGGACACGCGATCTTCGAAGCTACGCACGGCACGGCTCCGAAATATGCGGACAAAGACGTCGTGAACCCTGGTTCCGTCATCCTGTCCGGCGTCATGCTGCTTGAGCATCTCGGATGGCAGGAAGCGGCCGACCTGATCTACAAAGGCATGGAAACTTCCATCAACAACAAAACCGTAACTTACGACTTTGCCCGCCTGATGGACGGCGCAACCCAAGTCAAATGCTCCGAGTTTGCAGATGAAGTCATCAAAAACATGTAGGAGTGAGGATCATGGCATTAACACGTAAAAAAATTACGGTTGTAGGCGCCGGTTTCACCGGCGCGACTACGGCTCTAATGCTGGCTCAAAAAGAACTGGGAAACGTGGTATTGCTTGATATCCCTCAACTGGAAAACCCGACGAAAGGCAAGGCGCTCGACATGCTGGAAGCAAGTCCGGTGCAAGGCTTCGACAGCCAAATCATCGGCACTTCCAACTATGACGACGCGGCCGGCTCCGACATCGTCATCATTACGGCCGGCGTAGCGCGCAAACCGGGCATGAGCCGCGACGATCTCGTGAACACCAACGCGGGCATCATGAAATCCGTTTGCGAAAACGTGAAAAGGGTCGCTCCGGAATCGATCGTCATCATCCTGAGCAATCCGGTAGACGCTATGACGTATGCTGCGTACAAAACGCTCGGTTTCCCGAAAAACCGCGTCATCGGCCAATCCGGCGTGCTCGATACCGCCCGCTACTGCACGTTTATCGCGCAGGAGCTGAACGTATCCGTGGAAGACGTTCGCGGCTTCGTGCTGGGCGGACACGGCGACGATATGGTTCCGCTCGTTCGTTATTCGAACGTCGGCGGCATCCCGATCGACAAGCTGATCCCTGCGGACCGCATCGAAGCCATCGTACAGCGCACCCGCGTGGGGGGCGGCGAAATCGTCAACCTGCTCGGCAACGGCAGCGCGTATTACGCGCCTGCGGCTTCCCTTGTGCAAATGGCGGAAGCGATCATTAAAGACAAAAAGCGGATCATACCGGTCATCGCCTATCTCGAAGGCGAATACGGCTACAACGATTTATTCCTCGGCGTTCCCGTCATCCTCGGCGGCGACGGCATCGAAAAAGTGTTCGAGCTGGAGCTGACGGCCGAAGAAAAAACGGCGCTCGACAAATCGGCGGACTCCGTGCGCAGCGTCATCCAAGTCGTGAACGCGTAACGAATCAATAGTTCCGGCAAGCATCATCTAAGGAAAACCTCTAAGTTTGTTCACGATTTAGAGGTTTTCTTTTCTTTTGGTTGGTGTAAAATGATAATGGATGTAATTTAAATCATAGACACAAGTGGAGGGATACGGTTCATGGCAATGGTAATGTTATTCATACATATTATTGGCGCCGCTGCGTTGGGATTCTACCTGATTCTGCCGTTTGCGATCGGGAAAGCGGCCAAGCTGTCTTTGGCAGCCCAGGAAGGAAGCGCGACAGCGATCCGAAGCCTGAATACTTTTGCGCAAATTGCGTTGATTATCCAGCTGCTTACCGGCGGATATTTGATGAGCCAAGGAAAATATTCCGTGCCTTGGATGATCGTGGTCGTTATTTTGTTCCTTGCGATCGGAGCCATCAGCGGCATGATGGGCAAACCGCTTCGCCTCGCCGTGGACGGCATTAAAAATAACCGGGACATTTCGGTTGAAACCGGAAAAATTCGCACGCTCAGCGCATTGCTGGCGATCTGCGTGCTTGTGATGCTGTTTTTTATGGTATACAACCACATCATTTAATCGGCTGCATAAGAACGATAAGGGCATCCTTTCCATCGATTGGGGAGGATGCTTTTTTGTTTGAGGAACCGATGATGCGGGTAAGTAAACAACGTCAGACGCATAAAGGGTTTGTTTTACTTGCATCCTAATATGGGAATGGTATCCTGTGTGCCAGAAATGGACAAAAAGCCAAGATCAGCACGGAAAGGAGCATGAATCATGTCAGGAAATCAACAAACCAAACAAACGATGCCTCCCCAGCATCAGAACCGGCAACCGGGGATCGAATCGGAAATGAACCCGCTGCCGAAATACGAGCCTAAAGATTACGTCGCCGCCGGAAAGCTGAAAAACAAAAAGGCAATCATTACCGGAGGGGACAGCGGGATCGGACGAGCCGTGGCCGTCGCGTTCGCCAAGGAAGGCGCGGATCTCGCGATCGTGTACTTGAACGAGCATGGGGACGCGGAGGAAACAAAGCGGCAGGTAGAACAGGAAGGACGCAAATGCCTGCTGATCCCGGGCGATATCGGCGACGAGGCGTTTTGCAAAAACGCCGTAAATATGACGGTGCAGGAGCTAGGGGGACTGGATGTTTTGATCAACAACGCCGCCGAGCAGCATCCACAGCAGAAAATCGAGGATATTACACAAGAGCAGTTGGAGCGGACGTTTCGCACGAATATATTCGGCATGTTTTTTATGACGAAAATGGCGATGCCGCATTTGAAGAACGGCTGTGCCATCGTCAACACGGCTTCGGTGACCGCGTACAAGGGGAACCCGACGCTGATCGATTATTCCGCCACGAAGGGCGCCATCGTCAGCTTCACTCGGGCGTTATCGATGAACGTGGCGCCTAAAGGCATCCGCGTCAATGCGGTGGCGCCCGGGCCGATTTGGACGCCGCTCATTCCGTCCACGTTCGACGAGAAGCAGGTAAGCCAATTCGGAGGAGACACGCCGATGAAACGTCCGGGGCAGCCGGAAGAGCTGGCGCCCGCGTACGTCTATCTCGCGTCGGACGATTCTTCTTACGTAAGCGGCCAAGTCATCCACGTCAATGGCGGGGAAATCGTCAACGGCTAATCGCGAGCGCCAAAAAAAGGTTGGGCAGACGTTTCCATCTGCTCAACCTTTTTTGTACCCGGATTATTTGAAAGCTTCCCGGAACGTCACTCCGAATCCGGCGCGAGCTGCGACAGCTCATCCAGCGACATGTCGAAGCTCGGAGCCATATGTTCAAGGAAATAATCGGCTTCGGGCAGCTGAAGCTGCTTGATTTTGGCCAACGTCTGTTCCTTGGCTACGGCGAATTCGCGGTTTCCGGACGCGACCTCCAAGGCGCATTTGAGATAGGCGTCCAGGCTGTCGGCGGCTTTTACGTAGCGCAGCAGCTCGCGCTGCTCCGCATCCGCGGCATCCTGGCGGAACAGGCTCGCATACTCGCCTTGAAGTTCGGAAGGAGCCATGGCTGCCAGCCGTTTGGCCGCGATGTTCTCCATTTCGCGAAAGCTGGCGAGCAGCTGCGGATTGTTATGTTTGACGGGCGTCGCGATATCGCCGGTAAACACCTCGACCACGTCATGGTACAATGCTAGAGTGGCGGCGCGGTCCGCATTTAATGTCCGGCCAAAATACGTGTTCCCGATCAGGCAAAGCATATGGGTTAAAAGCGACACGTGGAAAGAGTGCTCCGCCACGTTTTCGGTTCTCGTGTTTCGCATCAGGCTCCAGCGCCGGATGTATTGCAATCGGTACATATAAGCTGCAATCGGAAAATCCAAAGCAATACGCTCCTTATGTTAAAATTTAATCCTGCCATGACATTCGGTTATTATTATACTCTTATGCCAAGCAAGCAGGCTACCCGGAACGGCATGCTTTTCATCGCAAACGTTTCGGGATAGGATAGGAGAAGGAATACGGCAGCATTATTCACTTGAATCCATAAAAAGGAAGACATGACATGAGACCCTTTCGCATCAGACTCACCATCATTTTAATGGTTATGATCGGGATATCCATGGCGGGTGCCGGTTTGACGATGGCCCGGGTGTTTGAAAAATCGCATATTTCCGCGCTGGAAGAAAACATGATCCGGGAAATCCAGCTGCTCAGCCGGACCTTTGACTTTCATCAGGCGCAAAGCGGGGACGCCATCGATTATTATACCCGCGAAGCGAGGGAACTGGCGGCTCTGACCGACTCCAGGGTGACTTTTATCTCGAAAAACGGCACCGTCATCGGGGACTCGGAAAGCGATCCGAGGCATATGGATAACCACAGCGGCCGCGAAGAAATCAAGGATGCGGCCCGAAAAGGCTCCGGCAGCGCGATTCGCCACAGCTCCACGCTAAAGGAGGACATGCTGTACGTAGCGGTCCCCGTCGTATCGGCAGGGAACTTTGACGGTTTCATCCGGCTTTCGGTCAGCCTTGCTTCCGTCGATCAAGGGGTGCGCAAAGGCTGGACGCTGATGGCCGGCGGCCTGGCCATTTTGTTCGTCATCGCTGCGGTCGTCAGTTACCGGGTCGCGGCGGGGTTGACTTCACCCTTGGAGAAAATTACGCGGGTCGCCGGGAGAATTTCGAAACTGGACTACGACGCCAGGGTAAACATCAACCGGAAGGACGAGATCGGCGAGCTGGCGAAAGCGATCAACGGCATGGCCGACAGCCTTCAAAATCAGCTGCAAACGATCCGGGACAACGAAAACCTGCTGCAAAGCGTGCTGGATAACATGACGACAGGGATTTTGCTCGTCAATCCGGAGGGCAAAATCGCTCTGATCAACCCGGCAACCGAAAACATGCTTCATATTAAGGGCGGGCAATTTAACGGCCGGCCGGTGGCCGAGCTGAAGCAGTACTACGAACTGACGCGCCTCATTCAGGAAGGGATCGAGCGGCGGGAGAACATTCACGAGGAACGGAGCGTGTACCAGCCGGCCGAAACGATTCTGCAATTGGACGGCGTGCCGATGTTCGGGGAGGACGGCAGCTTTAAAGGCATGTTGTTCCTGCTCCAGAACATTACCGCGATCCGCCGCCTGGAAAACATGAGAAGCGAGTTCGTCGCAAACGTATCGCATGAGCTGAAGACGCCAGTGGCCGCGGTAAAAGGTTTTGCCGAGACGCTGCTTGGAGGCGGCGTGAAGGACGAAGAGACGGCCCGCTCTTTCCTGCAGATCATCTACGATGAAAGCGAACGGCTGAACCGTTTGATCAGCGACATTCTCGATTTGTCCAAAATCGAGTCGAGGCGTTCCCCGATGGATTACGCGCCGGTTCACATGGCAACATTTTGCGCATCGATCCTGGACACAATGGCGACTGTGGCCGAGAAAAAAAGGATCGCGCTGCATGGCGACATTCCCGAGGAGCTGTTTATTGAAGCGGACGAGGACAAGCTGCGCCAAATTTTGATCAACCTGCTGTCCAACGCCATCAGCTACACGCAGGACGGCGGCAAGGTGGAGCTGAACGTCCGCGAGATTCAGGACGCCGAAGGCACGGAAAAGATCCTTATCCATGTGACCGACACGGGCATCGGCATTCCGAAAAAAGACCAGCCGCGCATTTTCGAACGATTTTACCGGGTGGATAAGGCACGATCCAGAAGCTCTGGCGGCACCGGGTTAGGGCTTTCCATCGTCAAGCATTTGGTGGAGCTGCATCACGGCGAAATTTCCGTGGAAAGCGAGCTCGGCATCGGTACGACGTTTACGGTCGAACTGCCGATGCTGCAGGATTAAAAAGAATGTAAAGCACCGCAAGCCATGTCCTTACATTTTGCATTTCTTTACACAGCGTTTACAATGGAGTGGTACAATGGACTTGTCGGAAGCCTTAACCATTGTTTTTTGAGAAGCGGGGGTATATTTGCAATGTCACAGCGATTGCTGGTTATCGAAGACGAACCGACTCTCGCCAGATTGCTGTCCTACAATCTGACGCAGGAAGGTTACGAAGTCACCATCTCGGATCACGGAACAACCGGCTTCGAGCGGGCGGTTCAAGAGCCGTTTGATTTGATCGTGCTTGATTTGATGCTGCCGGGAATGAACGGGTTCGACATTCTGGGCAAGCTGCGCGGAAAAGGCATTGCGACGCCGGTCATCATTTTGACGGCCAAAAACGCCGAGGAGGAAGTCGTTCAAGGCCTGAAGCTTGGCGCCGACGACTACATCACCAAACCGTTTGGCGTATCCGAGCTGCTGGCCAGGGTTGCGACGGTGCTGCGCCGCGTATCGGGGGTAAAGGAGGAAGCCACTCCGCAAACCTCGGATTCGGCCATCCGCCTCGGCAAGCTGGAAATTTTCCCCGAGAAATACGAAGTGTTGCTTGGCGGCACCAGCATCAGCCTAAGGCCGAAGGAATTCGAGGTTCTGCTGTATCTCGCGCGCAAGCCGGGCGTCGTTCTGACGAGGGACGATTTGATGAATGCCGTTTGGGGCTTCGATTATATCGGCGGGCAGCGTACGGTGGACGTCCATGTCAGCTCGCTCCGCAAAAAATTGGAGCTGGATCCCGAATCCGTGCATATCGATTCCATCCGCGGCGTCGGATACAAACTTGTGATCAACAAAGGAAGCGCTCATCATCAACCATCATGATGAGGGCTTTTTTTGTTGTCATCGGAGTTCATGATTTTACAATCCCCGAATCGTTCCCGCATTCCCCGTTAATCTTTTGGGGTTATGATGCAGCTAAAAGAGCCGTATTTAGGGGGAGTCTGCCTTGAGCACGCTGCAAATGGAGAAAAAGAAAGAAAGCGATCTTCATTCGCCGGGGGACGGGAACAAACGGAACGACGGCGGTTTATCCGACAATCTTGCCGCAGCGCCGCCGGCATCCGCACAGTCGGAGAGAAAGCGCTCCGCCGCGGGATACTTGCGGAACGTGCCCCTGCTGAAACCGGACGTCACCTGCAGGGAAGCCTTCGGCATGCTGAGGGAGCAGCCGCATCTTCCGTGCATTGTCATTTGCGGGGAGGAAATGCGGCCGGAGGGCCTGCTGATGAAGGAGGCGTTTTACCGGAGGCTGACCGGCCGTTTTGCCGCCGATTTATATTTTGGCCGTCCGGTACAAGGGTTTTGCGAGAAGGAAATCCTCGTGGTGGACATCGACGACGACCCGGCCCAAATGATCCGCAGCGCGCTGGACCGGCCGGAATCGCGTTTTTACGACTGCGTGATCGTAACCGAAAACGGCAGGGTGACAGGCGTACTGACGGTGCTCGATCTAATGAAGCTCTCCGGTGAGCTGCAGGAGGATGCGGAGGCGCTCCGCAAGCATACCGTCATCGAAAACTACGGGCATGTAAGCGGCATGGAGCAATCGCTGGCCGAAGTGGAGGATGCGGCGAACCTTACGTTAACCGAATGCCTAAGGATGAAGGCATGGACGGCGGAAGGAAGGCTGAAGCTGAACGAGGCGGGCGAATCGTATGCCGAGGCCGTTGAACTCATGAATCGGAATCAGGAGCAAGCGGAGCGCCTTATAGAGCATGCAGGCAAAATTTCCGCATTGACAAAAGGCATCGCCGATCTGGCGGACCAAAGCGGGCTGCTGGCGATCAACGCCTCGATCGAAGCCGCCCATGCAGGCAGCCAGGGCCGGGGATTCCAAATCGTTGCGGCCGAGGTGAGGTCGCTGGCTTCGCAAACCCGAAAGCTGGCCGCGGACATATCGAAGCTGCTCGACGGCATCAGCCATTTGGCTGGAGAGACCGGTACGCTCACCGCTTCGGGCGTCCGGCGGATCGAGGCCGGAGCCGCGCAGCTGACGGAGGGAAGCCGCATGTTCGGTGAGCTGGAGCAGGCCGTAGGGGAAGTGGAGAAGACGGGGCAATCGGTGTACCGGTTGGCCCGGGACACCGCCAAGCAGGCCTTAAGCGTGAAACAAGAATTGGAGCGAAGCTTGAACTGAGACCGGAGACCGCAGACCGGAAACATTCGATTTTACATTTTACACTGCGTTTACAATTGAGGCGTACAGCTTTTACATAACGGTTATACAATGAAATGGAGTTGCAGGTCCAAGACAGGTCCAAACGACTGATAAAACGTACAGGATATCCCAATGAACGAAGGAGACCTGAGTCGCACATGGAAAACATTATCGAAATCGAAGATTTGAATTTATATTACGAACAGTTTCATGCGTTAAAAAATATAAACCTGGACATTCCCCAAAATACCGTCACCGCTTTGATCGGCCCGTCCGGCTGCGGCAAATCGACGCTGCTGCGGACGCTGAACCGGATGAACGACATGATTACCGGGACGCGGATCGAGGGCTCCATCAAAATCGGCGGCATCGGCATTTACGGCAAAGATGTATACGTGGAGGAGCTGCGCAAGCGGGTCGGCATGGTGTTTCAGCAGCCGAACCCGTTTCCGAAGTCGATTTACGACAACGTCGCTTACGGTCCGCGCCTCCATGGCATCCGCAGCAAAAGCGCGCTGGACGGCATCGTGGAGGAAAGCTTGCGCCAGGCCGCGCTGTGGGAAGAGGTCAAAGATTATTTGAAGCGTTCTGCGCTCAGCTTGTCCGGCGGCCAGCAGCAGCGCCTTTGCATCGCGCGCGCCTTGGCGGTTAGCCCTGATATTCTGCTAATGGACGAAGCCACATCCGCGCTCGACCCGATTTCGACCTTGAAGATCGAAGAGCTGGTGCAGGAGCTGAAAGAAAAATACACCATCGTCATGGTCACGCATAATATGCACCAGGCTGCCCGCGTATCCGGGCGAACCGTCTTTTTCCTGAACGGGGAAGTCGTCGAAGCGGACGATACGAAAACGCTGTTCAGCAATCCGCGGGATGCGAGAACGGAAGATTATATCTCCGGGCGTTTCGGCTGATATAAAGGGGAAACAAAACATATTATAGGGGGAAACATCGGCCATGATTCGGAGAAAAGAATTGGATCAGGATCTGGACCAGCTGCGTTCGCTGCTTGTCCGGATGGGGGAGCATGTCGTTGATGCGCTTGATGGAGCGGTCACCAGCTTGAAGACGCAGGATTGCGAAAAAGCGCAGGAAATCGTTCAGGCGGATGCGCTGCTGAACCAAATGGAAGAGGAGATTATGGATATCGGGTCGCGCCTTATCGTCACCCAACAGCCCGTTGCCAAAGATCTCCGCAGAATACTGGTTGCCTTTAAAATCTCCAGCGATCTCGAGCGGATGGGCGATCTGGCGTTGGACGTGGCGAAGGTAACGCTGCGCCTGCAGGGCGAGAAGCTCATCAAACCGCTGATCGACATTCCGCAAATGGCGGAAATCGTAAAGGTTATGATCGAAGAAGCCATCACGTCTTATTTGAACGAAAATACCGATTTGGCCTACAAAATGGCGCAGGACGACGACCAGGTCGATCTGCTGTACAGCCGCATTTTAACGGAATTATACGATCATATGCGGGTAAACCCGGATTCGTTGTCTCAAGCTTTATCGTTGACGCTGGTCGGCCGTTATATCGAACGGATCGCGGACCATGCGACGAATATCGGGGAAAGCGCCGTCTATCTGGTAACGGGAACACGCCCTGACCTGAACCGGTAGAACCAGCGAAACAACGGTATTTATGACATATTTGGCCAAACTTGGCCATCGGGTTTGAAATAGATGAAAACATCGGAAATTTTTCCGGTGTTTTTCTATTTATAACCCCGATTTTTTTCTCGAATACAAGGTCATGTGTTAAGATATGAGAAGGCATAGTTTAAAAGAAACCGCACTCTCATATCGCAAGAAAACAACGCATGGGATATTTCCGCTTCAATGCGGTACGTCTTCATTGAGATACATCGGATGAATGTTTTTCTTTTGACGGATAAAGGAAGTTGAAAAAGGGAAGGTGCTGTATGAGCAAACTGATTCTGATTGACGGAAACAGTATCATTTACCGGGCATTTTTTGCGATGCCCCCGCTGACGAACACCAAGGGACTGCACACCAATGCAGTATACGGCTTTACGAATATGCTGCTGCGCCTGATCGAAGACCATAAGCCGACGCATATGATGGTGGCCTTCGACGCCGGCAAAGTGACGTTTCGCCATGAGGGATACCAGGAATACAAGGGCGGCCGGGAAAAGACGCCTCCGGAGCTGTCCGAACAGTTTCCGCTGCTGAAGGAGCTGCTGCACGGATTCGGCATTTCCCAATTCGAGCTTGAAGGTTACGAAGCGGACGATATTATCGGCACCGTGTCGCGGATTGCGGAGGAAGCGGGACATCAAATTCTCGTCGTGACCGGAGATAAAGATATGCTGCAGCTTGCATCGGATCACGTTCAAGTCGGACTGACGCGGAAGGGCGTAACGGAAATCGAGACGTATTCGCCTGAGCAAATCCAGGAAAGATACGGCTTGACGCCGCTGCAAATCATTGACCTGAAGGGCCTGATGGGCGACGCTTCCGACAACATTCCAGGCATTCCGGGCGTAGGGGAAAAAACGGCGCTCAAGCTGCTGCATCAGTTCGGCTCGGTGGAGGAAGTGCTGTCCAATACCGGCGAGCTGAAAGGCAAAATGAAAGAAAAAATCGAGACGCACGCGGACGATGCCGTCCTGAGCAAAAAGCTGGCGACGATTTACCGCGAAGTGCCGCTGGACAAGTCTTTCGACGACATGATCTTCGACGGATTAAAGGAAGAAAGCGCCGGTCCCGCGCTGGCGAAACTCGAGTTTAAATCGCTGCTCGAACGTTTGTCCTTTAAAGGGGACGGCAGCGTCACCGACGCCTCCGGCGAATCTCAAGCTCCCGCCAAGGAATTGAAGGTCGAGGTGTTGACCGAGGACCGGATCGCTGAATTAAACGAGGCCCTTGGTTCCATCGAAGCGCTGCATGTGGAAACAAGCGGGGAAAATCCCCATCACGCCGAGGTGATCGGCGCGGTCTTCTCCGGCTCGGAGCGGCATTTCTACGTATCGTTTGAAGTGTTGAAATCCGAATCGGCGGAGCCGCTGCGGGCATGGCTGGCGGATGCCGGCATTCCTAAACGCGGGTACGATCTGCACCGGACGGATCTGGCCTTGCACTGGAAAGGCATCGCCTTTGCCGGGGCATCGTTTGACGTGCAGCTGGCGGCTTATCTTCTCGACCCGACCGAATCCAATCAGAGCCTTCATGCCCTTGCCGCCAAATACGGGCTGCAGCAGCTGGCGTCCGACGAGGACGTGTTCGGAAAAGGGGCGAAATACAAGGTGCCTGAGACGGAGGTGCTGAGCAAGCATCTTGCCGCCAAGGGCGCGGCGATTTTGGATTTGATTCCGCTGCAGGAAAAAGAGCTGGAAGGAAACGAAATGGCGTCGCTGTTCCATGATCTCGAGATGCCGCTGTCGCGTATTTTAGCGGATATGGAAAAACAGGGCATTTCCGTGAACAAGGACGATTTGATCGAGCTCGGCAAGGAATTCGAGGCTCAGATCGACGAACTCGTCAAAAACATTTATGAAATCGCAGGCACCGAATTCAACCTGAATTCGCCGAAGCAGCTGGGCGAGATTTTGTTCGTGAAGCTCGGGCTGCCGGTCATCAAAAAAACGAAAACCGGGTATTCCACCGATGCCGAGGTGCTTGAGAAGCTTGCGCCTTACCATGATATCGTGCGCTTCATCCTGCAATACCGGACCATCGCGAAGCTGCAATCCACCTACGTCGAAGGCCTCCTGAAGGAGGTTTCGCCGGAAACGGGCAAGGTCCATACCTATTACCGCCAAAACATCGCGGCGACGGGCCGCCTCAGCAGCCAATTCCCGAACCTGCAAAACATCCCGATCCGGCTTGAGGAAGGACGGAAAATCCGGAAGGTGTTCGTGCCGTCCGAGCCGGGCTGGTATATCCTTGCGGCGGACTACTCGCAAATCGAGCTGCGCGTGCTTGCGCACATTTCGGACGACGAGGGCCTGAAGGAAGCGTTCCTGCATGACATGGACATTCATACGAAAACGGCGATGGACGTGTTTGGCGTCCAAGCGGATGAAGTCGATGCCAATATGCGCCGATCGGCCAAAGCCGTCAATTTCGGCATCGTGTACGGCATCAGCGATTACGGCTTGTCCCAAAACTTGAACATCACCCGGAAGGAAGCCGCGCGCTTCATCGACCAATATTTCGATGCGTTCAGCGGCGTCCGCCGATATATGGATGAAATCGTGCGGGATGCGAAGCGTGACGGGTACGTAAAAACGCTGCTTGAGAGAAGACGGTATCTGCCGGAAATCAATGCGAGCAATTTCAATCTGCGTTCCTTCGCGGAGCGCACCGCGATGAATACCCCGATCCAGGGAACCGCGGCGGATATCATCAAGCTGGCCATGGTGCACATGGACGCCGCCTTGGCGGAGAAAAAGCTGAAAAGCCGCATGCTGCTGCAGGTGCATGACGAACTTGTATTCGAAGTGCCTGAAGACGAACTGGAACTTATGAAAAAGCTCGTGCCCGAAACGATGGAAAAAGCGCTGAAGCTGTCCGTGCCGCTGAAAGCGGAAGTCAGCTATGGTATGAACTGGTACGAGGCGAAATAATGCCCCATAACGGACGCAAATCCGTTATAATGGGGTTGAGGTGAAGACATCATGCCGGAATTGCCGGAGGTTGAAACAGTCAAAAGAACGTTGAATCAATTGGTCAAAGGCAAGGTCATTGACCGCGTTACCGTAAATTTGGCGCGCATTATCCAGCGCCCTGACGATATAGATCAGTTTGCTTTTTTGCTGGCGGGACATACGATTCAAGGCGTAGAACGCCGCGGCAAATTTTTGCGGATATTGCTGGACGGGTTGGTCCTGGTTTCCCATCTTCGGATGGAGGGACGGTACGGGGTGTATGCAAGCTCGGATCCCGTTGAGAAGCACACGCATGTCATCTTCCATTTTAACGACGGAACCGAGCTTCGCTACAAGGACGTGCGCCAGTTCGGAACGATGCATTTGTTCAAGCCCGGGGAAGAGTTTCATTCTCCCCCGCTGAACAAGCTGGGCCTCGAGCCGCTCGATCCCGGGTTCACCGTCGATAAATTCAAGGAAGCTTTACGAGGCAAAACCTCGAAAATCAAGGCGGTGCTGCTGAACCAGGCATACGTCGTCGGCATCGGGAATATTTATGTGGATGAGTCCCTGTTCAGGGTCGGCATCCACCCTGAGCAGCCGGCCAACACGCTGACGGACGAGCAGTTTCGCGACTTGCATCAGGCCGTCGTGGCGACGCTGTCGGAAGCGGTCGAGGTTGGCGGCTCCTCTATCAAGTCCTATGTGAACGGACAAGGAGAGATGGGGATGTTCCAGCATCAGCTGAAAATTTACGGGCGCCAAAACGAGCCGTGCGTCGCTTGCGGAACGCCGATCGAAAAAACGGTCGTCGGCGGCCGCGGCACGCATTACTGCCCGAATTGCCAGACCCTGGATTAAAAACAACATAGGCGTGCACCCGTTGCATGTCTCTCCCATATACTGAGACCGTAGTGGACTTCAGGTAAAACGGAAAACTCGAGAACCCGATTCCTTGCTGCAATGCCTTCGGGTTCCGAATGTCCGTTTCGACAAGGGGAGGGAAATCAGGGGTGCTCAGCCATGTCTTTTCGCTGCTCCTGCTTGCATTTGCATTAAGTTTGGACAGTTTCGGGGTCGGGATTACATATGGGCTGAGGCAGATGAAAATCTCGCCGCTGTCCGTCGTAATCATTTCCGTTTGTTCCGGCGTCATTATTTATATATCGATGCAGGTTGGCGTGCTTTTGGCCCGGGTGGTGTCGCCGGATGCCGCATCGGCCGTCGGGGCCGTCATCTTGATTGTGATGGGTTCATGGTCGCTGATTCAGCTTTTGATTCAAAAGGAAAAAGGCCGGGACGATAAACATACGGCCAGCATTAAGGCTGCGGATCCAGGGAAGTCCGGGGAGGCGGTTTTGCTTGCGCCTACCGGGGAAATGCCGGAGCAAACGGTGTTTTCGCTGGAAATCCGGAAGCTGGGCCTGGTCATCCGCATTTTGCGGACGCCGTCTTCGGCGGATATCGATAAATCGGGAAGCATCTCGGGATTTGAAGCGATGTGGCTTGGCATCGCGCTGTCGCTCGATGCATTCGGCGCCGGGCTCGGAGCCGCGCTGCTCGGATTTTCTCCCGTCTGGACCGCCATCGTCATCGCGTTGTTTAGCGGAACGTTTTTGGTGGTCGGCATGAAAACCGGGTTCAAGTTCGCGGCAAGATCATGGATGCGGCATTTTACCGCGCTTCCGGCGTTGTTATTGATCGCCATGGGAATAATAAAGCTGTTATGAGGTGGTTTTGCACATGAATATCGGGTTAACCGGAGGTATTGCCACAGGAAAAAGCACCGTCTCTACGCTCCTTGTCAACAAAGGGGCTCTGCTTGTCGATGCCGACGCGATCGCCCGGGAAGTCATGCTCCCGGGTCATCCCGTTTTGGCGGCGGTTTCCGAACATTTCGGACAAGCCGTGATGCTTGCGGACGGGACGCTTGACCGGAAAAAGCTCGGGGATATCGTCTTCCGCGACCCTTCCCAGCGCAAAGCTCTGAATGACATTACGCATCCGGCGATCCGGAAGGAGATTCGCGAACGGATGGACGTTTTGCAGCGGGAATATCCGGACAAGCTGGTGGTGGTGGATATTCCCCTTTTGTACGAATCGAAACTTGAACATTTGTTTGAACGGGTAATGGTCGTATACGCTCCCGAGCGGATTCAATTGGAGCGTTTGATGGAGCGGAACCGGTTCACGGCGGAGGAAGCGGCGGCGCGGATCCGGTCGCAAATGGACATCGAGGAAAAGAAGCGGAAGGCCGATATCGTCATCGACAACAGCGGGGACGTTGAAGAGACGGAGCGGCAAGTGGATCGGTTCTGGCTTCAAGCGGGATTGGCATGAAGGCGTTACGTTTTTTGCGCAAAAAACGAGTTCTGCTTGTGCTGTTCATCGGGTTCGTCGCGGTTCTGTTCCTCAGCACGAACTGGATGTCCTGGTTTTACCCGATCTATTACAAGGATAACATCCGCGAGCAGGCCGAACGTTATGACGTAGATCCGTTTTTGATCGCATCGATTATCCGCGTGGAATCCAATTACAAGCTTGGCAAGGAATCGAAAAAAGGAGCCCTCGGCTTGATGCAGCTGATGCCGGACACGGCCCAATGGGTGATGGAGCAGGCCAAACTGCCGGAAGTGACGATGGATCATCTCAAACATAAACCGGAAGCCAGCATCGCCATCGGGACATGGTATTTGAAAAATTTGAACAATCAGTTCAAAGGCAACCGCATCGCCGTCATCGCGGCTTATAACGCCGGACCGGGAAAAGTGGACGGATGGCTGAAAAAAGGGGTATGGGACGGAACGCTTGAGTCGGTCAAGGACATTCCGATCGGGGAGACTAGGCACTATATCCAGCGGGTAATTTATTATTATAATCAATATACGAGGATATACAGCCAATTTTAGGCGGACAAGCCAAAATACCTCACAACATGGGGCTTTGCGCTAATGTCCATCCAAGTATTATAATAGAAAGCCTGTAATGACAAGAAAGTATTGAAGCAGCCTTTACGGCTGCCCCAATACTTCCTAGGAAAGGCATGTATTATTGGAATTGACCAGCCAGTTGTTGTTCAGCCAGGGTTACCAGACGTTTAGTGATGAGTCCCCCGAGAGAACCGTTCTCGTAGGAAGTCATGTTGCCTTGGTATCCGTCTTGTGGGATGGAGATACCCAGTTCCTGAGCGACTTCGTATTTCAATTGGTTCAGAGCTGCAGTAGCTTTAGGCACTACCAGGTTGTTGGAGTTGTTGTTTTGAGCCATTGATGTTCACCTCCTTGCTGTTTGTAAAAGTAGTATGTCTCAAAGATTCGATCTTCATCACTTTTTTATTGAATTTTCAATTGGAAATTTGAGTTATTTTTCATTCGAAAAACAAATCCTGACGCAAAGGAAGTGAATAGGCATGAAATGTCCCTACTGCGATTACGCGGGCACGAAGGTGCTTGACTCCCGTCCGGCCAACGACAACAAGTCGATCCGCCGCAGACGCGAATGCGAAAAATGCAGCAGGCGTTTTACGACGTTTGAGATGGTGGAGGAAACTCCGCTCATCGTCATTAAAAAGGATGGAAGCCGCGAGGAATTCAGCCGGGATAAAGTGCTGCGCGGGCTGATCCGCGCTTGCGAGAAGCGCCCGGTGTCGGTGGAACAGCTCGAAGCCATCGTCTCCGAGGTTGAAAGAGCGCTGCGCAATACCGCAGTAGCCGAAGTCGAAAGCCGCCAAGTCGGCGAGCTTGTCATGGAACAGCTGTACCCGGTGGACGAGGTCGCTTATGTGCGGTTTGCCTCCGTATACCGGCAGTTCAAAGACATCAATATGTTCATGAAAGAGCTGAAAGGGCTGCTTTCGAAGAATACGATGCCCGACTCCGTCGATTGATGGGGAGCCATAAAGCAAAAAAGACGCAAAGAGCTTGATGACCTGATCAGGCCGCTGCGTCTTTTTTTATGCCAAAAGCAAAAAAAAGCCTTGCAGCGAAAGTGCCTTTATCTATGTGTCGTTATAAAGTTCTGAAATATATTTTAATTTTGTAAAGGTTGTTCGAAATTTAATTGTGAATATTTGTTGACAATGGCAAAAAAACGAATGTAAGATAATAACATATATGGGCTTGTTGTGACGAATATCATCGGGAGACATGGGAGGGGTCATCGATTTGTCTAATTATGAAAGCGTTTTAAATGTAAAAAAGCCTAAAAGCAGGATGTCCAAACGGAATATTTGGAAAGAGCATGTCTTGGCTTACGCTTTTTTAGCGCCTTCGATCATTTTGTTCGTCATGTTTTTATTTTACCCGATGCTGAAATCCGTTTATTTGAGCATGACGATCACGGATCCCCGGGGGCAGGTAGCCGAATTCGTCTGGTTCGAAAATTTCGTTACCCTGTTCAAATCGCATCAGTTGTATTCGAACTTGAGCGTTACGCTGATGTTTATTTTGTATACGGTGCCGACTTCGCTGATCTGGTCTTTGTTTTTGGCGGCGATCACCCACAACAACAAGCTGCGGGGGATGAAAATTTTCCAGTTCATTTTCTCGCTGCCGATCGTCATTTCGGTTGGTACGGGCTCCATCATATGGTTTCTGCTGTTCCATCCGACGGCGGGGATGTTGAACTATTTTCTCGGCCTCGTTCACGTTGGTCCGATTCCGTGGTTGACCGATCCGGCATGGGCGCTTGTTTCCATTTCCCTCATGACGGTCTGGATGAATATGGGGTTTCTGTACATCGTGTTGTCCAGCGGGCTGCAGGGCATTCCGGAGGAGCTTTATGAAAGCGCTAAAATCGACGGTTCCGGACCTGTACGCACGTTTGTACGCATCGTGATTCCGCTTTTGTCGCCGACGATTTTTTTCGCCTTGATCGTGTCGGTGATTGGAGCTTTCCAGGCTTTTGGCCAAATCCATATATTAACCAAAGGCGGTCCCATCAACTCCACCAACGTTATGGTCTATTCGATCTACCAAGACGCTTTCGTGAATTTCCGCTTCGGCATCGGCAGCGCACAGGCGCTTATCCTGTTTATGATCATTTTGGCGCTGACCGTGCTGCAGTTTAAAGTTCTGGAAAAGAGGGTGCACTATCAATGATTGCGAAACGAACGACCGCGCTTCTGCTGTACGTGCTGCTCGCCGCGTTGGCGCTGATGGTGCTGTATCCGCTTATTTTTACGGTGTTTTCTTCCTTTATGACCGAAAAAGAAGTGTCCAATTTTCCTCCTCCTCTGTTTCCGACCCATGTATATCTCGGCAACTTCAAGGAGGCTATCGCCGGATTTCCGATCGTCCGGTTTATTTTGAACAGCTTTATCGTGTCGGCTGCGGTTATGATCAGTCAGGTGGTCACTTCAAGTTTAGCGGCTTACGCTTTTTCGTTCCTGAATTTCAAAGGGAAAAACGCGCTGTTTGCGGTATTTCTGTCGACCATGATGATTCCGTGGGAAGTGACGATCATTCCGAACTATTTGCTGATCAAAAGCTGGGGCTGGATGGACAGCTACCAGGGGCTGATCGTTCCTTTTATGGCCGGCGCTTTCGGGGTGTTCCTGCTCCGCCAGTTTTTTCTGCAGCTGCCGCGCGAATTGTTCGATGCAGGCAAAATCGACGGATGCGGGCATTTGCGCACCTATTTTTCCATCGTGATCCCGCTCGCCAGGCCCGCGCTGGCCACGCTTTCGGTATACGTGTTTCTGACGCATTGGAACCATTATTTGTGGCCTCTGCTCATTACGAACCGGGCGTCCATGCGGACCGTCCAAATCGGGGTGGCGATGCTGCAGCATGCCGAGGTGATGTCCTGGAATTTGATTTTGGCCGGGGTGACGCTGGTGCTGCTGCCGTCCTTCATCTTGCTTGCATTTGGCGTCAAGCAGCTGGTTCGCGGTATCGCGGCCGGAGCGGTAAAAGGATAAACGCGGTGATCGGCCTTGGGTTTGCCGCAAGGCTTGTCATAGAAGGCAACAGGCATCATTTTCTTAATAAAAGGGGAGGAATGAAGCAGACTATGGGGAAGAAAGGGCTTATAAGTTTGATGCTGGCGACGGTGATGCTGCTGATGGCCGCCTGCAGCGTGAACATGGGCGAGGATGAGCCGAAAACAACAACCGATTCCGGCACCAAAGGAACTGAAACGAAAAGCGGAGCGCAAAAGGTCGTGTTCTGGCATGCCATGGGCGGGGCGACGACGAAGGTTGTGGATCAACTAGTCGACAATTTCAATAAGTCGCAGGATAAAATCCAGGTGGAAGCGGTGTACCAGGGCACGTATGACGATTTGCTGAGCAAATTGAAGGCGTCCATGGGTACCAGCGAAGGGCCGACGGTCGTGCAGATGTACGAAATCGGCAGCCGGTTTATGATCGATTCCAAGCTCATTACGCCGATGCAGAATTTTATCGATCAGGACAAATGGGACGTCGGCCAGCTCGAACCGAACATCAGCGGTTATTATACGTTCGACGACAAGCTGTATTCGATGCCGTTTAACACGTCGAACCCGATTTTGTATTACAACAAGGATTTGTTTAAGGAAGCCGGACTCGATCCGGAAAATCCGCCGAAGACATTTGAAGAACTGAAGACCGCCGCGGACAAAATCTCGAAAACGGGCAAAGCCGTCGGCGCCAACTTCGCCATTTACGGCTGGTTTATGGAGCAGTTTTTTGCGAACCAGGGGGCAGAATACGTCAACAACGGCAACGGCCGGGACGATCTGGCGACCGAATCGCTGGTGAATTCCGAAGCGGGCGTAAAAGTCATGACGTGGTGGAAGGACCTCATCGATTCGAAAGCGGCCAACAACCTGGGACGGAAAACCGATGACTCGAAAAAGGCGTTTTCCGCCGGCCAGGTGGCGATGATCCTCGATTCCACGGCTGCACTGAAAGGGCTTGTGGATGGCACGACAGGCAAGTTTGAGGTCGGAACCGGCTTCCTGCCGAAACCGGCGGATGCGAAGGAAGGCGGGGTCATCGTCGGCGGCGCGAGTCTGTGGATGATGAACAACCGTCCCGACGAGGAGCAAAAGGCGGCTTGGGAATTCATCAAGTTCCTGACCTCGCCGGAGCAGCAGGCGTTTTGGCATATCAACACCGGATATTTCCCGATTACGACCAAAGCGTATGAACAGGACAGCGTAAAAGAAAACCTGAAGAAGTTCCCGCAGTTCCAAACGGCGATCGACCAGCTCCATAACACCAAGCTGAACCGGGCTACGCAAGGCGCCGTGATGGGTGTCTTCCCTGAAGCGAGACAAATCGTCGAGGGCGCCATCGAAGAGGTGCTCAACAACAAAAAGACGCCCAAAGCGGCGCTGGACGACGCGGCCAAAGAGATCACCTCGAAAATTCAGGAGTATAACCGGACGGTGAAATAATCCGTGATAAAAGAGATGCCCTTCAAAATCTTGTGACTCAAGGGCATCTCTTTTTTGTGAATAATACGAATGGCGGAACAGTATAAGCAAGAAAAGCATAAATAAGAAAACCAGCATTGGTTGCTGGTTTTCTTAAAATGTCGGTAAATTAAAAGTTCCTAAACGTAGTTATCGAGCAGGTGGTAGACCAAGTAATGGGAAAATGACTCAGTTAATCGAAGAGATTACATATCTATACGTAAAACAAAAAGACCCATATAGGTCTTCTTTAAATATGGAGCGTAGGGGGGTCGAACCCCTGACCTCTTCGCTGCCAGCGAAGCGTTCTCCCACTGAACTAACGCCCCTCAATATTTCTCACAAGAAATAAATTAACATGAAACAATCATTATAGTCAAGTTTTATTTTACTTTTTTTATTTTGAAATTATAATTATGGTAGTATCCTCGAATGACGAGAGAGGTTGAGTTATGGCACTGATAAAAAGAGTGGCTTGTTTATATCGAGTTTCGACAAAAGGGCAGTTGGACGGGAATGACATTCCGATGCAGCAAAGAGCATGTAGGGGACTTATTGATAAGAATGATGGATGGAGATTAGTCAAAGAATACACTGAGAAGGGTGTTTCCGGTTTTAAAGTCTCAGCTGCCAATCGAGATGTGATTCAACAAGCAAAAGAAGATGCTGAAAAGGGAGTTTATGACATTTTACTGGTTTTTATGTTCGATAGACTTGGGAGAAGGGATGACGAGACTCCTTTTGTGTTGGAGTGGTTTGTCAAACATGGCATTGAAATGTGGTCTGTAGTAGAAGGTCAACAAAAGATTGAAGAGTATGGCGACAGGCTTATGAACTATCTTAGATTTTGGCAATCTAGTGGAGAAAGCAGAAAAACATCTATTCGGGTGAATGAAAAACATACACAAATGGCCGAAGATGGTCTGTATAGGGGCGGAACTCCTCCTTATGGTTACAAATTGATTAAATCTGGCATGCAGAATAAAAAAGGAAAAGATTTAATGAAGATGGTAATTGATGAGGAGAGAGAACCGATAGTAAAATGTATTTTTCACCTTGCAAAAGAAGAAGGATATGGAAGCAACAGGATCGCGAAACTTCTGAATGAAAAAGGAATTACAACAGCAACAGGTTCAAAATGGAATACTGGATCAATTAATTTCATTTTGAGGAATCCAGTTTATAAAGGATATCCTACATACGGAAAAAGAAAGTCTGATGAAGGAATATTTACGACTAGAGACAGAAGCGAATGGGTTGCTCCCAAAAAACAAATTACATCATTAGTCATAATCGAAGAAGATTATTTCGATGCTGTTCAGTCAATAAGAAGCAAAAGATCCCCTAAAAGTGTAAAAAATGATGAGTATATACGAATGAATACCACAAAAAGTCCGCTGCTTCTGGTTGGGATCATAAAGTGTGGTCATTGTGGTTCTCCAATGACTACTACTTATTCTCAGAAAACATATAAAGTAGCAGATGGGACAGTGAAAAAATGGAAAAAGGCAAAATATCGTTGTAGTGGTAAAGCTTTAGCCAAAATTGACTGTGATGGTCAAACTTTATATTCGAATGATAAAATTGAAAACACTGTCCTGAATGAGGTTGAGCTTTACCTTCAGCACTTGAAAAAGATTAATTATGAAGATTATGCTAAAGACTATAATCAAGAGCAGTATGAATTAATGAAAAAGGAATTAAACAAAAAAAATAGAGGGTTAGAGAAAGAATATTCGGAAATCGACACATTGAAAAAGGAGATCCCCAAAAGTATTTCAGGACAAAGCCCTTTTAAACCAGAACTATTAAATGAGTTAATTCAGGAGAAGGAAAGAATGATTGAAGCATTAAATGCTGAAATTCAGAAGTTACATGTCGATACCAATGAAAAAAAGAATGAAATAATTGCACTTAAAGAAATAGCAGGAAGCATAAGCGCTTGGTCTCAAAAATATAAGGAAGCAACTCATGATAAGAAAAAGGTAATGCTTAGAACTATATTAGAGGAAATTAAAGTGTTCAAAAACCACATAGATATTTCGTTCAAATTAGACGTTGTTCAGTTCCTATCAGACTGTGGAAATGGCAGTGTTTCTGAATTACGTAGGAGAGAGAATCGCTGGCAACGATAGGTCAGGGGGGCGATATCCCCCTAGGCTCAGCCATTCATAAACAACCATGCAGCCGACGATATGGTTGCTTTTTTTTTGTATATTGTGAGTCCAGGGCAGGAGAGAACCCCTGAAGCGTTCGTCCCGCGCGGCCATGTGTTCTCCGGTGCCCCCTCAAAGGCGTTCAGTCCCGCGTTATTTCAGAATAAACAATTCCTCCACGGGAAGACCCAAAACTCTTGCCATCTTAATGGCTAACACTGTACTCGGTATGAACTTTCCATTTTCAATCGTGTTGACCGTCTTTCTGGTGACCCCAATCAATTCTGCCAGCTGTTCTTGTGTCAAATTCATTTTGGCTCGTTGCACCTTTATCGTATTTTCTAGAACATCTTCACTCATCATCGAGAACCTGCGAGCCTAAGGTGAAACCCCGTGAAAATCCGTACGGTACGTTTTCTTATAGCCTGCAATCGCTGCAGCGTTTCCGGTGGCGAATGCATCCCTTGGAATGGGTATTGTCTCTTGCGATGCCCCGCGCGATCCGAGGGATGCATTTTTATGTATTCGCAAAAAGGATTTGGAAGGCCAACGGTGAAATGAGAAGGGTGGAAAAAAATCAACTTATGCGGGGGCTGCTCATGCGTAAATCCTGGTTTAAACGTCTATTGCTCTCATACATGCCGGTTTTTATCATTGTGATTACGTTCATATTTTTTGTGTTCTTTCAGATCTTCGGCGAACAAAGCCGCCAGGAGGCGTTGAACGCCAATAAGAACCTGTCCCTGCAAGCGATGCGTATCGTGGATACGTCCTTAAAGGTGATCGATAACATGATCGTGCTGGAGAGCATCAACAGCAAACCTTTGAATGATTTTTTCAAGTCGACGGCGGCGAGCGATCCTTATATTAATATCAGGGCCGTGCAGAAGCTCAAAGAAATGATTAATTATTATCCCTTGATCGATTCGATTTATCTTGTCAGGAATTCGGACGGATATGTGCTTAGCGACGCGACGAACGGGTTTGTCGGCACGTATCCGGACCGGAGTTTTATCGAGCAGTACCAAATATCGATGACCCCCAAGTGGACGGGCGTACGAACATTCGAACAATTTAAAATGAAAGGCGGCAAGCAGGTCGTCAGCCTGGTTCGGGGGTCGCCTTACATGAAAAACGATCTGGGCATGATCGTCGTCAACGTGGCCGCGGATTCATTAAGTAACTTAACCAAATCGATGTACGAGTCCAAGGTCAGCTTTATTCATGTCAACGATGCATCGGGCCGGGCTTTGTTCGGCAGCGACGTCCAGGTCGGACCGTCCGAAGTTTACTCGGAGTATGTATCGAGCTATACCAATTGGAAATACGGGAGCGGCCTTGTGAACCATGGTTTTGTAAGCGCTGTCTCTTATCTGTATAACCTTTGGTTCGTCATCGGACTCGTCATGATTGCGGTCGGGTTTATTTGGATGATTTACGTCACCAGACGGAATTCGAAGCCGATCGAAGCCATCGCCGCCAGGTTCAGCAGCTATTCGCTCCCGGTGGCGGGAGGAGGTTTGTGGAAAGGCAAACCGGATGAATTTGCCTTCATTGAATCCGCTGTTGACCACATATTGGAACAATCCAAGCAGTATCAGGAGAAATACCGGGAGGATCTGCATTTGCGGACCCGGTATATGTTCCATCAATTAATTGAAGGGGATTCATCGCTGACGGTTTCCGAATTGAAATCGGAGGCGGCCCGCCTGAACTTGCCGCAGCCGCTGGATCGATTTCGCATCCTCATGATCGAAATCGATAAATACGGCGACTTTTGCAGGAACTATTCGAAAGCCGATCAGGATTTGCTTAAGTTTACCTTGCGGACCGTCGTCCATGAGATAGCCTCCAAATGGGACTGCCGGGTGTGGTCCGAATGGATGTCTTCCTCAGGCTTGTCGGTCATGTTGTTTGAAAAAAGCGACGACGACCATTTCAGAACCGCGGTTTTGCCCCGTTTTGCCGAACAGGTTATTGCATGGGTCGACCAAAACCTGAAGTTTACGATTACGATGGGCATGGGCGAATCCACGCCGCATTTAAGCGATATTCCGGTGTCGTATAAAAAAGCGCTTGCAGCCTTGCAATATAAAATCGTTTTGGGCGAAAACCGGCTGATCCAAGGCGATGATATTTCGCGTCACGGCGTCGCCGAAGTGTATTCGCATTTGGGGGAAATCCGCTCCATTGTGCAATCCTATCGGATGTTGAAAGCGAATTGGAGCGAAGACTATGACACATGGTTCGTGCAGTTGAAGCAAGGCCTGTTGACCAATGATGAAATTTTCAACCTGATGAATTATTTCATATATCACATCGGCCGCGAAATGTCCGGCATGAGCAAGGAGATATACAACCAATGGATTCGGGAGGGGCTGCCAAAGCTGACGGAGAGCGTGGATAACTGTTACTCTTTGGAGCAGCTGAGGCAGGAAACGAAGCAGGTGCTTTCGGCCCAGTTTGAGATGATGAAACAGCTTCAGGATCGCAGGCAGCATTCGAACATCATCCGGGACATCTGCCGGCTCATCGAGCAGGATTACGCCAATCCCGACTTGTCGCTCGAGATGCTTGGAGACCGGTTCCATCTGAACGCCAAGTACGTAAGCAAGCTGTTCAAAGAAAACACCGGACAGAGATTCGTTGATTTTTTGATCGATATCCGAATGAAGGAGGCGCAGCGTTTGCTGACGGAAACGGGGGATTCGGTGCAGGAGATTGCGGAACGGGTCGGATATACCCATGCGATCTCGTTTACCCGTGTTTTTAAGCGGACCGTCGGTGTTGCTCCCGGCGTATACCGGGCTGACAAGCTGCGCAGCATGGCAGGCGAAAATGATTCAGTCGTAGAAAACGGTTAATAACAGCGATCGCGCATCGCTGTTTTTTTAATTCGTCGCAGTCGGCTGTTAGTGGGATTGGGAAACCGGGCAATCGGCATTGCGGCTAAGACATTATTTTGCGGGAATTTACGTGCATTGGGGCCGGCAGGCGAAAACGGTTAATCCGGTTTATTTTTGTTTCTTGTTGCGTGCTTGCGGTTTCCTATACAATCGGCTTACATTCCCAGCACCCGTATGTATGCCCGAAAGTATGATCGAACGGAAGGAGTTTACCCATCATGCCAAGACTGATCAGCAAGCCGCAGGCCGAGCCGGGACTGGCTCGGAAAATCACTTTATCATCTCAAGCGCCGCCAAAGAGGAGCAACGTCGGCAAAAAAATCAAGCGGCACTGGCAGCTTTATCTCGTATTGCTGCTGCCCGTCCTGTATTTGATCATCTTCAAATATATACCGATGGCCGGCATTGTAATCGCATTCAAAAATTATAACGTCATCAAAGGCATCTGGGGCAGCGACTGGGTCGGACTTAAATATTTTCACCAGTTTTTTGAATCGCCGAATTTTTGGCTTTACATCAAAAACACGCTCGGCATCAGCTTCTACGGCCTTATCGTAGGCTTTCCCGCACCCATCATTTTGGCGCTGGCGCTGAACGAGATCCGAAACGGCATTTTCAAAAAAACCGTACAGATGGTCTCTTATGCCCCTTATTTTATTTCCACGGTCATCATGGTATCGATCATTATCGTAAACCTGACGCCGCATGTGGGGATGGTCAGCAAGTTTTTCGAAATGCTCGGCGTAAGCAATACGAATTTTATGGGCATGCCGGGCCTTTTCAAGTCCATCTATGTATGGTCCGATGTATGGCAGTTTACGGGATATGGCGCGATCATCTACATCGCTGCGCTTTCCGGCGTGAATCCGGAGCTGTATGAATCGGCCAAGGTGGACGGCGCATCCCGCATCCAGAAGATTTTGCGCATCGATATCCCAAGCCTGGTTCCCGTCTCGGTCATCCTTCTCATTCTGAACCTGGGCAACATCATGAAATTAGGTTTTGAAAAAATATATTTGATGCAAAATCCGCTGAATTTAAGCACCTCGGAGGTCATATCCACTTATGTCTATAAGGTTGGTTTGCTTGGGTCCAGTTTCAGCTTCTCGGCGGCCATCGGTCTGTTCAATTCGGTGATCAACCTGATTCTGCTTATCACGGTCAATTACATTGCCCGAAAACTGTCAAGCAACAGCCTCTGGTAGTCATATTCCGATTTTATGAATTAGAAACGCACAAGCACCAAGAAAGAGAGGAGATCTTATGTCGAAAGGAACCGCTATTCGCGAGTCCAAAGGCGATCGCCTATTCGTTGTTTTCGTCTACCTGTTTTTGACGCTGATCCTTGTTATTGTGGCGGTGCCCCTTATCTACATATTAAGCTCGTCCGTCAGTTCGCCCCAGGCGGTTACGTCGGGCAAAGTATGGCTTTTTCCGGTGGATTTTACGCTGGACGGCTACAAAGCGGTGTTCCGCAATCCGCAAATCGGCGTCGGTTATTTGAATTCGCTTTTTTACACCGTCGTCGGCACGGTCGTTAACGTGGCTCTGACCATTATGCTTGGTTATCCGCTGGCCAAGAAGACCCTTTACGGCCGCAGCTTTTTTATGGTTTTGCTTGTGATCACCATGATGTTTGACGGGGGGCTGATTCCTTATTATCTCGTCGTCAAAGACCTGCATTTGCTGGATACCCGTTGGGCGATGATTTTGCCGGGAGCGATGGGCGTATTTCAGGTCATTGTGGCCAGGACGTTTTTCCAAACCACCATTCCGGATGAATTGTCGGAAGCGGCGGAACTGGACGGATGCAGCGATTTGCGGTTTATATTCAGCATCGTTCTGCCGCTGTCCAAACCGATCATTGCCGTGATGACGCTGATGTATGCCGTCGGACACTGGAATGCGTATTTTGATGCTTTGATCTTTTTGCGGTCGCCCGACTTGTTCCCGCTTCAAATCATTCTCCGCAACATACTCATCCTGAATACGGTTGATGCCTCCATGATGGCGAACGTCAACCAGATGCAGGCGCAGCAGGGGCTTAAGGATTTGATCAAATATTCGCTTATCGTCGTTGCGAGTGCACCGGTCCTTATTATTTATCCTTTTGTGCAGAAGCACTTCGTCAAAGGGGTCATGATCGGTTCGTTGAAGGGCTAAAGACGGCTTCCACGCCGCCGTAACTGCTTAAAGGGGGTGATGCTGTCCGTTTTGCGGATAAGCTCGAGGTTCGGATATCATAAAAACAAAGTTTTTGCCCGGCAAAACCATGATGATGAATGGGGGAAAAGTTCGATGCAAAAAAAGATTGGAAAAACATGGCTAGGCACCATCAGCTGCATGTTGGCTTGCATGCTTCTTCTCAGCGCCTGCAGCGGCGGCAAATCCGCAGGGCCGGAAGCTTCCGGCGATCAAAAAGACAATAAGCCTGCGGAGCAGAGCGATGTATTTACGCCGGTCGGCACCTATCCGATCGTGAAAGAGCCGATGACGATCAAAATGTTTGCGCCGCAATTTGCGACGATCGAAAACATGGATACGAATTTGTTTACCAAATATCTTGAAGACAAAACGAACATCAAAATCGACTGGGATTTGGTCCCGGATAACGCGTTAAACGATCGTAAGCAGCTTATGCTTGCCAGCGGCGATTATCCGGAAGTCATTTTGCACGGGGGGCTGACCAAGGAAGAACAGATGAAATACGGGCAGCAGGGAGTCTTTATCCCGCTGAATGATTTGATCGACCAATACGCTCCCAACATTAAAAAAGCGATGCAGGATCTACCCTACATGAAGGCTTCGATTACGGCGCCTGACGGCAACATCTACGCTTTGCCGCAGGTCAACGAATGTTACCATTGCGACAATGCGCTCAAAATGTGGATCAACAAAGCATGGCTTGATAAATTAGGCCTGGCTGTTCCAACGACGACGGACGAATTTTACAATGTTCTGAAAGCGTTTAAGGAGAAGGATCCGAACGGAAACGGCAAACAGGATGAAATTCCGTTAACGGGCTCCGACGAGATGTGGGCAGGCAACGTTTCGGCGTTCCTCATGAACTCATTTATCCTCGATGACTATGTCGATAAAGATTCGGGAACGTTCCTCCGCCAAATCGACGGTAAAGTCGACTTTACGGCAAATAAAGAAGAGTGGAAACAAGGTCTTCTTTATCTCAATAAACTGTACAAAGAGGGATTAATCGATCCGGCGGCCTTTACCCAAAACGCCGACGCCGTTCAGCAGATGGCCAACCGCGAGCCGGATAACGTCATGGGTACCCTCACGACGGCATTAATCAGTTACGCCTACAGCATGGACGATAAAGCTCCGCGCCATAAGGACTACGTTGTCGTGCCGCCGCTGAAAGGCCCGAACGGGGTTCAACAGACGCTTAATTTTGCGGGGATCGGAAGCTCCCAGTTTGCGATTACGAATAAAGCGACAAAAGAGCAGCAGATTGCCGCGATCCGGTTAGCGGATTATTTATACACGGAGGAAGCCATCGTTCTGGAGGAAAACGGCCCCGAAGACAAAGGGTGGCGGAAGGCGAAAACCGGAGAACTTGATTTCAACGGTGAGCAGGCGAAATACGCCTCGATTCCGAAAACGGACAAAAAGCCGACCCATAACGACGGTTGGGAGCAAATCGGTCCATCCCTTCGGACTTACGCTTACCGCGCGTCTTGGGTAGCACCGCAGGACCCGCTTGCACCGGACGGCTACGGCACGCGCCTGAACCAGGTTTCCAAGGAGTACGAACCGTATCACTCCAAGGAGCAATATCCAAACGGCTTGTTCATAGCGCTTGAAGATGCCGAGATCGCAGCGCAGATCAAAACGACGCTCGTCAGTTACGTAAAATCCAATATGGCCCAGTTTATTACCGGCTCCAAGGATATTGACAAAGAATGGGATTCTTACGTAAAAGGGTTCGATGGGCTTCAATTGAGCCAGTACCTGGAAATCTATCAAAAAGCGCTGGATGCCAAAAAATAGACGACGCAACGAAACCTGACGAAGGTCTCATCCCTTGCGCGGTCGCGATTGATGGCGTAAGGGGTGAACTTTGAATTTTTTGGAAAGCAGGTGTAAGGAAAATGACGGTGCTTGCTAAACCATCGCCGCAGCAGCTTGCATGGCAGGATCTTGAGCTGGGGATGTTTTGCCATTTTGGCATCAACACGTTTTGCGATCAGGAATGGGGGGAAGGGACGGATTCCCCGGAGCTTTTTCATCCAACGGCGTTTGATGCCCGGCAATGGGCCAGAACCGCAAAACGTGCAGGATTCAAATATTTGGTGCTGACCGCCAAACATCATGACGGCTTCTGTCTGTGGCCGACGAAAACGACCGATTATTCCGTGAAATCAAGCCCGTGGAAAAACGGGCAGGGAGATGTCGTAAGGGAAGTTGCCGATGCTTGCAGGGAAGAAGGACTAAAGTTCGGGTTGTATTTATCGCCTTGGGACCGGCACGAACCTTGCTACCCGGATCAGGAGGCATACGACGACTTCTATGCGGAGCAATTGACGGAACTTCTGACGGGTTACGGGCCGCTTGTCGAGGTATGGTTCGATGGGGCGGGCTCTCAGGGCCGGGAATATGACTGGCCGAGAATCATCGGACTGGTGGACAAATATCAGCCGGAAGCGATGGTCTTTAATATGGGAAGGCCCACGATCCGTTGGGTAGGCAATGAGGACGGCGTCGCTCCATACCCTTGCTGGAATACGGCAACGACGGCGCGGGAAAGCATGTTCACCAGCGATATGCTGACATGGATGGAGGGAACTCCTTCCTGGGTGCCTGCCGAATGCGACGTCCCGATCCGCAAAAGACACTGGTTCTGGCATCCCGACGACGAAGCGAGCTTAAGAAGCTTGGAGGACGTACTGGACATTTATTACCGGTCGGTCGGCCACGGGGCCACGCTGTTGTTGAACATTTCTCCGGATAACCGCGGGCTTCTCCCTGATGCTGATGCAGCGCGAGTCATCGAATTCGGGGATGAAATCCGGCGCAGATTCGGGCAGCCCATCGGCCAGACGCAGGGTGAAGGTACGGAGCTGCTACTCGCCTTGAACCAAATTCAGCCCGTGAATCATGTTGTTCTTATGGAGGACATCGCTCAGGGGGAACGCGTTCGGGAGTATGTTCTTGAAGCTTATATCAACGGCCATTGGGAAGAGCTTGTCAGGGGAAGCGCGATTGGGCATAAAAAAATCGACCGTTTTGGCACGATTGAAACCGACGCGTTGCGATTGCGGGTGCTTGCAAGCGTAGAGAAGCCCATGCTCCGCAGCTTTGCGGCTTATTACGTTGATTAAATCTTTGAATATCATGTCAAAACCTGAATCCTTCATGGATCAGGTTTTTTATTGGTCTTCATGATGCTTGAACTGCATGTATGATGATTCCTGGCTCCGAGCTTGATCGGCTTTGGGCGGGTTTTTACTACATATAAATTGTTCGTTTTTGTTTTCGTAGCCTCACGATTGGTCAAAGTGATGAAGTCAAAGCATGTGAATAGGTCACCCAATTCGGAAGCTCCGGACTGTCGACAAAGTGTCGGCAGTTTTTTTGTATCTTCTTTATCGATGCCGGTAAGCTCCACGTTCAGTTGATCCAGGCAAGGACATTAGGCTTGATCGGCACGGGGTTCAGCAGAAGGGACAGGATGGATCCCGACAGAGTCAACCGGCGACGGCGAAGCAAGAATTTGTCTTTTTCATAGACCTCGGCTTACATGGTGAGAATGTTTCGGTTGTGCCCTTCAAAATCATTGACAAACAGAGGTGATGATTTGTAATATAACGATGTAAGATAAATTTAACTAAGTTAAAGAAGGGTGAAATGATATGAAATCACTATCTGTAGTTATTATCGGTGGCGGTATCGGTGGACTTGCATTGGCACAAAGTTTGAAAAAAAATCACATTGATTTCCATGTTTGTGAACGTGAGCATGCAGATCATTTTGTTCAAACAGGCTATCGAATCAAAATAAATGAAAATGGATCCAATGCGCTGCGGTTTTGTCTTCCTGAAAAACTTTACGATCTCTATATGGAAACATCCGTAATAGGACCGGCACACCCTGTCTTCTTGGATCCGGTTTCTTTGGAACCCACGGGCGAACAGCACCCCATGTACAATAAAGCGGAATCCTCGCCATCCGTAAACCGGTTTACCTTTCGTGAAGTGTTGCTTGGCGAACTAGGCGACAGGATCAGCTTCGGATACCGATTTACCCATTATGAAAGATTGGAAAACGGACGCTTAAGAGCGTGGTTCGATAATGGGGAGCATATGGATGCGGATGTCCTGGTTGGGGCTGACGGGGGAGGCTCCAAAGTCCGGCAACAATACAAACCTTGGGTGAAAATTTTCGATACGGGTGGCAGGGCTCTTTATACCAAGGTATTTCTGGATGAGGAGCGGAGAAAGGAACTGAATATGCTCATCGGGGATGGCAGCATGAGAGGCCTCCTAAATCCGGAAGGAGATGCTCCGGTTTCCCTTCTTCTTGAAGAGATGGCTTTCAAGCCGAATATTGAGCAATTACCGGCATCCATGTCCCTAAATGTGAAGATTTCTCCTCAACAGGATTACCTGTATGCTGTGTTTGCGTGCTCGCCCGAGTGGTTCGGGATCCCTGACGAGCAGCTTTTCCAATTGAACGGGTTCGAATTGTTATCCTTTACTCAAGAGAAAACCAAACACTGGCACCCACAAGTAAAACGGATGTTGGAACTGGCGGATCCCGAGAAAACGGCTGTTTATCATCTTCGTAACGTTCTGCCGTATAAGCCTTGGAAAGAAACGACCCATCTCGTTTTGCTGGGAGACGCCCTGCATCCCATGACACCGGCAGGGATCGGCGGGAATGCGGCACTCTTTGATGCCTATGAGCTCTCGAAGGAATTAATCAACGTGAAAAACGGGGGAAAGGAACTTTTGGCCGCTTTACGCGATTATGAAGTGAGTGCCATTGAACGGGGGATGAGGGATGTACGGCTTTCTTCGAAAGCAGGAGAAAGGATGTTCAACCAAAAGCCGTTGCCCTCTGAAGATGTAGAATTGGAGGAATAACTATATAGAGTATAATAAGCATATAAGAATTTTTGGAATGGAGTTGGAATGTTTTTATGCCTAAACGCAGGCCACATATCAGCGAAGAGAAAATCATTGCAGCCTCATGGAAGCTTCTCTCCGACCAAGGAATCGAAAATTTTACGATGAGAAACCTCTCCAAGGAATTGAATGTTCAAGCGCCCACGATTTATTGGTACTTCGAGAGTAAGCAAGTCCTTTATCAAACGTTGGCCAACCTGGTTTCAAAAGAAATCATAAGCGATCTCCCCAAGCAAGGAGACTGGCGAGAAAGGCTTCAACTAAGCGCAACGGTTATTCGAAGCAAGCTTCAGCAATTCCCTTGTTCCGGTCAGCTTCTGATGAAGTCAAGGCCAGAGGCTGACTTTATGGAATTGTTCGAATGTCTATTGCAGATGATCGAACCTACCTCGTTGACGGATAAACAAAAATTTTCATATACGACCCATTTTTTTAACTACGTCATCCATTTTGCCGTTGAAGAATATGAACAACGTATGTTGCAGATATCGTTAGAGGAGGATCATAACGAGAATACCCATGTGGATCTTTCGCAATTTGCATTGCTTCAACGGATGCACGAAGAAGATATGTTTAAATTAATGGGTTCTGATGAACTTTTTAATTCCGGAATCCTTTTATTACTTGATGGAATAGAGCAGAGGGTTAAAAATGTTTGAAGAGAACGGCCCTTCTCCGTACGACCGCCAATAGGCTCCACCAAAATCTAACACAAACGGCAGAGATGCCGTTTTTTTCTTTTATTCCATAAATATGATAGAACTGGGGGCGATCCGGTGGTAATATCGATTCATACAATAGAAAGTTGAAGCTGACCGATTTTTTTTCATAGATAGCAAAGGAGCACTAAATGAACAATCCGATACATATTCTCGTTGCCGAGGACGATAATGATATCAGTCGATTGCTTTGCAGCATTATTAAGAAAAACGGTTATATCCCCCAGCCGGCTTACTTTTTGTTTGATCGGTTCTATACGGCAGACCGTGCCCGATCCGCCCAAACATCCGGGCTTGGTCTTCCGATCGCCAAAAGCCTGATGAACAACATGGGCGGCACGCTGACGGCCGAACTGAACTGTGAAAAGCTGATGCTCGTCTGCCGCTGGAAAAAAGCAAAAAGGCAGTGAAACCGCCGACAGCTGTAGGGCGAGTCGCTGGCAGCAATATGTTAAATACATTTTAAGTTATTTTTCTAACTTCTCTATCAGGGGCTCTAACTTTATAATGAATTCAGAACGGGGTTCCTTTTTCAAAAACAGTTTATTTATTTTGTTGTCTATTTCAAATTGTAAAAACCATGAATTGTTAGTGCCTATTAGGTTTAGTAAAGGATAAGGTTTGACGATTTTGTATTGACCTGATGATTTTTGGTAGTTGACTTTGGAGATAAGTGTATCTCCCCAGTAACAATAGGCATGTATTGTATTTGGAACCGTTGTTTTTTGATTAAGTTTAATAGGAAGTTCAAAAATCTCAAAAATAAGTCGGTTTACGAAATACTTACCTTTTTCTTCGGGCAATAGTATTTCTTGGTTGTTTTCCATTTCTTGAATTTGTAAAAAATTTTGAGGGTCAATTCTAAGATAAATATCTAATTCTTTTGTCTTAGCATGATAATTTATTAAGGGTTTCGAGCGGATCAGGGATGGAGTAACTCCAGCGAAATAATTGTCTACGTACTCTCTAACTATTGATTCGGTTGGAATGGTAGTTCGGATCTTTAATTCATGATGAATACTAGGAAAAAGGTATGTGTAGACAGCAGGTATGATAAAAATCAAAAGGAAAACTTTTTTAAAGATTGTCTTGTTTGTGCTTCTAAATAGTAGAAATAATGAAATGAGTAAGGAAATTATAGGGAAAATAAAATAAAAAAACGGCAAAAGAGGGAACATAATCATCATTGGATAATGACCGGAAAGTAGAAGTAATATCATCCAAATAATTAACAATATACTTAACGTCTTGATTGCTGATTTTTCAATTTGGGTTTGTTTTTTCAGATGCTATTCCTCACTTTCAAAAAAACTACATAAAAGAGCAGATTTGAAAGGCCAATATTCTACAAATAGTTATGATAGAGTTATTATTCTTTTTTATTTGAAGATTTATAAGGTAGGTTTAGCGTTAAAATGCCTTTTTCCAATACCCTAAGGTAATATCATTTTAGGTTTTCTTTTATTTCTTTAAGTAATTTAATAACTTCTTCATCGTGCCTTTTTGATCTGTTTATATGTCCTATGATACTAAACGTAGTAAGTGCACTTAGAATGAGTAATAAAAGACCAATAAGTTGGAGCAAGTCTTCTTGCATTTATATCTCTCCTTTTAGAGATTAATAATCTGATTATAACATTTTTATACTTTGCCAATGTTTCAATAAATGGAATTAATAACTAACATTTCAGCCAGGAGGGCAAGTACCTATACCGAAAACGAAAAGAAATGATTGAGCGAAGCTTTATTGATGCGTAAGAACACCACGGGTTTCGCTACTGCCGTTTACGCGGGCTGAATAACGTGAGGGAACAAGCCTTGATGACAGCGGCGGAGCAGAACATGAAGAAGATAGCGATCCGCCTTGATCATTTGTAAAAGTCGGGTCGGGGTAATCTAATCACTTTCCAAATTTTGTGACTCCTAGGAATAAAAAGAAACCCTATTCCTCTTTAAAAGGCAGGGTTTCTCACAGTCCGAAGGGTATAAACCCTATTTCAATTCCTTTATGGTGGAGGATTCAACCGCTTCCTATCTAATTAAGACAGGACACCCCAATGCTAATGATGATTTATCCGTTCGCACGAAGCGCCAACAAGCGTTTCAGGTTATCATCAATAAACTGATTGTCGCTACTATTGATTCCGCGGCCGGCAAAATGGCCCCAGACCGACTCGATCGGTTTAAATTCAGCATTAGGTATACGCTTTGCCTCGTATTCGTTATCGTCCGCCGGGCAGAAGAGATCTGTGCTTCCCGGCATGACGCAGGCTTGCGCTTTAATGCTCCCCAGCGCCTTATCGAAATCTCCGTTGTAGGCGGGGTTTGCACTAATATCTGCATGTTGGCCCGTCCATAACATGGCTAGCACATTGTGCGGATCCATCTGCATAAAGCTATTTTCCCAGACGCCGACCATAAAATCCTCCAAGGAGTCAAATCCCATCTCACGATACAGTTCCTCTCTGTAAAACGCGGAAGATACGCCCCATCCAGCATAGACACGGCCAACGGCGCGCATGTCTGCGGAAGTCAACTGGTTCAATTTGCTTGAATCGAAGCCGACTGCAGCCATGAGCGGAGCTTTCATTCCTTCCAGAACCACGTATGTTTGGGGCCAAGTCTTGGCGACTCCGGCGAAAGGCGCAATCCGTTCCACCATGTCGGGATAACTTGCTCCCCATTGGAATGCTTGAATGCCTCCCATGGACCATCCAACGACGAGAGCGATCTTTTGAATGCCGAATTTTTCGGTTACCAGCCGATGCTGGAATTGAACGTTGTCATAGATCGTTACCTGTGGAAAATTCGCCCGGTCGAATGGCGAAGGCGTGTTGCTGGGAGACGAAGATAATCCGTTGCCCAGCAGATTTGGAACGATGATGAAATATTGTTCTGGATCCAGTGCCATGCCGCTTCCAATCAACCATTCATTCTGAACATGCTGGTCGCCAAAAGCCGTTGGATAGACGATGACATTATCCTTTTTTTCATTCAATCTTCCATAAGTCTTATAAGCCAGAAAAGCGCCCGGTAATGTCACTCCCGATTGCAAGGTTACGTCGCCCAAATCAAAAATCTCATAATCCATCGTGTTGTCTCTCCCTTCAAAATGAACCATACATTAAGAATGTGTTTCTTGTTGTTAGTATAGATCTGTGATACTCTCAATAAAAGTGAATGTTTTTCATACTAGTATTCAATAATATTGAAAGCAGAAGGGGGACCGTATGATGGAATTGCGCCAACTGATTACGTTCCGCACGGTTGCAGCAACTTTAAATTTCAGTCGGGCTGCGGAAGCGTTGAACTACGTCCCCTCTAACGTCACGATGCAAATCAAAGCATTGGAGGATGAGCTAGATGTTCGTCTCTTTGACCGCTTGGGGAAGCAGCTTGTTCTCACGCATGCGGGTGAACGCTTTTTAACCCAGATCCAAAGCGTTCTGGAAAAATTGGACGAAGCTCGCACCGTCGTTCACGACAATGAAGTGCTAAGCGGCACCCTAACGATCAGTGCCAACGAGGTGATTTGCGCCTATCGGCTTCCGGCTGTCTTTCAACGATTTCGTTCGCAGCATCCGGGAGTCCGTCTGATCTTCCGCTCCGTTCCCAATCTGGAGCTCAAACAAGCACTATTTGAGGGAACTGCCGATGTCGTCTTTATGCTGGACGAACCGATTCGCTCAAGTGGACTTAAGGTAGAGCCGTTGGTGGAGGAAAATTTCCGCCTTTTCGCCGCTCCGGACCATCCGCTCGCCAAACGAACGGTGCTGCGGCTGGATGATTTTCACGGAGAAGTGTTCCTGACGAATGAAAAGGGTTGTCCCTATCGAACGATGTTTGACCGGTCATTTGAGAAAGAGGGCATTGATAGTATTACGTATTTAGAGTTTCAAAGTGCGGAAGCCATTAAACAATGCGCCATTTCGGGAATCGGCATTGCCTTTCTTCCTGAAATCGTAGTGGAAGCCGAAGTTGAACGGGGCGCACTTGTTGCCCTTCCATGGCAAATTCCGGACCTTCACGTGTATACGCAGATGTCATGGCATAAAGACAAGTGGCTTTCGCCCATCATGTTATCTTTCATAGAAGCGGCGAGGGAGGTTCTCCATATCCCTACTGCACCACTTTGACCGTTTTTTGCACCACTTAATATCATAAAATGCACCACCAAATACCATAAATTACACCAGATCGATATGTGAACCTGACGGAATCATGAATTTCGTCAGGTTCTTTCTGCATTCTGGCTCTTGTTGAATCAAAGCAATTTAATTAAAAATAAAGTTATTTAATCATTTTGTATAAGTTTACTTTACCTTTGTAAAAGATTAATTTATAATTTGATTCATGAGGTGATGGTCATGAAGAAAGATTTTGGTGATTCGATATCAAATAAGGTTTATGAATATCGTGTACTTGCCAGAATGTCTCAGCAAGAATTAGCAGAGAAAGTCGGGGTTTCCAAACAAACCATCTTCGTCATGGAAAAAGGAAATTATGTTCCAACATTGCTGTTAGCATTTCGAATTGCCGAATTTTTTAATGTTGATGTAAATGATATTTTTACTTATGTGAAAGGAAGTGATCATAGTGATTAATTTTTCTGATATCTCTAACGCTTTTTTAACCCGTTAAAGTCTTGGGCTGAACAATCACAAGGAAATTGGAATCTTCTCATTGTTAGCGGTTTTGTATTGGTTTTTGTCGGAGCTATTCTAACATACGTACTACACAAAAAAATGGGTAAAGCTGATGAAAGAACAAAGCAAATATCTTTAAATAGTGCCCTTATAGTGTTATGTGTAGTCATTTTATGCGACGTGATTTTCCCGAAAGAATATATGTGGCAGATCTTCTTCTTATTTAAATATTCTCTTGCATTCCTTGCTTCAGCAATCTATCTAGCAGTTCGATATAAAAAAGACTTTTTTTAACTAAAGAACGAAACAGGAGGACCTGAGCAGCGGGGCGCAGCGACATCATCCGCTGTGTTCCTTCGTTCGCTCAGGATGACGATTGGGATTACCGTTTATGCAAGGGTTTTTCTGTTGCGTTTCTATTCCAGCGTTTTGGTCAGTATAAAATCGATTTGCTCTTCATCGCCCATATAAAAAGAGTGAGCCCCCGTTCGAACAAAACCCATTTTTTCATAAAACGTTATTGCGTTCTCATTCTTTTCCCAAACTCCCAGCCAGACCGTCTTTTTGTTTTGGTTCCTGGCTATTTCTACCGCTTTGTTTATGAGATCTTTCCCAAGCCCCTTTTTTTGAAATTTACGTCTGATATAAATCCTTTCAATTTCGAGCGACTCAGCACCCATTTTTTCGGTTTGGGCATCATTCATATTTACCTTTAAATATCCGGCTAATTCTTCTTCGAACCGGATGAAAAAGAACTCCGAAGAGGGGCTGGACCATTCCTTTTCCAGCTGTTTAGGGTGAAACGCCCTTTCCAAATAAGCTTTCATATTTTCGGGTGAATTCTGATCTTTAAATGTATCGTTGAATGTTTCAATGCTTATTTCTTGGAGTATTTGCAAATCCTCATGTTGGCATTTTTTTATCTTTACGGTCATTTAAAATACAGCCCCTTTATAAAATCAATAATTTCTCTTGTTCCCCTTTTTGACATATTCCCAGTCGACTTCGATGTTCATTCTCATTCTTTGAAGAAAATGAAAAATGGTCTCCGCTTCTTGTTCGGAAAATCCGGCCAGGGCGACACGATTCGAATGATCGTTTTCCCTTTTGATAAAAGGAAAAACATGTTTCCCTTTTTCAGTTGGAAAAAGCTTTTTTATTTTTTTGTTATGTTCATCGTCTTTTTTTTCAATAAAGCCGTTCATTTCAAGTTTTTGGATCGCCCGGGCTGCGGTCGTTCGGTCCACTTTAATCATTTCGGCCAACTTCTCTTGAATGATGCCCGGGTTTTCACATATTCGGACAAGGTACAAATACTGACCTTTGGTAAGGTCATATTCTTTAAATTCTATATTGCTGATCGAATCCAATGCCCTGGCGATCATTCCGATTTCACGCAGAATTTCCTTCATGGTGCGCCTCCATCCCTTCCTTTTGTTAACCGGAACCTTTTATAAATATTATAGCATTTTTGTTGCAAATGCAATAAAAAGAAACCACGGGACGTATCACCGGGGCAATGTGACTCCGATGCTGAGGCAGCAGATGTTTTTTGGAAAAAGGCTTTTCTATCAAAATCCCTTGTCTATCAAGGGATTTTTGTTTTGCTTAGTCGATTTTGCCCTCAAAAATACAATGTTTCTGACTGGGACTGGAAAACGGTATAAATGTTTCTTCCGTAGGAAATGCTACGGTATAATCTTTTGACGGGTTGGTGATAGCAGATGAAAAAAACACCGCAGCAATTGGAAACCAAACAACAGGATCTGTCGCTATCGTTGGACAACCTTAAGGACATTTTTCAGGATTGCGACGATATTGTTTTCCGGCCTCTTGAAATGGACGACGTTAGAGGAACGTTTATTTTTTTCAAAGATATGATCGCAGATCAGGCTCTTTCCGAAATACAAAAGGTTATTTTTAATTTCTTACTGGAAGGATCCGCTAAGCCCGAATCTTCAACTCAATTGCTCAAGGCGTTGAACAGCAGATTTGTAACGGGCAAAATCGCACAATCCAACGAGACCTCAAGTATCATCAACGATATTTTGGACGGCAACGCCGTTTTTCTTCTGGAAGGAATGGATTCGGCGTTTGTGTTCCAAACGGCGGATACCAGCGGAAGATCCATAGAAGAACCACCTACCGATCAAGTCGTGCGCGGTCCCCGTGAAGGCTTTGTCGAACAATTGGATACAAACATCAAATTGATTCGGCGTAAAATCAGCACCCCCTCGTTAAAAGTGCAATATTTGACCTTGGGCAAACAAACGAAAACCCGTTTGGCGCTTATGTATATTCAGGGAATTGCCAATGAGGGGATCGTCGAAGAAGTTCGCCAGCGTATCAAGCGCATTGAGATCGATTCCGTCCTGGGAAGCAACTACATCGAAGAAATGATCGGGGATGCGCCGTATTCCCCATTCCCAACCATATATAATGCCGAACGTCCGGATCGTATTTGCGGCGATTTGCTCGAAGGCAAAGTCGGCATTCTATTAGATGGGACCCCTTTCGCCTTAACGGCACCCGCTCTTTTTGTTGAGTTTTTTCAATCCAACGAAGATTATTACGACAGTTTCTATTCAGCGTCCATCATCCGTTTGGTTCGTATTTTTGGCGCGCTGATCGCACTGCTGCTTCCGGCTTTTTATGTGGCTGTATCGACGATCCATCAAGATTTGATCCCGACCCCTTTTCTTATCCACATCGCCGGGTTTCGGGCAGACCTGCCTTTTCCGATTGTCGTGGAGGCGATATTTATGCAAATCACTTTTGAGGTGGTAAGGGAAGCCGGTTTGCGGATGCCCAAAGCCATTGGCAGTGCGGTCACCATCGTCGGTACGTTGGTGATCGGCGAGGCAGCCGTACAAGCAGGAATCATAGGATCTTTGATGGTCATTATCGTCGCGCTCACCGCATTGACGACGTTCGTCTTGCCCAACTATAAATTTATGCAGGTTTTCCGGTTCGGCAATATTCCAATGCTGATTTTAGCAAGCTTGTTTGGCTTAATGGGCATCATTGTCGGCCTGATGTTCATCCTGGCCCATTTATGCAGCATCCGTTCCTTCGGTGTTCCCTACCTGTCTCCGATAGCTCCGGTATCAAAGGGCTGGAAAGATGTTTTCATTAGAGCCCCGTGGTGGTCCATGGAAAACCGGAATCCGGTTTTGTCCGAGAAAAATGTGCGGCGTGGTCATTTGAAGCCACCTTTGCCTCCCAAAAAATGAGGAAATATGGAGGATAATGGAGGGGAAAGATGAGACGATTCTTCCGATCGCAATGGCTAGGAAAGCTTGTTCTTGCTTTGACTATCATGAGTTCCATCAGCGGCTGTTGGAGCAGCTATGAAATCAACAATTTGGCGATCGTCACCCTGCTTGGGATTGACCTTGACGAGAACGGCCAGTTTAAAATGAGTGCATTAATCGTCGATCCGACGATGATGAACTCGGGAGGTCAAGGGGGCGGAAAGATGGAATCCCCGTTTTTGATCGCTTCCGCAACGGGAACGAATCTATTCGATTCCATACGCAAAATCTCCAGTACAATACCTAAAAAAGTATATTGGGCTCATTTGCAGGCGATTATTTTCGGATCTGAAGCCGCAAAGGATAAAATGATTCCGGCGCTTGATATCCTTGCAAGGCAGCATGAATTCCGAAAAAATATCGATGTTCTTGTTTCGAAAGGCAAGGCGTCGGACATTATCGGCATGAGACCCAATTTGAAATCGGATATGGGGGCTGAAATACGCGGAATCATTCGGCTTAGTCCCAAAACGTCCTTGACGATGGTGAGCGATATCAGTCGCCTCACTCAAGACATATCCAGCGATAGGACTGATCATATTACGGGGGAAATTAGTCCGTCCATGGAAAAGGGCGTTGAAATCATCAAAAGCAACAAAACAACGTCCGCAGTGAGCATTCGGGGAACCGCCGTATTTAAACAGGATCATTTTGCCGGTTGGATGGATCAGAAAGAAACCCGCGGCGTGCTGTTTTTGCGCGACAAGGTCAAAGGCGGGATTGCCAAAGTACCTTGCAGACGTGACCCCTCCGGCATGGTAAGCCTGCAATTTTCAAACGTAACAACGCAAAAGACTCCGATGATCGTCAATGGACAGCCGGAAATGAAGGTATCCATCGATGTAAAGGCAGATATAGACGAAATCACATGTCCTGACTTTCACCTGAGTACCCAGGAAATTCAATATTTAAACTTGAAACTGAAGGAACAAGTCATCGAATACGTCGAAAAAGCGCTTCAGAAAGGACAAAGGCAATGGGGAACCGATATATTTGAATTCGGGGACGTTATATACAAAAGATATCCGAAGGAATGGGCGAAATTGAAGCCTAACTGGAGAATCGACGGTTTAAAGAATATGAAAGTCCGGCTGGATGTTTCAGCCCATGTTACACGTTCCGGTTTGATTTCAGATCCGCTTCAGGCGGAAGAATCGAGGTAACCATGAGAATCATTATGGGTATCATTGTTGTTTTGTTTGCCGCCGGGTCGGTTGCATTTCAAACGTATTCCTTGATCCGGGGCAAACAAATCAAAGCCGCAATCGTTCAGGCCGCCATCATGGCTGCAGCCGTTACGGGGGCCTTCATGGTCATTTACAACGTTTCCGTTCCATCGCTGGCTAAGCTCATGACCAGCATAATTCCTTGGTAAGGGAGAGTTCATCACATGATTGAGTCCGGTAAAATCAGCAATGTTCAAGCTGCGATGTTAACCATTACAAACCTTACGATTATGGGACATTTGATTATCCTTTCTCTGGTTTTTAACCAGAGCAGGCAGGACGGCTGGATTGCAGGGATTATAGGATCATGTTTGGGTCTCATCGGAATTGTGGGACTGACGAAACTGAGTCAGCGGTTTCCGGGGTTGACATTGGTCGAGATTTTATTTTATCGCTTCTCCTGGCCGGGAAAGGTATTGGCGGTGATATATCTTGCTTATTTTTTGGTGATGGGAATATTGGCCACGCGGTTATTTGCCGAAACCTATAAAGTCATCATGCTGGAAACGCCGCTTACCTCGTTTGTGATCATTATCGTTCTTTTGTGCGCGTATATCGTGTTTTTAGGACTGGAAACGATGGCAAGGATGAATCAAATCATGCTTCCCATCCTCGTCATCACTGCCATGAGCCTCGTTTTTTTAACGATAGGAAAAAAGGATTATACCAATTTGCTTCCTATTATGGCAAAAGGATTCGGCCCCGTCGGATTAGGTTCGTTAACGGTAATGGGGTGGTTGGGCGAGTTCGCCGTGATGGGGATGATCCTGCCGTATGTCAAACATCCGAAAAAGCTGCTTTCATTTAATGTTGCGGCGGCTTTTATCAACCTCATTTTTTTTCTCGGGCCGATCACCGGCCCCATTGCGTTGTTCGGCCCCGAAGAAGCGGCCAGAATGTCGTTTCCGACCTTTTCCGAGATACGTTATGTCCAATTGGGCAACATCCTGAGCCGATTTGACGCGATTGCCGTTTTATTTTGGACCGTCGGCCTGATGTTTCGCATTTCGGTGTTTTATTATGGACTATGTCTCGGAACGGCGCAAATTTTAAAGTTTAAAACATACCGTCCGCTGATCATACCTTTCGGATGGCTGATCGTGGTCGGCTCGCTTTTGTTCGCCAGCAACTATGAAGAAATAAAAAACTTTTTGTTCCGGAGTTATGTTCCGGTCAATCTGCTGATGGGAGCGGCCATCCCGATTATTTTGCTCTTTTGGTCCTTGGCGTTTTTCAAAAAAACGGGCAGCAGGCGTTAAACGGCAGGCGGAATATGACAACAAAAGAGAGCGGAAACGAATATAATGGCCCAGGCGGGAATTCCTGATTTTGGGCCTTTTGTATGTTTTTTTCATGAGAGGATTGGGTTATTGAATATATAGGGGCAGAGAGGAAGCATAGATGATCATTTGAAATGGAGGTATCTGAATGATACATGTTCAAGCGCTGAACCCTATGAAAAGCAAATTTAAAATGCTCGTATCCGCAGTTCTCGCCGTTCTTGTTTTTGGATTGTCCGTCATGCCCGCATTTGCGGCCACGCCCGGGAAAACCGTCAATGCTTCGGCAAAGCTGGCCTACAACCTGAAAGGACTTCATCACAACTTGGCCGTTCAGAAAGCTTATATTGCTTCAAAATACGTTTACGTCACCCAGCGGTCCGGGGGAAACGTCTATCTGTCCCGACTGCTCATCAATGGGAGTGACGCCACGTACGTCGACGAGATGACCGTCACCAACGCCGGGCATGGCCAAACCCTCGATATGTACACTTACAACGATGCGAACTATTTTTATTTCAGCTCCAAAGCGGATCCTTCGACCGATTACCACTGGTCGCTTCAGGTCGCAAGGCTTCAATATTCGGCAGGCAAAACCGTTGATTATACCGATCTGCACCGCTTTACCTACATGAATTACGCCAATAAGACCGGTGCGAGATTGGGCGAGACATACCGCGTCGACGGCGGGGGCAACAGCACTTATACGGTTTTCCGCGTCCAAACGAAAGAAGGCACGGTAACCTGGTCCATTTATGACACGGCGGCATTAAATAAGCTTTTGGACAGCAATGAACAAGTGCGCATGGATAGCGATGCGGCGGTACGCGCCTGTGTCGCCAGCTTTACGCAGTCGGGAAGCGGCATCGTCAGACCGAACGGTTCTTTCCAAGGCGCCGATCTGCTCGGAAAAACGGAAATCTATACGTCAGGCGGCGCGGAAGGCGATACTCCGCAAATTGCTTTGATGTCAAACACAGGCGCGTATAAAACCCTTGTGAATATTACAAACGTGGGAAAACATGAAATCGAAGGCGTGCAGACGAAGGACAGCAACGTCTATTTTACGATCGTGACCAACCCGACCGACAAAAAAAATACGCAGAAAGTGTATTATGTTGCGGATAGCGTTTTTCATTGACGTGGGAGGTTTTCCAGGGTAACATTCCCGGCATCGCCACCGGTTTATATGCTTGACCCGTACCGCGGGGACGGAGTCCGGGGCAGTTTTCGGCCGTGAAATAGCCCCGGCTTCCTTCAGGGTAAATCAATCTTTGTAGCTCTTTTTGTAATGGCTAAGCGCCAGAAGCGGCCAAATATAGCGGTAGCTGTGGTAATGGGAATAAAAGCTGCCGGGAAGGCCGGCGCCCGTCGGATAAGCGGATTTCCAATCGTCTTCATGCAACGATGCGATCAGTCGAAGGATTCCTCGATCCATATCGGGGGAGCGCTCCGGATGTACGGCGATCAGCGCGTCAAGCGCCCACGCCGTTTGGGAAGGGGTGCTTGCCCCGAGCGGGACGTAACGCATCAACCGGTCGCTTTGGCAGGATTCGCCCCAGCCCCCGTCCGGGTTTTGTATGCTCCAAAGCCATCGGCTTCCTTTTTGCACCGTTTCATGGTCTGCCGGCAGCCCGGCAGCCCGCAAGCCTGTCAAAGCGGCCCATGTCCCGTAGATATAACAAACGCCCCATCTTCCGTACCAGGACCCCTCCTTTTCTTGATGGCGAACCAGCCATTCCGTTCCCCGTTTTACCCAATCATGTTTGACGTCAAGCCCGGCAAAACGGCCGAGATATTCCAACGTTCGTCCTGTGAGATCGGCCTCCGACGGATCGATGGCCGCCGATTTGGCGCCGTCGATCGCAAGCCAGGCCAGCAGCTCGTTGTCGGTGTTTTTTTCGAAGGCCGGCCAGCCGCCGTCCCGGTTTTGCATGGATATAACCCAATTCAAGCCGCGGTTCCACGAATCCCGGTATGCCGGGTCGCCATGGGACAAGGCGTGGATGGCCCGCAAGGCCGCCGTGGTATCGTCCACGTCCGGATTGATCGTGTTGGACTCCGAAAATCCCCAGCCGCCGGGCACCGCGTTCGGATTATGAACGCTCCAATCCGCCGTTTGATGCTGTTGCTTGGACTTTAGGTACGAAGCCGCATGCCGCACCGAAGCGTCGCCGGCCGAAAGCCCGGCCTCCTGCAAAGCGTAGGAGATGAGAGCCGTATCCCAAACGGTGGAGGGAGAATTTTGGATCGTAGTTTTGCCGCCCAAACGGCACTGCATGGCGGTCAGTCCTTCCACGGCGCGCACGATGACCGGGTGCTTCGGTTCGTACTTCAAGGCAAGGAGGGCAAAGATCATAAGAATCGTGCTGCTGGCGTAGCTGTACAGCGTGCCGTCCGGTTCGATCCGCTCGAGCATGTACTGTTCGGCTTTGTTCGTTGCAGCTTCATGAATAAAACGCGGGGTGCCGATCAGCCTCGATAATCCGGATTGAATGTCCTTTTGCATGTCCCGGTATTGCTGAGGCAGAGGTTCCTCCGCGTCTTCGCGCGAAACCTTGAGATCGGAAAGATCGGGCGCATCGGCCGGCCTGATCGAAAAACGGCGATCCGCCATGATCAGCATCGGGGTGAGATGAACTCTGGAGTAACCGGAGAAGTCGAAATAATTGATCGGAAAATAGCTGGGGAACAACAGTATTTCCAGCGGGATCGCGGAAATCGATAAAGGCCATTTGCGCTGGCCGGTTGCGGCGAGCATCGCTTTCGTCAAAATGCCGTTTACTTGGCCGAGCCCGCCTTTGGAACGGATGTAACGTTTGGCTCTCTGAATCGGCTCGTCCTCCGAATGGCTATAGCCGGAATAGAGCAGGGCGTAATAGGCTTCCACCGATGCGGACAAATTCCCCTCCTTTTCATCGGGGTACAGCCTCCAGCAGCCGTCCTCCTGTTGTTCGTTCAGGATGCGGTCATGCAGCTCCCGGATGATCTTTTCATTGGGGACGTCCAATATTCGCAAAAGAATGATCATGTAGGCGTCGATCGCGATGCCGTTTTCGAAGCAAAAATGCCAGGAACCATCCTCCCGCTGCCTTTTCGTCAGGAAATCCGTCAGCTCCCCGATGGCCTCGTCGACCTTGATCAGCATGTCGTCCATGGCTGAGTCCCTCCGCCGTTGTCGTTTTTAGCAGTATATGACGGCATGAAAACGGAAATGAGGATACTCCCGAAATACGATCGGATTTGCTTTATTTGACCTATGCATTGATGGCCGTTGCCGCTGCAGACCCTATAGCATTCTCTCAGGAATGGGACAGAAGATGGACGAATAACGGTTTTTTATTACCGTCGAAATCAAGTGAAAAAGCTTGGATCATACGAATCCACGGGAGGTTTTGTCGAAAGTGTTGTAATAACATATATAATATATTAAATATGATATTAGGGGACTCATTTTATGGTTCGTTCGTTGCGGCAGACCGGGGAGGTGAACGGGAGGTAAAGCGCCGAATGATTGCCCCCGCCATTTTACGATAAGACGAGGTGGATTCATCGTGATCCGAAAGAAGCCGATTGTTATAAGTCTTGCCTTATTATGCACCCTGTCGTTGTCAGTGGGCGCGTCCGCGGAACCGGCTGCGCAGCCGCAAGGTCAGGCGCATACGATTTCATGGCCCGATCAACAGCAGCTCCCGACCTTCGCCAAGGTCAAGCGGCTGGAGGTTGCGGACATCTACGACGCGCCCGGCGATATCAAACTGCTGCTTTCCACCCTGCAAGGCATCGTGAATCGCAAGGAGCCGCGCATCTATCTGATCGAAAGCAAGGAGGAAGGCAAGCTCACTTGGCTGAACGATTTGGAGGTTCCGTTTACGCTGCATGACGATTACTGGGACATTGTCAATGCATTCAAAAGCGAGGCGAAGGGGGTCATCGTCTACGATCCGCAGCTGCCGGATTCGATCAATGTGGCGACGACGCTGGCCGGGCTGAAAAACGCCGTCGTGGCAAGCCCGGAATTGGCGCAGAAGCTGGCGGCCGCACCGTATCATTTGCCTGTCGTCGATGACCTGCGGGGCCGCTTCAAGGATCGTGTGGACGCATACAGCTGGCAGTTTGACCATTTATGGGGCGAAACGACGCATCGGATGCTGATCGGATTAAGCCCGGACACCTCCATCCGCCTTCCGGAAGGCAATTTCGCGTCTTTCAAGACGATTGCCGAAGAACCGACGCAGGAACGCGACGCCAAAAACCGCAAGGAATACGATCTCGATTTGTCGGGGTTCCTGGGCAAAGAGTCGGTTTACCTGCGCTTTGAGGACGCTTTTCCGCAGGACGGCTGGGGACCGGCGGTGCATGAAGTGACGGTGAAAGCGGACGGGCAGGTCATTGCGCATTTCATCCCCGGCACGGCGGAAGAAGAACCTTATCTTTACGACCGGAACAACTCGCAGCTGTCGTCAGGCAACAACGGCCACCGTTTCGCCGACAACGGGCGTTATTTCGTCTATCAGTTTAGCGCTCCGGCCGGAACGAAGCAGCTGACGGCCACCGTCGACATGTGGAATCAGTTTAAAATTTCGGCCAGCAATGTAAAGCCGGTTTCCTCCGATGCGAAAGAACCATACGGATTTTTGCGCGATTACGCCGTTGCGAACAAAGCCGCGGTGTTCTGGCTTGATTCGAACGTGCCGCAGGAAAGGGAGCTGTTCGAAAAGATGATGTCGGACGTCAAGCCGGGAACGCCTTATTTAGGCTGGTTCAGCAACGACGTCGCCGGGGAATTCAGCGGCGTTGAAATTACGTCGAGACATGGCGTATACGTGCTCGCGGCGGATTATTTCGGCAACATGACCGTCTTTTCCGGAACGAAAGCGAAACAAGCCAATCCGAAACCGGTCAAAACGCCAAAGCTGGAAAACAAAATTTATGTCACCTATACCTTTGGGGAAGGGGATAACCTCCAGTACAACGAGCACCGGATGCGCGTTCTCTGGGATGACCCCAGCCGCGGGAAGGTGCCGATCAACTGGACGTCAAGCCCGCTGCTTTACGACGCCGCTCCAACCATGTTGAACCATTACCTGGAAACGGCGACCGCAAATGACCGGCTCGTCGCCGGACCTTCCGGGGCGGGATATTTTTATCCGAACGCCTGGCCGGACAACTCGTTCGCTAGTTTCCTGAAGCAGACTTATTCCTATATGAAAAAAACCGGCATGACGATCCCGTACGTGCTGAACCGGGTGGACGGCCAAAACTTGCCGCTTAGCGAAACGAAGGCGGCCGCTTACCGCGATGAATACCGCGTTCCCGGCCTGATGCTGATGTATGACAACCCGAACAGCGTCGAAGTGTTGGACGGAGGCCTTCCCGTATCGACGCTCCGCGAAATCAGCACCGTGGCAGACGGCAAAAAGGTGCTTGCCGACGCCAAAGCGAACTGGGACGGCAACTCCCCGCTGTTCGTATCCGTCGCCCTTCTGGCATGGAACATGACGCCTACGCAAGTCTACGAGTTGAACAGTTCGCTTGGACCCGAATACCAAGCCGTGACGGCAGACCAGTATTTTGCGCTCATCCGCCAAGCGAACGGCTTACCGGCCAAACCGTAAAATAGCCGTCTAAAGCGCGCAAGAGGGGACGGCCCGATCAGTGTCATTTAGTTAAGGCGCAGGGCCAAAAATCAAGAACAAGAGCAGGTTATCGAAAAGATAGCCCGCTCTTTTTTTTGAACGAAAAAGAGAAAAAGGGCTTGACAAGCAGTTTGAAATGCGTGGCCAAGCCCTAAGGCTAAAGCTTGCGACGACATCACATCAATCTTTTTCATAGCATGGCGCGATCGCTCACTGGGCGTAAGTTCGTGTTTTGATGTTGAGCTAAGCTTTAGCGGGTCTGTAGGTTAGCAAGAGGGAACCAACCTTAAGTGTTTTGACGTCCACGAGATGGAATTCCATCTGCTCATTAAGATCGTCAAACAAATGCTCCCCTACGTTGACCACAACCGGGTGCATAACGATCTGATATTCGTCAATAAGATTTGCGTTTGCAAGTGATCGCACAAGCGTTGGACTACCGAAAATAACAATGTCGCCACCGTCGCCATTTTTTAGGTCTTTAATTTGCTCTTCTATATTACTGCCGGTCAATGGTTTTGGGGCTTCAAATTCTCCCCATTTTAGATTTTCGTGTGGGCGGGCGCTTGTTACAACGAGTTTGTGGGCGTTGTTTATCTTATCACCCAGGCTTGAACCTCGAGTATTCGGCCACTTTCTAGAGAGGTCTTCGTAAGTTCCGCGGCCAAGCAAAATCGTATCCGCTGTCTCAAAAATATTTAATAGATACTGAGAACCTTCCTCAATGCCAGCGCTATTTCTCCAGACCGCCCAGTTGGTTTTGTCCTCGCTTGGGTCGCCAGTGACAACACCATTAATCGTACTGTGAATGAATAGAATGATTTTCCGCATGAACTATCGTCCTTTCTATCCTTGATCATCGTAATTTAGTATCTCATTTATTTAGACGAAATTAGATTACGATATTCATCGGTGTATTTGTGCAGGAAGCCCAAATCGCGAAAATAATTTTACATTAATGAAATTTTGGACGTGGTATATCTGCTTGTCCTTTATTTCAATCATGTGGATCCCCCAGGGTACCAAGTAGGAGTCTTCACCGCTTGGCACATACTGTGCGAAAGCAGGACAACCCCCATTCGCCGTAATCGGTAAAAACCGTGATCCTTCACAATGCCAGCGTGTAAGCGAAAAAAACTTGAACAAATCGTCTTTGCCGCGTACCCACATTGCGAAAGGCGGCATTGACAGGCGGCCTTCCTTATGAAACAACGCTACGAGCGCATGGATATCAAATTGTTCGAAGGCTTCCACATACCGTGACAGCAGCTCACGATCAGGTTCGACATCCATCATGCTAAACTCGTCAGAATGAAGTTTCGCTCGGTCCATCGTTTCTCTGGCTCTTTGCAGGGCGCTGTTAACCGCTGCCGGCGATATGCCTAAAGTTTCTGCGATCTGTTTGGAGGACCATTCGAATACATCCTTCAAAATAAGAACCGCACGTTGACGAGGGGGGCAAGATCTGCAAGAGTGCAATAAAACAGAGTTCAAGGGTATCTTTGCGAATGAAAATATCTTCCACAAAAACAGACGGCATCCGTATGAAAAAGCACGGAATTTTCCGAGCTTCCGGCAAAGTGCCGGGGGCTGTTTTTTTCCAATAAGATATATAATGATTAGGAACGGCCGTACCTCATGATGAATTCGGTCTTATGTGAAAATGATTTTAAATAAACAGGGGAATGGGGGGAAGGAAGCCAATTTGGAGACAAAAGAAAGCCGCAAGCCGGATCCGATCCGGATCGTTGCCATTGTTACGGCATTAAGTTTGCTTGGCGATTCCATGCTGTACATTGCCTTGCCTATTTTTTGGAAGGAAGCCGGGCTTGCGTCGCTTTGGGAGGTCGGGTTTCTTTTATCCATCAACCGTTTTATCCGTTTGCCGGCCAATCCCGTAGTCGGTTGGTTATACCGGCGAATGCCTTTAAGGACCGGGCTGATCGTCGCCATCATTTTGGGTGCGTTGACAACGGCCGGTTACGGCGTCGTTAAAGGTTTTGCCGGGTGGGTGCTGTTGCGGTGTTTGTGGGGGATTGCCTGGTCATTTTTTCGCATCGGAGGATTGGCGGCGGTCGTTCGTCATTCCTCTGAACACGGCCAAGGCAAAGCGATGGGGATTTACAACGGCTTGTATCGGACGGGGAGCTTGGCAGGCATGCTGCTTGGAGGCATTTTGGCTCCGGTATTCGGGCTGCAGACCATTTCCGTTTTGTTCGGGGCAGCTAATTTAGTCGGAATCCCGCTGCTCATGCGCGCTTCAAACCACGGCATTCGCCAGTCTGGCGCCGAAGAACGGGATATAGCCGGAAAACGCCCGTCGGCCCTGCCGAAAAGCCGCATCTGGATGATCGTCATCAGCAGTTTTTTTGTCACGATGTTTATACAGGGCGTGTTCCCTTCAACCCTAAGCACGCTGATCCAATATCAATTCGGCAATCCGATTGGTTTGTTGGGCGTTCTTGTCAGCGTAACGGCCTTATCCGGTCTGCTGCAATCCGTCCGGTGGGTATGGGAGCCTTTTTTGGCGAGCCGGATCGGGCAATGGTCCGACGGCGGCAAAGGGAGAATTCCGCTGCTGATTTATTCGCTGCTGTCGGCTTTTGCGACGTATGCCTTTCTTTCCGTCCATTTTTCTTTTGCCGCTTGGATCATCATTGCGCTTGCTTCCATGGTGGCCGCCACTTCTTTGACGACCCTGATGGACGCTTTGGCGGGGGATGTCGCGAAATCCGCCGAATCCATGACGTTCCTGACGTTTTATTCCATGGTTCAGGATGTCGGCGCTGCCTTGGGCCCGACGCTCAGCTACTTTTTCATTGCTAAGGAGCATGGCTTCGAATATCTTTATTTCGGGGTATCGGGCATGTTTTTGCTGCTCGCGTTGTTGTGGATTCCGGCCTATTTGAAGCAGCGGGCAGCGGCGATGCATTAATGAATTTATGCCGTTGTGTCATGCATCGGACAACGAGAAAAATAGAAAGAGTGTCTCTGTAATGGCATGACAAAAAACACCGGATTTGATTTTTTTCCGGTGTTTTTGTTTTTGGTTATGCGCGCAACAAGCCAGGTTATGCCGCTGCGACGGCCGCAACTACGATTCGATATGCCGGGCGACTCTTTCGCCCAGTTCCTGTGATGCATGACTAAGATGACTGAGGACAACGCGCTGCGTTTCAGGGGATATGCCCTTTAGATCGGCGGCAAGGTTATCCACCAGATGGTCCTGCTGCGTCTCGGAAAGGGCGCTGTAAAATTGGCCTGCTTGCGTAAAATCGTCCGTATTGGGCAGATCGGACCGCTCGAGTCGTCCTTCCACCGATCTGCCGCTGCCGCTGGTCACCAAGGATGCGGGCGTCCAGTTTTTCTGGTGGTTGACCGGGATATTGCGGAATTCGGGCCCGAGCCGCATGCGCTGCGAATCCCAATAAATGTTGGCCCGCCCCTGCAGCAGCTTGTCGTCCGACAGCTCGGCTCCTTCCAAAAGATTGGATGGGGAAAAGGCTATTTTCTCCACCTGCTCCCTATAGTTATCCGGATTGCGGTCGAGCACCAGACGGCCGACCGGCTGCAAAGGAAATTGCCGCTCATCCCAGAGTTTGGTCGCATCCAGCGGATCGTAAGGAAGATTTGCCGCGTCGTCGGGATCCATCAGCTGCACGTAAAGCCCGTAATCGACGTTTTGTCCCGCGGCGATGGATTCATAGAGTTCCTTGCCCGCAATATCGGGATCCTCGCCGGCCAGCCGGGCTGCTTCATGGCGATCGATGTACTTCTCGCCGGCAAAAGGGATCCAGTGGTATTTCACATAGGTGCGGGCGCCTTGCGCGTTTTTCCAGACGTAAGTATTTACGCTATGGCTTTTCATGTGGCGGAAGTTTTTTAACGTGCCTATGTCGGAATAGAGCCAGACGAGAAAATGAGTGGCTTCCGGCGTCCCGGCTACGAAGTCCCAGAGCCGTTCGGGATCGGTCAGATTGCTTTTCGGCGAAGGCAGGAACGCTTCGATGAATTCCGGAAAGCGGATGGCATCCCGCACGGAAAAAACGGGGATATGATTGCAGAGCAGATCGAACACGCCTTGTTCCGTATAAAATTTCGTGGAAAATCCGCGGACGTTGCGGGATGTGTCCGGGGTGCCTTTCGTGCTGACGGCAAAGGAAAGCCTCACGGTGACGGGAACCCGCTGGCCCGGATTTTGCAGAAAGCAAAGCTTGGTATACGCCGACATGGAATGGACCGTCTGGAAATATCCGAATGCGCCGTATCCTTTGACGTGTACGGGCCTTTCCGGAATTTTGGCATGTATAAAGGTTTCCAGCGTCTCGTGAAGCATGTTATCCTGCTCCAAAACGGGCCCCCGGTCACCGACGGTCTGCGAATGCAATGATGCCGGCATGTCCTTTGACCAACCGTTATTTTCTTGCATCATTCGGCCTCCCATGTTCAAAGTTTTCATCCGCTTTACGGCGGATCGGGTTCGATGCAATCATCGCTATCCACAGTATATTGCGGAAAGCGGCGATAAAGTCCCCCAAAAACCTTTCCTTTCGTCATTGGCGCCAGGTCGCTGCCGTTTGGGGAAACGGATGCAAACGCGTTATAATATTTTTCATATTCCTTGACAGGAATATTCCTAATGTAGTATATTTTGATCATAGCAAGGGAATACGGATAGAAACGGGGGGGCAGGACCGAAATCGGCAGGCGGATGAATTCCGCAGGGCCCATAATGTAATAAAGGAACATGAATCATGGAAATCAAGACATTTAGCGCATTAGCCGAACCCAATCGACTGAATATCGTTCAATTGCTGCAGGGCGGCCCATTGACCGTAGGAGAAATTGCGGATCGTCTGCAGCTTCGCCAGCCGCAAGCCTCGAAGCATTTACGCGTCCTTTTGGAAGCCGGGCTCGTCGAAGTCGAGGCTGTCGCCAACCGCCGGAATTACAGGCTTCGTCCGGAGCCGTTCCATGAATTGGACGAGTGGCTGGACGATTACCGCCGAATGTGGGAGGAGCGGCTTGATCAACTGGATCTTTATTTGCAGAAATTAAAGTCCCAAGAGAAGAAATCGGATGGATAAATCCAAGGGAGGATGCAAGGATGTTGAGACAAATGACTTTTCAGGCGGAAGGCAACGTGCTTACTGTCGAGCGTGTTTTTGATGCCCCGCGCGAGCTGGTATTCAAGGCGTTTTCGCAAGCGGAACATTTGAAGGCGTGGTGGGGACCGCGCGGCTGGGACGTGACCGTATGCAACGTGGATTTTCGCGAGGGCGGCCGCTGGCATTATTGCATGAAATGCGTCGACAAAAACCAGGGCGATTTTTATGGATTCGAATCCTGGGGCAAAGCGGTTTACCAAGAGATCGTTGACGGCGAGAAAATCGTGTACATCGACTACTTCTCGGATGCGGAGGGCAATGAAGCCGAAGGAATGCCGGCACCGGTCATCACGTTGACCTTTGAAGAATTCGAAGGCAAGACGAAATTCGTGAACCGCGCCGTTTACGAATCCGCCGAGGCTCTCCGGAAGGTCATCGAGATGGGGATGGAGCAAGGTTTTACGGAAACGATGGACCGTCTGGACGAATATCTGCAGGCGAACCGATAATTGTCATTGGCACGCAGAAGTTCCTTATATTAAGAAAGAGGGAGAGGCTGGAATACGCCTCGCCCTCTTTTTTCGTTTTTGGAATATAGCGCTGCGGACACAACCCTGCCTTTATGCCGTCTCTCTTGTTCTTCCGATCAAAAGCCAGTAAATGAGCAGTGCAGCAACCGTAATGACGGCAAGGACCGACAAGATCATCTTGAACGATACCGATTCGATCATGGCCGCCGAATACGTGATCCCGATCGAGGTGGCGACGTTTAACGTCAAGTTATAGAACCCGATCACGGTTCCCGATTGGCTTGACGGTAGAGCGCTTACACAGGTATCAAGCAACGGCGCGTACATAAAGGCAAAGGAGCCTGAAAATAGCATCATCGAGATGACGTACACGATCACGGGCCCTCCGTACAGCAGTGCCGGTAAAAATAAGCTGAGCGCGATCATGATCATCGCTGCCGACACCGCCTGCTTGTTGGAGAGGTATTTGGATATGGTTCCGGCCGATGCGCCCACGAGGACCGCCGTCACGTATCCCGGAATCAACAGCAGCGATATCGTGTCCAGGTGGAGACCGTAAACCTTTTCAAGAAGGAACGGGAACAGGAAGATATAACCCAGCTGCACCGAATAAATAATGAAAGCGACGGCCAGCACGGACACGAATCTTTTGTTTTTGAAAAAGGTTATGTCGATGAAAGAGTTTTTGCTTTTGCTGATATATAAAAGGAACAAAACGACCGCCGCCGCCAGCATGACGATATACAACCAGTTGAAATCCGTGATATACAGCATGACCGAGGTGGCGATCAAAGCGATCAGAAACAGCCCGATCACGTCGACGCGGCTTTTCTTCGTTTCTTCCTTCGGCAAATACTTCAGGATTAGCGGCAGCAAAATCAGCGACAGCAATGGAATCAAAAACAATGCCGCCCAGTTCAGATAGGTCGAGACGAACCCGCCTGTAAGGGAGCCGATGACAAGAGACAACGAATAGCTGCTGGTGCTGTAACCAAGGAATCTTTTTTGCTCGTCTTTAGGCAAATGCTTGGCGACGTAAATAACGTAAAGCGTCTCCGCGGAAGCCAGCCCGGCGGTTTGGACGACCCTGGATACAAGCAGCATGGGGAACGAATGCTGAAACGCGAACCCCATGACGGATCCGGCGGTTATGAAGGCGATGCCCGCGGCAAGCAACGAGCGGATGCTGACGGAGTCGGCCAAGGAGGCGTATACCACGGCGCCGATCCCGATCACGAGACCGGCCAACGTGGCCTGCCAGCTGACGGCCGTCGTCGAAATGCCCAAATCTTTTGCAATCGCGACGGAGACCAGTTTAAACGAATTGTCGATGATCAAGGAAAAAACAAAAAATATGAGCAGAATGGGAACCGCTTTCTTCGCGGAGAAAGCCTTGGTTTCGTGCAAATCCACGGTCGTATTCATCGGTCAACATCTCCTTTCCCGCAACATTTACGCCAGTTCGAGGGCGATTTCCATCATTTTCGTAAAAGAAGTCTGTCTTTCTTCGGCAGACAGGAACTCATGTCTAAAGATGTGGTCGCTTACGGTCAGTATGCAAAGGGCGTTGACGCCGGCGTAGGCGGCATTCAGGTAGAGTCCTGCCGATTCCATCTCGGCGCAGAGGATCCCCATCTTGCTCCATCTTTCGAGCGCGGTCGGATCGACGTTATAGAATATATCGCTTGAAAGAACATTTCCGACATGGACCTGTTGGCCTTTTGCATCGGCGATCTTTTTGGCTTTTTCAAGCAAGTCAAAAGATGCCGTAATGGAATAATGCCCCGGAAGATTAAATTGATGCATGTAATTGGAATCGGTTGCAGAACCCATGGCAAAAACGATGTCGTTCAGATGCAGATGATCTTGAATGGCTCCGGCGGATCCGATCCGGATCAGGTTTTTGACGCCAAACACGTGAATGAGTTCCCAGGAATACAAACTCATGCTGGGCGTGCCCATTCCCGTCCCCATAACGGATATCCGTTTGCCGTTATACGTGCCCGTAAAACCAAGCATACCGCGGACCTCGTTGAATTGGACGACATCTTCAAGGTAGGTTTCGGCGATGAATTTGGCTCGCAAAGGATCGCCCGGGAGGAGAATCGTTTCGGCGATTTCGGCTCCGTTCGGCTTGATATGAGGGGTTTCGATAGGTGCTTGCGTGTTCATGATCTCATTCTCCTTATAACAACTCTTTTAGTTGTATGGTATGTTGTCTAATTTGTACTTTGATAAAATACCACACAAACGACCTGGATAGCAACTAAAAATTACGGCGACGAAGCGCCGGTGCAGGAAGGAGAAGAACAAAAAACGGCATCAACCTGAAAGGAAGATGCCGTTACCGGAATGAATGCTTATTTGGTTGCGTTGATTTTCATGACGCTGGATTCTTCGGGAATATAGAACTTATTATAGAGGACCGGATGATGCTGGTCATTGACGTACAGACTTTCCAGGATCAAGTCGCACTGGTCGGCTCCTCCGGCGATGATGTATTTTTGCGAAGGGGAATTGATCGCACTCGAACGCTTGATTTCAAGCGTAGCGGAGTGGGCCGTTTCGTACACTTTATTTTCGAGAAAATCCAGGAGCTGGTCGGTGTCCTGCAAATCCAAATTCAATTCCGAGACGGTCTCGATCGCCATGAACGTAAAGGCAAAAGCGACGGCGATGCCTTTGCTTTTGTACCATCGTTCGATGGCGACGACCGCGGCGGCCTTGCGGTTCAAAATTTCCTGCGTATATTCGCTCTCCAAATCCAGCCGGAAATCCAATTCGATCCGGTCGATGGGTTCCGACAGGCATTTATGGATCGGATTCCCGATTTTCTCCAAACCCGCCGTTTGGTTCGCCTGCCGATGTCTGGTGACGAAACTTCCTTTGCCATGAACGCTCTTGACCAATCCGTCATCCTGCAAAAGGGCCAAAGCCTGTCTCAGGGTCATCCTGCTTACTTTGAATGTTTTGGCCAGTTCCGTTTCCGTCGGCAGCTGGCTGTCGCAAGGATAGGTGCCGTTCATGATCTGTTTATATAATTCGTCGTAGACCTTGATATATAACGGTTTTTTTTCTTTGAATCCTGCCTGGTTGACTTCCATTTTTTCACACCCATAACGATTAATTGTGCTGCCATACTCTGCAGGTGCATTCCCAGCCGATGATGGCGCCGTTTCAAGCTCGACCCAACCTTGCGATTATTATAACATGGCCGGGCCGAATTGAAATCGGTCGCCTTCCTCCGCTGCCGGTTCATTTTTCCTCAATCCCGCCGCTTTTAAATTTTTTTCCGGAAGGATGCCGGTGTTCGACCGTCGAATGAAGTGTAAATATTTTATTATTGGCCGATGGGAGTGGATGCAGATGGGGAAACCGCCGTGTGAATTCTTGGAGTATTCTTCCGCGGAATTGATCGAAATGTTGTCCGAGCAGCAGGGCATGACGTTTAAAGTCAAAAAAATAGATGGACGGTTCATACATACGTTTTGCAGCGGGCGGCTGTTATCCAAAATAGGCTTGACTCCTCAGGAGGTCACGGGAAAAGAGCTGAAGGACTTCTATCCCGCCGACATAGCCGCTCACAAAGAATCATTTTACCGGGATGCATGGCATGGGAAGGAAGGGATCATTTACGAAAGCGTGTTTCACGGCGTATTTTATCTGGTGTCTCTGCAGCCCGTCAAAAGATTCGGAAAGGTCGTCGAAGTGATCGCCTCCTGCGTCGACATTACGGAACTGAAGAGCCGCGAACAAGAGCTCCGGGAAACGAAAGAACTGCTGGAATCCTTATACGAAAGCTCCGTCGACGGCATTTGCATTATGGATACCGACGGCAAAGTCATTCGGATAAACCATGCTTTCGAGAAAATTTACGGCTGGTCGGAAGGCGAACTGCTCGGGAAGCAGGCGCCCATGTTTCCGGCCCATCTGGAGAACCGGTTCGAGGAAATTTTCAAGCATCTGCATAATGAGAAAGTGATCCATTTTGAAACCGTGAGGCCGCGAAAAGACGGTGAAACCATTCATGTTTTTTTGACGCTTTCCCCCATCAAAGACGCCAAGGACGACATCATCGCCATCACCGGCATTACCCGGGATATATCCGAACAAAAAAAATCGGAGGACTTTTACCGGAAAGCCGATAAATTGAATGCCGTCGGCCAATTGGCCGCGGGACTTGCGCACGAAATCCGGAACCCGCTGACCTCGCTGCGCGGATTTTTGCAAATCATGCAATCCGGGCGGGTGAACAAAGAGGAATATTTCGACATCATGCTGTCCGAAATCGACCGGATCAACAGCATCGTGAACGAATTTTTAGTGATAGCGAGACCGTACCAATCCAGCTTCCAAAAACAAAATCTCGTCCGTATTTTGCAAAGCGTCGTCACCTTGCTGGAGGCTCAGGCCGCGCTGAACAACATCGAGATCAGCATGGAGGTTGAAGCACGCATTCCTTTGGTCGAATGCTCGGAAATGGAAATCAAGCAGGTATTCGTAAACGTATTAAAAAACGCCATTGAGGCGATGCCGCACGGAGGCGTGATCCGCATTCTTGCCCTCTTGCAGGAAAGCGGCGTCCTGATCCGATTTATCGATCAGGGCGTCGGCATTGGCGAAAACCAATTCCCGCGATTGGGCGAGCCGTTTTTCACCACCAAGGAAAAGGGGACGGGGCTTGGCCTGATGATGTGCTACAAAATCATCGGCGATCATAAAGGCGAAATCAACATCGACAGCACCCTCCACGAAGGAACGACGTTCGACATCATTCTGCCTCTAACAGATGGTTCATGACGGTTTTGCCCGTCAGGCGCGCATCATTGTCATGGCGCGGATTATTCAGTAAAATTGTTGTAATTTAATTGTATAAAGGAGAGCGGACTCGTGCTGGAACTTAGCTTTAACGATCCGGAAAGGCTGGTGAGCGTCACCCATGCCTTGTCGACCCGTTCCCGGATTGATATTCTGCAGCTGCTGCATACCAAAAAGCTCAACGTGATCGAAATCGCCGAAGCGCTGGACCTGCCCGTGTCGACCGTGGCGAATCACGTGAAGGTGCTGGAAGCGGCCAAGCTGATACATACGGAAATGCTGCCGGCTTCCCGCGGAGCCATGAAGGTCTGCAGCCGCAATTATGACGGCATTTTTATCGCTTTGAACCGCTTCAAATCGCTGTCCATGAGCGATATGAACAGCTACGAGGTCGAAATGCCCATCGGCCATTACAGCGACTGCGAAGTGGCGCCGTCCTGCGGCATGGCCAGCGCCGAGAGCATGATTTTGAAGGAGGACGACCCGGCAAGCTTTTATCATCCGAAGCATATCGACGCACAGATCATTTGGTTTGCCAAAGGGTACGTGGAATACCTGCTGCCGATGGACATCCCCGAGGGCGCCTATATCGAGTCGCTGGAGCTGTCGATGGAGATGTGCTCCGAGGTTCCGAACTACAACCATGAATGGCCGTCCGATATTTCGGTTTGGGTCAACGGCGTCGAAATCGGGATGTGGACTAGCCCTGGCGATTTCGGCGACCGCCCCGGCAAGCTGAACCCGGAGTGGTGGTATGACTGGTCAACGAAGTACGGGCTTTTGAAAACCTGGCGGGTAGACAATGAGAAAACGACGCTGGATATGGAGAAGGTATCCGACGTCACGCTGCGGCAGTTGAATTTGTCGGAAAGCCCCAAGCTGCGGCTGCGCATCGGGATTCGTCCGGACGCGGTAAACCAGGGCGGCGTGAACCTGTTCGGCCGCGAATTCGGGGATCACGAGCAGCATATTCGGATGTACGTCAAATACGCGATGGCTTCAGGCCGGGAGGAAGAGAACTGAAGCCAAAGCAGCCAAGCAAAGCCATGCCTGAAAGGATTGCGGGAGATGGATATGAATGAGTTGCAGTTCATCGTCAGCATCGAGCGCTTCAAACCCCATATGTTTCATTTGGAGCAGGGAGAAGGCCTTTTTATGTCGCATGCGCATGCAAGCGATGAGTTGACGCTTGTTTTGGAAGGAGAGGGGTTCTACAGCTCGGCTGAACAAAATATCAAGGTAACCGCGGGAGACATGATCCTGATTCCTCCCGGTCTGCATCACGGTTTCGTCAGCACCGAGCCTTGGCAGGGCATTTCCGTGCACTTTAACCATGACAAGCTGCCGGTGCACTGCCGGCATTTGTTTGCGGCCCGTGAAAGCGATCCGCATCGAATTCAGTGGGCCCATCTGAATGGAGACCGGCTTCGCTGGGCGGATATTTGCTTGTCGCAGCTGGAAACGGAATGGAAGTCGGGCGAGCCGAGAATGGATGCGTATAATTTGATGCGGCTCGCGCTCGAGACGACGCTGACGCTCTTTCAGCGAAGCCGGGCGGAAGAACTGCCGGCACCAAAAGGCGCAAACGACCGGAACATCATTCAGGAAGTGCTGAAGGAGATCCATTCCCGTTACTATACCGCGCTGACCGTCAGCGAGCTTGCCGCGCGGCATTACTTGTCCGAAAGCAATCTCCGCAAAAAATTTACCGAAGCCGTGGGCGTTTCGCCCAAGCAATACATCATCAATATGCGGCTGACGGAAGCGAAGCGGCTGCTGCGTCATACCGACAAAGCGATCGAGACCATTTCCTCCGAAGTCGGATTCACCTCCTCCAGCCGGTTTTACGATTCCTTCGTGAAGTCGGTCGGCGTGACGCCGCTCGAATGGCGAGTACAGGCGCGTTGAACAGATATGAACCAGAACCGTCCCGGGGCGGTTCTTTTTTTTCGACCGTCGAAATCGATTCAAGGTGATTCTTTTTTGCAGGAAATCAAATCGATATCGCAATTGATTGGCTTCGCGGCCGCCCGGATAATAGAAATGGAAGGGGGGCATGATCCTGATCAAGAGATCCAAAGGCCTCGGCTTTAGCGATCAGCCTGAACATGGGACGAAGAGAAAGGAGAGATGGGGAAGCGATGACCGATTCCACGACATTCCGCAATCCGGTGGCGGCCAGGTCGGCCGATCCTTGGGTGTACAAGCATGCGGACGGATTTTATTATTTCATGTGCACTAGGGGAGACCGGTTGGAACTGAGCCGATCGGCCCGTCTGAGCGAAATCGCCAAGGGAGATCGAACGGTGATATGGGTACCTGAGCCGGGAGGGGCATAACAGCTTCACGACATCCCCGGACGGGCGGGAGGACTGGATCGTCTATCATGCATTGTCCGCACCCGGGGAAGATACTGCTTTACGGGCGACGCGCATTCAAAAATTCGGGTGGAAACCGGACGGCACGCCGGATTTTGGGATACCCGTCAGCGATGAGCACGCTCTCCCGCTCCCTTCAGGCGAATAGGACAAGCGGAGGGGCGGGTTTTGCCAGGCCTATAGTTACAATAAAATTGTAACAGTTAGACTTTTTTATATATTTCTAAATGGGTGCTCTGTGCATGTTTCATTAGCTTTAACAAAGTTCTTCTTTGTTAATTAGGCCTTATTTTCCAAGGGTTTATCCTTCTGGAATATGTTATCTCGTATATTTTTTATTCGAAATGCATTTGACTTATTAAAATATTTTATTACAAAAAATCAAAATGAAAGCGTTGACAGAATATTGCGGCAAAATTATACTTCGTGTGAACATACAGGAAATGGAAAATGGGGCAATGCGAGAGTGAAGGTATTTCCAAAATCGATATGCGGGGGGATTTGCATGGGAAAAATCACGAAACGGCTTTTAAGTTTGCTGGTGGTATCGTCGATCGTCGTTTCGACCGCTGCTTGCAGCGGCAGCAAGGACGAATCGGCGGAAACGGCCACGCCGGAGACGGAGGTCGCCAACAAGGAGAAGGTGGAGTTCAAGGACATCAGCACGAACATCCGGGGAAACAAAACGCCGACGCAAGAGCAAAAAGACGAAGTCAATAATACCATGAACGATACGTATTTGGGAGATTTGTTCGAACAGAAGATTCCTCAAGACTACTCGGCTTATCCCTACAAAAAGGACGTTACTCTGAACGTCTGGATGCCCGCCGATCCTCAAATCCCGGACATGAACAATCATGCGGTGCAGAAGCAGGTCGAAAAGCTGACCGGCATCAAGGTCAATTTCATTACCCCGCCGGTCGGTCAGGAAGCGGACGCATTTACGCTCATGATTTCCTCCGGCGAGCTGCCGGACATCATCATCAATCCCGAACGTTATCCGGGCGGACTTGAAGCGGGCGTCAACGACGGCGCTTACTTGGATCTGACGGACAAAATGGAGAAATACGCTCCGAACTATACCGCATGGCGGAATTCGGACGAAATGAGAAGGAAAACGACGGTGACGGACAGCGGCAAGCTGCTTGGGTTTTACGGCATCGCCCCTTATTCGGAATGGACTTGGTTCGGGATGCTGATCAAGAAGGAAGCGCTCGAAAAGACGGGGATGGAAGTGCCGAACACGATCGAAGAATGGCATGCGTTTTTGAAAAAATGCAAGGAAGTCGGCTATAGCGAGCCGCTGAACTACGGATCGACGTACGGCCAAATCTTCACCGGCATCATCAACGGGGCGTTTGGCGTGTGGGATTGGACCTTCCTTGACGGCAACGGAAAAGTGGCGTGGGGACCGGCCCAGCCGAAGGCCAAGGAATATTTGGCCACCATGCAGCAGTGGAACAAGGAAGGGCTTCTGAACCGCGATTGGGCAACCGCCGACTTCAACCAGCGGATGGCGAGCGCCATCTCGGGCAAAACCGCGGTCATGATGGACTCTCCCGATACGATGTGGAGCTACTGGAAGCAGCAAAACAACATCGATTTCGTAGGGGCGCTGAATCCGGTCTTGAATGCCGGGGATAAATCCGCGACCACGTATAAAAATTTCAAAAGAACCGGCCGCGCGGCCGCGATCACGACCAAGTGCAAGGACGTCGAGGCAGCCATGGCGTGGCTTGATTTCAACTACAGCAAAAAAGGCTGGGAGATCTTGAACTACGGCGAATACGGCACGATGCATTTGATCGACGAAAACGGCAAGCCGTATTTCCCGGAGGACAGCTATATCTACAAAGATCCGGACGGACAGCCCGTAGCGACGACGCTCCTCAAATACCGCATGCACACCTGGCCGGATATCCGCGACGAGCATAACTCCAATCCGCTGATCGTCGCCAAAGGAAGTTATTCCGGCGAAATCCGGAAATATTGGACGGAGAACATGGACACGAGCATGGCCGTGCCGCCGATCACGTTTACGCAGGAGGAAGCTTCGCGCGAGGCGGAACTGGGCAATCAGCTGTCGACGCTGCGGGGCGAATATTTCGCCAAAATCATCATGGGTGAGCTGCCGGTTGACGCTTACGACAAGTTTTTGAATGAAGCCAAAAAAATGGGGTTGGACGAGTTCCTGAGCATCCATCAGGCCGCTCTTGACCGCTATAACCAGAGATAGCGACGGGCAGGGAAGCCGGTGCATGCGTGCGCTGGTTTCTCTCAAGGCCGAGTCGTCTGCGGTCGCCGCGGATGGCTCGGACTTTCATCGCCGTTCAATCAGGGAATGGCCGTCCGCCGAAGGAAATCGCTTGTGCTGGAATCGGAGAAAGAGGAAGACGAAGAGATGCGAAGGAGGGGCAGAACGATGGTGGTTTTACGGAAAAACAGGGAACATGGCCGCGGCATGACGGCGCCCAGCCCCAAACGGAAGACCGGGCATGTGATCAAAAAGGATTTCAGAAAGAACTGGTTCGTCTACATGCTCGCCGTTCCCGTGGTCGCATGGTTTCTGATCTTTTGCTATGGACCGATGTGGGGCATTTTGATTGCCTTTAAGGATTACAAGCCGCTGCTCGGGTTCGCCGACAGTCCGTGGGTGGGTTTAAAGCATTTTGTCGATTTTTTTGAAGGGCCCTATTTTTGGAGGATCGTTAAAAACACGCTCCTGCTGAACGTGTGGGGGATCGTGTTCGGATTCACCGCCCCGATCATTCTGGCGCTGATGCTGAACGAGGCGCGGGACGGCAAGTTCAAAAAGGCGGTGCAGACCATTACCTATATGCCTCACTTCATTTCGCTCGTGGTCGTTTGCGGCATGGTTCATATCTTCACGGCGGACGAGGGCATCATCACCCAGATTTTACAATTTATCACGGGCAAGGATTACTCGTCGCTGCTCGGATATTCGTCCATGTTCAGGGCGATCTATACGTTTTCGGGCATCTGGCAGAGCATCGGCTGGGAAAGCATCATTTACCTGGCCGCGATGAGTTCGATCGATCCGGCCCTGTACGAGGCGGCCGAGATCGACGGCGTCGGAAGAATAAAGAAGATGTGGCATATCACGCTGCCTCAGATCAGTCCCGTGATCGTCATCTTGTTTATTTTTGCCATCGGCGGGCTCATGTCGTCCGGTTATGAAAAGATCATCCTTCTTTATAATCCGCTGACCTACGATACGGCGGACGTCATCGCATCGTATGTGTACCGCCGGGGCTTAAGGGAGGCCAGCCTGAGCTATTCCACGGCGGTAGGGCTGTTCAGCTCCGTGGTGAACTTTGCCCTGCTCTGGGCGACGAACCGGATCGCAAGGCGAAACTCCGAAGTCAGCTTGTGGTAGGGAGGAGACCAAAAGATGAGAAAGCACAAAACGTTCGGGAACCGGGTATTCGACGTCGTCAACTACGTGCTGCTGACCATGCTGACGGTGGCTTGTCTATATCCGATCCTGCATATCATATTTGCGTCATTTAGCGATCCGGCCAAGCTTGTCGCCCATAAAGGCCTGCTGCTGAAACCGCTTGGCTTCACGCTTGACGGCTACAAGCTGATTTTCAAGGACAACAGCCTGCTCGTCGGATATAGAAACACGATGATTTACGTCGGCTTGGGCACGCTCGTCAACATGGTGATGACCGTTCTGGGCGCGTATGTTTTATCCCGGCGCGATCTCTATTTCAAAAACATCATCATGATCGTCATCACGGTGACGATGTTTTTCGGCGGCGGCCTGATTCCGTGGTTCCTGCTTATGAAGGATATCGGCTTGTACAACAATTTATGGGCCATGATCCTGCCGACGGCGCTCAGCACCTGGAACATGATTATTCTGCGGACGGGATTCCAGGCGATTCCGCTGGAGCTTGAGGAGGCGGCGACGATCGACGGCGCGAGCCAGGCGCGGATTCTTTGGAACGTCATCCTGCCGCTGTCGAAGGCTACGCTGGCGGTCATCTTCCTTTATTATCTGGTCGGCAACTGGAATTCATGGTTTAACGCCATGGTGCTGCTGAAGGACCGGAACCTGTTCCCGCTGCAGCTGCTGATGAAGGAAATTTTGGTGGCGAACGATTCGACCTCAACGACGATGGGGAGCGCCGGCGGCGTGGTCATCGACAGCGCGGGCAGCTCCACCGCGTACCGGGAGCTCGTGAAGTACTGCATGATCGTGGTCTCGACGATCCCGATTCTGCTCGTGTACCCGTTCCTGCAAAAGTATTTCGTCAAAGGTGTATATGTGGGCTCAATAAAAGGCTAGGTGCGCGAAAAGAGTTTCAGAACAGAGGCGCAGGCCAAACGGCATGTTCCGAAAAACATGACCGTCTGGTCTATGTCTGCTGCTTCATGGCGGATGCGGGACATGAATACCCTATCCGTCGCTGCCGAATTACCTGCCGAACAGGCAGGTGCCGCCGGTAATCCGCTCATCCACCTCCGGCAGGAAACGGACATGGATCATTTAGATAACTATTTAATTAATCAAATAATAATTTCGTTGACTATATATCACGTTTATTTTAATATCTACGTGAGAATTCAGTGACTCATTCTAAAATAATTAATTAACTTTTTAGTTAACTGAAGGAGCGAATGGCACATGGGGGAACAATGCAGCAAAGCGCCGCCACGCCCGGAATATCCCAGACCGCAATTTATGCGGCAGGAATGGGTCAGTTTGAACGGAGCGTGGGCATTCGAGTTTGACGATGCAGTCGTCGGGGAGGACGAACAATGGTATTTGGAAAATAAAGCCGGTTCGTTTACGAAGGAAATACAGGTCCCCTTTACATTTCAAAGCGAACTGAGCGGCATCGGCGACCCGGCATTCCATGATGTCGTCTGGTACCGGCGGGGCTTCGACGTTCCGGCGGACTGGAGGGGGAGGCGGATCATGCTCCATTTCGGCGCCGTGGATTATGCGGCGAAGGTGTGGGTGAACGGTCATCTGGTGGCCGTGCATGAGGGAGGCCATACGCCTTTCCAAGCGGATATCACGCCTGCGCTCGCCGATCATGGCAACATCCTCGTGGTCAAAGCGGAGGATTTCAGCCGGGACGTGACGCTGCCGAGGGGTAAGCAGTACTGGCAGGAGCAATCGGCAAGCATTTTTTACACGCGCACGACCGGCATCTGGCAAAGCGTATGGCTGGAGCCGCTGGCGCCGGCCCATCTGGACAAGATCAAGCTTACCCCGGACATCGACCGCAATGAAATCCGGTTATCCACCTTCGTGCAGGGCTGGAAGCCGTCCGGCGATCTAAAGCTGCAGGTGACCATAACTTTCCAAGGCGAGGCGGTGGCGGAGGATCAGTACTTCGTCAAACATGCGGAGGAGACGCGGTCGATCGGGCTGAACGATTTCATGGATCATGGGCAGGGGCGTTTATGGAGCCCGGAGAAGCCGAATTTATACGATGTCCGGCTCCGCCTGATGCAGGGCGAAGAGGTGCTGGACGACGTGACGAGTTATTTCGGCATGCGGAAGGTGTCCATCCAGGACGGTATCCTGTGCCTGAATAACCGCCCATATTTTCAAAGGCTGGTGCTGGACCAAGGGTATTTTCCGGACGGAATCCTCACCGCGCCTTCCGACGAAGCGCTGCGGCGGGACGTCGAGCTCGCGAAATTGATGGGCTTCAACGGCGCAAGAAAACATCAGAAAACCGAAGATCCCCGGTTCCTCTATTGGTGCGACAAGCTTGGGCTGCTGCTGTGGAGCGAGGCGGCGAACGCTTACGATTATTCGGCAGCGTATGTGCGCCGCTTTACCCGGGAATGGCAGGAGATTATGGACCGCGACTACAACCATCCGTGCATCGTGGTCTGGGTTCCGCTGAACGAAAGCTGGGGCATTCCGAACGTTCTGGTCGATCGGCGCCAGCAGCAGCACGGTCTGGCAATGTACCATCTGACGAAGTCGCTCGACGACACGAGGCCGGTCATTTATAACGACGGCTGGGAGCATATGACCACGGATCTCGTCACGATCCATGATTACGAGAGCCGCCGGGAAGTGCTGGAGGAACGATATGCTTCGGCGGCCGCCGCGGTGGAAGCGATGCCGGCTCGACGGCGGATTTTCGTCGGCGGGGCGTCCTATCAGGGCCAGCCGATCCTGGTGTCCGAATTCGGCGGCATCGCCTACAAAAAAAGCGATTGGGATGGCTGGGGATATTCCGGCGCCGAAAATGAGGAGGATTTCCTGCAAAGGCTCCGGGCGGTTGTCGCTCCGATGTTCTCATCCCCGGTGATTCAGGGATACTGCTATACCCAGCTGACGGACGTGGAGCAGGAGATCAACGGCCTGCTCACCTACGACAGGCGGCCGAAGGCGCCGCTGGAGGAGATCCGCCGCATTATGGAAGGCAACGCTGACTTATAACATAAATCTATGCGAAAAGGAGTTTTTTCAATGGAATCCAACGTCATGATCCCCCGTCCCGAATACCCGCGTCCGCAATGGGTGCGCGATCGCTGGCTGAATTTGAACGGCGCCTGGCAATTTGAAATCGATCACGGCAAAAGCGGGAAGGAACGCGGCTATCATCAGCCGGAGCATGCGCTCAAAGGAACGATCACCGTCCCGTTTTGTCCGGAGAGCAAGCTGTCCGGCGTGGAATATAAAGACTTCATGGCCGCGGTTTGGTATAAGCGGGAATTCACCTTGCCGAAGGATTGGATGAACGGCAGGATCCTGCTTCATTTCGGCGCGGTCGACTACGAAACCGAGGTGTGGGTGAACGGAACCTCCGTCGGAACGCATCGCGGCGGGTACTCCTCGTTCAGCTTCGATATTACCCCGCATGTCAAGGAAGGCGCCAACATCGTGACCGTCTGCGCGGAGGACGACGTCCGCTCGGGACGGCAGCCGCGCGGCAAGCAGAGCGGAAGCTTCCATTCGCAAGGATGCGACTATACGCGCACGACGGGCATTTGGCAAACCGTATGGCTTGAGCAGGTGCCTGAAGCCTATCTGTCGGACATGAAAGCGGTGGCTGATCCGGCCAATGCCTGCGTGCATCTGGAAGTGAAGGTCAGCGGCAGCGCCTCCGGCGCGCAGCTGAAGGCTTCCGCCTTTTATGGCGGAAAAGCCGTCGGGAAAGCAGCGGCCGTGGTGCAAGGGCCATGCGTCAAGTTGACCTTGCCTTTATCGGAAGTTCATTTGTGGGAGGCGGGCAACGGCCGGCTGTACGACCTGAAGCTGACGCTCGGCCGGGAGGACCTGACGGTCGACGCGGTCGATTCGTATTTTGGCCTGCGGACGGTGCGGCTGGACGGCATGGCGTTCCGGATCAATGAGAAGTCGGTATTCCAGCGGCTTGTGCTGGATCAAGGCTTTTACCCGGACGGCGTCTATACCGCGCCGACGGACGAGGATTTGCGGAAGGATATCGAAATTTCGATGGGTCTCGGATTCAACGGCGCAAGGCTCCATGAGAAAATGTTCGAGCCGCGCTTCTTGTATTGGGCCGACCGGCTCGGGTACCTCGTTTGGGGAGAGCATGCCAACTGGGGGCTGGATATTACCACGACCGCAAGCTTATCGCGGTTTTTGCCTGAATGGATGGAAGGCGTGGAGCGGGATTTCAATCACCCGGCGATCATCGGCTGGTGCCCGTTCAACGAGACTTGGGACCGGGACGGCGCCAAGCAGGACGACGAGGTGCTGCGCATCGTGTACGAGACGACGAAGCGGCTGGACCCGACGCGTCCGGTGATCGATACCAGCGGCAACTTCCATGTCGTGACGGATATTTTTGATCTCCATGATTACGATCAGAATCCGGAGACGTTCCGGGCCAGATACGAACCGATGAAAACCGGCGGAGAGGTGTATAACACGTTTCCGAACCGGCAGACGTACGGCGGCCAGCCTTATTTCATCAGCGAATACGGCGGCATTTGGTGGAACCCCGACCAAAAGGACGACAAGGCTTGGGGTTACGGCGACCGTCCGACATCCATCGATGCGTTCCTCAAGCGGTACGAGGGGTTGACGAGCGCCCTGCTTGATCACCCGATGATGTTCGGATTTTGTTATACCCAGCTGTATGACGTGGAGCAGGAAGTGAACGGGCTGTATACCTACGATAGACGCCAGAAGTTCGACCCGGAAGTGATCCGCCGCATCAATTCCCGCAAAGCGGCCATTGAAGACTAAGGCGAACGTCGTGGTTTGAGCTTACATCCCGAGAGGAGGATGCTTGAACATGAAGGCCGCTGTGCGCAATCCGCTGCTGCTGGCGTCATGCATGCTGCTGCTCGTTCCCATGGGACAGGTCGCGGAGCCGGATTCCAGCCGGAACGATTTCTATAACGTCGTCATGCAGGATGGGGCGGACCCCTGGGTTTACAAGCATACGGACGGTTTTTACTATTTCACGAAAACGACGGGCGGCAACGTCACGATCTGGAAATCGTCCCGGTTGACGACGATCGACGCGGCGCCGACGAGAGTCGTTAACACGGGCTGCTGCAATATATGGGCTCCCGAGCTTCATTATATCAACGGGGCTTGGTATATCTATTACGCCAAGGATGACGGCGACAACGCCAATCACCGCATGTACGTGATGGAAAATACGTCGGCTGACCCGATGCAGGGAACCTGGAAGGACAAGGGCCGGATCGCCGACCCGACGAATAAATGGGCCATTGACGGCACCGTGCTGCAGACAGGCGGACAGCTCTATTTTATATGGTCGGGCTGGGAGGGGGATGTCAATGTTAGCCAAAATTTGTATATCGCCCATATGAGCAATCCGTGGACGATCGACTCGGACTGCGTTGAAATCGCCAGGCCGACTTACCCGTGGGAAACCAACCACACGCCTTATGTCAACGAAGGCCCGCAGGTTGCCGTACGGGGCGGCGTCATCAACCTGGTGTACTCGGCGAGCGGAAGCTGGACGAACGACTATTGCCTCGGGCTCATTACGGCCAACGTGTCAAGCGATTTGCTGGATCCGGCCTCTTGGACGAAACGCAGCCGGCCGATTTTCGCGTCGGGAGGCGGGCTATACGGTCCGGGACATCATTCGTTTACCCAGTCTCCCGACGGAACCGAGGACTGGATCGTGTACCATACGGCCAAATTCAGCGGCGCGGGCTGGAACCGGGAGATCCGGATGCAGAAATTCACATGGAATGCCGACCATACGCCAAATTTGGGCGTACCGGCCGATCCCAACGTTCCGATTCCGCTGCCTTCCGGCGAAGGGCAGCGTATCCGCATCGAAGCAGAACAAGGGACGTTCGGCGGAGCGGCATCCGTTTTGCAAAGTCCGAACGGATCGGGCGGCATGAAGGCCGGGCATATCGATACGCCGGACAGCTATGTGGAATTTGCCGTTAACGTGCCGAAAGCGGGCGAATATATATTGATGGCGCGAACCGCCAATGGAACGGACGGAGGGGGTTGGTCCCATTTGCGGCTGGCCGTCAATTCCGGCATTCCGAGCCCGTTGTCCATCGCGAATAAAGGCTGGGAGAACTGGGGGCTGTCCACGGCGCGCATCCAGCTTCAAGCGGGCGGCAACAGCATCCGTTTTTCCAAAGGCGCAGGTTACGGGGAAATCGACTTTTTCGACATCCAACCGGCCGACGAAATAAGTCGTACGAAAGAAAAGGATTAGGAATAGGCAGGAGGGAGAAATGAGAGAACATTTCGCCCGGCTGTCTTCTTTCGAGCCGATCATAGGTTCAACTTTATATGGCATATAGGCTGGGATGAGGCGAACATGCTCAAAGGAGGGTGCGGAATGCACGGATTTAACGGACTCGATATGGGGCTTGGGAGTTTGCCGCAATTGTCGGATGCCCGCACAAGGTCGATCAGTCCCGAGAACTTTACCGGGGCCAAAGGCAAGGGCGGCATGGCGGCGGAAGGAACGGGAGCTGCTTGCGCGCGCGATTTGGGCGTCGGCTGGAAAGTGTCGCCGTCGGTCGAAATCGAGCCGGGGTCGACGTTTACGATGGCGGACATCGAGGGGCCGGGAGCGATCCAGCATATATGGCTGACCTGCTTTCCGACGTTTTGGCGCAACCTGATTTTCCGCTTTTACTGGGATGATGAGGACCAGCCCTCCATCGAGGTGCCGGTCGGCGATTTCTTTTGCAACGGTTGGCAGGAGCGGACGAACGTGAACTCGTTTCCCGTCGCCGTCAATCCCGCGGGCGGCATGAACAGCTATTGGATGATGCCGTTTCGGAAAGCCGCGAAAATCATGATGGAAAATACTTCGGCGGAAAAAGCGGTGCTTTATTACCAAGTCAATTACACCTTGACCGAAGTGCCTGAGGATATGGCGTATTTCCATGCGCAGTGGAGAAGAAGCAACCCGGTGCCTTATCGGGAAGTGCATACCATTCTCGACGGCGTCAAAGGGAAGGGGCATTACGTCGGAACCTACCTGGCTTGGCAGGTGAACAATAACGGCTGGTGGGGAGAAGGGGAAATCAAGTTTTATATGGACGGAGACCGGGAGTTTCCGACCATTTGCGGAACGGGAACGGAGGATTATTTCGGCGGCGCCTGGAACTGGGAGCATCCGGCCGGACAATATTCCACGTATTCGACGGCGTTTCTCGGCATGCACCAGCTCATCAAGCCCGACGGCTTGTACCGCAGCCAGCAGCGCTTCGGCATGTACCGCTGGCACGTCATGGATCCGATCCGCTTCGAGCGGGATTTGAAGGTCACGATCCAGGATCTCGGCTGGCGCTCCGGGCACCGTTATTTGCCGCAGCAAAGCGACATTGCCTCCACGGCGTTCTGGTATCAGTCCGAGCCGCATCGCGATTTTCCTTCGCTGCCGGACAATGACGGCCGGGAGGTTGTCTAAGGCGTGCACTTCCCCGGCAGGATCGATTTCAAGCAAAGGAAAACCCGGACTCCATGGAGCCGGGTTTTTTGTCTCCCCAATCCTCCCGCGGTCGGGAATAACGACGCCGCATGAACGCGGTTGAAAGGCCCGTTTCGTTCCGGCAACGGCATCCCGAAGCATGGTCCTTCAAACGACCGAAACCATCTACATACTAAGTGCAGTTCCTGAATGGGGCAGCAGCTCATGGTCTGGATGAATCTCCCGCATCGTCTTTGGCAGATAGTCAGCCAGCGCCTGCTGCAGGGTTCCTTTCGTCACGGCTTTGGCATCGAAGGACAAGCCGTTTCGAATCATCATTTTGACGGTTTCCGGCCGGAGCCCCGTGATGACGGTTTTGCAACCCATCATTTTAATGCCGTCGATCAGGTTGATCAGCCGATGGATCACCTCCGGTTCAATCCCGATGACGCCCGACAAATCGATGATGAGCATCTGAATGTTTTCCTTGCCGATTTGATCGATAACCTTTTCTTCCATAACATCGGAGCGGACGTTATCGATCGAGCCGATCAGAGGCAGAATTGAGATCGATTGGCTGAGCGGGATGAACGGCACCGACAGCTCCATAACCATCTCCCTTTGGCTCCGGATCAAATCGTCCTTGAATTGGGAATAACTCATGAAGAAGTGGCTGAGAAAAAGATCCAGCAGCTCATTGATCTGCTTCTCCAAACCGTAAAAATCTTCCTTGCTTGACGTTTTTCCGTTGATGCGGTCATAGTTGTACAGAAAATCCCACATGACGCGGCGTACGGCCTGAATCCACTCCAGTTTGAAGGCCAGGGTCAGCGAGTGTTTCGCCCAGGTGATGCCCTCTGCTTTGGCGAAAGAAATCACCTCGTATTCTTTGCCTTCGACGATGTACAATACGAGTTTATGGGCGTTGTCCAGAAGGTTGATATTTCCGATATCGAGAATCTCGTTGATTTTATCTTTGACGGTGACCGCTTCGATCTGCAGCCGCTGTTCGAACATGTCCCGGTTTTGCCGGAAAAAATCGGTTAGATTGACGCCCTTGAACGTATCGAGTTCCAAACGATTCACCTCTTTTTTTCTTCTGCTGCCCGTCCCTTTTGGGAAAACGATGGTAAACCGGGTCCCGACACCTTCCTCGCTTTTTACAGACACCACCCCGTTATGCTGATAAGCGACGGAGAATACGAGCGTGAGCCCCATGCCCGTGCCGTTTTCCTTCGTGGAAAAAAAGGGAGTGCCCAACATGTCGAGCTTTTCTTGGGGGATTCCGCTGCCGGTATCTTCTATGTAAACGGATATTTCGTCTTCGGATGCATGATGGCCGATTTTAATGGCGCCCTGATCGGGAATCGCTTCAAACGCGTTTTTGATCAAATTGAAAAACATCTTTTTCAACTGATTCCGTCTGCCGGAAATGAAATTCCCCGGATCCCGGAGGTCCATTAGTACTTCTACCCGATAAAACTGATCTTGAAACAGCTGAATGATCGATTCCAGCTCTACGGTCAAATCAATCGGTTCGGTGGCCTCGTTCTCCAAATCGGGTTTGGATACTTGCAGTAAGTTTTGCAGAATTTCGATGGCATTTTCCAGTTCGGATTGCGCGATGTCGATGTAGCTCTCGTCGTTTTTCTCCTTCAGCAATTGAAGAAAACCCTTGACGGCCGTCAGAGGATTTTTTACCTCGTGAGCGATGCCGGCTGCGATTTGTCCGACGGAAGCCAATTGCGTCAAATGCATGTCGTTTTGCAGTGTATTGCTTCGTTCCACCGTTTATCAGCCCTTTCATGCCGTGTATTCATGATATCATCTTAATATATCTTCAAAGTCAAAGGTACAAAATAAATTCAAGGTTCGAGACGCCTTTTTTACGGCATGCATGAAAGGTTCGCCGGCATCGGCCAAGCAAGCGGATCATGTGCATGGCTTGCTTCCGTTGCACCGCCCCGGATGATATGCTAGGGGGAAAGCGACTAATTTGAATGGATATAGGTGTGGATAAAAATGACGATCAAAGCTCTGTTCGTAGCCCCTTATGCGGCGATGGAGAACTTAATAGAAGAATGCGGGAAGCAGCAGCGCGACCTCGAGCTGACGGTTCGCACCGGCAATTTGCAGGAAGGCGTCAAGCTGGCGAAGCAGGCCGAAGCCGAAGGTTTCGACTGCATCATCAGCCGGGGCGGAACGGCCAAGCTGATCGGCGAAGCGGTGGATATCCCTGTCATCGACGTTCGAGTGTCCGGCTACGACATGCTCCGGGTGCTGACGCTCGCCAACGATTTTCCGCGGAAAAAGGCGATCGTGGGATTTCCGGCGATAACCGGAGGAGCCAAAGCCATCGTCGATCTGCTCGATATTTCGATCGATATGTTTACGATCCGGGACGAAAGCGAAACGGAAGCCCTTTTGCGGCAGTTGAAGGAAGACGGCTATCAGCTGATCATGGGCGACGTGGTCACGTTCGAGACGGCATCGCGGCTTGGCCTGCTCGGGATATTGATTCAATCCGGAAGGGAGTCCATCTTTGACGCTTTTAAGGAAGCGGCGACGGTATCCAGATGGCTGTCGAAAAGCAGGCGGGAGATCGAGCGGTTAAAAGGCGTTTTGCAGGCTGCGGCGCAAGACCTGATGGTGCTGTCGGAGAGCGGGGATGTCGTGTATGAGCAGTGGAAGGCGTTCGGCGCCAGACCTGAAATCAACGTTCCGATCGAAAAAAAACCGGATACCAGAGGCGCAGGCCGAGAGGTCATCCATGCCGCCGATCCGGACGGGCAACCCGTCAAAATCGTCAGAACGCGAACCGTCATCGGCGAAACCGCGTACTGGCTTTGCGAATTTTACAGGCAGCCGCTTCATCTGGAGGCAGCGGACGCCATGCAGGTCCATACGGAGCCGGCGCCGCTCATCATTCACCAAAGCGAAGCCATGAATGCATGTCTGACGATGCTCGGCCGCAGCTTAAAGTACGACCAGTTTGTTTTTATCGGCGGAAAAGGCACGGGGAAAAAGATGCTGGCGCGGTATTTGCATGATCAAAAAACGCAAGGAGACGGATATTTCGCTTCGGTGAGGGCGGCGGATTTGCCTGAGCTTGGCCCGGAGGAGATTGCCGCGGAGATTCGTACTATTTACGTGTATGCCTTTGACCGCCTGGAGCGCGGCTGGCAGGAGGGCGAATGGCGAAAAATCAGGGAGCTGAGGAAGCGGGGCGTGACTCTCGTTTTTGGCATGACTGAGGAAGAGGTTTCCGGGGAAAATAGGATTTACGAAGATGAAATCATCCATGTGCATGTCCCTGCCCTCGCCGAGCGGAAAGCGGATTTGAAGGAGCTTGTCACGGCGCTGCTGCTGCATTTCAGCCAAACGCTCGGCACCTCGGCGATCCGCATGTCGGAAAAAGCTTTGCGGCTGCTTGCGGATTACCGCTGGCCCGGCAACGTCTCCGAACTGAAAGCGCTGCTCCAAGAGGCGGTCATCCTTGAAAAAGGGTACGTGATCGATGAACCGCTGGTTGACCAACTGCTTAGCCGAAAAGGAGCAGAATCGGGAGCTTCCCCCGACCTGTTAAGCGGTACGCTTGACCAAATCGAGAAGAAAATCATCGAAAAGGTGCTGGAGGAAGAGGGCTTCAACCAGACGAAAGCCGCCAAGCGGCTGCAAATCAACCGGTCGACGCTTTGGCGCAAGTTGAAAAACTAAAACATTCCAAAAACATCTCTTTGGTTGTTTAAAAATGCAACATTTTTGATATGTTACAAATTAACATGTCGAAAACTGTTGCATTTTATTTTGTAAGCGATTAATATAATGAACGAAAACGCAATCATTTAAGGATACTGTTGCAAAATAAAACACAGGAGATGAGACAGTTATGAAAATCAAGGCAGCCATTGACAAGATTCCCGGCGGGATGATGCTGATTCCGCTGTTGATCGGTGCCATCATCCGTACGTTTTTTCCCGGAATCTTCGACTTGCCTGAATTTAAAAGCTCCTTTACGGGCGGGCTCCTGACCGGAACCTCCGCACTGCTCGCAGCTTTTTATATCTGTTTGGGGTCGACCATTCGCTTTCAGGCAACCGGTTACATTTTGAAAAAAGGCGTCAGCCTGTGGATCGGCAAAATCGGCACCACGTTTATTATCGCGCTGCTGATTAAAGCCATCTTCCCGGACCAAAACAACCTGTTCCTCGGTTTGTCCGCATTGGCCATCGTCGCTGCTTTTTCCGATACGAACGGCGGGTTGTACATGGCGCTGATGGGCCAGCTCGGCAAAAAAGCCGAAGACGTCGCCGCGTATTCCATCATGTCGCTGGAATCCGGCCCGTTCTTCACGATGCTGATTCTCGGGGTCGCAGGCTTGGCCAGCTTTCCGATCATGGCTTTCGTTTTTGCGATTTTGCCGCTGATCATCGGCATGATCTTGGGTAATCTGGACGAAAAAATGCGCGAGTTTTTAAGCAAAGGGCAGGATGTCATGATTCCTTTGTTCTCGCTGGCGATCGGTGCAAGCATCAACCTCGCCAACGTCGTTAAAGCGGGCGCATCCGGCATTATTTTGGGCCTTGGCGTCGTCGTGATCACGGGCGGCATGCTGTTCCTGATCGACCGTTTGACGGGCGGGGACGGCGTCGCGGGGATTGCGGCATCGTCGACGGCAGGCAACGCGGCCGCCGTGCCGATGGCGGTAGCGGCCGTATATACCGGATACAGCGGCATCGCGGCTACGGCAACGCTTCAGGTGACCGCCGCGGTCATCGTAACGGCCATTTTGACGCCGCTTCTGACGACGTGGTTCGCCAAACGGGCGCAGCGCCGAAAAGCACAAGTTTAAGGAGTCGTTTAGGACATGCAGCCATTTTACATCATTGCAGACGATTTGACGGGAGCGAACGATGCCGGCGTGCAGCTGTCGAAAATCGGGATCGCCTCTACCGTCTATCTCGATTTGAAAGAGGATTCCTGGACGGGACAGGCTGGCGACGTGGCGATCATCGATACGGACAGCCGCGCGGCCGGCGAACGGGAAGCCTATGAGCGGGTGGAGAAAGCAAGCGGCGTTCTTCGGGAGCGCGGGTATGTCCATGCCTACAAAAAAATGGACTCTACGCTGCGGGGAAACGTGGCCGCCGAGCTGGCGGCCGTCGTTTCGGTCCACCGGCCGGAAGTCGTCGTCATTGCCCCGGCCTATCCGAAGATGAAGCGCCAGACGATTGAAGGTACCCAATACGTAAACGGGCGGCCGGTCTCCGAAACGGAGTTCGGCAGAGACCCGAAAACGCCGGTAAAAGACAGCTATATTCCGAATTTGCTGGGCAGCTACGTGGATGCGGAACGAATTTGCCTTATCGGAGAGGAACTGCTGGCAGGTCCGTTGGAGAGTCTGACGGATATGATCGTCCGGCATGCGGAGCAAGGGCAGACTTGGTTCGTATGCGACGCCAAAACGGACCATGACCTGAAAATCATCGCGGACGCATTCGCCAAGGCGAAGAAACATACGGTCTGGGCCGGATCGGCCGGATTGATCGAATATTTGCCCGACGCGCTGCAGCTGCAAAAAACGGAACGCACGGATCGGCGGCCGAACGTAAGCCGCACGCTGACCGTATCGGCAAGTTTGTCCCGCGTGACCAAAGAGCAGCTGGAGCAGGTGCGGCGGATGGAAGATACGCGTTTCGTCGAAGTCGATCCGGCGGACCTTGTCCGCCAAACCTACGTTACGAAGGATATTCTCGATACGTTGGCGGAAGCGCCGGACAAAAAGCATTTCGTATTATTCGTGGACTCCTCGGAGAAAAATAGGGAGGCCACGACACGGCTGGGAGAGGAGCTCTCATTAAGCAAGACGGAGATCAGCGAATCGATTTCGCGGGAGCTCGGCAATATCGCCCGCGAAGCCGTTCGCGCCTTCCCCGATATCGAGGGGTTGGTCCTGACCGGAGGCGATACGGCGAAAGCCGTGTGCAGCCGGCTGAACATGAACCGGATGCAGCTTTATACCGAGGTCGAGACCGGACTCCCGCTGGGTATATTAAAAGATACGGCGGATACGGGCATGTATTGGACCGTAACCAAGGCCGGCGGCTTCGGGCACCGGCATTCTTTGGTCAACGCGCTGAAATATATGAGTGGAGAGGATGAGTAACATGAATCAAAAGAAACCTGTGATTGGCATTACGATGGGAGACGGAGCCGGGGTTGGACCGGAAATCATTTTGAAAAGCTTGAAAAACCGCGAGATTTACGATTTGTGCGATCCGCTCGTCATCGGCGACAGCAAGATTTTGGAACGCGCGAAATCTTACGTGAACAGCACCCTGCAGATCCGGACGGTGACGGAGGATCAGCTGGATCAGCTGGCGTATGAATTCGGAACGGTGTACTGCCTCGATCTGAACCTGCTGAAGGCCGATCTGCCGCTCGGACAAGTGTCCGCCGAAGCCGGCCATGCGGCGTTCGAATATTTGGCCAAAGCGATCGATTTGGCCAAAAAGCAGCAAATCGACGCGATTTGCACCGCTCCGCTGAACAAAGAAGCGCTGCATAAAGGCGGCCATCAATATCCGGGGCATACCGAAATTTTGGCCGATCTGACGAACACGAGCGAATTTTCGATGATGCTGTCCGCGCCTAACCTGAAGGTCATCCATGTCACGACGCATGTCGGTTTGATCGATGCGGTGAAAATGATCAATCCGGAGCGGGTATGTCGCGTCATCCGGCTGGCCCATGACACGTTGACCAAATCGGGCATCCAAAATCCGCGCATCGCCGTCTGCGGCATCAATCCGCACGCGGGCGAAAACGGCCTGTTCGGATACGGCGAGGAAGAAGAAAAGGTCGTTCCCGGCGTGAAAAAGGCGCAGGAGGAAGGCATCAACGTCGTCGGCCCGCTGCCTGCGGATACGTTGTTCTTCCGCACCGTGCGCGGCGATTTCGACATCGTTGTGGCGATGTATCATGACCAGGGCCATGGTCCGGTGAAGGTGCTTGGCCTCGATGCGGGCGTCAATATTACGGTCGGCCTTCCGATCATCCGCACCAGCGTCGACCATGGCACCGCGTTCGATATCGCGGGCAAAGGCATCGTCGAAGAAAAAAGCATGATGGAGGCTATCCGTCAAGCCGTCGAGCTTGCGCCGAAAAGACAATAATACGCATGATCAACACATACATGGGGAGGCTTGCGCCGAATACGGGCAGCCGATCCTTGCATTCATCCGATGCCCCAAGCGCCGAAGCATGTTTTCGGCGCTTTTTTTCGGCGTTTTTTTATTTGGAAGTTTAACGATACCGCAAATCTTAAGCATTTATAAGACCGACTGCGTGATAAGATAAAAGGGAAATGCGAGGCTTTATATGGCTGTAAGCCTGAAATGAACGGACCGGAAAAGGAGTGTTTCCTATGAATGGCGCCATGCTGATCGAAACGTACAAAAACGGTTTGGAGAGGTATTCTTTAGCCGAGCTCAGGCATCAATCCGCGCCGGAGGTTTGGTCTCTCGGGCAAATGCTGGACCATTTGGTTCTGGCTTCCCTCGATTATTTTGACAAAGTGGAGCTTTGCGCGGCCGACGGCGAAGAACAATGGCTCGGAAAAACCGAAGCGGGCGAGCGGCTGTTCGAACTCGGCGGATTCCCGCCCGTTAAAATCAGACTGCCGGACGGCCCCGAAAACAACCCGAGCAATTCCGAAAGCAAGGAAGACCTTTTGCGCGGACTGGATCAAGTGCTGCAAAAAATGAAGGCATGGGAAGGCCGGATCCCTTCGATCAACCCTCGACGCAAAGTGAAACACGGCGGTTTTGGCTGGCTGAACGCACGGGAGTGGTTTGAACTGAATGACATGCATTTGCGTCATCACCTGCGGCAGAAGGAAGAATTGGAACAAAAAGCGGGGTGCGCTAACCCGTAACAAAAAAAGGGGATGGATCTTCTCTTCTGGAAGCATTGGAAATAAGATGGGTATGTATGGTAAAATGGCAGAAAAAGAACCTATGTTCGGGCTCGGGAGGCTCTGATGATTCAGCCAAAACCGGAAATCGACGAAGCTATTTTGTTTATCCATGCGCATCTTTGCGATCCCCTTTCGCTCAAGCAAATCGCCCGGCATGTCGGGTACAGCCCTTATCATTTCATCCGCTTGTTCAAAGCGCAAACCGGCCTGACGCCGCAGTATTATATTTCGTCGGCCAGGCTGCAGAAAGCCAAAGAATTGCTGCTTCAGACGAATTTGACCGTGCGCGACGTCGCCCTGGAAATCGGGCAGCAAAGCATCGGGACGTTTACGACGCGTTTTGCCGACAAGGTCGGCGTGACTCCCGCCCATTTCCGCGATCAACACATCCTTGCCGAAACGGGTTTACAGTCGGTTCTGTCGGAGAGCCGCGAGCCATTTTCCACAGAAATCGGGCCGACTGGCGCGATCATTTCCGGCCGCGTTAATGCCGAATCCCCGATTCACGGCGTCATTTTTATCGGTTTATTTCTGAGGCCCATTCCGGATGCAATTCCCGCTTACGGCACGTTGTTGACGTCGCCGGGGCCCTTTCGGTTTTCGAACGTCAAGCCGGGAACGTATTATTTGATGGCAACGTCGGTATCGTCCGACATGCGGTCCACGGACATTTTGCTGCCGCATCGTACGCTGCGCACCCGGTTTCACGAGCCGATTGTCGTCGCGTCCCATCATCAGCGGATCGATAAGGAGGTTGCGTTGTATCCGCCAAGCATGGGCGATCCCCCGATTTTAATATCGCTGCCGCTGTTGATGCAGCGGTTTATGGCGAGGCAGCGATTTTTTCTTGAAAAGAAATGCCCATAACCGGGTCAAAATAAATAGACCGCCGGTTCCGAAAAAACGGAAAAGGAGGTCTTTTTTTGTTCAACATGCTAATATTACGCTTTTCGAAAGAAACGTATACCCTGCTTGAAAGCACTCTTACGAAGCATCGTCGGAGGTGATCATCCAGCTCACGCCGTACGGATCGACGAGTTCACCGTAATACAGGCCGTATGGCTGCCGCGCAAAAGGCTGCTTCACTTGTCCGCCAGGGGCGGACGACAGTTTGGCAAATGCGCTTTCGGCTTCGGATTTCGTTTTGTAAGATACATCCAATAGGAAGCCCGAGCCTTGCGTGAAAGGTTCTACGGCATCCGCCATAAAAATGGAGCTCCCTTCGGCCACCGTTACGCATAAATGCATCACTTTGTCTTTGAGCTCGCCTTCCGCGCCTGCGGCTTGTCCGTACGTAATAACCGATAGAATTTCGCCGCCGAGCGATTCAGCGTAGAAAGCGGCTTGGCTCCTTGCATCCTCCGATAAAAGAAAGGGTCTGAGCGTCCCCAATGTACATCCATCCTTTCCGGCTTTTTTGAATGGTACAAACTTTATTATATGCCCGGACGGTTTGCCGCGTTTCTTATCGATTGCTCACTTTCACGGGTTTTTCTTTTGGCGTGACGGCGGAAGTATAGTAGAATGAGCTTAAACAGGATGGGAGGAGGCCGCCATGAGGATCTATCTGCCACTGCAGCCGCCGATTCTGGAGCCTGTGCAGGACTCCTCTTACCGGTATCGCGAATTTTTGCCGTGCAAGGCGCTGGAGCCTTACGTGGCCTGCTATTGGACCGTAGAATTCGATGCGTCTTATGGCCGCAGGCTGCACCGCATTATACCGGACGGGTGCGTGGACATCATTTTTGACCTGAAAGCCCCGTCTTTTTCTAAAGGAGCCATGGTCGCCGGGTTCATGACTTCGTATGAAACGATCGATTTAACCGAGAGCTGCGCCTCCTTCGGCATCCGCTTTTTTGTCGAGCAGGCCCGCCGCTGGATCGGATATGCGATTTCGGGGTTGACCGGCCGCACCGTATTTCTGGAAGACGTATGGGGGGCCGAAGCAAGCTTGGTTGTGGAGCAAGTGCAAGAAGCGGACAGCGTGCAGGCGATCATCGGGCTGGTGGAATCCATGCTTTTGGAGAAGTTGCGGCACCACGAATACCCGGTTGATCCGCTCATCCGATTGGGGCTGCAGCATCTGTATGCCGGCCGGGGGATGCTTTCCGTCCGTACGCTGGCGGAAAAGCTCTGCTACAGCGAACGCAGCGTAAGGAGAAGATTCCAGAAGGAGCTGGGGATTTCCCCCAAGGAGCTTGCCAACATCGTTCAATTCCAGAGCCTTTTGCAGGAGCTGAACAAGGGGACTTCGTCCGCTTTATCCGATCTGGCCGCCAAATACGGTTATTTTGACCAACCCCATTTCATCCATATGTTCAAACGATATTACGGATTAACGCCTCTTCGGATTTTGAAGCAGGATGTCCGTTTTTTACAATCCTAAAAAGAAGGAATTCTGCGATGATATAAACAAGTTATCATTTTACTACCAAAGGGAGGATCAATCATACGATGAAACCTCGTATTTCTGTACTTACGCTTGGCGTGGACGACTTGGAAAAAGCGGTCGCTTTTTACCGGGACGGGCTTGGATTGCCGACGGAAGGGATCGTTGGGAAAGAATTCGAGCATGGGGCGGTCGCGTTTTTCGATTTGCAGTCAGGGGTCAAGCTGGCTCTGTGGAGCCGGAAGGATCTCGCTCACGAAACCAAGATTCCGCTGTCCGCCCCAAGCTCGACGGAAATGACGATCGGCCATAATGTGGCCAGCAAGGAAGAAGTGGATCAAGTGATGGAACAAGCCCGCAAGGCGGGGGCCAAAATCATTGATCCGCCGCATGATGCCTTCTGGGGGGGATACTCCGGGCATTTTATGGATCCGGACGGGCATCTGTGGGAAGTGGTCTGGAATCCGGCATGGGAGCTTGAGGAGTAGTCTTTGCCGGAAATAACACGAACCAAAGCGGAGCCGGCGATATCGAGGGTTTCACCCGGAAAGCCGCACGTGAACCGAAAATCCCTTCAGGCAAACATCGATTGCCGAAGGGATTTTTTCGTTTTTGCCGGTTCATGTCACATTCGTCGGCTTGGCAAACGTTATATAGGTGAAGTCGGACAAGAGGAGGTGATTCCATGGAACGGTTCAGCCCCGGGGCCGGAGGGTCGGACGATATCGAAGCCGTCGTGGAAAAAGTCAAATCTGGAGACAAGCAGTCCTATGCCGTTATCATACGCGCATTCGAACATCAGATGTACACGTACTGCTATTACATCCTGAAAAACCGCGAGGAAGCGGAGGATGCGCTGCAGGATATATTTATCAAAGTTTATCAGTCGATAACCAAATACAACAGGCAGGTCTCCTTTTCCTCTTGGCTGTATAAAGTGGCCTACTGCCATTGTTTGGATCAGCTCAGGAAAAAAAGCCGCCGCAAGAAGCTTATCGATGACCAAAAAGAGATGCAGCCGCTTGACGATTACCGGCAAACGGACGCCGAACGCGCAGCGGAGGAACTGCTGATGAATCTGAAGCCGGAGGAACGGCATTTGATGCTGCTGAAGGTCGTGGAACAATACAGCTTCGAGGAAATCGGGGAGATTATGGACTCTAAGCCTGCAACCCTGCGCAAAAAATACGAGCGCATACGCAAAAAGCTCATTCAGCAAAAAAGAAAAGAAGGAGGGCTAACCCATGAGCGTATGGTTAGATCAAACTGAGGAAGAGCAAATGAGGCAGATCCGGCGGACGGTCAAACAAACGAATATGCCTGAGGTTAGCTACGTGGATCGAATTATGGGGAGGATGGAACAAATGGATAGAAGAAGCAGAACAACGACTCATCGCAAAGGAAAATGGGCCAAAAAAGCAGCCATCAGCGTATCGGCGGCCGCCGTTCTCGGAGGCGTCGTGCTCGGAAGCGGTTTTGTGTCCCCGGTGATGGCGGACGCGCTGAAAAACGTTCCTTATATCGGAAGCGTGTTTCAATACAATTTTGACCCCAGTCTGAAACAGGCCAGCGTTTCGGGACTGACGACGGCGCCGAATTTGAGCGTGACCCGGGATGGGCTGACGATGAGCATCAAGGAAGTCATGTTTGACGGAACAAGGCTTGCGTTTACGATCGAACGTCAGGGCATGGATGACGATACCGTCCTGTCTCCTTACCTTCCGGAAGGAGCAATCCACGTATCCGGCGAGGCGCCGAAGAAAGTACCTGTGGAACAGCAGAAAAAAGGGTATATGTTTACGCCGGAGGTCACGATCCAAGGGGAAACGGGATTTCTCGGCTCGTTCACGGACGCGGTCGGCGAAACGGAGGACGGCAAGCTGATCCGCAATATGGCCATGTACGAAGTTACGAGCGGGTTGTCGGAGAAACAACTTCCAAGCGAGTTCAACATGACGGTAAAAATGAATGTGAGCGGCTTTAAAGAGCCGTTCGAATTCCAAGTACCCGTCAAAAACCTGGCTAAAGGAAACGTGGTGCTGCATCCAAACCAAACCCAGAGCAGCGGTTCGTTCAGCTACACCGTGAAAAGCATCGAGATCACGCCGGTGACGACGCGCCTGATTTTGGACAGCAAAGGCAGCGTGCCGTCTACCCCGGAACAGTCGGGCGAATTCAGCGCCACCAAAATGTACTACGATATCGTGGATCAGGACGGAAAACCGCTGAATCAAAAAATGATCGGATTCTTCCATCAAAATCCGAGGACCGAATACCATGAGGATGAAACCTACAGCCCGTTTGCCAAAAAACCGACCTCCATTACCATCAAACCTTATACGATGACAGTCAAAAAGGACTGGTCCGTCGTCGAGGATGAAAAAGGGAAACCGGTCAAAACGTACCACAAGGATCTTGAAATGACCATTCCGGTGCAATAAACGCGCGGCAGTCATGAACCCGTAGCTCTAACCTTTGTGACCCGATTTCTACCATGAACGAAAAACCATACAGGAAATTGGAGCGCAGGGAGCGATGGGAGGAATGATTCGTATCCGCAGCGTCTCTTAACAGCAAAATGGGGCCGCCCTAAAGATCTATGATCTTTTGGGACGGCCCGTTATTTTTGGCGCGCTGATGACAGTCGGCCGGCAATCAGCCGCCGAAAGCTGAATCTTAAGCGTCCCATGGTATCATTTCCCCTTTTTCAACAGATCGGCTATTGCGTTTCAGGGTAATATATCGTCATGCTTGCCCGTACCAAGGTATCCCCCGAATTACGGTAGGAATGGGATCGATCCGCTTTAAATCGGATTGAATCGCCACGTTTGATCGTAAACTTCGATTGATTGACTTCGATGGTCATTTCCCCGTCAAAAACGGTGACGTACTCTTCCGTACCTTCAATATGCGGATCGGCGTGATGATAACCGTCCTTTTCGATCTCGATAAAGTACAGCTCGAACCGCTGCTCCTCGTGATAAGGAAAGCAGGGGTAAACTCTATAGTTTCCGTTGTCTTCCGACAAAACGTTGATTTCATCCCGAAGCACGATTTTTGTATCCGGCTGCGGCTCGTGGATTAATGACGTAAAAGATACCTTCAAACCCGTCGCTATTTTCCAAATGGTCGTAATGGTAGGGCTTGATTCTCCTCTTTCGATTTGCCCGATCATCGTTTTGCTGACTCCCGTTAATTCCGCTACTTTATCCAGGCTTAGTTTTTTTCGCTCGCGGATGTCCTTTAAATTTCTGGCAATGACGAGATGAATTTCTTCTGCCATAGGAATACGCTCCTCAAGGATTATTTTAAGAAAAGTATACCATACGATTCGGGAACAACCCTCCATTTACAATATAACGTTCATCTTGTAATATTATAGTCGTTATGAAGTACAATTCGGATTATATAACGACTGAAAAGAAGATGAAGGAGGGAGAAAACATGCTGATCACTTCCATGCTGCTGTATGCGTTTATTTCCAGTTTCACGCCCGGTCCGAATAACATCATGGCCATGTATTTGGCCAAGAAGCATGGTTTTCGCCATACGTTAACATTTTGTTTAGGCGTGGGGACCGGTTTTTATGTCATTCTTTTGTTATGCTGTTATTTCAGTCTTTGGCTACAAGATCTCGTTCCCAAAATCGAATTCTGGATGTCGATCATCGGTTCAGCATACATGGTATATCTGGGGATAAAAATCATTCGGAGCAAAGAAGAAGGCGATCGAAAGAATGGGGAGGGGGAAAAGCGTTTTTTTACGGGCATGCTGCTGCAATTTATCAATCCCAAAGTGATCTTATACGGCTTGTCGGTAGTCTCCGTATTTGTCATTCCAAATTACAATTCAACCGCCGGCATTTGGTTGTTTGCCACTCTTCTCGGCTTCATCGGATTTGCGGGAACGGTTAGCTGGAGTATTTTTGGGGCGGTCTTTAACAAATTCCTGACGAAGCATAGGAAATCATTTAACCTGTTGATGTTTTTGTTGTTGATATATTGCGCGTATACGATTCTTAAATACTAAAATACTTCGGGATCATGTCCCTAAAATGGTTGCCTGCTTTGCAACGGGATGGGGGTAGCTGGTAGCGTTGACGGACGAAATCCAAGCTGCTCCCTTTCCGGGGCGGGCATTTCCAGGCCTGCCCCGGCAGCGCGAATTCGCGAATTGCGATGCCGGGAGGGTTCCAGTATAATGGACGTTAATTGATTCATCACTCAAACTCGGAAAGGCGGAAACATGATGTCCAAAAATGAAGCGCCATCGGTCAATCGGAAGGAAGAAATCATTTCGGCGGCGATCGAAACCTTCGCGGAGATCGGATATTATCGCGCTACGACGGCGCAGGTGGCGGAAAGAGCAAGCATCTCGCAGCCTTACATTTTTAAATTTTTCCCGACCAAAGAAGCATTGTTGGTTGCGGCTCTGGAGGCTTCCTGGGGAAGGATCGTCCAATCGTTTAAGCGCGTTGTGGAATCCGTGCCGCCGTCGGAGCTGGAGCCCGCACTGATCGAAGCATACGAAAACATTCTGGCCGACCGCGTGAATGAAATGCTGCTTCAAATGCAGGCTCAAACCATTTCCTCGGAAGTCGTTCGGGAAGAGATGCGAAAAGGGTTCCGGACGGTTCGGATCATCGTGTTGGAAGCTTTCCGCAACGCCGGAATTCCGCATCCGGAGGAGCGCACGCTTCTATTTTTGGCCAGAGGGATGTTATGCAACATTTCCATGGCGCTTGGTATGCCGGAATTGATGGAACAGTAGGCGGGGTCGAGGAAACCGCCAGTTTCAAAATTAGTTATTGACTAATCACTAACTTCGTAATATGATGATCACAATCGGTGATTGACCAATCACTAACTTAAATCGGAATGGAGATGACTTATTTATGAAAAAGACGATCGTTTTAGGGGCAACCGGAGGCACGGGCGCGGCCATCACGGCAGAACTTGTCCATAGGGGAGTGGAAACCGTTGCATTCGGGAGATCCCGGGCGAAACTGGAGCAGCTGGCCCGGCAGCTCGGGAACCCGGGACATTTGCGGCTGTCCACTGGCGATGCTTTCCGGCCCGGAGACATTGCGGCGGCGGCCGGCGGAGCGGAGGTGCTGTTCCATTGCGCGAACGTCCCCTACCACGAGATGGTCCAAAAGCTTGTCCCGCTGGGAGAATCGGTGATGGAAGCGGCCAAGGGGCTGAACCTGAAGGTGGTCGCCGTTGACGGCATTTATCCTTACGGAAGAAGGCAGATGAAGGAAGTGACCGAAGAGCATCCGAAGCAGCCGCATACCAGAAAGGGGAAAACGAGGCTTGCTTTCGAACGGATGTTATTCGAGGAGCGCTGGGACAGCGTGCGGAAAATGATTGTCCGGCTGCCGGATTATTACGGTCCTACGGCCAATGATGCCTCCTATCTGGGATCGACGCTGGCGGCGATCGCGGCGGGCAAAACCGCCTTTTTCATCGGCAACATGCGGGTTCCGCGGGAGTATGTGTATTTGCCTGACGCGGCCAAGATGATCGTTGAACTTGCGGGCCGGGACGACGCTTACGGGGAAAATTGGAACATCCCGGGCGCAGGGATCATATCGGGCAAGGAAATCGTTCGTTTTGCGCAAAAAGCAAGCGGCGTCGCGAAGCCCGTCATTCCGCTTGGCCGGGCAGGTTTATCCCTTCTTGGGCTGTTCCAACCGGTGATGAAGGAAATTGTTGAAATGCTGTATTTGACGGAGGAGCCTTTGAAGCTTAGCGGCGAAAAATACAGAAGACGGATCGGCCCGATCCCGGCAACCGGTTTTGAGCAGGGGATCTCCGAAACGATCCGTGCCTGGATGAACCGAAAATTATAAACGAACAAGGTTATTGATGAATCACTTTCCAATTGTCTTTTTAGCCGATATCAAAATGTTTGGAAGCGAGGACCGCGCTCGGAATGACGCTCAGCTTATCCGTGACCTCGCAGGTTTCCTTCCGGTTAAGCGGCGTCCCCGTCCTTTGAACACCGTTTTCCACAGGTAGACGCTTCCTACCGACATGGCAATCGAAACGATGCAGACCGCGGCAAAATGGAGGAGGCTGTTCCGGACCAGCCACGCCTCCCAATGAACCGCTTTGGCAGCGCCGCGCACCAGCACGATGACCAACGGATGCAAAATGTACACCCATGTCCGCCATTCCCGGTAACGCTTATTCGAGGTCCCTTTCCATGACAACGCCCATCGGAACAAGCAATAAGCGGCAGGGAGCGCAAATACGTACATGCTGTCATGGCGCGGAATTCCCGCCGAACGCAAAAGCAGCCCTTCCGCGAACATCGCTCCAAGCGACACCGCAAACAAGATTGCATGGAACACAGGGCTTGTCCGCGCGCCTTGTCCTTTGGCCGCTGCGGCGCCCAGAACGAGATAAACGGGAGCAAAAAACAAGCCGTTGCGCGTATAGTCGAACAGGTGAAACATCGCCCCATACGATGCGCTTAGCCATGGTACGCCTTCGATAAAGCCGTAATAGCTGTCGCCGAGCAGTCCGATCACATACAGCGTGATGGAGACGGGAAGCATCCAGTTCGGCGTTTTGCGATAAAGGAAAGCGGTCAAGGTGATGCCGATCATCAGTGCGGGCAAATACCATAAATGATAAAACGTGCCGTCAAACACCAAGTCTTTCAGCAAGGAGCCGACCGTAAAACCGTCGGAAAAATATCCCGTGTAAAGATTCAGCGGAATGTACAGCAGGATGGAGGCGCCGTATAAGGCCCCGACTTTTCGCAAATAACCGGACAGGACTTTGTTATCGTGAAGGGGATCGCCGGTCAGCTTGCGGAAAAAGAAAAATCCGGCCGTCATAAAAAAGATCGGCACGGCAATGCGGGTCAGAATGCCGCTCAGCAAAAAATCGGCGGTGCCGTTGTACGTCGAAAGCGGGCTGGTGTGATTGGCGATGACCAATAGGGCGGCCGCAAATTTCAGCCAGTCCAATCCACCGTATTGAGGTTTGGATGTCATGATTTCGTTCTCCTTGATTCAAGTTTGCCGGATTCGGGTGGATGCTTTCGATCCGTTTCTTTCTTGAACCAAGCTTACCCGCCATCATTTAAAAAGATTGAAAATATTGTTTAAGCAAATCTAAAGATTTCTAAACGCGGCGATGGTTTTTAAGCCATGACGGCGGAGGACCAAGGACTGTCGCAAATTCGAAACGAATCGGGCAGGTTAAAAGAAAAACGGCTCCGCTCCTTGGGAGCAAGCCGTTTTTTGCGCTCGAAACCGATGGGTTTAAAAATGGAATATGCCGAACTTAGCCCTTTAGCGTCCGGAGCACGCCGTAAATCCCGTTCATTGCGCCTTGGGGGACAAATTTGACGGAAACGGAATCCCGCTCCGACGTCAGATCGGCCGGAAGATCGTAGCTTTTTTCGTAAAAGGCGCGCTGCGGCCGCTCCGCAAACGGCTCGGAGACCAGCAGACGCCCATTCACCCATATGTCCATGGCGCCGCTGTGATGGAGCTTGCAGAACGTCACATGCAGCGCATTTTTTTCGCCCGGCAGCACGTTCATTTCATAACTGAACCATCCGCCGGCGTCGGCCCTTCTTCCGTTCAGCCCTTCCCAGGTACCTGAGTGCGTCCGCTCTCCCTGAACATGATGCTTCAACTCATATTGGTCGTTCCCGGCCTGCACGCTGTCGACGGTCGCTTCTCTGATAAGCCGTTCCTGACGGCTTTTTTCCAGATGATCCCCGAGTTCCTGCGAATCGGCTTCAAGGATGCTCCAGTAGATGCCGTATCGTTCCCGATGCTGCTTGTAATGGGGCGTGAAAACCAAACGTTCATCCTCATCGGTGTTCTTGAGTGTGAAGGCGAGTTCATCCCCTTGGCGGACCAAATGATCGTTTAACCGCTCAAGCCAATCCTTGGCGCTCATGTCTTTCGGTATCAAGTAATCCTTGACCTGCATCCGTTTGGTCGGGACGCTGACGATGACGCCGGTCCGCGATTCCGTCATGTCTTCGGTGCCGAGGGCGGCGCTGAGCACGACGGGGCCGTATTGGAAGGCGACGACATGCGGCGCATCGGGCAGGGCGGAGTAAGCTATTTTCATCGGAATCCGCACCCGGATCGTATCGTTGTCGTTCCACTTGCGCGAAACAAGCGCATAACCGTCTTGAACCTGGGCACTTGCGATTTCGCCGTTAATGAATATGTCCATGCCGCCGGCGGCCCAATAAGGCACGCGCAGACCGATCTCCGCTAGGCTCTGCCTTCCTCCGGTTTCCACCCGCAGCTCGGCCCACTCGGACTTCGGAAATTCGGACGTCTGGACGATTCGGATGTTCCGGTCCGCCCAGTTCAGCTCGGAGCTGACATATTGATTGACGACAAGGCGGTCGCCGCGGTGAAAATAGATGCTGTCGTTCAATTTCGTGAAATTTTCCATGCCCGTGCCGGTGCAGCACCAAAAATGCTCAAACGGCGAGCTGTACACCTTGAAATAACCGGTTGCCATCGGCTGAAAATACATCGTCATGCCCGTCTCCGGGTGTTGGGAGGAAAGAATGGCATTGATATGGCTTCTTTCATAAAAGTCGGCGTATTTTACGTCGCCTGTAAGCTTGAACAGCTCGCGGGTCAGCTTCAGCATGTTGTAGCTGTTGCAGGTTTCGCACGTAATATCGGAGCGTTTGGCGTTCAGCACGTCCGGCTCCCCGAAATGCTCGGATTCGCTGTTGCCGCCCGTCACGTAGCTGTGGCGGTACACCACGAAATCCCAAAATTTAACGGCGGCTTCGAAATAGGCGGACTCGCCTTCACCCAGCGTCAAATACCGGTTCAGCGCCCCGATGAATTTCGGGATCGTCGTATTGGCGTGTTTGCCCTGCAGAACGTCTTTGCCTTCCCGGATGGCCTCGAACAGCCCGATTTCGTCAAAGCTGTGGGCCGCTTCCAAATGCCGCGGGTTTCCCGTTAATTTATACAGGTCATACAGGCAGTCGTTCATGCCGCCGTATTCGACCCGGAGTACGATGGCTTGGATTTCGGGCGTCCATTTGGAAGTTCGGCCCGCGACCCAATCCCCCAGCTTGTTCACGACGTCATAAGCCTTTTGCAGGCCGGTGGCTTCATACACCGCAATCAGCCCGGCGATGATTTTATGCATCGTATACCAAGGAACCCATGCCGGTTTTTTGTTTTCCACGTTGTCGAACAGCACGTCGGGAAATGCGGAGACATATCCGTCTTGGCGCTGGCATTCCGCAAGCTCCGCCACGATATATTCCAGACGGGCGTGGAGTTCCTTGTCTTTGCTGTAGGCAAAAGCTTGGGAGCATGCGGTCAAGTAGTGGCCCATCGTATGCCCGCGGATTTCCGTGTCCTCCCAACCCGGGTATTTGGCGGCCTTGGGCGCAAGCCCGGCGGTTTCGCGGAAACCGGCTAGCAGGCGGTCGGCTTCGAATCTTTTCAAATAATCGATTTCTTTTTCGAACGCGTTAACGTAATCGCCGTTTCGTAAGACGACTTGGTCGAGCGGAAAATCCTTCAGCGGTTTGTTTCCGAGCAGCGTGTTCATCATGTTTGCGCACCCATCCTTTCGTATAAGACGACTACGACAAGCTTAGTTCAAGCGCGATTTCGGCGTAAATGGCGGAAGGTTCGAATTGGTGGCAAAAGATCAGTTATTTTATGAGAAAGGAAAAAGACAGAAAAAACATGCTGAAAAAATCCATCGTTTAAAAGGGGTTATTTTGATATTCTATTTTTGTTAAGGTGTTAAAAAGTTTGAAAGGTACGGGGAGTTTGATGAAATATTATCAGTTTAGGGTGGATGCGCCGCTGACGCTGAACATGACCGGCAAATTCGTCGCTCCGTCTCCGGAATGGATGCATATGCAGCGGACGTTAATGGATTTCGAGCTGTTTATCCAAACCCGTGGAAGCCTGTATATCGCCGCCGATGGGGAGCGTTACGAACTGAAGGAAGGGGATTTCCTGCTGATGCCTCCCGGTGTGCGCCAATATGGATACGCGAAGTCCGACTGCAGCTTTTATTGGCTTCATTTTACGGCGCCGGGCGGATGGGAGCTTTTGCAGGATCTGGAGGAGTACCGCTATGAGCAGGGAAGGATCGTCGTTCCCGCAACCGGCGCGCTGCGCAGCCCCGATAAGCTTATCGTGCTGATGAAACAGCTGCAGGATTCGGTTCGGAGCTACAGGGAACTCACGCTGGGCAGCTATATGGCCACGACGATCCTGTGCGAGTTGTTCAACCAGCTGTTTTACGTCCGCAACCAAGCCGGCCGGAAGCTGAAGCAGCGGCAGCTTTACAACGACCTCGTCGATTATATTAAATGGCACCGCCACGAAAACCTGAAAGTCGCCCGGCTTGCGGAGGACTTCGGTTACAATGCGAAATATTTGTCCACGTTGTTTTCCGGCATCGCGGGCATTTCCTTGAAGCAGTACATGCTGCAGGAAAAAATGGAGGCGGCCAAATCGCTTTTGACCGACACGAACCATAACGTCAGCGAGATCGCGGCCCAGCTCGGATACCCGGACAGCCAGCAGTTTATGAAAAGCTTCAAAAAAATCACCGGCTTGACGCCGACGGATTACCGCAATGCGTACGCCAACCGGTTGCTGTTTTACGAATAAGGGAGCGTTACGGCCGTTTTTTGTAGCCGCTGGGCGTCTCCCCGACGAATTTTTTGAACTGCCGCATGAAATGGGTGTCGTTTTCGTAACCGCATATTTTGGCGATGGCGCCGACGGAAAGGGAGCTGTTGTCGAGCAAATATTTTGCTTGCTCCAGCCGTCCGTTGATCATGTCGGCCGAGACGGAACATCCGAACAGCTCCTTGTAGACATGCTGAAAATAGGATTTGCTGAGGTTGACTTTGGCGGCCAGCTGGTCTACCGAATACGCCGTTTGCGGGGAACTGTACAATTCGTTGCGGATTTCCAGGAGCTGCCGGTAATGCCTTTCGGTTTTTTCGGGCAAGGGAGGCAGCCGCTGCCAGTTGCTGAGCTTCAGGAGCAGGCTGCGGAGATCCAGATCCACGATGTCGTCGCGGAGCGGGCCGCCGAGCCGGTTCACGTGCTGCAGCTCCATGATGCTCCTTGTCAGGGAAGCGGGGAAAGCCGCTTTCACGGGTTCGTCGCAGGCGAAACCAAGCTGTTCTAAAAGCGCTTCCATTTCAGGGCCTTCACAGTGGAACCAGTCGTTGACAAACGGCTTCTCGACGTGGCGGTATGCATGCGGGGTGAAGGGGCGAAACAAAACATAGGAGTTTTTGGCCGCAGACAAGCGCCTGCCGTGAACGGTGATCTCCGCATGGCTCCGGAAAAAAACGAAAGCGTAATTGCCCGCTCCGGACGGGCGTTCGATCATAATGCCTTCCTGATGGACGTAATTGTGACCGCAACCGATGACGCGGATCATGTCCTTCCCTCCTTACGATAAAGCACGATAGGTCAGTTAATGGGCAGTTTAATTCATTGTTCCGGGGAAATCAAGCTCCTATACTTTGAGTGAATCCATTCAATGACGAAACGGGAGGAGAAAACGATGGTGCAAAACGGCGTATTAAACACGGACATCGTCAGAGGACAGATCAACAAAAATATTTACGGGCATTTTTCCGAGCATCTGGGCAGATGCATTTATGAAGGCATTTGGGTTGGCGAAGACTCGCCTATCGCGAACACGAACGGCATCCGGAACGACGTGGTTGAAGCGCTGAAACGGATCCGCATTCCCGTGCTCCGCTGGCCGGGGGGATGTTTTGCCGACGAATACCATTGGAAGGACGGCATCGGGAAGCGGGAAAACCGCAAGCGGATGATCAACACCCACTGGGGCGGCGTCGTGGAAAACAACCATTTCGGCACGCATGAATTCATGGAATTATGCGCCCAACTGGGCTGCGAGCCTTACATCAACGGCAATGTTGGAAGCGGTACCGTGCAGGAAATGTCGGAATGGGTGGAATACCTGACCTTCGGCGGGGAGTCCCCGATGTCGGCGCTGCGAGCGGAAAATGGCCGTAACGAGCCTTGGTCGGTCGCCTATTTCGGCGTCGGTAACGAAAACTGGGGCTGCGGCGGCAACATGCGGCCGGAATATTACGCAGATCTGTACCGCCGTTACCAGACGTATGTCCGCAATTATGGGGACAACCGGATCCACCGCATCGCCTGCGGCCCGAACGCCGGCGACTACAACTGGATGGACGTGGTGATGCGCGAGGCTGCCCGGTACATGGATTCCATCACGCTGCATTATTATACGGTTCCTTGGGATTGGGCGCATAAAGGGCCGGCTACCGGCTTCAACGAGCAGGACTGGTTCGTGACGATGGAAAAAGCGCTGCACATGGAGGAGCTGATTACGAGGCACAGCGCCATCATGGACAAATACGATCCCGAAAAACGCGTCGGTTTGATCGTGGACGAATGGGGAACCTGGTTCGACGTGGAGCCCGGAACGAACCCGGGATTTTTGTATCAGCAAAACTCGCTGCGGGATGCGCTTGTCGCGGGGCTTACGCTGAACATTTTCAACCGGCATTGCGACCGGGTGCGCATGGCCAACATCGCCCAGACCGTCAACGTGCTGCAAGCCGTCATTTTGACGGAAGGCGAAAAAATGGTGCTGACGCCTACCTATCACGTATTCGATATGTACAAGGTGCATCAGGATGCGGAGCTGCTGGACCTGAACCTGTCGTCCGGCACCTACAGCGCTTTTGGCCGGGAAATTCCGGAAGTATCGGCTTCCGCTTCCCGGGATGCGAACGGACGCATTCATATCAGTTTGTGCAACCTGAACCATGCGTCTTCGTCGTCCGTAAGCATAGACCTCCGCGGCTTAGGAACATCCGCGCCCGCAATGACGGGCTCGACGCTCACCTCCGACAACTTGGATGCGCATAACACGTTCGATCAGCCGGAGCGGATCGCGCCGCAGCCGTTCCATGCCTATAAGCTGGAGGATTCGCGCCTTGTGCTGGAGCTGCCGTCAAAATCCGTTACGGTCATCGAGCTGGCGTAGAGGAAGAGCGGCAAGAGACACGGGTCTTTCTCCGCTAAGGATGAATGCAAAATGCCCCACAAAAGCTGCAAAAATACTGATATACTTCCTCTATGGACCATTTCATTTCAGTTTTTGGTTGAGAGGGGGGAATATCATGGACGTACAAGCGTACTTGCGACGGATCGGGATCGAAGGCGTGTCGTCTCCTAACCTGGGTTTCCTGACCCGGCTGCAGCAACAGCATATGTTCACCGTTCCTTTTGAAAACCTGGACGTGATGAACAAAACGGAAATTACGCTTGATCCGGATTCGATGTTTGCCAAAATCGTCCATAACCGCCGGGGAGGCTTCTGTTATGAGCTGAACGGACTGTTTTATCGGCTCCTTCAGGAGCTTGGTTACGAAGCAGAGATGCTCTCCGGTCGGGTCGCTGCCGAAGACCATACATACGGGCCCGAATTTGATCATATGTTGATCCTTGTTCATTTGGATCAGGATTACGTCGTTGATGTCGGATTCGGCGATTCCGTCCGATCGCCCCTGCCGATGTCCGGGGAAGAAGTCAGCGATGTCAGCGGCACGTATCGGATCCGGAAGAATCCGGATGAATCGGACGGTTTTTTCTTTCAAAAATTTTTGGGGAATCAATGGGTAAGCGAGTTTGCGTTTACAAACCTTCCGCGCCGGCTGGACGATTTCCATGAGATGTGCAAATATCAGCAGCAGTCGCCGAAATCGCATTTTACGAAAAAAGCGATCGTTTCTTTGGCTGCGGAAGACGGAAGGATCACTTTATCCGGCGAAAAGCTGATCATTACCGAGAACGGCCGGAAAAATGAAACTCTCCTGACATCGCCGGATGAGATCAAACACGTGCTCAAAGATTGCTTCGGCATTACCATTTCAATTTAAGCGGTTGTGCAAGGGCCCTTGGTTATATAAGGGCTTTTTGCGTTATCCGAAAAAAGTTATTTTTTCTTGTCACGTTTCGGCCCCCCTCTCCGTCATACGGGTAACCAAACGGAAAGGGAGGATTTTCGGATGAAAAAAGCGGACGTGGCGATTGTAGGTGGAGGCATCGCGGGTTTGACGGCTGCAATCTATGCGGCCAAAGCCGGCAAACAAACGGTGCTCATCGAGAAGCAGGAGCGGATGGGGGGCCGGGCGATCACCAACCAAAAAAACGGAGTGTATTTCAATTTGGGCGGGCATGCCTTGTATTTCGGTGATGCGTGGGAAACGTTTCGGGAGTTTGGATTAAGTTTGCAGGGCAACAAACCGTCGATCGACGCTTACGGGATATGGAAAGGAACATTAAAGACACTGCCGACGAACGTCCGGTCGTTGTTGGCCACCCCGCTGGTGTCCTGGAAGGGGAAAATGGAGTTTGCCGCCTGGCTGGCGAAATTCGGAAATCTGGATACCCGTCTTTATGATCGGGTCAGCCTCCGCGAATGGATCGAAGGCCAGATTAAAGACCCGATGGTCCGGCATATTTTTTATTCCCTGCTGCGCACGGCAAGTTATGTGGCCGCCCCCGATCTGCAAGCTGCAGGTCCGGCGCTAAGGCAGCTCAAAAACGCTTTGAGAGGCGTGCTCTATTTGGATCGGGGCTGGGGCGAAACGGTGGAGGAATTAAGGCAATTGGCCTCCCGCTTGGGCGTTGCTTGCCTGACGGACAACAAAGCGGTTTCGATCGGCCATGACCAAGGCAAGGTGAACCATGTTTTATGCGATAACGGAATGAAAATCGAAGCGCGCAGCATCATTATCGCGGCTCCGCTTGAAGAGGCGTACCGCCTGGTTCCCCGGGCCGAGAGCACCGCGCTCCATACATGGAAGGAACAAGCGATTCCGGTTACGGCCGCCTGTCTGGACGTGGCTTTGCGGCGCCTGCCCAAACCGAAGCAGCAATTTGTGTACGGCATCGATCAAACCGTCTTTTTATCCAATCAATCGCGCGCGGCTTACTTAAGCGAAGACGGGTCCCAAGTGATTTCGCTGTTGAAGTACCAGGGAGAGGAAACGAATGCCAGACAGGATTTGCTTGAGCTTGAACAGACGCTCGACTTGGTGCAGCCGGGCTGGCGAAACGAACTGGTGGCCAAACAATATCTTCCGAAGATCACGGTGTTCCATGATTTTATGCATATCAAGCGCAAGGAAAACCCGGGTCCTGCCGTGCCCGAAATTGAGGGGTTGTACGTGGCAGGAGATTGGGCGTCGCACGGCGAACTGCTGGTGGACGCCGCGACGGCAAGCGCCAAACGGGCCGTGCAGCATATTTTGGCCCGCACAGAAACGGAGGGAATCCCTGAAGATGAGTACGGAGGCGCTGTATCGAATTTATAAAAGCGAGCTTTTTTCATTGGCTTACCGGATGCTGGGGAGCGTCATGGATGCGGAGGATATCGTGCAGGAAGCTTTTCTTGCGTACGATCAGCTGCCCGATCCCGGCTCCGTTCGCAATGAAAGGGCGTTTTTATACAAAATCGTAACCAATCGGTGTTTGGACCTGCTGCGTTCATCGGCCAAAAAACGGGAGCTTTACGTCGGCCAGTGGCTTCCGGAACCATTGATCGGCCGGGCGGGGGCGGAAGAGGAACCTTCCGCCGCCTATTTGCAGCGGGAGTCGATCTCGACGGCGTATCTTTTGCTGCTGCAGCAGCTGAACGCGGTGGAAAGGGCTGTTTTCCTGCTGCGGGAAATTTTCCATTATTCGTATGACGAAATCGCCGATATGGTCGGAAAAAGCGTCGCAAACTGCCGTCAAATTTACCGCCGGGCCAAAGCCGGCATTCATTTCGATCCCGAATCGGTTCCCGCGGTCCACGTGGCGGAGGAGCGGATCAAAGCGTTCGTAAACTCCTTGATGCAGGGGAATACCGGGAAATTGCTGGAGCTGCTCAGCGAAAACGTCGTTCTTTATTCCGACGGCGGAGGAAAAGTAACGGCCGCGCGCATTCCGGTCGTTGGATTCGAGCGGGTCACCGGGTTTTTCCGTAATCTGCTTGCCATGTATGAAGGGAAATACGATCTTTCCTTTCTGAACGTCAATGGATTGCCGGGGGTCCGGGTACGAATGGAAGACGGGGTGCAGTATATTTATTCTTTCGCTTTTAAACAAGGCCGGATCGAAACCATTTACAACATGTGCAATCCGGATAAATTGCGGCATGTGTAGGAAAGAACAAATTTAAATATCTTTTACCCGATCTGCGGTCATGGTTCGAATATAATAAAAACAATAACGAAAAGGGAGGAAGTAATCATGAAAAAAACGACGGTTGCAGTGATCCCGGCATACAAGGGCGGAACTGTCGCTTAACGCCTAAACGGCAACCCCCCTTGCATGCGCGTCCAAAACCGTATAAAGGGGTAAAATATGCGTTTTCCAATCAAAAAGTTTTTATCTTATTACAAGCCTTATAAAGGGCTGTTTATGTCCGTACTGGCCTGCGCGCTGCTCGTATCCGCCATCACCCTGATCTTTCCGCTGCTTGTTCGTTATATCACAAAGCAGGTGCTGGAAGGAGATTTATCCGCGGCTCTTGGAAAGGTGTATTGGGTCGGCGGACTGATGCTTGTGTTGGCGGCCCTTCAGAACCTCGGGAGCTATTTCGTCGATTACAAGGGACATGAGGTCGGGGCCCGCATGGAAAGCGACTTGCGCAGCGAGCTGTTCGCCCATATGCAAAAGCTGTCCTTCGATTTTTACGACAAGGAGAAAACGGGCAGGCTGATGTCCCGGATCACGAACGACCTGCTGCTGCTTTCCGAGCTTTATCATCACGGGCCCGAGGATTACGTCCGTTCGCTTTCCCGTTTTTTCGGAGCGCTTGCCATTTTGTTTTTTATCCATCCGCCATTAACGATTGCGGTGTTGTGCTTCTTTCCGGTGCTCGTCTTTTTTGCCCTCTACTTCAACAAAATGCTGAACAAGGCGTTAATGAAAAACAAAGAACGGATTTCGGACGTCAACGCCCAGGTAGAGGACAGTTTGTCGGGGATCCGCGTCGTTCAGTCGTTCACCGGCGAGCGGATGGAAATCGAAAAATTCGAACGCGAAAACGCCCGGTTTCTTGGCAGCCGGAAGGGGACGTATAAAGCGGAAGCGATTTTTTACAACAGCTTCGAGATGCTGCTCCAACTGATCACGATTACGGTCGTTATTTTGGGGAGCGCTCACATCGTCCGCCATACGCTTGATTTATCGGACTTGATCACGTTTTTGCTCTATATCGGTTACATGATCGAACCGATCCAGCGGATGACGCATATGAGCACGCAGCTGCAGGAAGGAGTCACGGGATTTCAGCGGTTCATGGAAATCATCAATTTGAAGCCGTCCATTGCGAGCAAACCGGATGCCGCCCTGCTCGCGAGCGTGGAAGGAGAGATCGAGTTCAGGCAGGTTTCGTTCCATTACGAAGGACATACCCGGCAGGTGTTGAAAAATTTGTCGCTGCGCATCCATCCCGGAGAATACGTTGCACTGGTGGGGCCTTCCGGCGCGGGAAAAACGACGTTTTGTTCGCTGATCCCCCGTTTTTACGATGTCACCGAAGGCGAAGTGAGGGTGGACGGAATCGACGTCCGCGATCTCGATCTGGAATCGCTCCGGAAAAACGTCGGCGTCGTTCAGCAGGACGTTTATCTGTTTGCCGGAACGGTCATGGACAACATCCGGTACGGAAATCCGGAGGCCGCGGATGAGGACGTCGTCGCGGCAGCGGTCAAAGCGAATGCGCACGGGTTTATCATGGGCTTGCCCCATGGATATCATTCCGAGATCGGGCAGCGCGGGGTCAAGCTTTCGGGCGGGCAAAAGCAGCGGCTGAGCATCGCCCGCGTGTTTTTGAAAAATCCGCCGATCGTCATTATGGACGAAGCGACAAGCGCGCTGGACAACGAAAGCGAAAGCGTCGTAAAACAATCGCTCGAATCGCTGGCTCAAGGACGTACGACGATCGTGATCGCCCACCGGCTTTCCACCATCCGCGAAGCGCAGCGAATCGTCGTCTTGACGGAGGACGGCATCGCGGAACAGGGGACCCATGACGAGCTGATGTCCTTTGACGGCATGTATGCGAAGTTGTACGCCAAGCAGTTCTAGAATATCGGGGGTTGTCCGGCAGCCGTTGGAAGCGGCATGCATGAAGGACAGCTCTCTTTTTTTGCAAAATCTAAAATTTTCGGGATAACACCTTTAGTTTGCGCAGTCGTTTCGGAGGGCTTTTTTTTTATAATTGGAAATGGAAGCGCTTTTTCTTCTGGTCCGGGTGGCGCGCCGATTTATCGCTTGCGCTGGCCGGAATCGATAGATCCACCATCAAGAGTACGGCCTGCAGTTGATCTGCGGCCTCGATTCATCCGGTCAAATCCCGGTCTATAAAGACAACGTCTAGTTGTGTAAATGAAAGGTTTGCGGCAGCTTCGGCAGAAACGGGGCTGCCTGCGCTGCATTCGCTTGGTATTTTCAGGACTGCGGCAAGTTTGGTAGCATAAAGATTAAGACGCTTTCATGCATGCGTAATTTTGAAAATCCACGAAAAAAGCACGTCCGGGGAGTGAATTGGTGAAATGATGAATGTGCTGTTGGTCGACGACGAACCGTGGGTTCTGGAAGGGCTGCGCACGATGGTCAATTGGGGAAACTTCGGGTTTCAAGTATGCGCGGAGGCGCACAGCGGCATCGAAGCGCTGAACATCATCCAGCGGCTTCAGCCCGAGCTGGTGGTCACGGATATTCACATGCCCGCGTTAAGCGGGTTGGAGCTTGTGGAGCAGTCCAGGAAGACGATGAAACGTCCTCCGAAATTCGTCATCTTGAGCGGTTACGATCATTTTGACTATGCTCTGACCGCGATGAAGCACAAGGTGGCGGAATATTTGCTGAAGCCGATCGACGAGGAAGAGTTCGAAACGATTCTGGAACGGGTCGGCGCATCGATCCGGGCCGAGTCCGCAGAGCGGCTGGCGGAACGCCGGATGCGCTCCTTTTTTTTGAACAATCTTGTCAACAGGCTGATCCAGGGCGAACGCGGCGAAGGGCTTGAGCGGCAGGCCGCGGAAGCGATGAACTTGAAAGGCGATGCCGAACTCCGATGCTTGCTGGTGGAGACGGACATCGGATCGGCAAATTTGCGGGAGCGGATCCAAGCTTATTTTCCGGACGTCACGGATCGGTCTTTTCAGGACAGTGCGGGACGAGTCGGCGTTTTCGTGCCGACGGATGAATGTTCTTCGGATCGTCTTGAGGAGATCGGGCTTGCGATGCACCGGGATTTGTCCGGAAGCCTGATCCGTCCCGTGATCATCGCGTTAAGCGATCCGCTTCGCGGCATGGGTTCCATCCGTCCCCTTTATCTGCAGTCGCTGGAGGTAAGCAAGTCCAAACGCTGCCAGGGCAAGGAGGGGCTGTTTTTTTACAGCTGGTGCAAAAAAACGCCGGATCACCGCGCGGACGCCGACCAAAAAATCAAGCGGCTTATCGACAGCGTTTGCGCCGGTCATTCGGGGACGATCGATTGTCAGGTCGAGGAACTGATGGCCTCATTGGCCTCGGGGCTGCCGGATATCGAGCTCGCCAAAGCCCGCATCGCGGACCTGGAGCTGACGTTTTGCCGGCGGGTTGCGGAGATGAACGGGGATCCCGGCGCATGGATGGCACGCATCCGGGAACGTCACGGGAGCCTTGGCGAAATCAAGCAATATTCGGCTTTGCAATCGTACGTTTGCGGCCTTTGCCTGAAGGCTTTGGCCGATCTTTCGCTTCTTGCCAAACAAAACGAAAATAATACGATTTTTCACGTCATCCAATTTGTGGACCGGGAATTTCACACGAAGCTGCAGCTGCGGGATTTGTCCAGGCAATTCCACATGAACGCGACGTATTTGGGACAATTGTTCAAGAAAACGACAGGCAAGCCGTTTAACGAATACGTGAACGAAAGACGGATCGAAGAAGCGAAAAAGCTGCTGAAGCGCACGCAGATCAAAATCTCCGAGGTGGCGCTGAAGGTCGGATACCCGAAAACGGATTATTTTATCAGCAAGTTCAAAAGCCATACGGGAATGCTGCCCTCGGTTTACAAGCATCAATGGGAAAACCGGCCGGCGGAAGAATAGCAGGATGGTGCACGCATGCGAACAAAAACATTCAGACTCCGAAAAATCGTCAACGACATTCCGATCAATTTCAAGTTCATTTTGATTTATTTGCTTGGCGTTCTTTTGCCCATCGCCGTGATTCATCTGATTTTCATGGACCGGATGTCCGAACTGATCAAGCAGCGGGAGGAGCAGAACTTGGAGGTGTCGCTGGAGCGGGCCCGAAAGGACATACACGATTTCGTGGACGGAGGCGTGGCGGTCAGCCATGCCCTGAAAACGGACAAAGCGCTTTACGAGATGCTGGACCGAACGTACGCCAATCCGCTTGATTTTTACGAAACGTTTGACGAGCAGCTCCGCAATCGGGTAAGCAGCTACATTCCGGTAAACAACCAAATTTTGCGGATCGGCATATATACGGATAATCCGACCATCGTGTCGGGAGGAAACTACCAAATCATCAATGGCCAGGTGAAAAACAGCGAATGGTACAAGCTGTGGGAACATTCGAACGAACCGGTCCTCGTTGCTGCCTACCGCGCGGCCGATGAGACAAATCCGTCCGTGATCGCCCCTTACTTGAGCGTGATCGAAAAAATGGATTATTACAATTATTACGACCGGTTCGAAAAGCTGCTGCGCATCGATATCGACCTTCGGAAAATTTATGACGTGATCATCCGGGAACGGGATTATTTGAACCTTTATCTGGTGAACGAAAAAAACGAAATCATCATGTCGGCGGACAGCGGCTATCAAAATCAGGTCAGCGGCGCTTACGCCGTGTTTAACCTTTCGGGCATCGAAAAAAACAAGGATGCTCATGTCGTTTCGATCGGCACGGCCAAGTACGTCAAAGGCTGGAAGCTGGTCGGCATGACCCGGGGAACGCGGGTGAGCCAGGCGATGCGCGACATGCAGTGGTCCGTCGGGCTTTTGGCGGCGGTGGTTACGTTATTTACGTCCGTCTTCATCTACATCATGCTTCGTTCTTACAATTATCGCGTGAAAAGGCTGTCCCGGCATATGCACAAAGTAACGAACGAAAAATTCGAGCTGATCCGCATGGATGAAGGCAAGGACGAAATCGGGGAATTGATCCGCAATTTCAACATGATGACATCACGCATCAATTCGCTCATCAACAATGTGTACAAGCTTGAAATCCAGAAAAAAAGCCTGGAGATGGAACAGGTGCGGGCCGAGCTTAATGTTCTCCAGAGCCAGATGAATCCCCATTTCCTGTTTAACACGCTGAACGCAATCCTCGTCGTCTGTACCAAATACGAATATTCCGAGGTGACGGACATTATCAAAAGCCTGTCCAAGCTGCTGCGCAGGCTGCTCGGCTGGAAGGAGGATCTGGTGACGCTGGAGGAGGAAATTCGGTTTACGGAGATGTATCTCAAAATCGAGAAGTTTAGATTCAGAGACAAATTCGAGTACGTTTTTGACGTCGATGAACAGGTTTTAGGTTACAAAATTCCGAAAATGAGCATCCAGCCGCTCGTTGAAAATGCCTGCAAACACGGGATTCAGGCCGTCGACGGGCAAGGGCTCGTGACGGTGAGCGCCCGGATCGAGGATGAGCGTCTGCGCGTGTCCGTTTCGGATAACGGCAAAGGGATCACGGCAGAAAAGCGCAATGAAATCATGAAGGCCGTGCAGATCGAAAACGTTTCAGGCAACAGCATCGGCATCCGCAACGTTTACCGGCGGCTGGAGCTCTACTACAACGACTTGGTCCGCTTCGATATCCAAAGCAAATGGCAGGAAGGAACGCTGGTTTTATTCGAAATTCCCATGAAACTGCTGAACAGACAAAACGAACACGCCGAGGGGGAATGAACATGCGCTACAAAGTGCTGCTGATCGATGACGAACCCGGCGCCTTGGAGGGCATGCAGCTGTGGATCGATTGGGCTCGGCTCGGCTTCGACGTTTGCGGCACCTCCGGCAACGGGGCCGACGGATTGAACAAAATCCGGGAGCTGAAGCCGGATCTGGTCGTAACGGACATTCACATGCCGCTGCTCGACGGACTTGAAATGATCGACGCATGGCAAAAAGAAGGGGATCGAAACGTGATGTTCGCCATCGTCAGCGGGTACAGCGAATTTGAATATGCCCGCCGGGCGATGCGGCACGGAATCACCCATTTTTTGCTGAAGCCGGTGGACCAGGAGGAGGCCGAAAAAGAGCTGGAAGCCGCCTACCGGGAGTTGTGCCGCGAACGCGAAAAACAGCGCATCACCCGAATCGCCGCGCGTGAAGAAACGGTGACCTTGGTCAAAAAGGCGGCGCTGAACGAGCCTTTGTCTTCAGACGAGCTGGACGTGCTCGGCCGCTTGTCCGCAGCAAAGGAGGCATGGAACTTTTGCCTGGTGCAGTGCGATCCGCCGGTCTATGCGCGGATGCGCGAGATCGCGGCAGCCGTGCTGCGGGACCGGGAAGCGATGTATCTCGTCGACATCGGCACGCACAGCTTCGGCATCGTGTACGGGGTCACGCCTTCGAAAGGGGCGGAAAATGAATCGCTGCAGGTCCTTGAGCAGCTGTCGGAAGCGTACTCTCCGTATCGGGTTTTTATGTCCACGGGTTTGGAAGCCCGTTCGCTGACTCAACTGGAGAGATGCCTTCAAACCGCCAAGGAAGCGATTCGCTACAATTTTTACGATTCCGGCTACGGCCGTATCCGTAAATATGAATCGGTGCAGGCCCGGTCCTGTCAGTACCATTACGACCAGGTTCGGCTGATCGATCGCATGACGGGGGCGTTAAACGTCTTGGATGCCGCAGGTTTTTGCGAAGCCGTGGCGTCTGCGGCCGAAAGCTTTCGCCAAGCGATGGTTGAGCCGGAAACCGTGAAAAATACCGTCATTCATCTGATGTATCAAATGATGGATCACTTGAGCGAACTGGGCGATGAACGGAGCAAACGGGTTTTGGATGAGTACTACCCGTTTTTGTTGGGGCTGTCGGAGGCCGTCATCCATCTCGGCGACCTGATGGACTGCCTGCTGGTTTGCGGCAACGACGCCATCGAGCTTTTATCCCGCGAGCAGGCGCTCAAATCGCAAGGCATTATTCAGGAGATCAACGAATACATCCGCGCCCATTTTCGCGAGCCGCTGACGATCCGCAAGCTGGCCGAATTGTTTTATTTGCATCCGGTCTATTTGGGCCAGCTGCTGATTCGAAAGAACGGGATCGGCTTTAACGAGCTTGTCCACAACTTTCGCATTGAAGAAGCCGCAGTCCTCCTGAAGGAGGGCAGGCTGAAGAACAGCGAGATCGCCGAAAGCGTCGGCTACGCCAATTACGGGCAATTTTTGAAGCATTTCGAAAAACGAATGGGCATGAGCCCCAACGAATTCAAAGCCAAAAACTAAACTTTTTGGGGGTAATGCTTTAATTGCGATATAGTTCGGCTTTGAAAGCGATTTTACAATAAGGATAAGTTACCTGTAAGGGCTTCCAATCCCTTAGGTGACAAATTTTAACGGAGGTGCTATACATGGGGGGCAAGTCAAAATCAGTGCTCCGGCTCGGCATGGTTATGCTGCTGTCGTTCAGCTTCATTCTGGCGGGATGCGGGGGAAGCGACAAGACGGCCACATCCGGAGACGCGAAGGCCGGAAGCGAGGCCGCATCGGGAGGCAATGCCGAAGGGAAAGTCGAACCGTTTGAAATTACGGCGTTCATCGGCGAAGCCGGCCAGCAGCCGACGCCGGACAACAAAATTTACAAAAAGATTAAAGACGAGCTCGGCGCGACCTTTAAATTCGAGTTTCTGGCCGGCGACCTCAATCAGAAGCTTGGCGTCATGATAGCTGGTTCCGATTACCCGGACATCATGACCGGAAATACGAAATTGACGGCGGCAGGCGCATACATTCCGCTGGAAGACCTCATCGAAAAATACGCTCCGAATTTGAAAAAACATTACGAGAAGTACTGGAACATGATGAAGGATCCGAATGACGGACATATTTACATTTTACCGAATTACGGGGCCTACAACGGGGAAGTGAGCTCCACATGGTATTCCGGGCCGGCGTTCTGGATTCAAAAGGCGGTGCTCGAGGAAGCCGGATATCCGAAGGTCAAGACGCTTGACGAATATTTCGACCTGATCGCCAAGTATAAAGAAAAACATCCGAACATCGACGGCAAGCCGACGATCGGATTCGAAATTTTGAACTACGACTGGAAAAACTGGGGGTTGTTCAACGCGCCGCAGCATTTGATCGGCCATCCGAACGACGGCAGCGTGGTCGTGAACGACGGCAAGGCGGAAATTTTCGCGGACAAGGACTATGCGAAACGTTACTATCAAAAGCTGAACGAGGTGAACACCCAAGGGCTGATCGACAAGGAGACGTTCACGCAAAACTTCGATCAGTACCTTGCCAAAATTTCCAGCGGAACGGTGCTGGGCATGTTCGACCAGCATTGGAATTTCCAAAATGCCGAAAACGCCCTGATTACGCAGAAAAAGCACGAAAGAACATATGTAGGACTGCCGCTCGTGTACGACGAGAGCACGAAGGATTATTATTTGGACCGCCCGGCGCTGAACCTGAACAACGGCTTCGGCATCAGCGTGAACGCCAAGGATCCGGTGAAAATACTCAAGCTGTGGGATCGCCTGATCCAGGAAGATTGGCAGAAGATCCTCTCCTGGGGGATCGAAGGCGAGGACTACATCGTGAACGAAAAAGGCCGTTTCATGAAAACGCAGGAGCAGCGCGACAAATTCACGGACGCCACTTGGAAGCTGGCGAACAAAGCGGACACGCTGTACAGCTTCAGCCCGAAAATGCAAGGTTTCTTCAGCGACGGCAACGCGACGGATGGCGCGGCGCAGCCGGAAGAGTACCAGGCAGGCCTCGAAGAATACGACAAAAAGTTCCTGAAGGCCTACGGCTTCAAGAGCTACGTCGATTTCTTCAGCCCGGCGCCGGAGAATCCGATCTATTATCCGGCATGGAGCGTCGATCTGGTGGAAGGTTCCGAAGCCAAAATCGTCAATACGAAGCAAAACGACTTGTCGACCAAATTTTTGCCGAAGGCGATCTTGGCGAACCCGTCCGATTTTGACAGCGTATGGACCGAATATACGAACGAGATCCACAAGCTGAACATTAAAGCTTACGAGGATCGGATCAACGAAGTTCTTCAATGGCGGATCGAGAACTGGTCGGTGAAGTAAGGCATCAGAAGCTAGCGGGAGGCGGGAGGCGCCAATGCGGCCTTCCGCTTTCTTAAATCCAAGGCTCGGTGGGGAGAAAAAATGATGGAAGAGACCTTAACGAAAAAGCCTTTCGTCCGCAAACCGAAAAAAGGGAGAAGGCAGCCGGTGACCTGGTCCTTGATCAAAAACCAGCGGCAGTTGATCTGGATGTCGGTCCCTTTGCTGGCGTATATCATCTTGTTTTCTTACGTGCCGATCTGGGGCTGGACGATGGCTTTCCAGGATTACAAGCCGGCCCTCGATTTTGCGGATCAAAAATGGGTGGGATTCAAGCATTTCAAGTTTTTGTTTCTTGACGACAATTTTTTGCGGGTACTGCGCAATACGCTCGCCATGAGCGTCATCAATCTGGTATTGGGGTTCGTGACGGCGATTGTTTTGGCGCTTTTGCTGAACGAAATCAAAAAAGTAGTTTGGAAACGGGCGGTACAGACCATTTCCTATTTGCCGCATTTTCTGTCCTGGGTCATCGTCACCGGCATCGTGGCGACAACCTTGGCTTCGGACGGCATCGTCAACGACATTTTGATGAAGCTTCATTTGATTAAGGAGCCGATCCTGTGGCTTAGCGAAGGCCATTATTTTTGGGGCGTCGTCGGCGCTTCCCACGTCTGGAAGGAAGTCGGCTGGAACACGATCATTTATTTGGCCGCCATGTCCTCCATCGATCCGGCGCTGTACGAAGCCGCCGAAATCGACGGGGCCAGCCGGTACAAGAAAATGTTCCACGTCACGCTTCCGGGTATCAAGCCGACCATCGTCATTTTATTGATCATGTCGATCGGCCACATCCTGGAAGCGGGTTTTGAGGTGCAGTATTTGCTGGGCAACGGGCTTGTCGTCGATTGGGCGGAAACGATCGACATCTTTGTGCTGAAATACGGGATTGCCCAAGGCAACTATTCGTTGGCGACGGCCGGCGGCATATTCAAAACCGTCGTCAGCGTCACGATGCTGCTGTTCGCCAACTGGATTGCCAAACGACTAGGGGAAGAGAGGCTGTTATAGACATGGGAAACCAAACCATCACCCCGGGGGCGGCGCCGGCTGCTGCAATCTATAAACGGAACGGAAAAAGCCGGACCGAGCCGATCCTTTTTCATACATTCAATACGCTGTTCATGATTGCGCTTGTCGTGGTGACGCTGTATCCTTTCCTGAACACGATCGTCGTTTCGTTTAATGCGGGAAACGATACGATTCGCGGCGGACTTTACTTGTGGCCGCGGCAGTTTACGCTGCAAAACTACAAGGCGGTTTTCGCCTCGGGAACGATTTACGACGCTTTCCTGATCTCGGTGGCGAGGACGGTGCTTTCCACCGTGCTGAACATCTTTTTGACGACGATGCTCGCCTATACGCTCAGCCGAAGGGAATATGTATTCCGCAAGCCGATCACGCTCATTTTTGTGCTGACGATGTATTTTAACGCCGGTTTGATTCCGGGATATTTCCTGATGAAGGACCTGCATCTGATCAACACGTTCTGGGTCTACGTCGTTCCGTCGATGATCAGCGCGTTTAATATGATCGTTATCCGGACGTATATCGGCACGATCCCGGAAAGCTTGGTGGAGTCGGCGAAAATCGACGGAGCGGGGGATTTCAAAGTTTTTTGGCGGATTATTTTTCCGCTGTGCAAACCGGTGCTCGCCACCATCGCCCTGTTTGTCGCCGTAGGCGCGTGGAACTCATGGTTTGACGCCTTCCTGTTCACCTCGTCGCGGCAAGAGCTCAGCACGCTGCAATACGAGCTGATGAAGCTGCTGTCTTCCAGCATGAACGCCAACAGCAACCCGGCGGTGGCCAACGGGGCGGGCATGACGCAGGACGCGGCCGTTTCGATGGTGACGCCGCTGTCGATCCGGGCGGCGGTTACGATCGTGGCTTCCGTGCCGATACTGCTCGTCTATCCGTTTATGCAAAAATATTTCGTTGTCGGACTGAATGTGGGAAGCGTAAAAGAATAAGGGCAAGGGGGAGAAGTTTATGAATCAACCGAAAACGGCCGAGGCGGCGCTAAAAGACTTGTTTACAGACGACTTCAAGATCGGCGCGGCGGTCAGTTCCGGCACGATTCGGACGCAAGAGAACGTGCTGACGCGGCATTTTAACAGCTTGACGGACGAAAACGAGATGAAATTCGAGAATATTCATCCGTCGGAGGACGTTTACGCCTTTGGCGAGTCCGACACAATCGTCGATTTTGCGCGCCGGCACGGCATGGCTGTGCGGGGACATACGCTGGTGTGGCACAACCAAACCAGCGACTGGCTGTTTCAGGAGGCGGACGGACGCCCCGTCGGCAAAGGATTGCTGCTGGAGCGGCTTCGCTCCCATATTGAAACCGTTGTCGGACGGTACAAGGAAGATATTTACGCCTGGGATGTCGTGAATGAAGCGGTCGCCGACGAAGGCGACGAACTGCTCCGGCCGTCGAAATGGCTGGAAATCGCAGGTCCCGACTTTATCGCCAAGGCGTTCGAATTTGCGCATGAAGCAGATCCAACCGCCCGGTTGTTCTACAACGACTATAATGAATCCCATCCGCATAAACGCGACAAAATCTACGCCTTGGTCAAGTCGCTGCTGGATCAGGGCGTTCCGATCCACGGCATCGGCCTGCAGGCGCACTGGAACATTTTCGACCCGTCGCTTGACGATATCCGCGCGGCGATCGAGAAGTATGCTTCCCTGGGGTTGGAGCTGCAGCTGACGGAGCTGGACGTCTCGGTTTTCCGTTTTGACGACCGGCGGACGGACCTGCTCGAACCCGAACCCGGCATGCTGGAAAGGCAGGCCGAGGTGTACGAAGCGGTGTTCCGGCTGCTCAAGGAATACCGCGGGACGGTCAGTTCCGTGACGTTCTGGGGCGCGGCGGACGACTATACGTGGCTGGACGATTTTCCGGTGCGCGGCAGGAAAAATTGGCCGTTCCTATTCGATGAACGGCATCTTCCGAAACCGGCCTATTACCGCGTGGCGCAACTTGCGGAAATGTAAATTCCAGCGCTTCGCCATTGAAATTGGCCGGTGGTCCCGGCGGCAGCAGGGGAGGGCCCGAAGGGATGATAAAAGCAGATGGGAGAAGCGCTCTTTCGTGGAGCGCTTTTTCCATTGGTTTGGGATGGCCGTTCGAAGCAGGTCGGCCTGCAGGCCAAATACCGGTTGTCCGGGAGCATATAGCAGTGCCGCTTCGCAGCGCGGCCCGGGATCACGGACTCGTCATCCGGCGCATTTTTGGTGTACAATGCAGGCAGACACGGGATCTTCAAGGGGGAGAAGTCAGTTGTTGATTCATTTGGGGAAAAGGAACACGCTGCGCAACCAAATCTTTCTTGGATTCATGCTGGTCATGTGCATCATTTTGGCGCTTGTCGGATTTTTTATGTTCGATCGGGTTTCGGTGCTGCTGCGCAACAACGCCCAGAAGCATATTCAGCAGACCGCGGTGCAGGCCGCCGGGCAGCTGGACGCGCTGCTGCAGCAGATCGACATGCTGACGACGCAGGTGGCGACCGATGCGACGATCCAGTCGCTGCTGGGCAGGGAGGTGCTCGGGGAGCGGGTCAGCTTCGCCATGCGCCAATCGCTGCAGCAGGAGGTGCGCAAATACGAGGCTTACACGACGGGCATCCGGTCCCTGGAACTCTATACGACGGACTATCGGAGCCTTGTGCCTTTGTACGATCTCGAACTGACCGACCGGGTATCGAGCACGTGGATTCAAAGGGTGGACCAAAACGGGGGCAAGCTGGTTTGGCTCGGCCTCGATCCGCTGGATCCCGATACGGTTGTCGCCATCCGGCAGGTCAGGCTGATGGATCAGTCTTTCGCCCATGGCGGATATGTGCTTGTCCGGATCGACAAAAGTTATTTTGCGCTTTCGGATATCCGCTCCGCCACGGAAACCCAGGAGACGATGGGGTTGTTCGATGAAGCCGGCAGAAAAATCTTTTCGAGCTTCGGACCGGCCATTCTATCCAAGCAGGTGCTCCATCATGACGGGGAGACGATTGAGCTGGGCGGCAAAGCTTACATCGCCGTCGAAAGGCAGTCCAAAAAGACCGGCTGGGACCTCGTCATTTTGACGCCCGTCAATTATACGACCGAAGGCATTTCGGTGCTGCGCACGGTCATTATCGTATCCGGCCTTGCCGGGGCGCTGCTTTTCCTGATTTTAAGCTTCACGCTGTCGACGATGATTACCCGGCCGATTCTGAATCTGATCAAGGCGATGCGGGGGTCGAGGTTCGGCAATTTGAAGCGCAATACGATCGCATCCTCCACGATGGAGCTGCAGGAGCTGAACAATACGTATAACCAGATGGTGGATTCCCTCAACGAGCTGATCGAGGTCGTATACCAGAAAGAAATTATTCAAAGCCGGACGGAATTGAAAGCGCTGCAGGCGCAAATCAATCCCCATTTTTTGTTCAATACGTTGGAAGCGTTCTATTGGGCGCTGGAGGAGCAAGGCGAGGAAGAGCTGGCCCAAATCGTCGTAGCTATGTCCGGCTTGTTCCGGTATGTCATTAACCGGTCCGATGACGAGGAATGGGTGACGATCGGGGACGAGCTCGATCATGCCGGCAGGTATTTGACGATCATGAAAATGCGTATGCTTGACCGGCTTTCTTGGCGTATTGAAGCCGATGAGGCCTGCCGCTACGTTCCGCTGCCGAAGCTGCTTATTCAGCCGCTCGTCGAAAACGCCATTTTGCACGGCGTCGAGCAGCGCACCGGTCCGGGCATGGTCGTGCTGCAGGTGCAGCCGTCGGAGCGGGCGGGGTACACGCGCATCACCGTAACGGATGACGGCCCGGGAATGTCTCCCGAGAAAATATCCTCGATTTACGAAGCGATGCGCGAAGGCTACATGAGTTCCTCCAAAGGGAAAGGCGTCGGCATCGTTAACGTGGAGCGGCGCCTCCGGCTGTATTATGCGGATATAGCGGAAGGACTTGTCATTCGCAGCCAGGAAGGGAAAGGCACGGTCGTTTCCTTGGAAATACCTGATGACGGAAAGGGGAGATCCCAATGAAAAACATTCTTGTTGTAGACGATGAGCCGCGGACAAGGGAAGGCATACGCAAAACGTTGGAGATGTGGTCTTCGGGTCGTTACCGGATCGAAATCGCCGCGAGCGGAGGGGAGGCGCTGTCTTGGCTGGAGAGCCATGAAGCGAGCCTGCTGGTGACCGACATCCGGATGCCGGAGATCAACGGGCTTGAACTGGTGGAACGGATCGGCCGCATGCCCCATCCTCCGGTCGTCATTATTATTTCGGGCCATTCCGACTTTGAATACGCGCGCACGGCGTTGAAATTCGGGGTCGTCGATTATTTGCTGAAGCCGCTGGACAAAACGAAGCTGGTACAGGCGGTGGAAACGGCGCTGCAGCGGGAGCAGTTGAACGATAAGATCGAACGGATGCAGAAGCTGGTGGATCCGAAGCTGCTGGAAACGGTTCGGGAAGAGAAGGTTTATAGCCCTCAGGTTCAAAAAGCGCTGCTCTATATCGACGAGCATTTGGCGGAGTCGGTATCCTTGCGCGAAACGGCCGAACATCTGCACATGAATGCCAGTTATTTCAGCGTTCATTTCAAGGAGCAGACGGGCCTTACGTTCAGCGACTACGTCACGAGAAGGAGAGTGCAGCGGGCAAAGGAGCTGCTGACCGGCACGCGGCTTTCCATCGCCGAAGTGGCGGAGCATGCCGGATATCAGACGCCCAAATATTTCGTGAAGGTATTCCGGGACCTGGAAGGCGTGAGCCCGGGGCAATATCGTCAGCAGTGGCTGGATCAGGACGCGAAAATCCAATAAAAGTGGTATGAGTCCCAATCTCTCTGACCTTACGGCTTAGCCGACACGCTGATACACTTTAGGTAAGCGGTTGCAACCGATGCAGATAATGAGAAAAGGGGCTGTGAAAGATGTTCGGTAAAAAATGGGGCGTTCTGCTGTTGACGCTGTGCGTGGCGTTGTTTGCGGCCGGCTGCGGCCAAAAGGATGGAGGTTCAAGCGCATCCTCGTCCGAAGGCGGCGACAAAGCCGGCGAAAAAGTAACGATCAAGTTTATGCATTTATGGCCTGAAGGCGTATCCGCCGGGCAAAACAAAATCGTGAACCAAATCATTGGCGACTATCAAAAAGAGCATCCGAACGTCACGATCAAGCAGGAGGTGCTCGACAACGAGCAGTACAAAAACAAGCTGAAGGTGCTGTCCGCTTCCAACGAGCTGCCGGACGTCGGCGTCACCTGGGCGGCCGGTTTCCTGAAGCCATACGTGGAAGGCAACCTGTTTGCTCCGCTGGACGACCTGCTGGGCGGCGAGCTGAAGGATAAATTCGTGGCCGGCACGACCGAAGCTTACGCCATCGACGGAAAAACGTACGCGCTTCCGCTCGAGTTCAACATTGCGCCGATTTATTACAACAAAGCGATTTTCAAGAAATACAACCTCGAAGTCCCGCAAACCTACGAACAATTTAAGGCGCTATCGAAAACGCTTTCCGACAACGGCATCGCTCCGATTGCCCTCGGCAACAAAGACCGCTGGACCGGTTCGCTCTGGTACATGTACCTGGCCGATCGCATCGCCGGACAAAAAACGCTTGCGGACGCGATCGCAGGTTCCGGCTCGTTCAAGGATCCCGGCCTGGTGCAAGCCGCGAAAGAAGTGCAGTCGCTGGTAGACAGCAATGCGTTTATCAAGGGCTTTAACGGATTGTCCAACGAGGAAGGCAAATCCGAATTTTTGAACGGCAAAGCGGCCATGTACTTGATGGGCACGTGGGAGCTGCCGAACTATACGACCAATGAAGACATTCCGAAAGAATTCCGCGACAACGTCGGCTTCTTCAAATTCCCGACGGTGGAAGGCGGCAAAGGCAATATCGACAGCTGGGTAGGCGGACCGGGCGTTGGTTTGTTCGTGTCCCAAAATTCCGAAGTGAAAGAGGAAGCAAAAGCGTTCGTCGAGTATTTCGTGAAAAAATGGGGCGAGCAATCGGTCACCGGCGCGGGCGTCATTCCGGCGACCAAGGTGGATACGTCTTCCCTCGATTTGCCGCAATTGTACATTGACCTCTTTAACGAAATGAACAAAGCGAGCAGCATCACCCTGTTTGCCGATGTACAGATGCCGGCCAACGCTGCCGAGACGCATCTGAACAATATTCAGGCGCTGTTCGGCAAAGCCGTCTCCCCTGAACAATTCTCGGAAGAGCATGACAAGGCGATTGCGAAGGGCAACTGACGAGATCTGAAAAGACGGGAAAACGCAGAAATGCACTTTATCCGGCCGCCAGGCCGGATAAGTTTTTCCCGGAAGCCTTGATCATGAAAGGAGTGGGAGACGATGGACAAAGTGATGTCCAACAAAAAAATGATTGCCCTGTACGTACTGCCTGCGCTGCTGCTTATTCTGGCTATCGTTTATATTCCGATCGTGCTGACCGCTTATTATGGATTAAACCAGTGGAACGGGATCGGCAAGATGAAGTTTATCGGGCTCGATAATTACGCGGCTTTGCTTTCGGACCGGACCTTCTGGAACAGCGCCTGGCATTCCCTGCTGCTTGCCGTTTTTTCCTGCGCAAGCTTGCTTATTTACCTGGCGATTGCGATTGTGCTTGCAACCCGGATCAAAGGCGCCAATCTGTTCCGGAAAATTTATTTGATTCCGATGCTGCTGTCCTCGGTCGCCATCGCCCAGCTGTGGCTGCGGATTTACCATCCGTCGAACGGCATCGTGAACAGCGTGCTGGAATCGCTTGGTTTCGCCAATCCCCCTGCATGGCTGTCGGAGCCGAAGCTGGTGTTGTTCGCCCTCTTCGTTCCGATTTTGTGGCAGTATGCGGGTTTCTATATTTTGATCTATTACGCCGCGCTCAAAAACATCCCGTCCTCGCTCGAGGAGGCGGCGAAAATCGACGGGGCGAACTCCTGGCAGATTGCCTGGAGAATCAAGCTGCCGCTTGCGATGGAAGTCATCAAGGTGACGATCGTGCTGGCGGCGGTCGGTTCCTTGAAATATTTCGACCTGATCTACGTCATGACCGACGGCGGGCCAAACGGCTCCAGCGAAGTGATGGCGTCCTACATGTACCATACGGCGTTCCGGGCTTACGATTTCGGATACGGCAGCGCGATCGGCTTTTTTCTGCTGGTGATCTGCCTCATCGTGACCTGGGTCATCCGCAAGCTCACCGCCACAAAAGATACGATCCAATATTCTTAAGGAGGGCCGCTATATGACGTCCGAAGCTTTGTTGCCGCCTGCCCGGCAGATGTCGCCGAAGTCCAAGACGGGCAAAAAAATCGGTTACGGCGTCCTGTACATCGTTTTGACGGCCGTTGCCGCCCTGCAGCTGCTGCCGCTCGTCTGGCTGTTCTTTTTCTCATTGAAAAACAACCAGGAAGTGTTCAACCTGCCGCCGCTTTCGCTCCCGACCCATTTCCGCTGGGAGAACTACGAAAAGGTATGGAGCGCGGGCAACATCAGCGTATATTTTCTGAACAGCGTCTGGATCACGATCGCCGCGTCGGCGTTGACGATCATGCTGGGCAGCCTGGCGACGTTTGCCATGACGCGGATGAAATGGAAGGGAAGCTCCCTTGTGCTCGGTCTGTTCATGGTGGCGATGATGATCCCCGTCCATTCGACGCTGATCCCGCTGTTCAGCATGTTCAACAAGGCCGGGCTGACGAACAATCCGCTGTCGCTGATTTTGTCCTATGTGGCGTTTAATATGCCGATCACGATCATGATTATGCTCGGCTTTTATTACGCGCTGCCGAGGGAGGTGGAGGAGGCGGGGGTGATGGACGGCTGCTCCGTCAACCGCTTGTTTTTCCGGATCGTGCTGCCGATGACCAGCTCGGTTATCGCCACAACGGGCATCATCAACATGATTTACAATTGGAATGAATTTATTTTCGTCAATACGTTTATCAGCTCGGATTCGTACAAGACGCTGACGGTCGGGGTGCAAAACTTTATCGGCCAGTACACGACCGACTGGGGTTCGATCGGGGCGACGCTGATGATCAGCATTTTGCCGATCCTGATCATGTTCCTGTTCCTGAGCGATCGGATCGTGGAAGGCATCGCCGCCGGTTCGGTGAAAGGTTAAACAGAAGCAAAAGCTTGCCGCGAAGATTGGTTATAGTCTTCGGGCAAGCTTTTATGCTGCCGGCAGACGGCTTGCATAAAAAGTCCCTTCCAATAACACGTGGAAGGGATTTAATTGTATATAACGGAGGACTGGCGGTAAAGGGGGACCGAGGATGTGCCAAGCAAAAACGATCTGCCTGGGCAGACCGTCTTCGATGAACCAGTTGGGGCTTCCTTACCGCGCGATATAGCTGAAATAATCGAAATCGGCGTGTTGGCGCCGTCCGGACGTGTCCTGGCATTGCATCCCGACGAACGCGCCCGTGAAGAACCCGCCGCCCTGGATGTAGTCATCCGACAGCTTGTAGGAGTCGAACGTTACCGGAATGACCGACCAGGTTTTACCGTCAAACGAATAGGAATAACGATAATCGTCGTAATCGACGTCGACGCGCAAGTTTACGTATTCCACCTCGTCCGGAACCGGTATTTCCCGGCCTTTCAAAGGTTGGTCGAAGACAAAATTATCGCAGGAAACGAGCTCCAAAATGCGGCCCTTTTCTTCGTTCCAGGTGATCTGGCAGGACGTCCAGTTTTGGGTGTTGTAATAATTGACGAGCCCTGCGGATTGCTGGAAGGTTTGCGGCTGAAAGGCCACCTTCGTTTCGGCCGTAAATTTGAAATGCTGCCAGCGCCGCGCCACGTAGGCCTGCGTGAATTTGGACGTCAGCGATTCCCGGCCGTACAGGCGCAGATGTCCGGGGCGGTCGGTGAGCGACAACGTATCCGGTCCTAACGGAATGCGCAGATTTTGAAAATGCAGGTTCAGCACGCCGTCGTTGAAGTCGTCTTTTTCCGGAATGTCCGGTTCCCACGGCGCTTCCGGAATGTTCGGGCCTTCGATTTCCAGCGCGGGGGAGTTTCCGCCTACGACGTAAGGCCAATCGCCCCGCCATTCCAGACGCTGGATCGCCGTCTCCCGGCCGAGCGGGCAAAACCCGCGCGGATCGAGCAGCGGCTGGCCTTCCCGCGGCAGCGGCCGGCCCGTCAGATGAACGAGGAACCATTCATCGGTATGGGTCTGCACAATCGAGGCATGTCCGGCTTTTTGCAGCGGATTGCGCGGCGTGGACCAGGAGGAGATCAACGGATTTTCCGGGTGCACCTCGTAAGGGCCGCGAAGTTGTTTGGAGCGCGCGATCGTCGCCTGATGGTCGTAACGGGTGCCGCCTTCGGCGGTAAGCAGGTAGTAGTAGCCATTGATTTTATACAGATGCGGTGCTTCGGTCAGCTTGATGTCGGTGCCTTTGAAAATGATTTCCGGTTTGCCGACGAGCTTTTGCGCCTCGGCGTCGTATTCCTGCAGCACGATGCCGTAAAACGGATGATGGCCGACGCGCTGGTCCCACATCATGTTGATGAAATATTTTTTGCCGTCCTCGTCATGGAACAGGGATGGGTCGAACCCGGAGCTGTTCATATGGACCGGCTCGGACCATTCTCCGTCGATCGTGTCGCAGGTGACGAGATAGTTATGGCAGTCCTTCCATTGTCCTTCCGTCACTTTGACGTCGGTGTAAATGAGCCAGAACCGTTCGTCAGCATAAGACAATTGGGGCGCCCAAATGCCGCCCGAATCCGGATTGCCCGTCATGTTGAGCTGGCTGAGCCGGTTGAGAGGCCTGGATACCAGGCGCCAATGCTTCAAGTCTTTCGAATGGTAGATCCCGACTCCGGGAAACCACTCGAACGTCGACACGGCAATATAATAATCTTCGCCGGCCCGGCAAATGCAAGGATCGGGGTTAAACCCCGTCAGGATCGGATTTTGAATGATGGCCATCGTAACACTCCTCGTGGTATGAAATTACCCATTCTTCTCAAAAGGAGAACGGATTGGAGTTTATGTTATAATGACTACATCTTATCAATGATTTTCGGGCGATCCCATGCCCAAGGCATGCATGTTTTTACCCATTTCAATCACGTTTTTGATCGCCTATGGAATCAAGCGAAGGAGCTGGTGGCAAGTGGAATTTGCGATGGACCGCATACGCAAGGAAGTGATGCTTCCCGACATCGATTCGACCTTTCGCGTGTTTGCCGCCCATTGGCGCACGGTCGCCGGGGATTGGAGTTATCCGATTCACAGGCATCCGCTGTTCGAAGTGAATCTCGTGCTGGAGGGAACGCAGGAGATGTGCGTGAACGGCAAACGTTATATCCAAAAGCCGGGCGACCTGATGCTGCTCAATCCTGGCGATCCGCATGAAAGCCGGGTGATCGGCGAGGAGGACATGACGTATTATTGCCTTCATTTCGACGTGGACGAACCGTCGTTTCGCGAGCTGCTTTGCCGGAACCACGCCTGTTTCCATAAAGCGGGCAGCCCGCTGTCGGAAGCGGTACGTCCCGCGCTGGACCGGCTGCTTGCGTTGACCTCGGACGAAACCGCCGCGCGCGTGGACTCGCGGATGAGAATTTTGTCCGCTTTGTTCGAGCTGTTCGCAGGCATTAGCGGGACGCTTTCCGGGCAGGAGACGGACGCTTCGCATTCGCGATACTCCCTTATCGCTTCCCGGGCGGCGTCGCTTCTGGAACGGGAGGTCGAGGAGACGCGGGAGGGCGGCGCCCGAGACTCCGGCGACACGATCGCGTCCGCCGCCGCGGCGGTCGGCTACAGCCCGTCGGCGCTCAACCGGATTTTCGCCCAAGTCTACGGGATGTCGCCCCGGCAATATTTATCTGCGCTGGTGCTGAAAAAATCGAAGCTGATGCTAATGGATCCGGAGCTGTCGGTCGAAGCGATTTCGGCCCGGCTCGGCTATAAAAACATCGCGCATTTCAGCAGGCAGTTCAAGCGTTGGACCGGAGAGTCCCCGAGCCGGTTTCGCAGCCGGTATTACAAATAGGCGCGAAGCCGGCAAGGTTAAGGAATAGTTGACATGAACATCCGATTTCACTATACTTTTGATAATCTTATATACGGCATGCGTTGAAAGAGCCCAGTAGCAAGCTTGGTCCCTGTTCCAGAAAGCCGGGGGTGGTGGAACCCGGTACAAACGAAGCTTAGCGAATTACACTCTGGAGCATCCCGGGTAATGCCGGGCGGAATCGCGAACGATATTTCGCGAAAAAGAGCGGCATGAATGGCGCGCGGCAGCGCGAAAGCCATTGATGCAATGTGGGTGGTAACACGGTTATTCAATCGTCCCTATGTCTAGAATTAGACAAGGGACGATTTTTGTTTTTCAACGCGAAATCAATGGTTCGTTATAAGGGCATTACGAAATTAAAGGGAGTGTTTTGCATTGAATATTATCGACGAACTTGAGTGGCGCGACGCCATCAATCAGCAGACGGACGCCGAAGGGCTCCGGGAATTGACAAATCAAAAATCGATCTCGTTATACTGCGGGGTGGACCCGACCGGGGACAGCATGCATATCGGCCACTTGATCCCTTTCATGGTGCTGAAGCGGTTCCAGCTTGCCGGCCATCGTCCGGTCATTTTGATCGGCGGAGCCACCGGAACGATCGGCGATCCGAGCGGGCGCACAACCGAGCGTTCGCTGCAGTCGCTGGAACAAGTCCAGGCCAACGTGGACGCGCTGACAGCGCAGCTGAAAAAATTGTTTATGACCGAAGGCGACAATCAAATCCGGTTCGTCAACAACTACGACTGGACGCATAAAATCAACGTCATCGAATTTTTGCGCGACTACGGCAAAAACTTCAGCATCAACGCGATGCTGGCCAAAGACGTCGTAGCGAGCCGACTCGAGAGCGGCATTTCCTTCACGGAATTTTCCTACCAAATCCTGCAGTCGCTGGATTTCCTCCATTTGTACCAGCATGAGGACGTGCAGCTGCAAATCGGCGGTTCCGACCAATGGGGCAACATTACGAGCGGCCTGGACCTGATCCGTAAAAAGGAAGGATCGGAAGCGAAAGCGTTCGGTCTGACGATTCCGCTCATGCTCAAAGCCGACGGAACGAAGTTCGGCAAAACCGCGGGAGGCGCTATCTGGCTGGACCCGAACAAAACGACGCCGTTCGAATTCTACCAGTTCTGGGCGAATACCGACGACCGCGACGTCGTCAAATACTTGAAATACTTTACGTTCCTGTCCCAAGAGGAAATCGGGGAACTTGCGCGCAAGGTGGAAACCGAGCCGCATAAACGCGAAGCGCAAAAAACGCTCGCCGAAGAAATGACCCGATTCGTGCACGGCGAAGAAATGCTGGAGCAAGCCAAACGCATCACGGCCGCTTTGTTCAGCGGCGACATCAAATCGCTGACGGCCGATGAGATCGAGCAGGGCTTCAAAGAAATGCCGACGTTCGAAGCGACGAAGGAATCGAAAAACATCGTCGACTGGCTGGTGGACCTGGGCATCGAACCTTCCAAACGCCAGGCCCGCGAAGATATTAACAACGGCGCGATTTCGATGAACGGCGAACGCGTGACGGATTTGGCGCTGGAAGTGACCGCGGAGCACGCGATCGGCGGCCGCTTCATCATTATCCGCAAAGGCAAGAAAAACTACAGCCTGGTCAAAATATCGTAAAAAAGCTTCCGCCGTTTCCCAAAGCCTTCCTTGATTTTTTCAAGGGAGGCTTTTTGCTTTTCTTAAATGGTAGCATCCTTTGGACGGATTTGCATAAAAAGCCGTTTTGGTCGCAAACTTTAAAAAAGACCTAACGGTAAAGTGGTGACCATGTTGCATCAGAACATACATAAATATGCCTTTTCCATGATGGCGTTATGTCTTGCGCTTTTCTGGACCGGCCATACGGCAGCCGCATTTGCCGAGCCGTCGCTGCCCATCGTCGCCGGCGAAGGGGAATATGCCATTGAGGTTTATCCGGTCAAACACCGGCTTGTCGTCAAGAAAAAAGGCCAAATCATCAAAAAATATGCCGTCGCGGTCGGAAACCCGTCCACCCCTACCCCGATCGGGGAATATAAAGTGGTGTACAAAGGGAAAAATTGGGGACCCGCTTTCGGCCCCAGATGGCTTGGCTTAAACGTTCCTTGGGGCATTTACGGCATTCATGGCACCAACAGGTCTTATTCCATCGGACAGCATGCAAGCCATGGCTGCATCCGCATGAACAACGCCAACGTTTTGGAATTGTACGATATGATTCCGCTCGGCACCAAGGTCACGATTTACGGGCACGTGTTGGGAGAACCCCAGCAAAATCCGAGGGATCTTGCCGAAGGGGATATCGGCGGAGACGTGCAGCTGATCCAGTCCCGCTTGAAAAGCGCCGGGTTTTTTGAAGGCCCATGCGACGGGAGATTCGGTCCGGGTACGTCCGCGGCCGTCAGAAAATTTCAACGCGATCGTCAGATGCGGCAGGACGGCGTCGTTTCGCGGAAAATCTATGAAGAGTTCGGATTGTGGGAGTAAACTGGATGGTCCGATCCGCCGAAGAAATGGATGGTGCCAATCGGCGGGCGTTTTATTATAATGAGACATGTTAAGGAAGGACCCATGGCAGGAGGGGAAACATGTTCTGGTTATTGGTAATCGCCGTGGCCGTGATGATCGGTGGATTTATCGCCACCATGATGATCGGGCAATCCAAAAGCAACAAAGACAGCGACCCGAATTATTTCAAGCAAACGGGCAAAAAGTGGGGGCGTCTCAGCGGGATTTACGTCGCCTGCATCGTCGTGCTGGCCGTCATTATGATCATGATCGGAACCGGCAAATAAAATAGAACGAAACGGACAACGGCCGCGCAGCTCGAACAGCGCGGCCGTTGTCCGTTTCGTGTTCATGTACCAAACATCCGGGGCATTAACGGGTCAACGCCCGCAGGGCTTCGGCGAATTTGGCGATGCCCGTCCCGATGTTCTCGGCTTTTGCCCGTCCGAACGTAAACCGCACGTACCCGGAATCGGAGCCGTACACACTCCCGGGCACAAACACGACGCCCTTTTTGATCGCTTCTTCCAGCAGCTTGGCATCGTTCACCTCGGGCACGAGTCGGCACCACAAATGGATTCCGCCATGCGGAACGTGAAAACGGATAAGCTTCGGAAGCTCTTGATGCAGCGCATCGATCAGCAGGTCCCGCTTCAGGCGCAGCTGCATGCGCAAGCGCTCCAAATGCGGCTCAAAATAAGGCGATTCCAAAAACCGGGCCGCCACCTGCTGCGGTATGACGCTCAGGCCGAAGTCCATCTGCTGTCTTGCATCCGCAAGCCGTTCCACGATCGAATGCGGGGCAACCATCCATCCGACCCGCAGGCCGGATGCCGCGATTTTGGACAAGGAGCCGATATACAGGACGGAACCGACGCGATCCATGGACTTTAGCGAAGGACGGTCCAAACCATCGTAATCCGTCAGGCTGTAAGGGTCATCCTCCACGATCGGCAGGCCGAGCTCGCTTGCGATTTCCAGCAATTTGCCGCGCCTGTCGTCGGGCAGAAGCGCTCCCGTCGGATTTTGAAAATTCGGGTTGACGAAGATCATTTTGATGCGGTGTTTTTTAACCAAGGAACGAATCTCCTCGGGCCGGATTCCGCCTTCGTCGGCAGGCAGGCCGAAAATCCGCAGCCCCGCGGACTGAAACATCGGCAGCGAATAATGATAAGACGGGTCTTCGATCGCCACCGCGTCTCCGGGGGACAACAGGCACTGCGTGATCAAATACAGCGACTGCTGGGATCCCGAAGTAATCAATACGGACGATTCCGTCGTCTGGACCCCGCGATACCGGTCCAGGTATGAGGCCACGGCTTGTCTTAAAGGCATGTACCCTTGCGGGTGGTCGTATCCCAAATAAGAAGGGGAAGGCTGCGCTCCCATCAGTTCGGTAATTTCCCCGAGCGGCGACAAGTCCGCGGACAGCTCTCCGCTGGCGAAATCGATGAGTTCCGGGTTTTGCTGCAGCGCCTCGCGAATCCGGCGCAGAAACGGCAGGTTCGGCAAAAAGCTCCCCCCTTCGGCATACCGCTTCCAATTCGGGGTATGCTTTGGCACGGCTCCCCATTTGTATTTGCTCACGTGCGTGCCGCTGCCGGGACGGCTCTCAATGATTCCCATCGACCGCAGCTCTCCGAAAGCCAAAATGACGGTGCTCCGGTTCACCCCGAGCTGCTCGGCCAGCTTTCTTTCGGACGGCAGCAGGCTGCCGGGCGGAAATTCGCCGTAGGATATCCGCTGCTCCAGATGATCGGCGATTTGTTCATAGAGCGGTTTTTTGCTGTGACGGTCGGGCTTCCACATTATGTATTCACTTCCCAGGACAAAATTCATCTGTCATTTTATCATACCATTCGTCGAACCCGATAAGAGAACCGTTTTTATCATTATGTTGACAATCGCTTTGCGTTCGATCCGAAAGCCGGCTGCGCGGCGGAAACGGATTCGTTCCCGGGATGGGGCGTTCCAAGCAACTTCCCGAAAAGATGGGAGCCGGCGCTTCAAAAAGGTAAACATTTTTCACGTTTTTCGTCTTTCGCAAATCGTTTTGGGAAATGTATAATGTACACGAAGATCGGTTCGGCATTTCGGGAGATTTTGCGGCAGAGGGGATGTCCCGCCAGAACCATGGCTTTAGGAGCGTACGGCGGTTCTTCCGCTCCCGGCCTCGGAAAGCGGAAATCGAAGCGAACCTGGGAATTCCCGATCCGGGCGGATTCCAGGTTGTCCACCAGATTATTTGATAGCGCTTACATATGGATGCGTGATCATTTTCTTTTCTGTACTGTCGCATTCGCTCCCGGATTTCGGCCGCCTCCGATCAACATGAAGCAACAGGCAGGGACCATGGTTTTGAAAGCAGTACGCGTCGGAACAGCATGAACATTTGTTTTCAAAAAACACGTGGACGGGGTGAACAGGGTGAAAAAGTTAAGTTTACTTGCAGCAACGAGCATGGTTTTATCCATGGTTTTACCGGTGGGATACGGTCCGCCGATTCCGGAGGCAAAGGCTGAAACGGCCAACCTGATGGACAACGGCGGCTTCGAGCAGACGGCGTCCGCACCGGACGCCAGCTGGACCGGCATCGCCAGTCCGGCCCCGGCGAATTGGGCTGTATGGATTCCGTCGGGCAGCGGAAAAGATCCCGGCAAGACCGTAAACGTATTTCTCGATGCGGCCGTACATCATGAAGGGAAACAGTCCATGGCGTTTGATGCTTTCCAAACGAGCAGGGTATCGGTCAACCAAAAGGCGACCCAAATTACCGCAGGCAAGTCTTATAAACTGAGCATGTGGGTGAAGACCGAAAACGTGGCCGGTACCGGGGCGTATTTCCGAACGCAATATTACAACTCCAGCAAGGTCGGGGACGGGCCGGCTTCGAACAAGCTGCTCGGGACGAACGACTGGACTTTGCAGCAGGTCTATATGACCATCCCCTCGGGGGTGACCAAGCTGGTCATTGAACCTTTTCTCGAAACGGGGACGGGGAAGGCGTGGTTTGACGACGTGAGACTGGAGGAATATGGAGGGATTACGGGCCTTGCGCTCGATCAAACGGCCGTCTCGCTGGGACTCGGGGAAACTTTGGCGCTGGGGCTAACGATCACGCCGGCCAATGCGGCGGATCAAACGGTCATTTGGAGCTCTAGCCGGCCCGACGTCGTCGCGGTGGATTCGAACGGGGTGCTGACGGCGGCCGGGGCCGGCACGGCAACGATTACGGCGGCAACGCCCGACGGAATCAAAGCCGAATGTCTGGTGAACGTGGAATCGGCCGAAACGGCCGAAGCGTACCGTAATCTCCGCCTGAAATGGACCGAGAAATTGACGGGGGGCAGCCGCTCCACGTCTGACGACCCGGATATCCGGGCGGCGGTTGACCGGACGGATAACAGCGTGTCCAACGATGCGGGCAGCGGATATTTGGACCTTTTGAACAAAACGGAAGGCCGGACGTACTTGTGGAACGATTTGCAAAGCGCGACCGATTCCGCCCAAATTTCAAGCGCTTACGGCAGAATCCGGACGATGGCCGTCGCCTATGCCACCGAAGGCTCCCGGTTTTACCATAACCCGGAGCTGCGCGGCGCCATTATCGGCGCATTGGACTGGATGTACGCGAACCGGTACAACGAGAAAAAAAGCGCCTACGGCAACTGGTGGGATTGGGAGATCGGCGCCCCGCAAATTTTGAACGATGCCGTCGTGCTGATGTACGATCAGCTGACGCCCGCGCAGATCGGCAACTACATGAAAGCCGTGGATGCGTTTGATCCCGACCCGGCCAAAGGAACGGTGCTTGGCGTCAAAGGCACCAAAATGACGGGGGCCAATCTGCTGGATAAAGCGCTGGTCGTTACCGTGCGCGGGGTGATCGGCAAAAACAGTGCCAAAATTACGCTCGGACGCGACGCGATCGGCCCCGAGTTCATTTATGCCACCCATGGGGATGGCGTATACGAAGACGGCTCGCTCGTACAGCATTCGAACATCGCCTATACGGCAGGCTACGGCGCCGTTTGGCTCAGCCGAGCCGCGGACATGACGTACCTATTGAACGGATCTCCATGGCCGGTGACCGATCCGAACGTAAACAATGTGTACCGCTGGGTCACGGACACGTTTGAACCCGTCATTTATAAAGGCTTGTATATGGATATGGTAAACGGGCGGGGGATTTCCCGGGAAGGGTCGGGAAGCGCCCGGGGGACGATCGTTACGCTGCTTCGCCTGGCCGAAGGGGCGCCGGCCGACGTCGCCGCCTCCATCCAAAGCATGTCCAAGGAATGGATCGGCAAAGACACCACCTATGACGACTATTACGCCGGTTTGTCCATTTACGATCTGATCCTTGTGAAGCGGTTAATGAACGACGCCTCGATCCAGCCCCGCGGCGAATGGGTTCATAGCCAGGTTTTTGCCGGCATGGACCGGGTCGTTCATTTGCGGGAGGGCTACGGATTCGGACTCAGCATGTTTTCGAACCGGATTTCCGCGTTTGAAAAAGGGAATAACGAAAATTTGAAGGGTTGGTACACGGGGATCGGCATGACCTATCTGTATAACCAGGACCTCCTCCAGTATCGGAACAGCTTTTGGCCGACCGTCAATGCGTTCCGGCTTCCCGGAACGACCACGGACGGTTCGGGGGAAGGCATGACGCCGGGCGAATGGAAAAGCTACATGAACACCAAAACATGGGTTGGCGGCACCTCCGTCGACGGGCTCTACAGCACGGCCGGCATGGATTTCTCTCTCTCGCAGGTCACGGGCAGCAGCCTGGCGGGGAAAAAATCGTGGTTTATGTTCGATGACGAAATCGTGGCGCTTGGCGCAGGGATCACCAAAACGGCTGCAGGGCCCAAACCGGTCGAAACGATCGTCGATAACCGCAAAATAAACGATGCGGGCGACAACGCCCTGACGGTCAACGGCATCAAGCAGCCCGGCGCGGTCGGCTGGTCGGAAACGTTGAAGGGCGTCAAATGGGCACATCTTGCCGGCAACGTGCCCGGCTCGGACATCGGTTATTATTTTCCGGAGGCGTCCGATCTCTATGCTTTGCGCGAATCCAGAACCGGTTCCTGGAGCGAAATCAACAGCGGCGAGTCGAAAACGCCATTGACCCGCAATTACGTAAGTTTGGCGTTCGAGCACGGTGCGACTCCGAACAATGCGGCGTATTCGTATGTTCTGCTGCCCGGCAAAGACGCGGCGGCAACGGCAAGTTACAGCAGCAATCCTCAAGTGGAGATTCTCAGCAATACGGCAGCGCTGCAGGCCGTCAAGCACAAACGCCTCGGCATCACGGCCGCGAACTTCTGGAGTTCAGGCACGATCGGCGCCATGACCGCCAAAAATCCGGCGGCGGTTATGCTGAAGGAAGCAAGCGGGGAACTTCTGCTGGCGGTATCGGATCCGACCCAACAACAGAGTGTGGTCACGGTCGAGCTTCGTCAGCCGGGGTTATCCGTTGCTCAGAAAGACGATTCGGTCCAGGTTTCGCAAAGCGGCGGCGTCACGACGATCCAGGTGAACGTCCAGGGTTCCATCGGTAGGACGCATACGGTGAAATTCAAAACGGTTTCGCCTTAAGCGGCATTGAAACCATCCTTTGCCGCCGTGCCTGTTTTTGCCGTAGTCGAATATCACGCTTCCCGGCTGCATGCATATCCTGTAGCAGCACAGGGTAAGGAGTGATCGCTTGACGAAGTTATCTTTGGAGACGGCAAAAAGGCTGATCGCCGTGGCGGAGCAAAAATCGCGGCAGATGGGGCTTGCAAGCAATATCGCCATCGTGGATGACGGCGGCCATTTGATTGCGTTTCAACGGATGGACCGTGCCCGGATCGCCGGGATTGAGATTTCGAAAGACAAAGCCTGGACGAGTGTCGCCATGCAGATGCCGACGGCCAATTTGACGCAGGCGGCGCAGCCGGGCGGGCCTTCTTTCGGGATCAACACGACCAATCGCGGCAGGATCGTCATTCTCGGGGGCGGCATTCCGCTACAAATCGGCGAGCAAATCGTCGGCGGAATCGGCGTCAGCGGGGGAACCAGCGTCCAGGATGCCGAAGTCGCCGCAGCGGCGGTGCAGGCATTCCAGTCGATGCAGGGCAACGCCAACCCGAACGTCAACGCCCGTATCGGCAGCGTCCAATTTCAGGAAAGTTCCGGTTGGTGATCCGGACTGCTCGAAACGGACAATTTTAACGTACGGTCCCCGTCATGGACGGGGCTGTACGTTTTTTTTGCATGACTTGGAAACAAGCTCCACGGCGGCGGTTCCCCGATTCAAAAGCCATTTCCTATCGCCCGCTTTAAGGTTCGTTTAATATTCAAACGGTATACTTGCGCGTAATTGCAAACGAAGGAGGAGTTTTCATGGGCAAACCGCGCATTGAGGAATGGACGCAGCTGAGGGGACTGGCTTTTTTCGCCATTGTCATGCAGCATTCGATCGCTGAGTACATTTACAGGGCCGATATTGAACCAGCGGACTCCACGATGCTGACGATGATGTACCATCTGACCCGTTTCGGAACGCCGACCTTTGTTTTTTTGTCCGCCGTTCTGATGTTTTACAACTACAGCGGGCGGCTTCATTATTTCGCGTTCATCCGCAAAAGGCTTGAAACCGTCTACGTTCCTTTTCTTTGCTGGACGTTTATTTATTGGCTGTATGTCCGCGTGTTCACGCCGTCGTTTTGGCAAAAAGGCGGACAAGATTGGGGGAGCCTGCTCCGCGAGCTGGTCGCGCCGCAGACCGGGTACCAATTATGGTTTATTATCATGATCATTCAGTTTTATCTGTTTTTTCCGCTGTTGGCTGCCCTTTACAGAAAAGCCCGCAGCGGTTTCGAGCTTCTGGAAGGACGGTCGCGGACAAGAGGCGTCTTTGCCCTGCTCGCCATTACCGGGGCATGTTACATCGCGCTGTTGTATGTTTCGTATTACCGGATGGGCTCATGGGCGGCGGAACTCGGCGAACCGTGGGCTGCTTTGCTGGAATACCGCAGTTATTCGTTTCTGATGTACGGGTTTTATTTCGTGCTTGGCGCGGTATGCGCCGCAAGCATCGCGAACTGGCGTTCATGGTGCACGAAGCTGCTTCCTTGGAGCGGGCTTGTTTTTCTCGGGATGTATATCCGGCTCGGTTATGACGTGCTCCGGGGATCGGGGGAAACCGTCAACCTGAACATTTCCACGTACCTTAAACCTTCGACGTTTATCATCATCGTGGCGCAAATGCTGTTGTTGTACGGGCTGCTGATCCTCCTGCGGGAGCGGAACAAAGCCTTTTTGCGTTTGCTTTCATGGATCGGCACCTATTCGTTCGGCGGATATCTCGTGCATGCTTTAGTCATTTATGTGATCGCCTATTTTACCCGTCCTTTGTACCTTGCGGGGAGCCATCTATCGGTTACGCTGCTGACGTTTGTGCTCACGGTTTTGGCTTCGCTTGGCATCAGTTACACGCTGTCGCATATGCCGGGAGCCCGCTGGATCGTAGGGGCCGGACGGAACAGGCTGCGGCAAAGAGGCGCCAAAAACGGCGATTTCGGCTCTGACTCCCGCGCTTATCTCAGCGCGAACAACAGATAATGCAATCTTGCAATGCGAAGCTGTCGCCGATGTTATCGGCGCTGCTGCCGCATTTTGAAACCATACATCGGGCTAGGCTTATTCAGCGCCTTCCGGTAACAGCCATCGGCACACTTATTCAGATTCCTGCCGTTGCTGTTCCGGGGGCGCTTTTTTTCGCGAAAAATAGGGAAAATCGGCGTCCCGATTTTGCGGATAAACCCCGGCGTGAAGCCCCCGCGTATGGGAAAACGCCTCTGGTTAGCGATATTTCCCCGTCGTTTAGAGGAATGTATCCCCTTACAAAATTTGCAACTAATGTATGATAAGAACAGGCAGCATAAGCCAAACAGCGCATAGGCTCAACATCGTAATTAGGACTTGAAGAGCAGCAGGAGGAAACGGAGGGGACAAGGTGTTCCGAAGCAACTGCTATCTCCGAATTTTCCGTGGGGGGAAAATCCAATCGAAATTTGGAGAGTGCATGTTCGAAAGACGACCTAACCAAAGCGTCCAACTTGCGTTGCATCAAGAACCGATTTATGGGGCCTGAGCGAAACATGAAACTATTTTTTAAGGGGGATTTGCAAGTGAAAAGGTCTTCATTGATTCTTTTGAGCATGATGGTCGTCTTCGCGATGTTCCTGGCCGCATGCGGGAAAGCCGAGGAAAAGAACACGGCGTCCGAACAGCCGAAAACGGAATCGGAAAAACCGAAGGAAGAAGCGCCGAAAAAAGACGTGAAGCTCCGCGTATTCTCGACGTTCGGCGGCACAGACGCGGCGCGCGAGGCTTTCCAGGCCGCAATCGACGATTTCGTATCGAAAAATCCGAACGTGAAAGTTGAAAACGATACCATGTCCGCCAACGACGACGGCTTCAGAACGAAAGTCAACACGGACATGAACTCCGGCAATGAACCGGACTTGCTCTTCTACTTCGTTGGTGCCGACGCGCAAGGCTTTGTGGATGCAGGCAAAGTGGTTTCGATGAACGACATTTTGGATGCGAATCCGGAATGGAAGGCGGGTTTCAACCCGACGGCTCTCGAAAACACAAGAATGCAGGACGGCAACATTTACGCCATTCCGTTAACGGGCTACTATGAAGGCTTATTCGTAAATAAAAAGATTTTTGCCGATAACAACCTGGAGCTTCCGACGGACTGGGATAAGCTGAAAACAGCCGTTTCGACCCTTTCCAAAAAAGGAATCATCCCGCTTGCGGCTCCGTTTGACCAATCGCACTATGTCATCGAACATTTTATACTCTCGGCCGCAGGAGCGAAGGGGCATGACAGCGGTCTGGCCAACGGCATCGATCCGAACTGGGAGAAAGGCTATGCTGCAATGAAAGAACTGTACGATCTGGGCGCTTTCCCTAAAGATGCGGCCACCATTGATCTCAGCATGGCTTCCAACTATTACGCTGAAGGCAAAGCCGCAATGATCATTGAAGGTTCGTGGGCGTCGGGAGCATGGAAAGAACCTGCCGTTATTGATAATACGACAATCCTTCCATTCCCGGCCATGCCAGGCGGAGTCGGCACGGGCAAAGAAATTATCGGCGGTTTCGGAAGCGGATTCTATCTTTCCAAAGCAACATACGATAATGCGGACAAGAAAGACGCAGCGATCGAATTGCTGAAACATATGACTTCTAAAGATGTTATCGAAAAAATCTCTCTTGCCAACGGCGGTCTCCCGGCTGCTGCAGGCGTAGAGACCAAGGGCGCAACCCCAGTAGCCAATGACGGTTTTGCTTTGGCTGCCGGCGCACCTTCGGTAAGCAGACCGATCGACAACGTAGTTGCACCTGAGACGTTCTCGACGTTGCGTGCCGGCGTTCAAGCCGTCGTAACGGGCAAAAAATCCCCGGCCGACGTGCTGAAGGAAGCGAAAGAAATTGAGGATGCGAATAAAAAGTAAGAGCTTAGCCTAACAAGCAGCTTGAACCCAAAGTTTGACCCAAATGCTTCATCCGGATACGCCGTCCTCCTCGGAGGCGGCGTCATCTTTTAGGTTTACAGCTGGACGGCTTCTTCGAAAATTAAAACTCAAGTGGTGATAAAGATGAAGGGCGATCGAAAGTATATCTGGATCTTTTTGTTCCCGATGGCTGCGTTTTTGACCGTATTTTTGTATTATCCGTTTTTCAAAAGCTTGTATTTCAGCTTTTACCGGACCAAAGGTTTTTTCGACAAAAAGTTTATCGGCTGGGATAACTACGAACGTTTATTCTCCGACAAGCTGCTGGGCGCTGCAACGCTGCACACGCTTGAAATTATGCTTTACGTCCTCGTTTTCCAGGTGGGGATCGCCTTGCTGCTGGCGGTTATGGTAGACAACATTACGAAGCTGAAAGGTTTTTTCCGGTCCGTCTTCTTCTTTCCCGTCGTCATTTCCGGCACGGCCATTTCGCTGTTGTTCGTTTTGTTCTATAACTACAATTTCGGGCTGCTCAACAATGTATTGGCCGGTTTGGGCCTCGAGAAAGTGCTGTGGCTCAGCGAGAACAACGCGCTGAAAGCGATCGCGATTCCGACCGTGTGGCATTACGTCGGCTTTTATTTCGTCCTGTTCGTGACGGCGATGTCCAAAATTCCCGAGGATTATTACGACGCCGGCAAAATCGAGGGCATTACCGGCTTCAAAAAAATGGTCAGGCTCACCATTCCGCTCATTTTGAGCGACATCAAGGTCGTCATTACGCTCGCGATCACCGGCACCTTGAAAGTATTCGATTTCGTGTGGGTCATTTCCAGGGCGCAAAACGGCACCGACGTGCTGGGGACCTACATGTACAAAAAGGCGATGGTCGACCAGAATTTCGGTTACGGCTCTACGGTCGCCATTTACATGGTCGTGCTTGGGGTCGTGATCGCCTTGGTAGCCAACCGTTTGTTAAAAAGCGAGGAAATCACATATTAAGCTGTTATTAGGGGTGTAATCGTTATGCAGCCAGCTATGAAGAGCAAAAATCGTTTCAAACTCGGCACGGCGCTGATGTACATCGTACTTTCGGCCTGGGCGATGACGACGATTTATCCGCTGTTCTGGATCGTCAACAACTCGTTTAAAGAATCCCGGGACGTGATGAACAAATCCTTTTCGCTCGCCCTGGAACCCGTGTTCATAAACTATACGACCGCATTTGACAGGATCAACATCGGCAGAAGCTACGTGAACAGCCTGATTATGTCCGGAGGCACGGTGCTGTTCGTGCTTTTGTTCGGGGGATTGGCCGCTTACGTGTTATCCAGATTTACGTTTCGGGGCAAGCGGTTCATCAATTCCATTTTGTATGCGACGTTGCTGGTGCCCGCCTTTGCGACGGTCGTGCCGGTATATGAACTTTTGATCAAGACCAGCCTGGTAAATACGTACTGGGGACTCATTTTGCCGCAAACGGCAGGCAATCTGACCTTTGCGACACTTGTCATTGCCGGGTATATGTCAACGATCGCCAAGGAACTCGAAGAAGCGGCATTTATGGACGGCTGCAACCGGTGGCAGATGTTCACGAAAATTTTCATGCCCGTTTCAAGGCCGGCGTTTGCGTCGGTTAGCATTTTCGTATTTTTATGGTCGTACAACGACTTGTTCTCCGCGCTCATTTTCGTAAGCAAGGAGAAGGTGCGTCCAATCGTCGCGCTGCTCAGCGAGATCAGTTCGCAATACGGAACCGACTTCGGCCTAATGGCAACCGCAGTTACGCTGACGGTCATGCCGATCCTGCTCATTTATTTGTTCATTTCCAAGTTTATCGAAAAAGGGTTGACCGAAGGCGCAGTCAAAGGTTAAACATGGCGTGTTAAAAACGAATATGCATCTGCAATGGATCGACTATAAAACGGCAGAAATGTCGTTTTTTTCTTCGCGTTTAATTGCATGTTGACCAAGTTTTACCTGAACGGGTCGGGGCTGCAGGCAACGGTTTTACGGGAGGATTTTGCATGGAATGACAATCCGCCATACACCGTTTGACAAGGTTTTCACCCGACATTTGAAAAAATAAAATTTATTTTCATAGATTCTCATTTTGTTATTGACCAGCGTATAAAATCCAACATAATATTATCTGTATACAGATAATATCCTAAAATATGTATTTTTCTTCCAACGGAGGAATCGCTGGCAAACGGCAGTTACTGACGAAAATTTACAGCCCGATGCAGAAGGACTGCTGCTTCATACATAGCTTTTTGCCGCCTGATGTCAGGGGGAGGGAAATACCGCCCGAATAAGAGTTGGACCAGTGAAGAGAATAGATGAGCCGAGAATGCTGAAGCATTGGTGAACAGATCAAGTTGAGCCGAATTTTAGGGAGGTAAACCAATTCATGAATAGCACGGAATCCACGCAAAATTCCATCGAGGAGGCCAGGCAGAGGTTATATCGGATGGTAAACCGGTACGGCGACGTATGGAACCCCAAAGTGATCAGGCAGTCCATGGTGCTCGACGAGCTGATCAACTGCTACAACAGGGCTATCAAGGATAAACGAGCGGAAAAACAGCCTATAGCGTAACGATCGTTTTTACGGTTCTTTTTCGGGCAGGATGGTTTTTCTTCGCTGCAATGAAGCAATTATGCGTTAAATAAAATGCTTGCCACCCGGTGCAGGTTGTAATACAATGCATGTAATTTAATCATTTGCGACTTACAGGCTATGAAGGAAAGAGTAAGCGGAGAACGTGTTGACAGGGACGGCGTGCCGGTAGACTGAAAGCACCCGAATCACCGCACCCGCCGAAGTTCATTCCGGAGCCGGTATCTGAACGTCTGTTTTCCCGCAGGCAAGTAGGCTTACCCGTACACCTTGCGTTAAAAGGCCAGAAGTGAGACGTGCCGCTAAGCTGAGGGTATGTCTAATAAGGGTGGTACCACGACTCCTCGTCCCTTGACGGACAGGGGTCTTTTTGTTTTTCAAGATAATAAGGGATAAAGGAGAGGACATGGGATGAGTCAAGGAAGATTGGAGCAATTGCGCACGAAACTGGATGAAGTCAACCTGCAGCTGCTTGCGCTTCTGTCGGAGCGCGCCACAATCGCCCAGGAGCTGGGCGTCGAAAAAGAGAAGCAGGGCGTTCCCAAATTCGATCCGGTGCGTGAAAAGGAAATGCTGGAGAAGCTGGTGGCACACAATGAAGGGCCGTTTGATCACGAGACGGTGCGGCATCTGTTCAAACAAATTTTTCAAGCCTCGTTGTCGCTGCAGCAGGTAGACCATAAAAAACATCTGCTCGTCAGCCGGAAAAAGAAGCAGGAGGATACGCTGATCCAGCTGGGCGATGTGACGATCGGCGGCGGCAAGCCGGTGATGATCGCGGGTCCATGTTCGGTCGAAAGTTACGAGCAGGTGCGCACGGTCGCCAAGGCGCTGAAAGAGGCGGGGATTACCGTAATGCGCGGAGGCGCGTTCAAGCCGAGAACCTCCCCGTACGATTTCCAGGGTTTAGGCGTGGAAGGCTTGAAGATTTTGAAAGAGGTCGCGGCCGAATTCGGCCTGAAAACGATCAGCGAAATCGTGGACCCGGCGCATATCGAGCTGGCATGCGGCTATATCGACGTGATCCAGATCGGGGCCAGAAACATGCAAAACTTTGAGCTGCTCAAGGCGGCCGGCGATGTTCAAAAGCCGATTCTCCTGAAACGGGGACTGGCGGCGACGCTTGATGAATTCGTCCATGCGGCCGAATATATCGTGTCCCGCGGCAACAGCCAGGTGATGCTGATCGAACGCGGCATCCGGACCTACGAAAAGGCGACCCGCAATACGCTCGATATTTCGGCGGTGCCTATTTTGAAGCAGGAAACCCATTTGCCGGTTTTGGTCGACGTGACGCATTCGACGGGGCGCAAAGACATTTTGGCGCCTTGCGCCAAAGCGGCGCTGGCCGCCGGAGCGGACGGCGTCATGGTCGAGGTGCATCCGGATCCGGCGACGGCATTGTCGGATGCGGCGCAGCAGCTCAACATTCCTCAGTTCGAGGCGTTTTACGCGGAAGTTCAAAAGTCGGGCCTGCTGTAATTTTTAACCGCATAAATGCGGCCCCTGACGGCATATATTTGTAGCTGGTTCAGCCTTTTGCGGCCATGCGTTCAGAGCACCGAACGCTAAAATGGATGCATGCAAAAGGCCCGGCTGAATATGAGGACGAAGGGGGCTTTCGCATGAGCGGCGAGGCGTTGTTTGAACACAGGTTTTGGCTGCAAATTTTAGGGGATCATGCACGGTTTATTTTTAACGGGCTGTCATCCAAGGAAGCGGAGGACGTTCAAAAGGCGAACCGGTTTATTCAATGGTTCGACGGGCTGCTTGCGCAGTCGCGGAGTTTGGGACCCGATCAGGATTTGAGGCAGCTGAACGAACAGGCTTACCAAGCTACGGTCGAGCTGCGCGCATTCAAGCTCAGCCTCCTGGACCGTGCGCTGCTCGGCCAAATCGTCATCGGGCTGTCTCCGACCTTCATCAACCATATGCTCAACGAGCTGGAAGAATACGAAAGGATTTTGAAGGAGCTGCTTGCCGGCAAACCGGTGCCGCGTTATCATCCGCTGCACCATGACCTGCTGTGGCTGCCGGATGCGGCCTTCCACTCCGCGTCGATCGCGTCCGACCTGGACGGGGTCGAAAGAAGATTGATCCGCAGGAGCAAGGAATTCGAACAGCATTTTAACGAATTTTATTTGAAGGCGTTGGAATTGGTCGGCTATCTGCGGACATTAAAAACGACGTATCCTTCGATCAAGAAGTTTCACGGTGACGTTGACGTGGAAATGTCCGCGTTTATGGCGTTTCTGCTGGAGGTGGAGGAGCTGGATATCAGCGCCGAGCTGTTAAGCCGCCTGAATAAGCTCGTGCCGGACCATATGTACCGGGAAGAATGTTATTATTTAGGAAAGCTTGCCCAGTCCGGGGAAGTGCCGCAGCCGAAGTGCGATCCGGCGAAGCCGAGGATCGAGTAGGCAGGGCCGCTGTTTGAAGCATAGGTTAAGTTGTAGCGAACATAAGAAAGCCCCGTGATGCAGAAGCTCATGCTGCTCTTCACGGGGCTGTTGTTTTATGGAATCCAAACGATTGAATACATTTATCTTTTTTCGATAATCAGCGGCACCACCTGGCCGGCGTTGACGTCGATGAGGCCGCGGTCGGTGATTTTCAAATACGGGCTGACGGGCAGCGAATGGGTGGCGATGGACATGATCGGGTTGTAGTGCTTGTAGCCGAGCGCCTGCATCGCCTCGCGCAGCCGCTTGACCGATTCGGCGGCCGATTCGAGCGGCTCCTCTGTCAGAATGCCTCCGACGGGCAGATGCATGTTGGCCGTCACTTCGCCGTCCGAAACGACGCAGAAGCCGCCCTGCTGCCGGATGACGGTGTTTGCGGCGAGAAGCATGTCCTTGACGTTATGCCCTACAACAAGCAGGTTGTGGTTGTCGTGGGAATACGTCGTGGCGACCGCACCCTTTTGGATCGTATCGCCGCCGATCAAGCCGAAGGCTTTGCCGCCATGCTTGCCGTAACGCTCGAACGTGGCGATCATGCCCAGGCCGCTGCCTTCCCACTGCAGGCATCCGTCCGCCGCCTGCAATTCGACGCGGCTTTCCTGGGTAAACGTCGAGCCGTCCTGAACGGTCATGACCCGGCAGAGATAGGTGCCGTCTTCCACGTCAACCTTAGCGGCGAAATCGGCTTCGCTTAGCTCGTTAAGCTGCACGCTCCGGTAAAAATGATCCGGAAACCGGTATCCGGCCGTCTTCGGTTGCGATGGAGCGGCCGCCGTATAGGCCTCCTTGCCGTTTTTGTACACCGCTTCGAGCTTCAGGTCAGAGAGGCTGGAAATCAGCTGGAAGTCTGCGGTTTTCCCCGGCGCGATCGTTCCCCGGTCATACAGCCGCATGCGGCGGGAAGGGGATGAGGTGGCTGCATAGATGGCTTTTTCCGGCGCCATGCCCATGCCGATCGCTTTGCGGACGATGTGGTTCAAATGCCCCCGTGCCTTGAAAGAATCGGCCATGACGTCATCGGTCACGAAGCAGAAGTGTTCGGACACGTCATGCTTGATGAGATAGTCCATAATTTCCGGCGTCATCGATTTCTCCTGGATTTCGATGAACATGCCTGCGCCGATCCTTGCCTTCAGTCCTTCGACGGTTTGATGCGTGTGGTCGGAATCGACGCCGGCGAAGATGACGCGCTGCAGATCGAGGTCAAGCAGCTTCGGCACATGCCCTTCGATGACGAGCTCCGGATGATGTTCTTTCATATGCTTCAAGATCCGGTTCGTTTTGCAGTCCGGATCGGTAATGATATCCACGTAGTTCATGATTTCGCCCAAGCAGATGACGTCGCCGGTCGCAAGCAATGCTTCCATGTCTTCGATTTCGATCGAGCCGCCCGAGGTTTCCAGCGAGGTCGCCGGCACGGAGCTTGGAATCGCGTAGAACATGTCCACTTCGCAATCCCGGCTGGCGTTGATCATTTCCAGAACCCCGTCGAGGCCAAAGACGTTGGCCATTTCATGGGGCTCCGGCACGATCGTCGTGACGCCGTTTCGAAGCAGCCCTTGCGAGAAGGAGCCGGGCGTCACCATCGTGCTCTCGATGTGAAGATGGATGTCGATAAAGCCTGGCACCATGTACAGGCCGCTTGCGTCGATCACACGTCCAGCCTGGAACGATTCTTCCCCACGCGGGCCGATATACATAAATTTTCCGTCTTTGACGGCGACGTTGGTTTCCGTCCATTGCTTGAAATAACTGTTGTACACTTTCGGTTTGAGCAGAAGCAGATCTGGCTGCATGATCAATTCCCCCTATTGTTATTCGACAAGAACAAGCTTCTCCGATGGAAACAACAGGCGGATTTCCTGCCCATTGGCATAGGGCTGCTGCATTTCCTTGTTTACCGTAAATTCGCCAAGCGGAGTGACGACGACATATTGGTAGCTGCGGCCGAGATAGGTGCTGACTTTCACCTTGCCCGTCAGCACGTTGTCGCCGGGCTGAATTTCCGCCAGCGTTCCCGCAATGAGGTCGTCCGGGCGGATCGCCCCTTTCATCGTCACGGGCATCCCGGGAGCCTTCGCGGCATGGAAATGGTATTCCCCGCTGCGCAGGCTGTAGAAGGAGCCTTCGTCTTCGCGTTCATCAAAGGCGATAAAATTGTTGAAGCCGATAAACCGGGCCACGAATTCCGTTTTGGGATATTGGAATATGACCGAAGGCTGATCGAGCTGCTCGATAATCCCTTTATTCATGACGGCCACCCGGTCGGAAATGGAGAAGCATTCCTCCTGGTCATGCGACACGTACACGGCGGTGATGCCAAGCTCCTGCTGGATGCGGCGGATTTCCACGCGCATGTTGATCCGGAGGTTGGCGTCCAGATTGGACAGCGGCTCGTCGAACAACAGCAGATCCGGTTCGATCACCAGCGCGCGGGCGATCGCGACCCGCTGTTTTTGCCCGCCGGAAAGCGCCTGCGGGAAACGGTTCTCGAAGCCGCCCAGGCTGACGATTTCGAGCATTCGCATGACCCGTTTTTTGATTTCGTCTTCTTTCACCTTGCGCAGCCGCAATCCGAACGCGACGTTATCGAAGACGGACATGTGCGGGAACAGCGCGTAGCTTTGGAACACGAACCCGAAATTCCGTTTGTTGATCGGGACGCGGGTATAATCCGCGCCCCCGAACGTAAACCGGCCGTCCGAAGCGTCGAGAAAACCGGCGATCAGCCGGAGCGTGGTCGTTTTACCGCAGCCGCTGGGACCCAGCAGCGAAATCAGGTGGCCTTTTTCGACGGAGAGGTTGAAGTCCTTCAAAATGTATTGCTGGTCATAAGCGACCGATACGTTATCCAATTGCAGTAAAGACATCGTCTTATGCCTCCATTTATTGTTTGGTGAAATAGGTGAGTCCAAGCAGCCTTTCGATCAGGAACATGAATCCCGCGGTAATCAGCATCAGCAGCACCGAAATCGCCGCGATGGTCGGGTCGAAATAGTTCTCCACGTAAGTCAGCATTTGAATCGGCAGCGTGCTGACGCCCGGTCCGGTCATGAACAGCGAAATATCGACGTTGTTGAACGATTCCAGAAACGCAAGCAGCACCGATGCGATGATGCCGGACTTGATGTTCGGCAGGACGACTTTGAAAAAGGTGGCCAGCCGGCTTGAACCGAGGCTCAGCGCGGCTTCCTCGACCGCAAAATCGAATCCCGCAAGGCTCGAGCCGATGACCCGGATAATAAACGGCAGCATGATGACCGTATGCCCGATCAGCAGCGCCGCATAAATCGGAATGTGAAAGGCGATGACGACATATTTCAGCAGCGTAAACCCGAGCACGATTCCGGGAATGAGGAGCGGGGACAGAAATACCGCGTTCAGCGTCTCCTTGCCCCGGAACGACGCCCGGTTCAGCGCATATGCGGCCGGGATCCCGAGAAGAATGGCAAGCACGTTGCCCAAAAGGGAGACCAGGATCGACGTCTTGAACGTGCTCATAAACATTTCGACATCAAAAATGTTCTGGTACCACTTCAGCGAAAATCCGGTCGGCGGAAACTTCAGGACCGTCCCCGGTTCAAAGGAGGTGACGGCGATGATGACGAGCGGCCCGAGCAGAAACAAATAGACGATAAAGGTAAAGAGGGCAAGCCCCGGGTTTTTGTTTTTCATCCGTATCTACTCCTTCGGTTTGAATTTAGCCGCCGCTTTGTTCATCAGCCCGATGACGATAAACGTGATGATCATCATGATGGTAGCGATGGCCGACGCGGCCTGCCAATCGTTCAGCGTGATCGCATTCTGATACAGAAACGTCGCGACGACGCGTTTTTTACCGCCCAGCAGGGCAGGCGTGGTATAAGCGGTCAGGCTGCCGACAAACACGAGAATGCTGCCGACGATCAGCCCCGGAATGCTGAGCGGGACGACGATTTTGCGGAAGGCCGTCAGCTTGGAAGCCCCGAGGCTTTGGGCTGCCCGCACCAAATCGTGGTCGATCGATTCCATGACGCCGACGAGCGTAATGAGAATAAGCGGCAGGAACAGGTGGACAAGCCCGATGATCATCGCGACCGGTGTGTACAGAATGCTAAGCGGTTCATGGATGATGCCGAGGGCCGTCAGCAGATTGTTTACCAGGCCGTTTTTGCCGAGGATGATCATCCAGCTGAAGGAGCGGACGACCGAACTTGTCAATAACGGAAAAATCGCCAGCGCCAGCATGATGCCTTTTTTGCGCGGCGGAAGCTTGGACAAATAGTAAGCGACCGGAAAACCGATCAAGACGCACAGCAAGGTGGTCATGACGCTAACAAGCAAAGTCGTGCCCAAAATATCAAGGAAATAAGCGTCTTTAAAAAATTGCGTGTAAATCCCGGCGGTAAAGCCGCCGTCTTGGAACAAGGTCGAGCCGACCGTCAGGACGAGCGGAACGATCATGAACAACGTCAAAAACACCAAGCCGGGTGCCAATAGCACGTACAAGTATCGCTTTTTCATGAATGCAATCTCCTGTTTTATAAAATCAGCCGCGGAGGACGTCGATAAAGCGGCTTATGAATTCATCCGAATCGGCCTCCAGGCAAACGTCCACATTGGGCTCCCGCTGCAGACGGTTTTGAAAATCGCATACCGTCTGGCCGTCGCACAGCTCGCTTTTCGTCTCCACGTCGACATAATGCCGGGCGGAACGAACCAGTTCGGGCCAGATGGCGGCCCCGACGGCCAGCGGGTCATGCATGGCGCATGCCTGGACGCCGTTTCGCTCACAATAGCGTTTCATGTAATCCGCTGTGCTGGCGCGGACATAATCGGCTATTGCGGAAGTTCCCATGGCGTCGATATGTTCGCGGGTCAGCAGGGCTGTCCGGGTCACGTCCAGACCGACCATGAGCAGGCGCGGAAACCCTGCCTGGAAGACGAGTTTGGCCGCCTCCGGATCGACATGCATGTTGTATTCCGCCACGGGCGTGATATTGCCGTACGTTTGAACCGCGCCGCCCATCACGACGATTTCCTTCAGTTCATGGACAAGCGGCGGATATTTGGCCAATGCCAGCGCGACGTTGGTCAGCGGCGCGGTAGCGATCAGCGTCACCTCACCCGGAAAACGCCGGACCTGCTCGATGATAAAATCGGGACCGAAAAGGCTCCGGTCGACGCGATCGGCAGGGCGCATTTCGGCCAAAGCGCCGCCCAGCCCGTCCTGCCCGTGAACCCGGTGTTCGAACAGACTGCCGCGCATGAGCGGACGGGGTGCCCCCGGGTATACGGAGATGGAGGGCGCGGCGTCGATCAGCTCCAAAATTTTGCATGTATTGTTTGTCGCCGTCTCCAGCGACACGTTGCCGTTCACCGTTGTAATGCCCAGCACGTCAAGCTCGCCGCTCCGGATCGCAAGCATGATGCCAAGCGCGTCGTCGATGCCGGTATCGACGTCCAATATCGTTTTTTTCACATGGATTCCCCTTTCTGGACCGGTAAACTTATGCTCCCTTATATCTTCAAAAAGGCAGGGGCAAGCAGCCCCTGCCGGTATATGCTGCCCGTATTCGAACCGCGTGCGCTTAGCGGGTAACCTCGCGGTTAAAACGGTCGGTCCAAGCTTTGAGATGGCTGTTGACGAACGCCATATCAAGCTTTTGCAGCTTCTCGACGACATCCGCCCCGTAGGTTACGCCTACGGCTTCTTCCGTCGACAGTTTGACGTTTTTGTTGGCAGGGGAGTCGACTTTGGCTTTTGCCGCTTTTTCCTGTACCTCTTGGCTGAGCTGCCAGTCGATGAATTCTTCCGCCAGTTCCTTGTTTTTGCTTCCTTTGACGACGTTCAGCGTATTGATGATGGCATAAGCGCCTTCTTTCGGCGTCACGAATTCGATGCCCGGCACGGCTTTTTGCAGGTCGCCCACATACATCTGCATGATCGGGCCGGCGGCTGCCTCGCCTTGCGTGAACATGTTGACGAATTCGGAAGTTTTGCTGTAGTACTTCACGACGCCCGGATTCAGTGCGGTCAACCGTTCGAACGCTTGATCTTCGTTAAATTCCGCGGCGCCCGCCACCTTCGATGCGGCGTCGACCATCATCGGACCGCTGGTGGACGTAATGCTCGGCATCGTCAGTTTTCCTTTCAGCTCGGGCTTCCACAGGTCGCTCCAGGACTCGATTTTCGTTCCGGCGGCTTTGGGATCGTAAGCGATTCCCAGCTGGCCGATCGTGTAGGCAGGGCCGTAGTCTTCGCCGTTTGGCGCTTTGGCGATGTCATACACATTGTCCAGGTTTTTTAAGCGGCTGCGGTCGATTTTTTCGAAGGCGCCTGCCTCGATGCCTTGCTGCGCATAATAATCCGAGAGGTAAATCACGTCGACGTCGGAGCTTCCCTGAAGGATTTTGCTCAGGCGGTCGGCGTTATTGCCTGTTTCCAGCACGATTTTCACGTTGTGCGCTTTTTCGAACGGCTCATAAACTTCCTTATTATAGAAGTCTTCCGCGAAACCCCAAGTCGAAATGACGAGTTTTTGCTGCTTGGCGCCGGACGAATCTCCTTCAGTCCCGTTTTTGCCGTTGCTTCCGCATCCGGCCAGCACGAGCGCGGACAGGCTGCAAGCGAGAAAACCTTTGATCCATGTTTTTTTCACAATGATTCACTCCCATGTGTTTTTAAAAAAGCGTTATGATAAAAAAGAAAAGCGCCCTAGGTAGAAAAAATCTCTAACTAGAGCGCTTTTTCATTGTAAACAAAGAAAGAGCGGCATCCGTTTCGTTTTCCAGGCAACGGGCAGTCCTTAAGATAAATCAAAAGGAAAGCGCCGCGGTTATGAATCGGTCTGTAAAAGTATGTTCGTGACTGCCCACTGCGTGGCGGGATCGTAATCCCGAAGTAAAACTTCGATACGCAATCCCAGCTCGTCTTCCAAGCGGGTTTTCAGCTTTTTCTTGTAAATCATCGACATGTAAAAGTCGACTTCGTATTTCAAAGCCGGAACCTCGCCCTCAAGCACAGTGGAACGGGGGGAGCGACGATGCCGGGCATATAACGTGATCGCCTCGGGTTGAACGCTTGTCTTCAATAAAGAAGTTCCGAAGCCAAACAATTCCTTTGAGACTTCATTATATACCTGGCTCAGCTTCTGTTTGAATTCATTGGAATCGGAATGAACCATTGGTCACCTTCAAACTTTGAATTATTTTTGGTGATAAGGAGTTCACGAGATTTATAATACAAAAAAAACGAGGATTTATCAAGTTATTGTTCGGATTTTATGTATTATGTCACTTGTTTTCGGCAAATAGAACCCGTTAAATGTTCCAATTACGAACTTTCCATGCGATGGAAGCTATTTATGCCGATATGAATGCCATCGGATAGATAGCGAGAATCTCAGGTTTATTTTGGCGAGCGGCTTCCTAAAACATGGGACATGCGCATCTATCAAAGGAATATCGAACCTGGACAACGAGCGAATAGAGCGGCATTCAAAAAAACACCTGGTTAAAATCTCCCTCAAACCTTGAAATAACGGGGAATTCCTGCAATTTTCAGACCCACCGCCCAAACCCGCGAAAATATTGCGAACCCGATCAAAAAATGTTGCTTGCCTTCGTTTGAAAAGGCCAATTATGATGAATCCAGCGGAAGGCGGGCCCGCTTTCATCCGCGAGACTTTGGGAAAGGGAAAGGGGAAGGTCATGAAAGCCGTCCGACAACCAGGCAACCGTATGTCGTTCCGATGGCGCGACAATATGCAGCTGTACTTGATAATGCTTCCCGTTCTGATCCATATTTTTATATTCAGCTACATTCCGATGTACGGAGTGATCATCGCTTTTCAAAATTATTACCCGGGAAAACCTTTTTTCTCGCTGCATGAAACCGATTGGGTGGGCCTTCAGCATTTCATCGATTTTTTTAACGGCCCGTATTTCGGCAGACTGATGCGGAACACGTTTTTGCTCAGCTTTTATTTTCTCGTGTTCGGTTTCTGGGTGCCGATTCTGTTCGCCCTGCTGCTGAACGAATTGAAGAGCGGCGTATTCAAAAAATACGTGCAGACGGCCAGTTATTTGCCCCACTTCATTTCGAACGTCGTCGTGGCGGGCATGGTGCTGTCCTTCATCAATACGGACGGGATCGTCAATGCCATCGTCAAGCTGTTTGGCGGGACGCCGGTGGCGCTGAATACGGAACCGGGATATTTTCCTGCCATTTATACGATCACAAGCATTTGGAAGTCGTTCGGATGGAGCAGCATTTTGTATTTGGCGGCCATGTCCTCCGTCGATCCTCATTTATACGAAGCGGCCAAAATGGACGGCGCAAACCGTTTCAAGCAAATGCTCCATATTACGCTGCCGTCCATCCGGCCGACGATATTTATTTTGCTTATCTTCGCGATCGGCAATCTGCTTTCGGCAAACAGCGAGTTCATCCTGCTTATCTACAACCCGATGGTATACGAGACGGCGGATGTCATCGGCACATATCTGTACCGCGACGGCCTGCTGGGCGGAAATTTCAGCTCGGGTACCGCAGTCGGTCTGTTTATTTCGCTCATTAACTTCACGCTGCTGTACATCGCCAATTCGCTCAGCCGCAAATATTCCGATTACGCCTTATGGTAAGGGGGAGTACGATGGCCGCCTCGGTCAGAAGAAATCCGAACAAGATCAAGCAGGGCTCTGTTGCCGTCGACATGATTTTGTATGCGCTTGCGCTCGTCATTTGCATCATTACGCTGTATCCTTTTTATCTCGTCATCATCATGTCCATCAGTTCGCCGACGGAAGTGGCGGCCATGAACGTGTTTTGGTATCCGAAAGGATTTTTTCTCGATTCCTATAAACTGATCGTCAGCGATACGAAAATGTGGTGGGCATACTCCAATACGCTCATCTACGTTGCCGCAGGGACGTTGTTGAACTGCCTTACGGCTGTATTAGGCGCATATCCGCTAACGGTGCGCACGCTGAAAGGGCGGAAATGGCTGGTCGCCTTTCTGCTCATCCCGATGTATTTCGGAGGCGGGTTGATTCCTTCCTATCTGCTTGTCAACAAACTTGGAATGTACAATACGATGTTTGCGGTGATCATCCCCGGCATGGTCAGCATTTGGAACATCATTCTCGTCAGAACCTTTTTTACGACCATTCCGGATGGACTCAAGGAATCGGCTTTTATCGACGGCGCTTCCCATTTGCAGCTGCTATTTCGCGTAATTCTGCCCATTTCCAAACCGATTTTGGCGGTGATCGCCATTTATTCGGTCGTCGGCATTTGGAACAGCTGGTTTGACGCGCTTGTGTATTTGCCGAACGAAAAGCTGCATCCGCTGCAAATGTATTTGTACCGCGTCGTCGTTCAGCAATCGGTGGATTTGAAAATGTTATCCTTGGAGGATACGAAACATGCGGTGGCCAACATGCTCTCCAACATCCAGCTGAAATACGCCATCATCGTGTTCACCACGCTGCCCGTCATTTTCACTTATCCGTTCTTCCAGAAGTATTTCATTAAAGGAGCGCTTCTTGGCTCGTTGAAAGAGTAGGCTGAGACCATTCAAAGGGGGAAAACGCATTGAAAAAGTGGAAAAAACCATTCGTATCCGCTCTGATGGCGGTTGTTTTAATCACATCTGTAACCGCTTGCAATAGTGGCGGCAGTAACGGCAGCGGTGCAGACGGCAAAAAGGAGGAAGCCGGCGGCAACGCCGAAACCGGGCAGAAGACCGGCAAGCTTCGACTGCTCGGGCCAGCCGGATCGAACAAATATATCAAATTCGAGGACAGGGAGAAGTATCCGGTATGGAAAGAAGTCGACAAGATGCTCGCCGATGCCGGTTTGCAATTGGATTACGAGCTGGTTCCGGCAGAGCAATACAAAGTGACCATCCAAACCCGGATGGCTTCCGGCTCTTCTCTTCCCGACATCGTGAATATCTCGGCTCTGGATAACACGACGGTGCTGAATTTGGCAAAGCAGGGCGTATTGCTTGATCTGAATCCGCTCATCGAGAAGTACAGCAACGGCAACATCAAAAAAATGTACAACGAGGAAATGCCGTTCGCCAAAAAATCGACGACATCGCCTGACGGCAAAATGTACTGGTTTAGCAATCTTCACAAAAAAACATACCAGGGAAATACGCCGGCTCCCGTTTCTTTGACCATGCTGCTCCGCAAAGACTGGCTGGATAAGCTGAATCTCCCGGTTCCTGCAACAGCCGCGGAATATTTGCAAACCTTAAAAGCATTCCGGGATAAGGATGCCAACGGAGACGGCAAGCCGGACGAAGTTCTCGTTTACGATCCAAGCGCGTTTAACGGCGCTATCGCTCAATGGTTCGGGCTTGGCACGGATATTACGGCGGTGGATGTCGAAAACAAAAAAGTGGTATCCCCATGGTATCAAGACGGCATTAAGGATTACTTCCGCTACCTGCAGCAGTTAGTAAAAGAAGGCGTTCTTGACACAAGTCTGATCGGGGCGACAGGGGAGCAAAAACAGCAAAAGATGACGGAAAACCAGGTCGCTTCCTTAACCGACTACAATTTGGAAACGTATCAGGAGCCGACGATCAATGGCGGCGGCGAATTCCTGCCGCTCATGCCGCTTCAAGCGGTTGACAACATCACTCCAGCGGCACAATTGGAACCGCCGTTCCTCGTATGGCAGAAATATGCGATTACGAAAGACTGCAAGGATGTGGAAGCCGCGATCAAGTTTTTCGACACGATCTACTCGGACAAATACGCAGATCTTCTGTATTGGGGAATTGAAGGTCAAACGTACAAAAAGGACGGCAACGGGGCAAAAGTATATATCAACAATGTATCGGAAGAAGAGCTGGCCAAAATGGGCCAGGCCACAGGCCGCCAGCTGTTTGGGGACACCGTTTTCCCCCGCGTCCAATTCGCCAACCTCGAGTTTGAGCTGATCGACAAACCTCAGTACAAAACGGAAAACGAGTTAAACATACTGAACTATAAGCCGTATTTCGTCAACATGAACGACATGTATTTGGCCATTCCGGACGATCAGCAGCTCGAAAAGAAAACGAAAATTTTGACCAACTTGACAACGTACTCGCAGGAGCTTGCGACCAAGCTTGCTCTTGGTCAAAAATCGCTCGACAATTGGGATCAATATATTTCCGAGCTGAAGAAGCTCGGGCTGGATGATTTGATCGAAATCAACCAGCAGCTGCTTGACAGATACAACAGCATCCAGTAACGTTTTCGGCAACATCCAACGGGGAAAATGGCGGTTTTTCGCAAAAAACGCGAAAAGCTCGGCCGTTTTCCTGCTTTTGCTTTTTGCGTTCGCGTCATACCAACCGGAGGAGGGGTTGTTTTGCGCTATAAAGGTTTCGGAAGCGGAACGTTCCGCAACATCTTTTTGTCGTATACCGCGATCCTGATCATTCCCATCATCGTGTTCAGCGTGCTCAACGTGCAGCGGAACATGATGGAGGAAAAGCAACAGCAGCACCAAAAACATGCGGCCGACGCCAAACGGATTGCGGATCTGGTCGACAGTAAGCTGAACGAGCTGAAAAACATGGGCAAGATGCTGGGCAACGAAGCCTGGGTCAAAAAGCTGATGCAAAATACGAACGTATACGATCAGGAATTCGACATGTTCAAGATGCTGGAGATTCGCAAAAGCTTGGATAACGGCTTCAATTCGCTTGGCATCCTCTCCTTCGGCATGGTCGTTTTCCCGGAGAAACGGCAGGTCTTGACGCAATGGGGCGTCTATCCGGAAGAAGACTTTTTTAAGGGCGTCGCCGTTTTCGACGGAGATACCAAGCAAAAACTTCAGCATGTTTTGTCTCAGCAGCAGTATTTCAAGATCATGCCGCCTGCGGACATGAAATTATGGGGCAACGGCAAGCGGGTCATTCCCGTACTGCAAAGCCTCGAGGTCGTCAACCATCCCCGCGCCGTTTTGGTCCTTTTTATTGATAGCGCTTACTTCTCGGACTATATGCATCGTTTCGGAGGGATCGAATCGAAGGCCATCGCCATTTCGTCGCAAGGCTCCCTGATTTACCGTCAGACGCGGAATGACTCCGCCGGCCATCCGGAACGTTCGCGCAGTTATGAGCTGGTTTTGCCTTCCAAGGCAAGCGATTTGCGGTATGCGATCACTTACGCGGATACCGGCGTGATTGGCATCAACAATCTATTCGGTTCGTTGCTTGCCATTGCCATTTCCGCCGGTCTTGGGGCTTTGGCGGCCTTTTTGCTGGCCAAGGTCAGTTACCGTCCGCTCGGCGCCCTGCTGAACAAGCTTTCCGCGGCGGTCCGGTTTGAAGAGGGCAAAAACGGCGGTTCAATTTCCGGATCGGAATACAGCTATATCGAAAAATCGTTTGACCGGCTGCTGCTCGAAAACAAAAATCTTCAGCAAACGATGCAGGACTACGAAAGCGCCGCGAGGTCGAACCTGTTTCTTCGCCTGCTGAAAGGGTATTTTGCGGACGATCAGCAGATGAACGGACTGAAAAAATTCGGCATCGGGTATACCGACGACATGCATTATTGCACGCTGCTGGTCAGCTTTTACGCCATCCGCGATGTTTCCGACATGGAAAAAATCCGTAAAATCGAAATGATCACGATCATGATCGTTGAACAGGCGATGAAGCGTCATCGTGTGGATTACGAGCTGTTTGAGGTGACCAATGCGGATAAAGCGCTGATTCTATCCTCCGTAAATCCGTTCGGGGACGATCGTCTGCCGGAACGGATCGCGTCCGAAATCTCGGGGGAGATCGAGCAGGCTTGCGGTTTTCGGCCGGATGTCTTCTGCGGAACGGTGGAGAAGGGGGTGGTCGGCATCAGCAAATCGTATTATGCGGCCAATGAAAGATTGCAGTATACGATTTTTTCGCGGGAGCACCTTCCGGTGCAGCAGGAGGAGGCGGTTCAAGCGGGTGTCGATTACTATTACCCGACGGATTGGGAAGTCCAGCTGGTCAATAACCTGAAGATCGGAAACCTGGATACCACGATGCAAATTTTGCATGAAATCGCTGCGGAAAACAAAAAACGGGAGCTGCCCGAATCAAGCGAGGTCAAACTGGTCTCGTTATTGATGGAAACGCTGCTGAGGGTCCTTCATGAGCTGAATCTGGATACGTGCATTTACGCCAAACAATTCGCAAGCAGGGCGGGAGCGGGAGAAATGGAGGAGATGTGGAGCTGCGTGTTGGAGGTCGGCACGTTGATCTGCGAGCGGAAGCGGTATGCCAATACGTCCCCGTCGCTTGCCGTCGGCAGCGAGCTTCTGCAATTCGTAAACCAAAACTACACGAGCGCCGATCTTTCGCTGAAGATGCTGGCGGAAATGTGCGGCATGTCGGTTTCGAACGTCTCCAAAATATTCAAGGAGGTGTCCGGCATCAACTTTTACGATTATGTGTGCCGGCTTCGGATGGAAACGGCCAAGGAGCTGCTGCGGGAGAAAAAATTCGGCATGGACGTCATCGCCCGCCGGGTAGGCTACGAAAACGTCTATTCGTTCAAACGCGCCTTCGCGCGGTATGAAGGGATCAAGCCGGACGAATATGTGGATTCGGCGATGTGAAAGGGCGATAGGGAAGGAAGGCTGGAGCTTGCAAAAAAACAACGCAAAGCCGCTCCCTTTTGGGGAGAACCTTGCGTTGTTTTTATTTTACCCCTTAACCGCTCACCTCGTCCATCTGCCGACAACGATATTGGGCCGGCGTCATGCCGGTCGCTTTTTTGAAGGCGGTAAAAAAATGGCTTTTCGTCTGAAATCCGGCTTGCTGCGCGATTTCGGCAACGCTCATGTCGGTCTCCGTGAGCAATTCCTTTACCTTTTCGATCCGCATATTCAAAATATAATTGGATAGCGACATCCCGTAATGGTCGAGAAACAATTGACGAGAATATTTGGCGGACAACTCGATATGATCGGCGATGCTTTCGACGGATAGTCTTGGATCGTGAATGTGGTATCGAATATATTCGATCATTTCCTCCACGACTTTTCCTTTGCGGTTCAAGCTTTTCTGGTCGCCGAGCAGGGAAATGATGCGGGAAATTTCGGTTTTCATCCATCGATGGATGTCTTCGAGCGTCGCGAATTTTTTGAGATGATTTTCAATCCCGTTGACGTTATGTACGGTCGTGAGTTTGCTAAAGGATTTGACGAAGGAAAAAAACATTAATTTCAATTGGAATTGACATTCGGAATATTTCATCGTCTGCAGCCGGGCAAACCACTGCTCCAGCAGTTGGAAGGATGGTTCCTCCTTGCCGGAGCGAATCGACTGAATGAGGAGGTCCAGCAAGGTGTCGTCCGGCTGATAAGGCAAATCCGCGTAGCGCTCATATTCTTGTTCGGTGTAGATTTTGTCGTCGCCGCTTAAGAATTTAAGCAATGTCAATTCGCATAAGTCGTCGTATACGGCGCGCAAGTCATCGCGGACATGCCTGACGGAACTGCATGCAATGGTAATTTTGAGTTGAATAAACCTGCTTACCATGCGGCTCAGTTGACCCAAATCATCTATCAGATCGGCTGCTTGATCGGCCATGCCGACAAGGAGAAGCAGATGATCGTCGCCGAAATCGACAACCTCGATCGCGCGGTCCTTAGCGCTTAACACTTCTTCCGCAATGTTGCCGATGGCGTATTTCAAAAGCCTCTGGGAGGCAAAATCGTAACGCTCCGTCGTTTCGTAAAAAGCATCGATTTTGACGACGGCCATCCGGATCCATTCGAATTCGAGGATGTCGGATTCGCGGGAAAGGGCCTCCCATGCACTGTTGCCCAGCCTGCCCTGCAGAATCCATCGCCGCAAATATTCGGTCTTGATGAGCGGGGAATGATCCCGCAATAAAACGACGCTTTGCCGGATCGCATCCATATCGCTTTTGGCCTGAACGCCGTGCTTGCCATGGATTTGAGCGGCTAGAGTCCGGAAAGGTTTGAAAAAAACATGCGAATTCCAAAGCACGGCGAGCAGCAGCACGATCAGGAGGAGGATCGAGCCAAGCACGATCGTCTCTTGAAAGCGGGTTACTTGCTGGCGGAATTGTTCCATCCCGGACAAGGAGTACAGCGTCCAATCTTGGGAATCCAAATCGGCATAGTTCACGTATAACGTCTGTCCGTCCGCTTTCAGCTCGTACGAGCCCTTTTTGGACCCCGTTCGCGCATCTCTAACTCTTTCCATTACGCTTTCATCCGTCTGCCCCAGAATGGCCTGCCCGGAACGGTCGATGAGCGTCACCCGATAATCCGTATCGCTTTCCTCCGAACCTTCCCCTGACAGGAGATAGTTCTGCAATACTTGAGCGTTCAACAGTACGACCAAATATCCGTAATGCTCCTTCTTGACGTATGATGGCGGGATCACCAATGATATATACGATTTTCCTCCCGATTCGTAATGAAAGTAGCGAAGCAGGAAAGGTTCCTGCCGTTTAACCCGCTCCAAAATGACCTGATCCGAAAACTCGCTGAACGGAAGAAGGCCGACTTTGAAATCCATCACTTTTTCCCGGCGCATGTTAAAAAGGTAAGCGCCTTCAAAAAAAGATTCCTTTGATAAATACTTCGACAAAGTTTGAAGGGCCGCGGCATCGAGCAATGGATCGTCGCCCTTGGAATAAATCCAGTTTTGGATGGTCTGATCTTCGTACATGTTCAAGCCGTACCATTTCAGTTTCGCCAGGATGAATTCCGTCCGGTCCAATGTTTCTTCGATTCTGTCCCGGTTGATATATCCGATCTGCGAGGAGGCATAATCCGAAAATCGCTGGACGAGGAATAACGAGAACGGGATGATAATGACGGTAATCAATATGCAGCTCCATAAAAAAATGCGCACATACGTCGATTTGAACATCGGTCTCATGTCGCGGTTGTCGCCTCCCTTCCACTTCGCCAAGAAAAGTTGCATTCGGTTTGAGTTTTATCATAGCTTAGTCCTTGGTTTCTGCCTAGTTCTCGTTTGCCTGTTTTAAGTTCTCGTTTGACCAATCGGCGGGAGCATGTAAGGGAGGGAATCCCATAAAAGCCGCGGCACCAGCGAAGAACACGCGGTTCTTCGGCTGGCGCCGGCGGCTTGGTTGGCGAAATATATTTTCTCTTTTATTTGTGCATGGTTGGAAAATCAGCAACTACTTTTTGGCCGTCAGGAAAGCGTCGATTTGTTTCTGCAATTCCTGTTGGATGCGTTTTAAGGAAGGGCCGGCTTCGGCTTCGAATTTCTTCATTGTTTCCTCCGGATCAAGAACGCCATTGACGAGTGCAGGATAATATTTGGCCTCGACCGTATTGTATTGGCTAAGATCGTTCTGAACCGCGGAAGAATCGAATTCGAATCCGGTCAAAATATCCTTTGTAAAGCTGTCGGCATCGCGGAGCACGGCGTCGAAGTCCGCATACGTCTTGTCTCCATCCGCATCCGAGCGCTCGTCGACGGGATTCCATACCCACACATAACCAAACTGCGAATATCCCTTCGTATCAAGTATTTTGTATTCGTTATCGCCAACCGGCTCCCAATGTTTGCCTGGAATTCCGTAGGACAGCAGGTCATAGTTCTCCTTCTCATTGGCCCAGTTCAGGAACATAACCGCACGTTCCTTATTTTTGCTGACTTTTGGCACCGCAAGGAAATTCCACTGCTTGAAGTTCGAAATATTGGCCCCTTTCGCCGGATTGAAGAACGTAACGGTTTCCAGATCGCCGTTTGGAACATTGCTCTTGAACTGTTGATCAAAGGAAAGCCCCGTGCCAAACGAACCTTTCGTAACGATGGCCGCTTTCCCGCTCATAAAAGGCTGGATGAAGTCTTTTGCGGCCAGGATGTCCTTATATACAAGTCCGTCCTTGTATAACTGTCTGGCATCCTTCATCCATGACAAAACCGGCTCTTGATCCTCGAACAGGTTGTAAACTTTGCCATCGTTATTTTTGTAGTATAAGGTCAGGCTGCTTCCCAGCGCATGCGTGAAGCGCACATGGGTATCGTAATCGTTCAGGCTTCGCAGACCCACGATGGAATACGTCTGTTGTCCCGTCGTTCCCGCTGCCATAATCGGTGCAATGCCAGGCTCCTTTTCCTTTACCTTGTAAGCAAAATCGATTAAATCCTTGTAGCTTTTGATCGGCGGTATGCCCAGCTTCTCGCGAAGGTCTTTGCGCACGATATAGGCGTTGCCTTCCATATAAGAGAGCCCGAGCGGCACCGCCATAATTTTACCGTTGTACTTGTTTGCATCCCACATTTGCTGCGGACGTTTATCCAGTACATTTTTTCCATATTGTTTGAGCAGATCATCGAGCGGTTCGTAGAAACCGTCGGCAATCATTTGATTAATGTGCAGCCACGGCGCATCAAAGATCAGATCGATGTTTTCACCGGAAGCCAGCGTTACCTGCGTCTTCTGTGCCAAGTCGGCCCACGGCACGAATACGAGATCCAACTTGACGTTGATCGTGTCTTTCATCCGTTTTTCGGCCTCTGCGATGACAAGATCCATATCAGGCGGGCGGTCGCCCGGAATCATGATTTTAAGCGTAACCGGTTCCAATTTTGTGCTTGCAGGTTCAGTTCCTTTTGTGTTGTCCGTGCCGGATGTTTCATTTGTCCCTTCCGAGCAGCCCATGATCAGAGAAAAGGACAACAGCAGCACGAATGAAAGCGAAAGCCAACGTTTCAACCGCATTTTTCGGGTCCCCCTACATGATTATTCTGGCCTAACCTTTAACCGATCCCAGCGTCATGCCTTTAATGAAATACTTCTGCACGAACGGGTAGACGAATACGATCGGACCAATCGTAATACATACAATGGCAAGCTGCATGCCGTATGTCGGAACGATAATGTTATATTCCGTCCGGCTGCCGCCGACGTAAGACATCGCGTTCAAATTGGACATCAGCTGCCTGATCATCATTTGCAACGGGTGCAACTTGTAGTTATCGATAAATAGAAGCGACAGGTACCAGTCATTCCAGTATTGCAGCGCATAAAACAATGCGACCGTAGCGATCACGGGCAGCGAGATCGGCCAGATCACGCGGAAGAAAATACGAATATCATTCGCTCCGTCCACGGTAGCCGCTTCATTCAGCTCATAGGGCAAGGAACGGAAATAAGATACGAGAATGAAGGCATAAAAAGGGTTCAGCAAGTACGGAAGGACAAGCGCCCACAACGAATCTTTCAGGCTTAACCAATTGGCGATGAGTATGTAGAAACCAACGATTCCTGCGCCAAACAACATCGTGAAAAAGGTTAAAAAGGAAAGGATATGCCGATATTTCACCTTCGGGTGGCTGAGAACATACGCATAGGACGCCGTAATAATAACGCCAAGCACCGTTCCCGTCAACGTAACGAACAAGGTAACGCCATAACTTCGGAATACCTGATCTCCCGACAAGAGCATCTTGTAGGCATTCAAGCTAAAAGAAGTCGGAAACAGCTGATATCCGGAGGTTTGAATGAACGTTTCATTGGCAAAGGAGTTCACCAATACGATCCAAAACGGGATGAAACAAATCAGGGCAAACCCGCTTAACAGCACATACACAAAACCTAGAAACAATCGTTCTCGCATTTCTATCACACCTTAAAACAATCTAGAGTCCGGGTCGATCTTACGCGCCAGCCAATTGAAGAACGTAACGGCGATGAGCCCCATAAACGACTGGTAAAGAACAATGGCGGAGGACATGCTGAAGTTGCCCATCTGCCGCAGTGCGCGGTATGCATACGTATCGATCACATCCGTAGTGGGGAACAAGACGCCAACATCGCCGATCAGGGCATAGATCATGCCGAAGTCTCCATAAAATATCCGTCCGATCCCGAGAAGCAGCATGATGATGATAATGGGACGCAATAGTGGAAGCGTAATGTAAAGGATTTGCTGAAAGCGGCTTGCCCCTTCCAGTTTGGCGCTTTCATAATACTCGGAAGAAATGCCCGTGATCGAAGCAAGGAAGATGATCGAATTGTAGCCGGCTATTTTCCACACGTAAACGAACGTCAAAATATAGGGCCATACGCCTGGCGTCAGATACCAATCCACCCCTTTCAATCCGAGAGCGTTCAATGCCTGATTCACCATCCCTTCGGATGAGCTGAACATCGTCTGCACCATCATGCTAACGACCAGCCAAGAGATGAAGTATGGCAAAAATACGAATGACTGTGCCGTTTTTTTGAACCATTTGACCGTGACTTCATTAAGCAGCACCGCGAGCACGACGGCCGTCCCCAAACCGAACACCAGAAACAGCCCGTTCAAAAATACGGTGTTCCATGTGACGCGCAGCCAGTCATTGGTCGAAAAGAAAAACTCGAAGTTTCTCCATCCCACCCATCGACTTCCAAATAGACCGTCTGAAAGCCGGTAATTCTGAAAGGCAAGCAAATGTCCCAGCATCGGCGTATACGCAAAGACAAGCAGGAACAGCATGCCGGGAAGCGCAAGCAGATACAGATAACGGTTTTTGACGACTTCATGGATAAATCCGCGATGTCCTCTTGAATTGTTTTTCAATCATTCACCTCCCTGCGATCCATTGGATGAACATGCCTGTTGACATCATTTATCGTAGCAGCGGTTCAAAGGCTTTGAATAGTTCTCATTGGTACGAAGGAGTTCTTAAATGGCTGATGGGGAGGTATTCATTTTCCACGCCAGGTTCTATATCCAATATCGGAAGGGCGCTTTGGTTATTACAAAGATGAACGAATTATAAATCAAGCAAACGGAAGCTATCGGTTGTAAATGAATGATTACGCAGGAATAGCGGTCGGAAACCAGCGAAACCTATAAAAAAGGCCATGAATTCTATTGTAACCAACCTTTACAGTTCGCCGGCTCAGGCGTATATTCAATTCATTATGTAATATCTTTGGTTCATGGATGAATCACGCTGAATTTTCAATCACGAAAAGCGGGGGAACCATATCGGCATCGGCATGCAATCCTTTATGAAGGGATGAAGCCGGATGCTTGGGGTGAATCGGATGGAAAGACTTCCAAATCCGTAGGGCAACTCTCACGGCCCGAATCCGACAGCTAACCTCGTAAGCGTCGCTATGAGAGAGGAGTGAAACTGTGAGTTGACAACAAACACAGGGTACCTGCTCTGTGTTTTTCTGTGCGTAAAATCGAATGAACGTCTATTGATTCGCTGAATTTCCGTTCCGGCGGAAAACGGGGGAACCGGCCGTGATGATCAGCCATTCGTCACATGGGGTGAATCTCGAAATCGCATTCGAGTAGGGCTACTCTTGGGTCCGAATCCGACAGCTAACCTCGTAAGCGTTAGAAGAGAGGCTGCTTTTATACATGCGCAGCAAGGTTTATTTGCCTTGCTTGAAGAAGCATGGAAAGAGGGTTCCTCTTTTCCATGCTTTTTTGTTTTGCCGATTTTTAACGAGATTTCGTTTGGAATAGAGAAGGATATCGTCAGACAACGGATCGCGGAGAGGAGAAGAAAGTTGCCTAACATACAAGTGAACGGAACATCGCTTTATTACGAGACGCATGGCAGCGGCGTGCCGATCGTTTTTATCCACGGACATCTTTCATCCCATCATATGTTCGAACCGCAGGTGGAATATTTCAGCAAAAGAGCGAAAGTGATCGTGCTTGATTTGAGGGGCTACGGCAATTCGGGCAAATTAAATGTTGAAGTCGAGGACATCGTCGCCACCCAATGCAGGGATTTGAAGGAGCTGCTGGATAAGCTGAATCTTCCGAAAGTGACGCTTGTCGGGTGCTCGAGCGGGAGCCTGCTTGTGCAAAAGTTTGCGGAAGCCTACCCGGACAGCGTCAACGCGCTGGTGCTTGTCGACAGTTATTTTTACGGCCCTTGCGGACCCTTCGGCACAAAAAACGGCATCTGGAAGCTGCTGGAGGCCTGCAGTTGGATTTCCTACTATCTACCAGCCGAATTTTTTCTCCGGTCGCTGCGCGTAACGTATCACCGGTGGATTCCGGCCTACAGCATATTGAGGAACGAGCTGTTTCATAAACGGCCGACCGAGTCGGTTAAACAGCGGATGGCTTTGCTTCGGACCGATTTCAACTCCGGGTTGTCCCGGCTGCGGATGCCGGTTTTATGCGTGGCCGGCAGGCAAAGCGAATGGTTCGTCAACCAGATGAACAAAGCGGTGGAATGGTTCGCGTGCGCCCAGAAAGCGGTCATTGAAGACGCGATTTATCCGAGCCATTTGTGCCAGCCGCTGGAGTTTAACCGCATTTTGCTTAATTTTTTGATCGATCAGCAGCTTTTCCGGTTGGAACAGCAGCATTCGGGCTGAAATCCGCCTTGGGCGGCAACAATGAAAAGGTACGCATGATCGGCGGTAAGCATCGGGTAAGGGTGATGATATGAATAAAGAATATATGCAGCTGAAATCGCTGCTGAAGCTGCTGGACCGGGAGGAGCGGTGGTTTACGTTCGCCGAGGTGGAAAGCGTGCTGGGCGTATCCGGCAAATCCGTCCGGAAAATCGTCGAGGAAGCCGTTTCCCTGCTGCCTCCGTCCATGCGGATCGAGGTGTCCAGAGGAAAAGGCATCATGTTCCGCCGGGACCGGCACGGCACGAGCATCCAGGAAGTTTTGGAACCGCTGCTTCGGGAAACGCCTTATTTTCGCTTGATGCAGCTGTTGTTCGAGCATGACGGCAAAACCTCCGCGGAGGAGGTCGCGGAAGCGCTTTTTATGAGCTTTTCTTCGTTCAAAAAGTGGATCGTCCATCTGAACCGGGAGGAGCTGCGCCCGTTCCAGCTTCGGATGACGTATTCCGCGCCGGCGCTGAAAGGGAACGAAATCCACGTGCGCTATTTTTTATGGAAACTGTTTATCGAGGCTTATCCTTACACCGGATGGCCTTTTTCAAATGCCGATTTCGAACGGCTCGACGGCTGGGTGTCGGAATTCGAGCGGGAAAACGGCATGATTTATTTTTTGAATTCCAGGCGCAGCCTGTCGTTTCTGATCGCAATCGTGCTCGAAAGGGTCAAGCAGGGGCATCGGGTCGAGCTTCGAATCGGCGGTTATGCGTGGGAGCGGCATCCGTTTTTTGATCCGGTCTTGAAGCTGTCGGAAAAACTTGAGGAGACGTATGGCATCGCCATGCCCCGCGAAGAGGTTTATTTTTTGCAATCCATGTTCAGTTTAAGCCAATATCATGACAAAGACGGCTCTGCTCATCTGAACGAAGAATCTGGTGGAACCGGAAGCGGAGACGATGAAGAGAGCCGCATGTCCGGCCTGCTTATTCCGATTTTGGCTGAAACTTTCCCGGCGCTGAACATCGGACCCCGTTTTTTGGCCGAAATCCGGGAATTCATGGAGAAGCTGCGCATCGACAACGCCATTCCCGAGCTGATGGCCGTCTCGCACAGCCACCTGACCGCGTATATCCGGGAGAACGAGCAGCCCATTTTCGCGGCGGTAACGGCATGCATGCGCGAGTGGCAGCTGTTTTTTCCCGAGCTTGCGTTCAATGACTACCATTTGACCAAGCTGACGTTTATGATCAGTTCAAGCCTCCGGTATAAAAGCAAAAAGGCATTTCTCATTATCGGCGAGGAATTTTCGGTCCGGCATTACGTCGCAAACTTGATCAAACGGGAAATCGGCGACGACCTGACGATCGAAACCTCGATTTTGCACGGGCTGACCGATGACATTATCAGGCAGCAGCAAATCGATTTCGTGATCAGCACGATGCCCGTCTCGTTGACGAGCGTGCCGGTGGTGCTCATTTCCACGATACCGACGAAAAGGGACCTGGAAAATATCCGCCAGGAGTTGATGGCGTAAAACGGCTGGTCCTTTTTCTTCCGTTTCCAACGGCAGCAATTGGACTAGTTTCGGCGCCTGAATCCCTTTATGATGACTACTGTAAGCGATAACAGAAATCGCTCGCCAGTTTAATCAAGGGGGAAATGCAGCATGAGTATTCATCTGGGAGCCAAAGCCGGAGACGTCGCGGAACGGGTTCTGCTGCCGGGCGATCCGCTCCGCGCCAAATTCGTGGCGGAACATTTTCTGGAGGACGTTCGGTGTTACAACGAGGTTAGGGGAATGTACGGCTTTACCGGGTTGTATAAAGGAGTGCCGGTTTCGGTGCAGGGGACGGGCATGGGAAATCCGTCGATAAGCATTTACGTCACGGAGCTGATTCAAGATTACGGGGCGAAAAAACTGATCCGGATCGGCACATGCGGCGCGATGCAGAAGGAGCTGCAAATCCGGGACATCGTGCTTGCGCAGGCAGTTTCTTCGGACAGCAACATGACCGAGAAAATTTTCCTCGGCTGCAATTATGCGCCGTCCGCCGATTTCGGCCTGCTGCTGAAGGCGTATCAGGAGTCCGTTCGCCGCAGCGCAAACGTGCATGTAGGGAACGTGTACAATTCCGACGAGTTTTACAGGGAGACGCTGGCAAGGCTTCATAAGTTTATGGAGTTCGGTGTTCTGGCGGTGGAGATGGAAAGCACGGCGCTGTATACGCTGGCCGCAAAATACGGAGTTCGGGCATTGTCCATCCTGACGGTGGGAAGCCAGCTGCTGACGAACGAGCGTTCCGCGCATAAAGACAGCGAGCAGTCGTTTAATCAAATGGCGGAAATCGCGCTCGAGACCATCATCGCGGATGAGTAAGGTTTTGAATCCGAAAATATTGTGAATCATTTCACGTAAAATGGGGGAGACATCATGAAATATGTGATCGCTCTGATTGGACTTGTCGTCGTCCTTGCGCTTGCCTGGCTCGTCAGCTCGGATAAAAAGAACATCAAATTCCGGCCGATCTTCATCATGATTGCGCTGCAGATCGTGCTGGGGCTTATTTTGCTGAAGACAAGCATCGGGGAGTTTCTGGTCAGAGGTTTTGCCGACGGCTTTGCGAAAATTTTGAACTTCGCCAATGAGGGCACCGATTTTGTCTTTGGCGGGATCGTCAACGAAGGCATCCATTCGTTTTTCTTCCACGTGCTGATGCCGATCGTGTTTATGTCGGTGCTTATCGGGATTTTGCAGCATTATAAAATACTGCCGTTCATCATTAAATATATCGGCCTTGCGCTCAGCAAGATCAATGGAATGGGCAAGCTGGAATCGTATAACGCGGTCGCTTCGGCCATTCTCGGACAAAACGAAGTGTTCATTTCCTTTAAAAAGCAAATCGGCCTGCTGCCGCGGCAGCGGCTGTATACGCTGTGCGCGTCCGCCATGTCGACCGTGTCGATGTCGATCGTCGGCTCGTACATGACGATGCTCAAGCCGGAATACGTCGTGGCTGCGCTCGTCTTGAACCTGTTCGGCGGATTCATCATTTCCTCGATTGTAAACCCTTACAAAGTGGAGCCTGAAGAGGATATTCTCGAAGTGCAGGAAGAAAGGAAACAAACGTTTTTCGAGATGCTTGGCGAATACATTATGGACGGCTTTAAGGTGGTCGTCATCGTCGGCGTGATGCTGGTCGGCTTCGTCGCCCTGATCTCCATGATCAACGGCATTTTCAGCGGCGTGTTCGGCATTTCGTTCCAAAACATTCTCGGCTACGCGCTCGCTCCGTTTGCGTTTCTTATGGGCGTGCCGTGGCATGAAGCAATTAAGGCCGGAAGCATTATGGCGACGAAAATCGTGGCCAACGAGTTTGTGGCGATGCTCGATTTCGTGAAAATCCAAGGGGATTTCAGCGAACGCACCAAAGCGATCGTGTCCGTCTTCCTGATTTCCTTTGCGAACTTCGGCTCGATCGGCACGATCGTCGGCGCCGTAAAAGGCCTGAACGAAAAGCAGGGCAATGTGGTGGCCGGCTTCGGCCTCAAGCTGTTGTATGGGGCGGCGTTGGTGAGCTTTTTGTCGGCGACGATTATTAGTATCGTGTTTTAAGGTTGTAAATATAGTGAGTGCGGCCGCAGCATATGCTTCCGAAGTAGCTTTTTTGCAAAAAGCTTTTAGCTTCGCAAGAATCGATTCCGTCCCCTCCGCTACTTTCGCATCTTATTCAAATACTAATTATGAAGGTGAGCCTTAGAAGATAATTATGGAGACGGTCCATGCTTCGAAGTTATTCCGTTCCCCTGGCCACCTCACTTCACTTCTTTGGAACTAAATATATATAAAGCCATTCATTTCAAAACCCTGGCAGCAACGCATCCCGTCGCCGCCGGGGTTTTGTGTGTATAGGGATGGGGAAGTCGCCCAGCAGCAAAAAAACCAGATCTGCCGGCAAAAGCAGTCTGGTTTTATATGTAATATCCGACATATTTCGTACGCCTATTTTTGGACCCACGATAAAAATATAATACTACAGCCGAAAGAATAAGTCTATATTTTTTTTCGTTTTTCCCTATACTTAAATTCATTCTTAAGATGAGGAGAGGCGATACCGATGTTATACGAAAGCGAAGCGGCGGAACGGGAACATTTGCAGGGCATTGTCAAAAAGCTGCGAACCGCGCTGCAGGCCATGGAGGACAAAGTGTCGGATTCGTACCGGGACATCATCGAAGCCAAAAAATATCTCTGGGTGAATATGGCCCAGCTGGACCCGGCGGAACGCGCGGCAAACCGCGTGGACATCTCGTTATCGATCGATGCGGGGGAAAAAGCCGCCGCCAAGCGGCAGCGGATCGGCAAGCTGGTCAGCTCGCCTTATTTCGGCCGGGTGGACTTCCAGGCTTGGGATCGGCCGGTAGCCGACGCCTGTTACATCGGCGTGCACGCGTTCAGCGAAGAGGAAAGCCAGCGCAACCTGATTTACGACTGGCGTTCGCCGATTGCGAGCCTGTTTTATGATTTTCAAGTCGGCGAAGCCCACTATGAAGCCCCGATGGGCAAAGTGAAAGGCGAAATGACGGCGAAAAGGCAGTATAAAATCAAAGACGGCGTCATGGACTACATGATCGAAAGCTCGATGAACATTAACGACGACGTGCTGCAAAAAGAGCTCAGCGGCAGCTCGGACGAAAAAATGAAAAACATCGTGGCAACGATCCAGCAGGAGCAGAACCGGATCATCCGCAACGAAACGGCAGGCGAGATGATTATTCAAGGGGTGGCGGGCTCCGGCAAAACGTCGGTCGCCTTGCACCGTGTCGCCTATCTTTTGTACCGGTTTAAAGATACGCTGACGTCCAGCAATGTGCTGATCATTTCGCCCAATAAGGCGTTTTCCGATTATATTTCGAACGTGCTGCCCGAACTCGGGGAAGAAATGATTCTCGAAGCGAGCATGGAGGAATTCGCTGCACAGGAGCTTGGGAACCTCTGCCGATTTCAGACGTTTTATGAACAGTCGGCGGCTTTGCTTGCGGAGGGGGACGAGGCATTTGCCGAGCGGATCCGGTTCAAAGCGCGTTTAGAGTTGATCGGGGAGCTGGAAACGTATGCAAAACATGCGGAGACGCATTTTTTCGAGGCGGAGGATATTGTTTTGGAGCGAACGGTTATCCCCAAAGAAGCTGCATTGGACAGCTACCAAGCCGCGGCGGGAATGCCTCTGCAGCAGCGTCTGGCCAAAGCGGGGGCAATCATCGGCGGGCAAAGCCGAACCGAGGACGGGGAACGGCTGGCACCGGCTGCGGTCAGACGAATCAAAGCGGCCGTCAAAAAAATGTTCAAAATCCCTAACCTGCTAAACCTGTACAAGGAATTTTACAATCATATCGGCAGACCGGAGATGTACAAGCCGCTGGGGAAAAAATGGATCGAGTTTGCGGATGTTTTTCCGCTCATTTATTTGAAGCTGCTGGTGGAGGGGGCGGAACCGGTGCAGCTCGTAAAGCATCTCTTGGTGGATGAAATGCAGGATTACACCCCTGTGCAGTACGCCGTGCTGGCCCAACGTTTTCCGTGCAAAAAGACGATTCTCGGCGACGCCACCCAATCGGTGAACCCGTATTCGTCGACATCGCTTGCCGACATCAAAGCGGTGTTTCCCCGGGCCGAAACGATGGAACTGTTAAAAAGCTACCGCTCCACGCTGGAAATCACGAATTTTGCGCTGCGGATCAAGCCGAATCGCCGGCTGATTCCCATCGAGCGGCATGGGGAACGGCCGGAGGTGTTAAGGTATGAAAACATGGAGGAAGAAATCGGCGGGATCCGCGAATTATGCCGGCAATTTTTGAACTCGAAGCTTCATTCCCTCGGGATCGTGTGCAAAGCCAAAGCGCAGGCGGAACAGATCGCTCAGGCGATCGCAGACCTGCAAACGGACGTGCATTTGCTGGACTTCAGCAGCGCCGCTTTTCATGAAGGCATCACGGTGACTTTTGCCCATATGGCCAAGGGACTCGAGTTCGACCAGGTCATCGTCCCGTTCGCGGATCGTGAAAACTACCGATCGGAAATGGACCGGAGTCTGCTGTACGTGGCCTGCACGAGGGCGATGCACCGGCTGCGCCTGACGTACACGCGGGAGATCACTCCTTTTTTGGAGCAAGCAGGCGAATAACGGCATAAAACAGAAAGATGCCGCATGTCCCCGGAATCTCCGGCGGGCATGCGGTTTTTTACATCCACGGAAAGGCATCATTACGGAGCCGATAAAGTAAAGGGTTCAGCGTTCGAATAATGACGGCAGGTTCGGAATGAAAAGCATGGAAGACCGTCTTGAATGAAAGCGCTTCACGCCCTATAATGGATTGGAATCCAAATATAACCAAATAATGTCTGGGGGGAGTCCTGCATGAAGCTTTTGGCCGCAGTGACCGTTCCGAGCGTGAAACGGCGCAAAAAACGCTGGCCGCGCGCGGTCGGAATCGTCGCTCTCGCGATCGTGCTTTTGATTGCCTGCGCAGGGGGATACGCCTATTGGCTCGTAAACAAAAGTCTGCCCGTCATCAAAGGAAAACTCCAAATTTCCGGATTGGAAAAGCCGGTGACCGTATGGAGGGACGAATCGGGCGTGCCGCATATCGAGGCGGACAACGAACAAGATCTTTACGTCGCCCAAGGGTTTGTGACCGCGCAGGATCGCATGTTTCAGATGGACTTGAGCCGAAGGCAGGCTTCCGGACAGTTAAGCGAAGTCATCGGGGAGAAAGCGCTGGACCGGGATAAATTTTTCCGGACCTTCGGGCTGCGGCGTGCGGCGGAGGTTTCGCTCGATGCCTATTCGGAAGAATCGAAAAAAGTGCTGGAATGGTACGCGGATGGCGTGAACCAATACATAAAACAAGCGAAACAATCCCATTCGCTGCCGGTCGAATTTACGATTTTGGGGTATGAACCCGCGGAATGGCAGCCCGTCGATTCCTTGACGATCGGAAAATATATGGCCTATGATCTTGCAGGCAGTTGGGAAGGGCAGGCGTTCCGGTACGCGATGGCGCAGCAGCTCTCTCCCGCAAAATTCGAGTCGTTGATGCCGACGTACCCTAAAGACGGGGCGACCATTATCCAGGCATTAAAGGATCATCCGGTGGATTTGACGGCACTCGCTGCGGCGGCGGTTACACCCGATCCGTTTAACGGCAGCAACAATTGGGTCGTCTCCGGCGACAAGTCGGCATCCGGCAAACCGATGCTGGCCAATGACCCGCATTTGGGCCTGGCAACGCCTGCGATTTGGTATGAAACTCACCTCAAAGCGCCGGATCTTAATGTGAGCGGGGTCATTTTTGCGGGCGTGCCGGGGATCATTCTCGGACATAACGAGCATATCGCATGGGGTGTGACCAATTTGGGTCCGGATGTGCAGGACCTGTACATCGAAAAGCGAAACCCTGACAACCCGCAGCAATTCGAATACCAAGGAAAATGGGAAGACGCCAAAATATATAAGGAAGAAATTAAAGTCAAAGGCGAAGCGGCGGTGCCTTATGAGGTCGTCGTCACCCGGCACGGCCCGGTCATTTCCGAGTTCGCCAAAGATCAGCAGCAGGACACGGCGCTGGCGATGCGATGGACCGCGCTGGAGGCGACGACGGAGCTCGAAGCCATTCAGATGTTCGCCAAAGCGGCGACTTGGGACGAATTCAAAAAAGCGTTGGAGCACTTCGACGCGCCTGCGCAAAATTTCGTGTTTGCGTCTGAAGACGGGACGATCGCGTACCGGGCCAACGGGCGGATTCCGATCCGCAAAAACGGAGACGGTTCCGTTCCGGTGCCGGGGTGGACGGACGAATACGAATGGGAAGGGTATATTCCATGGGATGAACTTCCGACAACGGTAAATCCCGCGGAAGGGTTTATTGCGACGGCAAACAATAAAGTCATCGGCAACGGTTATCCTTACCATATTACCGATACGTGGGCCCAACCTTACCGGGAAAAGCGCATCCAGCAGGTGCTGGCCGCCAAAGATAAGCTGACCGTGGAGGATTTGCAGAAGCTGCAGTTCGACCGCCACAATCTTCAAGCGGAAGAGTTTCTGGACGGACTGGCCGGGGTTGTAAAAAACGCCGCCGATTTGCGTCCGATGGACAAGGAAGCGTTGGCGCTGCTGGAGTCTTGGAACAAAGTGAACGACCCCGATCAAGCCGCGCCCCTCATTTACGAGCTGTGGATCCAGAAATTCGACGACGTGGTATTTAAGCCCGAGATCGGCGACGACCTGATAAAGCTTTTTAACAACAAATCCACCGTCAAGGATGAGATGCTGCGAAAAACGCTGCATGGCGAACAGGAACCGTGGATCGACGAAAAAGGAGGCATCGGCAAGACGGCGCTGCAGGCGTTCCAGCTGGCAGTGGATCAGGCGGCCTCCCTTCAGGGCAAAAATCCGGCGAAGTGGCGGTGGGGAAAATTCCATCAAGTCGATTTTGCCCATCCCCTTGGAGCGGTAAAGCCGCTGAATCTCATTTTTAACGCAAAACCCGTTGCCATGGGCGGGGGACGCGTTACCGTCGGGGCGGCCGGCTGGAATTCCGCAACCGGGGAAGTGGATCATGGCGCTGCCTGGCGGACGGTCATCGACCTTTCCGACCCGATGCAGTCGGTTAACGTGGTCGGACCGGGACAATCGGGGCATCTGCTAAGCAAGTGGTACCATAATCAGGTAGGCGATTGGACCACCGGGAATTATCATGTCACAAGCATCGATCCGGCGGTTTACCGTCAAACCGGAAACGAGCTGAAACTCATTCCGGAGTGAACTATATAGGTCATTGTAAGCAGCCCGGAAGGGCTGCTTTTTGGGCGTCTTAATAAAAGCGGGGATACGAAAAAAGAAAAACGAATCGTCGTAGTTTGCAACGATTCCATATCATCTTCAACGCTTCCGACAGGAAACAATGGAAAAACGACAATTTCCCCGGAAATAATTCGAAGCATTCGATTCTTTTTTGTTTAAACATAAGAAAACGTCCATCGACGGACATTGAAAGTAGGCAAAACGGGTTAGCAGATATTTTTCTTGAGTTATAAAGAATCGGAGGCTCCGAAACTTATAGTTTCTTATATCACAAAGAAAGAGGGTTCCTTTAGGCCGATTTACCTACGGAGAAACCCTCTTGTCCGTTAACCGCATGTCTAAATATCCTACTTCAAGCTTGTGAACACTTTCACGTTACCCCTCTAAATCGCCGACATGATCCAAACCGACGCAATACCGATGGAAGCTCGAGAGCGAGTCGGAACACGCAATCGCGTCAGCCACAAGTTTCGCGATTTGACGCGCCCCTTCCTCCGAAAAATGGGTATCGTCTGCGACTCCTTCGGGGTAGTTGGGATGCTGATTGGCGGGCAGGTGCAAAAACAAAGTTGTGGATGCTTCCGGTCCCAAATCGCGGTATAAAAGCTGGGACGCGGCAAAAATGTCAAGCAGCGGCGTCCCGGTTGCCGCCGCAACTTCCCTCATCGCAGCCGGATAGGGACCGACCGCGAGCGGATCGGGAAGGCCATCGGCGGTAAAACGCCGACGGCTGACGGATGTAAGCAAAACCGGCGTCGCTCCCCGGTTCCGGGTAGATACGATGAAATGTCGCAAATTGCTGCGGTATTCCGTATCGGGATCGGTATAGCGTAAAGGGTCTTCCTTTTTTTCGTCGTTATGGCCGAACTGGATCAGCACGGCATCGCCCGCCCGAAGATCCTGCTCGATGGCCGCCCACCGGCCTTCGTCTAGAAACGATTTGGTGCTGCGGCCGTTGACGGCGCGGTTGTCGATCACGAGTGGAGGCTTCAAGAAACGGCCAAGGTATTCCCCCCAGCCGGCCATCGGTTTTTGGGAGGGATCCTTGGCCGCCGCCGTTGAATCGCCGGCGATAAACAGTTTAGGCGCCATTCGGCTCATCTCCCTTAACAAAATGATGCCGTTGCAGCCACTTTTGACAGCATTCGACCCACTGGCGGCAAAGGGGATGATCCTCCGCCAGCCCGAGACCGTGGCGTCCGTCCTCGAACACATGCAGTTCAAAAGGAACGCCGGCTTTGGACAAAGCCGCGGCAAAACGCAGGCTGTTCTCCACCGGCACAGCCGCGTCATTCGCCGTCGTCCATAGGAAGGTTGGCGGCGTATCGGCGGTTACCCGGGTGTCGGAGGAGTTTCTTTGAACCGTTTCGGGGGCAGGATCGGCTCCCAAAAACCGCTGGCGGCTTCCCTGATGTGTGTACGGCTCCTCGAACGTGATGACCGGGTACGACAGGATCAGAAGATCCGGTTTGGACGAAGCGGTCGTAGCCGTGATCGAAGCCAAATGTCCTCCGGCGGAAAAACCGATCATGCCGATTTTATCCGGGGTTACACGAAATGGTTTGGCCGTGTTCCGGGCCCAGTCGATCGCCTCAGCGACGTCCCGTATTAATGAAGCCGGATTAATCGGCTCCAGCTGATAGTGAAGCACACCGGCATGCATGCCAAGAGCGTTGAACCATTTCGCGATCGCTTCGCCTTCGTGCTGGGCCAGATGCTGGTAGCCGCCGCCAGGGAGGACGAGCATAAAAGGAAGCTCAAGTCCGGATGCTTCTTCAACCGGATAGAGCAAAAGAGAGGAGCCCGGAGACGTTTGGGTCTCCGCTGCTCCTTCCAGGTGATGGCGAATGTGCAGCATGGTAGAATCCTCCTTATTCGGCGGCCACAACGGCCGGGAACCCGAAATACGCCGCGGCATTATGATAGGCGATATCTTCGACCATCTGCCCAAGCAGCGCCATGTCGTCCGGCGCCTCGCCGCGCTCCGCCCACTCGCCGATCAGCTCGCACAATACCCGGCGGAAATATTCGTGGCGCGTATACGACAGGAAGCTGCGGGAATCCGTCAGCATGCCGACGAAACGGGAAAGCAGGCTGTTGTCGGCAAACATCGTCAGCTGATGGCGCATGCCGCTGCGCGTATCGTTGTACCACCAACCGGAGCCGAGCTGCATTTTGCCCGGCGTATCTTTTTGGTAGCAGCCCATCAGCGCGAGCAGGGACGGATAATCGTTCGGATTGAGCGAATACAGGATCGTTTTCGGCAGCCCCTGCGCGCTTTCGGCCCGGTCGAGAAGGCGGGACAGCGATTCGGTGAGCGGCAGATCGTTTAAGCCGTCGTATCCCGTGTCCGGCCCGAGACGGTTGAACATGAGTGTGTTGTTGTTGCGATACGCGTGAATATGCAGCTGCATCGTCCAATTTTTTTCATGATACATGCCGATCAATGCCGATAGGAGCTCGGTCCGGTATACGGTTATTTCGGCATGGCTAAGCTCCGATCCGGCCAGCCGCTTGGCGAAAATGCTTTCCACGGCTGCAGCGTCGCCGGCTTCGTAGCGCAGCACGTCAAGCGCATGGTCGGAAAGGCGGCAGCCTTGCTCATGGAAAAAGTCCACGCGCTGCTTCAGCGCTTCCACAAGCGCAGCATAAGATCGAACCTGTACGCCCGCCGCCTGCTCCAAACGCTGAAGCCAGTCGATAAAGCCGGGCGCGTCGATGTTCAGCGCTTTATCCGGTCGGAACGCAGGCAGCACCTGGAAGTCCTGTTCCTCTTTTTTCAGCAGTTGGTGATATTCCAGGGAATCGGCCGGGTCGTCTGTCGTACATACGATTTTGACGTTCGAATTTTTGATGATGCTGCGGCGCTTAAACGCCGGGGTAGCCAGCTGACGGTTCACTTCCTCCCAAATCCGCGGCGCCGATTCCTCGTTCAGCAGCTCATCGATGCCGAAAAAGCGGCGAAGCTCCAAGTGGGTCCAGCTGTACAGCGGATTGCCCACCGTTTTGGGCACGGTGACGGCCCAGGCCATAAACTTGTCGTAATCCGGGGCATCCCCCGTAATATGCGATTCGGGAATGCCGTTGGCGCGCATCAGCCGCCATTTGTAGTGGTCGCCGGAAAGCCAGGCTTCGGTCAGGTTGCGGAACGGCTTGTTTTCGTAAATTTCCTTCGGGTCGAGGTGGCAGTGGTAATCGATGATCGGCATCGATTTGGCGTGTTGATGGAAAAGGGTGCGTGCGGTTTCGGTCGTCAGCAAAAAGTTATCGTTTAAAAACATGATAGCGGCATCTCCTTTATGTAGATGTGATGGAACATCGGAATTCCCCCCCCGAAGCATCGGCTTCACTTTGCGGGGTGCATTTGTTTTTTCGGGGTCCCCGCAAAGTAATCGGAATAAGCTTCGAAGCATTCACTTCACTTTACGGGGTGCATTTGTGTTTTTGGGGTCCCCGCAAAGTAATCGAAATGAACCCCGAAGCATCGGCTTTACTTTGTGGGGTGCATTTGTTTAGTTCGGGGTCCCCGCAAAGTAATCGGAATAAGGTTCGAAGCATTCACTTCACTTTGTGGGGTGCATTTGTTTGTTCGGGGCCCCCGCAAAGTAATCGGAATAACCCTCGAAGCATTAACGTCACTTTGTGGGGTTATTACAGCGTGACGCCGGTTTTGAAAATGGCCAGCTCGCGCACGTCGTTTTGCTCGTTTCGGGTTTTGCGGCCGCTGGCGACATCAATGACATATGCGATAAATTCCTCCAATATGTCGGCCATCGGGACGTTCAGCAGCGGCCCGGCGTTAAAGTCCATCCAATGGCCTTTTTTGGCGAACAGCTCGTTGTTGGTGGCGATTTTTACGGTCGGAACAAAGCTGCCGAACGGCGTGCCGCGCCCGGTCGTAAACAGCACGAGATGGCAGTCCGAAGCCGCCAGCGCCGAGGAGGCGACAAGGTCGTTGCCCGGCGCCTGCAGCAGGCTCAAGCCTTTCTTCCGGAGCTTTTCGCCGTATTGCAGCACGTCGGCGACGGGCGCCGTCCCGGCCTTTTGCGTGCAGCCCAGCGACTTGTCCTCGAGCGTGCTGATGCCTCCCGCTTTGTTGCCGGGGGAAGGGTTTTCGTATACGGGTTCTCCGTACGACAAAAAATACTGTTTGAAATTTTGGATGAGTTCGGCGATGGATCGATAAACCTCTTCGTTTTGCGCACGGGCCATCAGCATTTTTTCGGCGCCGAACATTTCGGGCACCTCGGTCAATACCGTCGATCCGCCTTGGGAGATCAGAAAATCGGAAAAAGCTCCGAGCAGCGGGTTGGCCGTAATGCCCGAAAAGCCGTCGGAGCCCCCGCATTTCAAGCCTACGTTCAATTCGCCGATCGGCACCGGCACGCGGCGGTCCGTTTTTGCGGCCTCGTACAGCTCTTCCAGCAGCTCAAGCCCGGCTTCGACCTCGTCGCCGACCTCCTGCGCCACCAGAAATTTGACGCGTTCCCCGTCATAATCGCCGAGCAGGCTGCGGAATTCGGCCACGACGTTGTTTTCGCATCCCAGTCCGAACACGAGGACGCCTCCGGCGTTCGGATGTTTGACCGCGTCCAGCAAAATGCTGCGGGTTTGCCGGTGGTCGTCGCCAAGCTGGGAGCAGCCGTAGGGATGCTTGAGGATGGTGACGTTGTCGAACGGACCCAAATCGGGATGCATCGCCTTGAACTCCTGCAGCATCTGCTCGGCGATGCCGTTTACGCAGCCGACCGTCGGAACGATAAACAGATCGTTACGGATGCCGACGCTGCCGTTTTTGCGGCGATATCCCTGAAAGGTCAGCCCGCGCTGCGGATAGGTCACCGGATGCAGATCCGGCACGTATTCGTATTCCTCCTCGGCGGTCAGGTTCGTCGCGATATTATGGGTATGAACCCATTCGCCGGGTTCGATGGCAGCGGTGGCATGGCCGATCGGATAACCGTATTTCGTAATCATCGCTCCCGGTTCGAAACGGTCCAGGGCGATTTTATGGCCTTGGGGAATGTCCGAAAAGGCGGTCAGCGGCCGGTTCAAGCCGATGATCGGTTCGCCGGCGGCAATCGGGCGGAGGGCGACGGCAACCGTGTCCCGCGGGTTCAATTTTAGCCATTGTTTCATAGGGATCCTCCTATACCAGTTGTTGTAACGCTGCACGGCTGCCGGCACGCTCCAATTCGCGGATATGCTCCGTTATGGCCGGAACGAGGTCCGGGATGCGCGTCAAATCTTCTCCCCATAAGCTTTTGTTCTTCAAGATGTTTTCGGCAAAGGCTTCAGGCCGGCTCCACGCCTCGTCAAAAGCGGCCGCGACCTCCGGCAGGTCCTGGCGCGGTATGCGGTCGCCCCGGTAACTCAGCAAGAGTGCGGCAAAAGAAAGCGTCAAAAGCGGAGGAAGCGTTCCGTTCTTATGCCGGTACTTGCTCAGGATCGGCAGCAGGCGCGTTTTGAACTTGGCGATGCTGTTGAGCGATATGGACGCCAGTTCATGCCGGATAAACGGATTGCGGAACCGCTCCCGGATATCTTCGCCGTAGGCTAACACTTCGGGGAGCGGAAGGTCGAGCATGGGGGAGATTTCGCGTTCCATCAGCTCCCGCACGAACCGGGAAAAACATTCGTCCCGCATGACTTCTTCAACCGTTTCCAGTCCGGCAAGCCGCCCCAGCGGCACCATCGCCGTATGCGGACCGTTCAGCAGATGGACCTTGCGCTCGCGGTAAGGCGTCATGTCGCCGGTAAAGACGACGTTCAGCCCCGCTCGGTCAAGCGGCAGCTTTTCGGCTAACCAATCCGGGCCTTCGATGACCCAGAGCAGATAAGGTTCGGAGGTAACCATAAGTTCGTCCTTGTAGCCGAGCTCATTCCCGAGTTCTTCCGCTTTGCTGCGCGGATAGCCGGGAACGATGCGGTCCACCAGGCTGCAGCAAAAGGTATTTTCCTCTTCCAGCCACTTCATGAAACCGTCGCCGAGCCGCCACTCCCGCGCATACCGCTGCACGATCCGCTTCAGCTGCTCGCCGTTGCGGTCGACAAGCTCGCAAGGGATGATGACGAATCCTGTTTTGCCAAGCGTATAACGCCTAAACAGCAAGGCCGCCAATTTCCCCGGAAAGCTGAGGGGCGGCGCGTCCCCGGCCCGGTCCGCGGCGTCATAGGCGATTCCGGCTTCGGTCGTATTCGAGGTGATGAATTCCAAGGCGTCGTTTTCGGCCAAAGCGAGGAAATCTTCAAATTGCGTATACGGATTGACGACGCGGCTGACGCTAGCGACGATCTCCCGGGAATCGACGGTTTGCCCTTGGTAAATGCCGTTTTGCAGCACGGTAAAAAGCCCGTCCTGCTTGTTGATTGCTTCGGCTTGCCCGTTTCGGGTCGGCTGCACGACGATTGCGCTGCCTTGAAAAAGGCCCTGGCGGTTCATCCGCTGCAGCTGCCAGTCGACAAAAGCGCGCATGAAATTGCCTGCGCCAAACTGAATGACGCGTTCGGGATATGCCGGCAGATCCGGAAAAAGCCTTCTGGAAAGCTGTTCCGCCATGAAAATCATCTCCTGGTTCATGATGTTTGTTTATGCACACGTTAACATTTTGGTTAAAAAAGAATGGCTTCTGATGAAGATGTTAAACAGAAGCCACGCTTTGACGCACCACCAGCGACGTTTTGACGAAAACCCGCTCGGGTTCGGCGCCGGGATGATCCATCAGTTCGATCAGTTTCGTCGTGCCGAGCTTGCTGATTTCGGCAACGGGCCGGTGGATCGTCGTCAGCGCCGGGTTCGTGTAGCGGGAGAAGACGATGTTGTCGAAGCCGATGAGCGACATTCGCTCCGGAACCGGAATTCCGTTGGCGTAACAAGCGTTCATCGCCCCGATCGCCATGTCGTCGTTGGCGCAAAAAACGATGGAAGGGGGATCCGGAAGGGAGAGCAGCGAAGCCATCGCCTCATATCCGCTTTCGATGCCGTAGTCGCCCGACGCGAAATACTCGGGGACTAATGGCAGCCGGTTGGCAATCAGGCTGTCGATGAATCCCTGTTTGCGTTCCGCCGCGGATTTGAAGCCCGCTTTTCCCTCGATGATCGCAAATTTCCGGTGCCCCTGCGCTGCGGCGTAATCGATCGCTTCCTTGACGCCTTCGCGGTCGCCCGCAACGACGTTCATAATGCCGGGGTCCTCCAGCTGCCGGTTCAGCACGACAAGCGGGATGCCCATTTTTTTGACGTGATAAATGAAGGCGTTGTCCGCATCGCTTTGGCTCATGACGAGGATGCCGTCGAAGCGCTGCGGCAAAATGGCGTCAAAATGTTTGATGCCGTCGATGCCGTGCACGGTCAGATTGTAGTTCTCGTCCAGGACATGGTGGATGCCTTTCATGGCGTCGACGAGAAAGCTGGCGGATGTTCCCTGTTCGATGCTCGAAAAAAACAATCCGATCGTGTACGACTTTTTCATCACGAGGCTTTTGGCGCTGTAGTTGGGTATGTAGTTCATTTCGGCGGCGATTTTTTCGATTTTGTCGCGGGTTTCCTTTTTAATGAGGGAACTTCCGTTCAGCGCCCTGGAAACGGTGGTGTGGGAAACGCCCGCGACACGCGCAATATCTTTTATCGTTATCATTGGAACCTCATGTCATTTCTATTGTTCACGCATTCAGTTTAAGTTCTCCAAATTGGGAAGTCAAGGGAAATCCAAGAAATTGCACACGTGAAAAATCGTTTGTCAATATCATGATGTAAACGCTATAATTGGAACTAAAGACGCAGGTAAAGGAGCATTTCGATGAAAAAAGGCCGCATGTTTTACAAAACCTTCATACCGATTCTGGTGCTTGGCGTCGGGCTTGTCGTCAGCTTCGGAGCCTATATATACGTAAATACGACGCATTCGGTCGTGGACAGGGTCTCGAGCAGCAAGCAAAGCTTCATCTCCCAAACGAAAAATTCCTTGGAGCAAAAAATCCAAACGATCGAATACGCCTTTAATACATACAGCACGACCAGCTCATTCGAATCCGTCGTCAAAAACCCGATCACGGAAAAGGATTTCGAGGCGTACCGGAACGTCAACACGCAGCTGAACTATATTGCCACGATGGGGCTGGACGGCACCGAATATTCGCTGATCAGCCTGGTGCAGAATTGGAAAATTTCCAACGGCAAACTGACCTCTTTAACGGAGAAGGACCGCAAGGCGCTCTACGACGATTACATCAACGGCAAGGACCGGGGACTCTTTTGGATGAAGACGGATAACGGCATCCGCTTCGTCAATACGCTGCCCGCCTTTTCGACCAAAAAGCAGGCGATCGCCTTGTCCGACATTTCGCTCGCCACCTTGGACAATACGCTGAAAACCGAAGAGAACACGCCGATCATCATTCTGAACAAGCAGGGCGAGCTGATGTATGAGACAGGTCCCGAAGACAAGCGGCTGACGAAGGAGCAGCTTGCGGACATCGTGGAATCCGTCGAGCACCGCACCGGAATCGTTACGGTACCGAACGCGAGCACCGGACCCGTCAAAGCGATATACGCCCGATCGACGTACAACAACTGGATTTACGTAACGTTGCTCGACCAGAAGGAAATTTCCACGGCGCTGAAGACGACCAAGTTCGGCCTGATCATGATGGGCCTGGTCATTACCGTATTTATCGTTATCATCGCATACATGATCGCCGTGTATTTCAACAAGCCGCTGCAGCAAATCCAGCGGAGCCTGCCCAAACCTCCGCATTCGTCCTTCAAAAACGAAGTCGAATGGATTTTGCATTCCATCAACCGGATCGTTACCGAAAAAGAAAATCTGGAAAACCTGATCGAAGCCGAAATGCCGCAGCTGGAGACGCAGCTGATCCTCAACCTGTTCCGCAACAGGGTTACGCCGGAAGAGCTGGAGCGGATCATGCCTCGTTTCGGATACGAACCGATCGAAGATCCGCGCTACGTCACGATGCTGATCCAACTGGACAGCTACGGAGGCCGGGAAGCGGCGGACAAAGATTTGCTGCTGCTGGCCATCAACAAAATGGTCGAAGAAATCGTGCCGAAGGAATCGAGGCTTTTGCCGATCATGTTGAACGACAAAACGCAAGCGACGATTCTGGCGTTTAACGGAACCGGCGAGCAGGAGATCCGGAAGCAGGTGCTGGATTACGCCAAAACGATCATGAAAGCGGTCCGCGAATATTTGAAGGTGTCGGTCAGCTTCGGCATCAGCCAAACGTACGGGCGGCTGTGGGAAAGCAAGGAAGCGTGCGAGATGAGCAAGCAGGCGCTGCATCACCGCCTCAACCTCGGCAAGGAATCGATCATTTTCTACGAAGACATGGCCATGCTTCTGTCGGGACCGGCGCTGCTTCATTATCCGTCGGAGCTGGAATCCCAATTGTTCGACGCGATCCGGCTGGGCGACGAAGAGCAGGTTCCCCGTTACCTGTATCCGCTGCTGGCGGAAATGATGAAAAAAAACAAACAATCGATGAACTTCGAAGTGGCGCTCGTGCGATTCGTGAACAACCTGATCCAGCTGGAGCAGCTGCTGGGCGTCGAGGTGCTGATGACGCAGGACAATCACGCGCTGTACCACCGCCTGCTCGACATTCGGAATCCGGAAGAAATCGAACGCATTTTGGTGCAGGAAGTCATTTTGCCGATGGTCAAAAGCATGAAGGAAAAAACGAACCGGCAGTTCCGTTCCTTGTCCGAAAAAATCGCCGCCATCGTCCGGGCCGAATACGACCAGGAATTGTCCCTCGAGTGGATCGCCGACCGGCTTCATTACAACCCGAACTATCTGAGCAGCATTTTCAAAAAGGAATTCGGCATGACGTTCAGCGAATATTTGATGAATTACCGGCTCGAAATGGCCAAAAAATGGCTGGTGGAGACCGACATGACGATCAAGGACATCGCCGAGCGGCTGCAGTACCACAATTCCCAAAACTTCATCCGTTCGTTCCGCAAAAAAGAACATGTCACCCCCGGGTCGTACCGCAAGCTGAAGCAGGCGCAATAATTCGGGCGTAAGCGAAGAAGTCTTGTTTTCACGCATCTCCAACGCTGCGGGGAAAGCAAGACTTCGTTTTTAAGAACGGGTTATCCTTTGACCGAGCCGAGCAGCGCGCCTTTGACGAAATGTTTTTGCACGAACGGATAAGCGATCAGCATCGGCACCGTCGCGATCACGATGACGGCCATTTTGATCGTCTGCGCGGGAGGGACGACGTCGACGGACGTGCTTTCGGCCTGCATGCCGCTGGAGACGATGACGATCTGCCGCAGCAGCACCTGGATCGGCCATTTGACGGAATCGGTAATGTACATGATGGCGTTCATGTACGTATTCCAGTAGGCCACGCCGTAAAAGAGCGAAATGGTGGCGATGGAGGGCAGCGCCAGCGGAAGCATGATTTTAAAGAACACCCCGAAGTCGTTGCAGCCGTCCATTTTGGCCGATTCCTCCAGGCTGTCCGGCAGCGCCTGAAAGAAGTTCCGCATGATGATCAGGTTAAAGGCGTTGATGGCGACCGGCAGGATGAGCGACCAGTAGGAATCGATCAGCCCGAGGCTTTTGACGACGAGGAACGTCGGAATCATGCCGCCGCTGAACAGCATCGAAAACACGACGATAAAGTTGATCGCATTTCTTCCATATAAATATTTGCGGGACAGGCCGTACGCCATCAGCGCGGTCAGGGCCATGCTCACCAGCGTGCCGACGAGGGTCACGCCGATCGATACGGCCAAGCTTTTAAAAATGGTCGGCGTCGACAGGATGTAACGGTAGGCATCCAAAGAGAACGTGGTCGGGAACAAAATGAACTTTTTGGCCACCACTTCCTGCGTCGATGCAAACGAACTGGCGATCACGTTCACGAAAGGCAGCAGGCAGGCAAGCGCGATCAAAATCAATAACGTGCTGTTTGCAACCGTAAAAGCGATGCTGCCTGCGGATTCTTTTTTTCTAATGGATCGTGCCATAAGTTTGTCCTCCTTGTAGTCGGTTTCATGGACACTGTACCAAGACGGAAGGGTTACGTATATAATCAAATGCTAAGGTGCTGAGGCGGGCGTCAAACCGCGGGCAAATTATGCCGGACAGGCCCTATAATCATTATGTTGCATCGTGATCCTCAGATGAGATGAAGCGGCGGGAAAAGGCGTCGTTACGCGGTTTTGCAACCGCTGTCACGAAATGATTATGTACGGAATGCCGAAAAGATCCTAAGCTGAACAACGTAGACGTCAACACGCTGACAAGGAGGTCGACTCGGTGAAGGATTCAAGTACCGCCGCAGTGAACATGAACATGACAACCGTTAAAAAGGAGCGGCCCGCGCGAATGCGCCTGGAAAGCCTGAAACGCAACAAACTGCTGTACCTTATGATTTTGCCCGGCGTGCTTTACTTCATTATTTTCAAATATTTGCCGATGGGCGGTCTGGTGATCGCGTTCCAGGACTATCAGCCCTACCAAGGCATCGCGGGCAGCCCGTGGGTCGGATTGAAGCATTTTACCCGTTTGTTTACGGAGCCGACGTTTTTTATGCTGCTGAGCAACACGCTGATTTTGTTTGTGCTGAACATCGTCATCTTTTTTCCGCTGCCGATCCTTTTGGCGCTCATGCTGAACGAAGTCCGGCACAAGCTGTTCAAAAACGCGGTTCAAACGATCATCTACATTCCGCATTTTATGTCGTGGGTCATCATCGTCTCCATTACGTATGTGTTCCTCACGGTGGACGGAGGGGTGTTCAACGAAATGCTCGCCACGCTAGGGCTGCCGAAAATCAGCTTCCTGACCTCTCCCGAATGGCTTCGGACCGTATACATCGGACAAGTCATTTGGAAGGAGCTCGGCTGGTCCACCATCATTTATTTGGCCGCAATCACCGTCGTGGACACCCAATTGTACGAGGCCGCCGAAATGGACGGCGCGGGCAGGCTGCGCAAAACATGGCATGTGACGCTGCCGGCCATCCGTCCGGTCATCATTACGCTTCTGATTTTAAAAATCGGCAGCACGCTCGATCTGGGCTTTGAACATATGTACTTGCTGCTTAATTCCCTCAACCGCGAGGTCGCCGAAATTTTCGACACCTACATTTACACCGCCGGTCTGAAAAACGGCCAGCTCAGCTTCAGCACCACCGTAGGCCTTTTCAAAGGGCTCGTAGGGCTGATCCTGGTGATGCTGTCCAACCGGCTCGCCAAAAAATTCGGGGAAGACGGCGTCTATTAAGCAAGCGGATGAGATCCACTCTATCTTTTTACAAAGGGGAAATGAAGATGAGAAAGATGGTCAAAACCATGGCTGCGCTTGCGATTTGCTCCACGCTGGTGCTGACGGCATGCGGCGAAAAGACGAAAACGGGGGGGACGACGACCGGCAGCGGCGCCGATCCGAACGCAAAAACCACCATTACCTGGCTCAACATTCTGCATACGGCGTCGCCTCCGACGGATACGATCATCAAGAAGATCGAAGAAAAAACGAACGCGGAGGTCAAGTTCTCCTGGATTCCGGACGCTTCCAAGGAAGAGCGCATCAATACGTCGCTTGCTTCGGACTCTTTGGCGGATATCGTTACCCTGACCATTCTAGACAACTCTTCCGTCCGCAATGCGCTGAAATCGGGCATGTTCTGGGAGGTGGAGCCGTATCTCAACGAGTTTCCGAACCTGGCCAAAATTTCGGAGGATACGCGCAGATCCGCTTCCATCGCCGGCAAATTGTACGGCATCCCGTTCCAGAAGGACTTGGCCCGCAACGGCGTCGTCATCCGCAAGGATTGGCTGGATAAGGTCGGCCTGCCCGTGCCGAAAACGATGGATGAGCTGATGGAGGTCGCCAAAGCGTTTACGGAAAAAGATCCGGACGGCAACGGCAAAAAAGACACGACCGGCTTTATGGACCGCAGCGATCTTGTTTACGGCGCCTTCAAAACGCTGGGCTCCTACATGGGCGTCCCGAACTATTGGAAAGTAAGCGAAGACGGCAAAATGACGCCGGAATTCGATACCGAGGAATACGTCAAAACGATGGATTACATGAAAAAGCTGTACGATAACGGCTACATCAACCAGGACTTTGCCGTGACGGCGAAAACCGACCAGCAGCAAAAATTCGCGCAGGGCAAAGCCGGCATTTACGTGGGAGCCCTCTTCGACAGCAAAAACCTGAAAAACATGGCGAAAGGCGTTCAGGACAACATGGAGCTCGTGCTGGTCAACAACATTACGCCGACCGGCAGCGAATCCGAGCGCCATATTTGGGCCGGAAACAACGGCATCGGCGGCCTGCTGGCCTTCCCGAAATCCGAAGTGAAGGATGAAGCGGAGCTGAAGCGGGTGCTGAAATTCGTCAACGATTTGATGGATGACGATACGTACGCGCTGATGACGTACGGCATCAAAGACGTTCACTACAAAGTGGACGAAAACGATGCGGCCACGATCATCAACCAGGATTTGTGGCAGCAGGAAGTGCAGCCATTCGCTTCTTCCCGTCCGAACGAAACCGGTTATAAAATCCACGATTCCGATCCGCTGAAGGCCGAGTCCGACAAGCTGATCAAGGAAAACGCGAACTACGCGGTGCTGAACCCTGCTTATTCGCTGGAATCGGAAACCTTCTCCACGCAGGGCTCCGAGCTGCAGAAAATCATAACCGATGCGACTTACAAATACATCCTTGGCAAAATCGACCTGAACGGCTTTAAGGACGCGGTCGAGAACTGGAAAAAATCCGGCGGCAGCAAAATCATTTCCGAATACGAAGCCGCTTACCAAGAAGCGAAAAAATAAAGAATTGATACCATATCAAAAATAAGGCCCTGTCCGCCTAACCCGGGGTTAGGGCCTGTTTATTCCGCAGGAGGTCATCATGGAACAGGCAAACTGGGCCGGGCGAACGGCCGAATCCATCATGGAACGCACCCCGAAACTGTATGAGGACAAAGGATATCACGGCAAATGGTCTTATGATTACGGCGTGGTGCTGAAAGGCTTCGAGCTGCTCTGGCGGCAAACCGAAGAACGCGCGTACTTTCAGTACATTCAGGACAACATGGACGCATTTATTCAGGAGGACGGCATGATCCGGGGGTACCGCCTCGACGAATATAACATCGATCATATCAATAACGGGAAGCTGCTGTTCGTGCTGTATGCCGAAACGAAGCTGGATAAATACAAAAAAGCGGCGGAGCTGCTCCGAACGCAGCTGCAGACGCATCCGCGCACATCCGAGGGAGCGTTCTGGCACAAGCAAATTTATCCTTATCAAATTTGGCTCGACGGCTTGTACATGGGCTCCCCGTTTTATCTCGAATATTTGCTCACGTTTGAGGACGGGAAAGGCATCGGCGACGTCACGAAGCAGTTTATCCTGTGCGAGCGGCATACGAAGGATGACAAGACGGGGCTTTTGTTCCATGCATGGGACGAAAAAAGGGAGCAGCCTTGGTGCGATCCCGAAACCGGGCTGTCCGCCAACTTCTGGGGCCGTTCCCTCGGCTGGTTTGTGATGGCGCTGGTTGATGTGCTGGCCATTTTGCCCAAGCAGCATGCCGATTACGACGAGCTTGTCCGCATCCTGAACGATACGTTGGCGGCCATCCGCAAATTCCAGGACGCCGAAAGCGGCGTCTGGTATCAGGTGGTGGATCAGGGAGCCCGGAAGGGCAATTACTTGGAGGCTTCCGCTTCCAGCATGTTCACCTATGCGATGGCCAAAGGAATCCGTCTGGGCGTGCTGGACGAAAGCTGGCGGGGAACGCTCGATCAAGCGTACCGCGGGCTGATTTCCGAATTCGTGCTGGAAACGAAGGCAGGCTGGGTCAATCTGAACAAGAACTGCCAGGTTGCCGGACTCGGCGGCGCCGACAAACGGGACGGCACGTACGCCTATTACATCAGCGAGCCGATCGTAACGAACGATCAAAAAGGGCTGGGCGCGTTTTTGCAGGCGTGCGCCGAATATGAAGCGCTGCCCCGCCCATAAGGAATTGCGGGCGTCGGCCCCGATGATTATGGTTGGCCGGAGTTCAACTTAACGGAGAGGAGCTGGCATCCCAGTGCATAACATTATCGATTACGGAGCGCGCCGCAACAGTCCCGAACCTTCCACGGAAGCGATCCATGCCGCCATCGCGGCGGCAAGCGAAGCCGGCGGCGGCACCGTATACGTCCCGGCGGGAATTTTTCGGACGGGCGCGATCTTTTTAAAGGACCATATCGAGCTGCGGCTGAGCCCGGGGGCGGTGCTTTCCTTTACGACGGATCCCGGCGATTATCCTGCCGTGGAATCCCGCTGGGAAGGCGTTCAGCGTCAGGTTCACGCCTCCTGCATTTTCGGCAAAGACCTCGTCAACGTGTCGATTACAGGCAGCGGGACGCTTGAGGGCAACGGCCAGGCGTGGTGGGATCTGTTTCGCAACCGGAGGCAAGAACTGAAGTACCCGCGGCCTAAGCTGATCAGCCTCGACGGCTGCTCCCGGGTCACCGTCAAGGACGTGACGCTGCGGAATTCCCCAAGCTGGACGATCAACCCGATCCGCTGCAACGACGTGACGATCGACAACGTCTCGATCTGGAACCCGGCCGATTCGCCGAACACCGACGGCATCGACCCGGAATCCTGCAGCAACGTGCGAATCAGCAACTGCCATATCGACGTCGGGGACGACTGCATCGCCATCAAGTCCGGAACCGAGGACACGAAAGAACGCGTTCCGTGCGAAAACATTGCGATCACCAATTGCACGATGATCCACGGCCATGGCGGCGTGGTGATGGGAAGCGAAATGAGCGGGGACATTCGGAACGTGACCATCGCGAACTGCATCTTCAAGCAAACCGACCGCGGCATCCGGCTCAAGTCGAGACGGGGCCGCGGAGGAACCGTGGAAGATATACGGGTCAGCAATATCGTGATGGAGGACGTGATTTGCCCGTTTATTATGAACCTGTATTATTTTTGCGGCCCGCGCGGCAAAGACAAATACGTATGGGATAAACGCCCGTACCCGGTAACGGAGGAGACGCCGACGTTCCGGCGGATTCATTTTGCCAACGTTACGGCCCGGAACGTCCATGCGGCGGCCGGTTTTTTGTACGGACTCGCCGAGCGGTACGTTGCCGAGGTGACGTTTACGGACATCGACATTTCGATGGCCGAACGGGCCGTTCCGGGTAAACCGGCGATGATGGCTGGGATCGAGGACATGAATAACCGGGGCTTTTACCTCGGCAACGTGCGGAACGTGCGGTTCCGCCGCGTCACGATCGAAAATCACGAGGGACCTGCGTTTTATATCGAAAACGGGGAGGACGTCGAGGTGGTGGACTGCCGCTCGCGAAACACGCGCAAGCCGGAAAAGCTGGTGGAGCAGGTTACTGCGGCTCCGCCGGAGGAAGAGCTTAGCGAGACGGAAGCGTAGAACCTAAAGGGCGGTTTGCCGAAGGATTGGATATCGACGGCTGAATTCGATTGAAGAGGGCGAAGAAAGGACGGCCATGCATGCTGGTTGGAAAGGAAAGCTTTTGCGACTATCATACGATCGGGGAAGCGGCGGACGCCCTGGAACGGCTGCCCAATGAGCAGCCGGAAACGCTGTACATCATGTCCGGCGTTTATGAAGAGGCCGTTCGCATTTACCGCTCGAATTTGCGCATCGTCGGCATCGGGCGCGTGGAGATCACGAGCAGCCGTTACGCGAAACAAAAGGACGAGAAGGGGGAGGAAATCGGAACCTTTGCGACGCCGACCTTGTTTTTGGGAGGCAGGCGGCTGATGCTGGAAAACCTCACCGTGACCAATGCGGCGGGGCAGGGGGACGACATCGGGCAGGCGGTTGCGGTATCCGCGTATTGCGACGAAGCGGTTTTTCGCTGCTGCACCTTCAAGGGTCATCAAGACACGCTTTTTACCGGTCCGCTGCCCCCGGCGACCAAGCAGGGAGGTTCGTTTGGCGGAATCCCGGTTCGGGAGCATCATGACCGCTGCCGCCAGCTGTACCGGTACTGCCGGATCGAAGGCACCGTCGATTTTATTTTCGGCGGAGCGACCGCTTATTTCGAGCAGTGCGAGATTCGCAGCTTGCGGCATGCGAAGCGGGGGAGCGGGTATGTGACGGCGGCTTCGACGCCGCCGGGAGCTGAACACGGTTACGTGTTCCGGGATTGCCTGTTGACGGCGGAGCAGGGCGTTTCGGACGTTTATTTGGGCCGTCCCTGGCGGGAACATGCCAAAACGGATTTCGTCGGCTGCAAGCTGGGCGGGCATATCGCTCCCGCAGGTTGGCATAACTGGGACAATCCCGCCAACGAAACGAAGGTCCGTTACCGGGAATTCGGTGTTTCCGGCGCCCTAGCGCTGCGGGAGCGGCGGGTTCCATGGGCGCTTTGCACCGATTCGCTTGATGCGGCTCCGGCTAAACAAGACGTGTTCCAAGGCACGGATTTCTGGATTCAGGGAGGAGAGAACGGAACATGGCAGCGACGACGGAAAGAGTCGTGATCAAAAACCCGATTTTGAAAGGATTTAATCCGGACCCGTGCATATTGCGCGTGGAGGACATGTATTACATCGTGGTGTCTTCGTTCGAATGGCTTCCGGGGCTAAGGGTGTACCGGTCCCGGGATTTGGCCTCCTGGGAGCATTTCACCGATCTGCTGACGGACCAGGTCGATTTGCGGGGCAACCCGAAAAACTGCAGCATATGGGCGCCGCAGCTCAGCTATTGCGACGGTCTTTTTTACCTGGTGTACACCGACGTCAAAAGCACGAAACGCCCGTTTAAGGATGCGCATAATTATTTGATCACCGCGAAGTCCCTTGAAGGGCCGTGGTCCGAACCGGTGTATCTGAACAGCAGCGGCTTCGACCCGTCTTTGTTCCATGACGAGGACGGGCGCAAATGGCTGCTGAACGCCTTGTGGGATTACCGCATTCCGGAGGGCAACAAATCGAGCGGCATCGTCATTCAGGAATACGATCCGGCAAAGGGAAGGCTCGTCGGCAAGCCGCATAAGCTGTTCGATTGCACGTGGCTGAAAAAGACGGAGGCTCCCCATATTTACAAACGGGGCGGATATTATTACCTGATAACGGCCGAAGGCGGAACGGGCTCCGGGCATGCGGTGACGGTGGCGCGCTCGAAGGAGTTGCTCGGCGCCTACGAAGTCGATCCGCGCAATCCGATGCTGACCTCGCGCGGGCGGCCGGAGCTTGCGCTCCAATGCGCGGGACATGGCAGCCTGGTGCAAACGCCGCAAGGCGAATGGTACATGGCCCATCTTTGCACGCGTCCGGTTGAGGGCCAATACGCCATTTTGGGGCGGGAAACGGCGCTGCAGAGCGTGTATTGGGATGACGAAGGCTGGCTGCGCCTGACAGGCGGCGGCAGCGATCCGCGCACGGAGGTGCCTGCGCCGCTCGGCATGGAGAGGGCAAAGCAGGCGAAACGGCATATTTTCGAAGACGCATTCGACGGCGAGCGGCTGGACAAAACGTGGAACACGCTGCGGATTATGGCGGATGAAAGCTGGTGCTCCCTGCGCGAGCGACCCGGTTTCCTGCGGATCCGCGCCGGCGAGTCGCCGCAAAGCCTGTTTCGCCAGCATATGGTGGCGATCCGGCAGACGGACGTCCGTTTCCGGGCCGAAACCGCGTTTGAGTTTGCGCCTGAAACTTATCTGCAAATGGCGGGGCTGCTGCTGTACCTGAACGAAGACAATTATTTGTACGCTTATGCCACCCACGAAGAAGGACAGGGCAAGGTGCTGCGGATGATGCGCTGCGCGGCCGACGAATTTTCGCTGCTTCCGGTCGCCGTTCCGGCAGGGGGCGGGGAACCGATCCATCTGTCCGTCGCTGTGGACGGTACAAAAGCGCGGTTTTATTACCGCGCCGGAAACGGGGAGGAGTGGCAGCGGCTGCATGAGACGATCGACATCGGCTTTTTGAGCGGAGGCTTTACCGGCAATTTTATAGCCGTCGCCGTTCACGACATGCAGCGGTTTGAGGGCATCCATGCCGATTTTGCCTACTTCCGCTACGAAGGAAAAGATGAATAAAACCGCGCTAACCGCCACTTGCGGCCATGCGCCAAGGAAACGGCGTTTACGATCACGGATCGTGCGCCGTTTTTTGTACTGCTCAAAGGTTCCCGCCACGATGCCCGAATAGATGCGTCGTTTTAGTAGTACGAACTCTGAGGGATTTTTAAGTCTCAGCAGATCCTTATTATTCCTATATAACCATTCTCCTATCTTTAGAGGGACAAAAGACCTATATTTAACCATAATTTGGAGAGATTTTTTGTGAAAAATTGACCATGTCTCATCATCCAAGCTCTGACATAATGGTGGACAGTACGAGAAATACGCTGCCTGAGGCAGAGTTATATCCTAAATGTTACAAAAATGTAATCTTTCAAGGAGGAAACAACATGATCAACATCAAGAAAAGCATGCTCGGCTGTCTTGCGGTATCGGCGGCGATATCGGCAGCCATCATTCTTCCGTCTCCGTCCCATGCGGCTGCGGCAACGGCTGCGGTTCAATCGGCAGCGAAGGCTCAGACAGGCTTGGTTCAAGCCTCGGTCCGTTTAAGGGACAAGCCCTCCCTGTCCAGCCAAGTGCTCGGTTACTTGAAGCGCGGGGAGCAAGTGACAATTTTGGACCAAAGCACGCCATATTACTACAAAGTAAAAACGTCGTCCGGCAAGGTCGGATACACAAGCTCCTCCAGCCAATACATCAAAGTGAGCGCGGGATCGGCCGGTTCGTCGAAGCCGGAAGAAAACACGTCAACGCCGAAACCTTCCCAAAACGCGTCCGCAGCCATCGAAAAGGTCATCCAAACAGGCATGAAGTACTTGGGCACACCGTATGAATTCGGCTCCGACCGGAATACGACCACGACCTTCGACTGCTCCGATTTCATCCGCCAAATTTTCAAGGAAGGGGCCGGACTGGTGCTTCCTGCCGATTCCCGCCAGCAAGGAGCCTGGATCAAAGAAAAAAGCACGCCGGTTTATGACGTAAGCGGACTGAAGCGAGGCGATATCCTCTTTTTCATGAGCTACAAGGGTTCCAGCAGCGCCGCGTACCAAGGCATCAACAAATCCAAAGAGCGGATCACGCATGTCGCGTTGTACCTGGGGGACGGCAAACTCCTTCATACCTATTCGCAAAAAGCGGGAGGCGTCGTGGTGACGGATTTTACAAATTCGTGGAAATACCGCTTTTTATACGGCGGCAGCGTATTGAAATAAAAAACAAGCCCGAACCGACACGCCGGAAACGGCGTGTTTTTTGCTTCGGGGCAAGCGATTGTTACTGCCGTGTCAATGAAACGCCTGACATCACGTTGTAAGCGTATACATGGCGTTTTTGATGTCAACTTCAAACAAGGCGCCGCAGGGATTGTCCGCCGATTGTCATTTTTGCGGTGCGGGCGTCAAACGGGCGATAATCGCAGCAAAAATGACATATTTACGATCGGCCGTATATGTTTTGGCATGGTTTTCATTCAGGATTGTAGCCGCTTTCAGGCGTCTGCAAAAATGGCATATTTACGGTTTCCACGCTGTCGGATATCTTTTGGGTTGTAAGCGCTGTCAGCGTGCCGGTGGCCAAACCCGGGCGCTGCGGCCGGCAAGAACGTTCAGTGGATGAGGGAGTGGTTCTATGCAGGATACGAAAACCGCCATTCCGCTAGGAGCGGCGCCGAAACCGAAAAAAAACGGCAAAGGCGCCTGGAAAAGGGTCGTTCAGAACTGGGAGCTTTACATCTTTATTGCGCCGGCGTTTCTGTACTTTCTCATTTTCTCCTACGGTCCGATGTATGGCATTCAAATCGCGTTCAAAAACTTCATTCCTACAAAAGGGATCACGGGCAGCCCGTGGGTCGGCTTCGACCATTTCACTCGCTTTTTTCATTCTTATTATTTCTGGGACTTGTTATGGAACACGCTGAGCATCAGCTTGTACGAACTCGCCGTCGGATTTCCGATCCCGATCATTCTGGCGCTGGCGTTTAACGAAGTCCGGAACGGCTTCTTTAAAAAGCTTGCCCAGACGGTCACGTATGCGCCTCACTTCATTTCCGTCGTGGTCATGGCCGGGATGATCATTTCCTTCCTGTCCCCGTCGACTGGGATCGTGACGCACATCATCGAAGGGTTCGGGTTCAAATCGCCGGACTTTTTGACGGATCCGAGATGGTTCAAAACGATGTACGTGCTATCCGGCGTATGGCAAAGCGCGGGCTGGGGGACGATCATTTACCTCGCGGCGCTTTCGGGGGTGGATCCGGGACTTCACGAAGCGGCGATCATCGACGGGGCCTCGCGGTTCCAGCGCATTCGCCACATTAATATTCCGACGCTGGTGCCGACGATGACGATCCTGCTGATTCTCAATATGGGAAGTTTGCTCGGGGTCGGCTTCGAAAAAATATTGCTGCTGCAAAACCCGTTAAATATGAGTTCTTCCGACGTCATTTCAACGTTCGTCTACCGTTCGGGGCTCGTGGATGCCCAGTACAGCTTTTCGACGGCAATCGGTTTGTTCAATTCCGTGATCAACTGCGTGCTGCTGATCGTCGTGAATCAAATCGTACGGCGGACGAGCGAAAACAGCTTGTGGTAAAAGGAGGCTGCGCGGATGCTTTCAGGCGTAAAAGAAACCAAACGCGACAAGGCGTTTCTCGTCTTCAACTATCTTTACGTTTTCCTGGCTTTTTTGATCGTGTTTTATCCGCTCGTCTACATGATCAGCGCATCGATCAGCGATCCGAAGTTCGTGGGCTCCGGGAAAATGTGGCTGTGGCCGAAAGGGTTCACCTTGGAGGGTTACAAGCGGGTGTTTGAAAATTCGAACATTTGGACCGGATACGCGAACACCATTTTATATACGGCGGTAGGGACTGCCATCAACCTCGTGGTAACGCTGCCCGCGGCATATGCGCTGAGCCGCAGGGATTTCGTCGGACGCAACTTCTTTATGGGCATGTTCATGGTGACGATGTTTTTTGGCGGCGGGCTGGTGCCGACCTACCTGCTGGTGAAACAGCTCGGCATGATCAATACGATGTGGGCGATCGTCATACCGTCGGCCGCTTCAATCTGGAACATCATCGTTTCCCGCACGTTTTTTCAAAGCTCGATTCCGAAGGAGCTCCAGGAAGCGGCCCAAATCGACGGTTGTACCAATATGCGGCTGTTCGTCAAAATCATCCTGCCCCTGTCGATGCCGATCATTGCGGTCATGGCCTTGTTTTACGGCGTGGGCAACTGGAACAGCTATTTCTCGGCGCTCATTTATTTGAATGATTCCGCCAAATATCCGCTGCAGCTGGTGCTGCGCCAAATTCTCGTTTTGCAGGAGATGGCGGCCCAGGGCGGCGGGGCGATCGACGCGTCGACGGCGGCGGCGATGAACAGCAAAGCGGAAATCGCGGCGCTGGTCAAATACGCGGTCATCATCGTGGCAACCGTGCCGGTCATCGTCATTTATCCTTTCCTTCAGCGTTACTTTGTGCAAGGTGTCATGATCGGTTCCGTCAAGGGCTGATCTTGCCATAAATTCAATAACTTACATTCAAAAGGGAGTTGTTGTCATGAACAAGATTCGCAAGGCTTCATCCATTTTGCTCTGCCTCGCGGTGTCCGCCAGCTTGTTGGCGGCATGCGGATCGTCCAAGGATGGGGAGGGCAGCAAAGGATCGTCAGCTTCTTCAACGACGGAAGGGGTAAAGAAAGATGGCTTTCCGATCGTCGACAAGCCGTTGACGCTGAAAGTGATGTCGCAGGATGCGGGGAAAGCGGACTGGAATACGATGCCTGTCCTCAAAGAGATGGAGAAACTGACCGGCATTCACCTGGAACCCCAGCTTTCGCCGATCGACAGCTTCGCCACGAAGAAAAACCTGATGTTCGCAAGCGGCGATTTGCCGGATATGCTTTACGCCGCCGACCTTAAGCCGTCGGAGCAGGTAACCTACGGTACGCAGGGCATCCTGCTGCCGCTTGAAAAATACATCGACGAAGGGTATGCGCCCAACATTAAAAAAATTCTCGACGAGCATCCGGACGTGCGCAAATCCTTCACGACGCCGGACGGACATATGTATGCGCTTCCGTTCATCGATACGGCCGCCGTTTGGTACCGCAGCCCGATGTGGTACAACGGCAAATTCCTGAAAGCCTTGAACGTCACCGAACTGCCGAAGACGACCGACGAGTTGTACGCGTTTCTGAAACGCGTCAAGGAAGAGGACCCGAACGGCAACGGCAAAAAGGATGAAATTCCGCTGACTTCCGTCAAGCTGGATGATCTGCGCATGTACTTCTTCGGCTTCTGGGGCATGTACGACGAAAAAATTTACGCCGACAAAGACGGCAAAGTGCACTATTCTCCTCAAGAAGAAGGCTACAAAGGATATTTGACGTTCATGAACAAGCTGTGGAAGGAAGACCTGCTGGATCACGAAACGTTCTCGCAAACGCCGGACCAGAAAAAGGCGAAAGGGCAGGACAACCGGATCGCATTGTTTAACGACTATTATCCGTACTTTACGCTCGGCGGCGAGCCAAGCGGGGACAACCCGCTCATGACGCCGGTGAAAAGCGAAATTCCGGGCACTCCGGTCTACGGCAAACATCCGGGCATGTCCGCCAACGGCACCTTTGCGATCACGAACAAAAACCCGAATCCGGAAGCGACCATGCGCTGGATCGACTACCTGTACGGCTATGAAGGTTCCACGCTCTTCAACCAGGGACCTGAAGGCACGCTGTGGAAATATAAAGACAAGGAAAACCACGTCAAGGAATGGCTGCCGGTTCCGGGCGGCGGCGACCGCGAGGAATACCGTGGAACGATTACGCCGAACTTCGGCATTTTGACGCCGGGCATCAACGATCCGGAAGTCACGAAAGGGCTGCGGACCGACTTTGACGCCTGGATCGATAAAGAAAACGCCGAAAAACTCGTGCCGATCGGCAAAACGCCGTTCCCTAACGTATACTTGACGAACGAGGAACAGTCGGAAGCTTCCGCATTGTTCTCCGACCTGGATACGTACGTGCAGCAGATGGAAGCCAAATTCGTGACCGGGCAAGTGCCGCTGTCCGATTGGGACAACTACATCGCCCAGCTCAAAAAAATGGGATCCGACCGCATCGTCGAGTTGTACCAAGGAGCATACGACCGCTGGAACACCGGAAAATAACCTGACGTTCCAAGCCGCAATAGCCAACATCTCCGGCGTTTTCGCCGGGGGTTGGCTATTGCCTTTATAATTTCATGGAAACATTGCATGACAGGAAAAAGCGGGGGATGGAGGAGGAACGCAGCCAATGAGTTACAAAGACGCATCATTAAGCATCGAAGCAAGAACGGAGCATCTGCTGCGGCTGATGACGCTGGAAGAAAAAGTGGGGCAGCTTGTGCAGCTGTTCGGCTGGAAGGTGTACGAGCGAAACGGAAGCGAAATCAGGTTAACCGAAGCGTTCAAGGAAGAAGCGGCCCGAGGAAGGATCGGTTCGCTTTACGGCGTTTTGCGCGCCGATCCGTGGACGGAGGTCACCCTTGAGACGGGACTCTCTCCGCGGGAGGGGGCCGAAACGATAAACGCCATCCAGCGTTACGCAATGGAGCATTCGCGGCTCGGCATTCCGATTTTGTTCGGGGAGGAATGCTCGCATGGCCATATGGCGATCGGGGCGACCGTCTTTCCGGTTCCGTTGTCGCTGGCCAGCGCGTGGAACCTGGAGCTGTACGAGCGGGTATGCCGGGCTATCGCGCTGGAGACGCGCAGCCAAGGCGGAGCCGCGACGTATTCCCCGGTGCTGGATGTCGTCCGCGATCCCCGCTGGGGACGCACCGAAGAAACGTACGGCGAGGATCCGTACCTCGCCTCGGCCATGGCGGAAGCGGCCGTCCGCGGCCTGCAGGGTAGCCGGCTGGACGCCGATGACAGCGTCATCGCCACGCTGAAGCATTTTGCGGGATACGGCAGCTCCGAAGGCGGGCGCAACAGCGCGCCGGTCCATATGGGGCTGCGCGAGCTGCACGAGGTGGATTTGAAGCCGTTCCGGGCGGCCGTCCGGGCCGGGGCGAAATCGGTGATGACCGCGTACAACGAAATCGACGGCGTTCCGTGCACTTCCGATCCTTATTTGCTGACGGATGTGCTTCGGAAGCAGTGGGGTTTCGACGGCTTTGTCATTACCGATTGCGGGGCGATCAACATGCTGGTGTGGGGGCATGATACGGCTTCAAATCCGGAGGAAGCGGCCGCGGCTTCGCTGAACGCCGGCGTGGATATGGAAATGTCCGGCGACATGTTCCGGGCCCATCTGGAGCATGCAGTGTTGAACGGGCGAGTAGACATGGAGACGCTGGATGAAGCGGTATCCCGCATTTTGCGCATCAAATTCGAGCTCGGATTGTTCGAGCGGCCTTACGCCGATCCCGAACGCGCTGCCCGGACCATCGGAAGCCGCGAGCATATCGCTTTGGCCCGGCAGGCCGCGCTTGAAGGCATCGTGCTGTTGAAAAATAAGGACCGTGCGCTGCCTTTAAGCAAACATGGCGCCGGTAAAATCGCCGTCATCGGCCCGAACGCGGACAACATTTACAACCAGCTGGGGGATTATACGTCGCCGCAGCCCCGCCGGAGCGTCGTGACCGTGCTCGACGGCATCCGAAACCGATTGTCGCATGCCCCGGAAAGGGTTCTTTACGCCCCGGGGTGCAGAATCAAGGATGACAGCCGGGAAGGCTTCGAAACGGCGGTCGAGACGGCGGGGAAAGCCGACGTCATCGTGCTGGTGCTGGGCGGTTCGAGCGCACGCGATTTCGGCGAAGGGACGATCGACCTCCGTACCGGCGCATCGGTCGTCACGGACAGCCCGCACAGCGACATGGACTGCGGGGAAGGAATCGACCGTTCCACGCTCGGACTGTCGGGCGTGCAGAGGGAGCTTGCCGAAGAGCTCGCGAAGCTTGGCAAGCCGTTGGTCGTCGTTTATATCAACGGGCGGCCGGTGGCGGAGCCGTGGATCGACGAGCATGCCGACGCCGTATTGGAAGCGTGGTATCCCGGACAGGAAGGAGGAAACGCCGTGGCCGACCTGTTGTTTGGCGACGCCAATCCGTCGGGACGGCTGACCGTATCGATTCCTAAATCCGTCGGTCAGCTGCCGGTTCGTTACAATGGCAAAAGAACGGTCGGCAAACGTTACCTCGAAACCGATATGCAGCCCGCTTATCCGTTCGGGTACGGCCTCAGCTATACCGAATTCGAATACGGGGCGCTTTCCCTTTCGGCTCCTGAAATGACGGCCGACGGGAGTGTCTCCGCAACGGTGAGCGTCACGAATAAGGGCGAACGGGCCGGCGCCGAAACCGTGCAGCTTTATATCTGGGACAAAGTCAGCTCCATCACCCGTCCGGCCAAGGAACTGAAGGGATTCTCGAAGATTTTCCTGGAGCCGGGAGAAACCCGGGAGGTGACGTTCGACATCGATGCGGAGCAGCTGTCCTTTGTCGGCAGGGACTTGGAAGAGACCGTTGAAGAAGGCGATTTCGACATCATGGTCGGCCCCCATTCGGCGGACGTTCAGAGCATAATATTACGTGTAAGAGGAGCATAAGTAGCTTCGAACTGCTATTCAAGGTTGGCCGGAATCGTCCGTTGCCGTTTGGATAAAGGAAATTCGTTATGAAAGGGAGGTGCCGACCATGAAAGGCAGCACAAAAAAACCTAATGTCGTCTTCATCATTGCGGATGACCATCGATATGAGGCGATCCGTTCCTCGGGCAACGCCGTCGTTCGCACGCCGACGCTGGACGCGCTCTCGGCGGAAGGCACGGCACTGGAAGGGATGCACATCTTCGGAGGGTTGACGGGGGCGGTCTGCGCCCCCAGCCGGGCATGCGTGAACACGGGCCGGCCCATCTTCGAGTCGATGATCGGCAGCGACGTCAGCGTTTGGGAGCATTCCGTGAACATTCGTCCCGACGTTCCGCTTATGCCGCAAACGTTCCGAGACGGCGGCTACCATACATACGCCGTAGGCAAGTGGCATAATGACAAGGGGAGTTTCGCCCGGAGCTTTGCAGGCGGCGACAAGCTGTTTTTCTACGGGATGAGCGACCATAACCGCGTTCCGGTGCAGCCGTTTGATCCCGAAGGCCGTTATCCCCAGGAACGCGAGCGGATCAGCGAAGCTTTCTCGACGGAGCTGTTCACCGACGCTGCCGTCGACTTTATCCGGAAGCATGATCGGGAGCGGCCGTTTTATTTGTATGTGGCTTATACCGCGCCGCATGATCCCCGCACCGCACCGGAGCCGTATGCCGGGATGTATGATCCGGAGGCGATTCCGTTACCTTCCAATTTCATGGAGGGCCATCCGTTCGACACCGGGGACATGGAGGTCCGGGACGAAAAGCTGGCGCGGCTTCCCCGGAGCGAAGCGGAAATCCGCCGTCATATGGCCGACTATTACGCGATGATTACCCACATGGACGCCCAAATCGGACGCGTGGTCTCCGCGCTGAAGGATCAAGGGATATACGAAGAAACCATCATCGTTTATACGGCGGATCACGGCATAGCGATCGGCCAGCACGGATTGATGGGCAAGCAGAACGTGTATGATCACAGCATACGGATTCCGTTTATCATGCGGGGACCGGGCGTTCCGCAAGGGCTCCGGATTTCGGCGCTCGCAAGCAACATCGACATGTTCCCGACGCTCGCCGAGTTGTGCGGACTCCGGATGCCTTCCGGCGCGGGAGGAATCAGCTTCGTTCCGCTCCTCGAAGGACGGGAGCGGCTTCGCCCTGTCGTATGCACCGCTTACCGGGACGTGCAGCGGATGGTTAAAGACGGCAGATGGAAGCTGATCCGTTATTACCATTCGCCCGTGACCGATACGGGAACGGATCGGATCCAGCTGTTCGATCTGGAAGCCGATCCATGGGAAACGCGCGACGTGTCGGACGATCCGGCAAACGAGCCTCACATCAGGCGTTTGGCGGGAGAACTGCAGCGCTGGATGGAGGAGGGCGGCGATATTATGAAGGAAGTGCCCGTTTTGCCGGCATAGACAGGGATACCGCTCGGAAGTTTTGTCCTCTGCATCCATCCTTGGGTACCGTACCCGGGAGGTGTAGGGGACATTTTTTATCAGCGGCATTGACATCTAGAATTTTCTGGCATAATATAATGACTGTCAGTACTCACTGACACACTTTCGCAAGGAGATGAGCCGTAGTGGAGCAATCATTATGCAACCGGGATAAAATGCTGCTGTCCGCGATCGATTTGATCTCCGAGAAGGGGTATAAAGGGGTCACCACCCAAGAAATCGCCGCGGCCGCCGGCGTCAGCGAAAAGACGCTGTTCCGCCATTTCGGCAGCAAGCGGAAGCTGATCGACGAGGCCTTCGAACGTTTCCATTACACCGGGGAAATGGCGAATCTTTTTCAAGAACAGATCACATGGGATTTGCATGCCGATCTGCTGCTCATCGCGCGGAAATACCACGAGACGATGAACCGCAACCGGAAAATGATTCTGATCAGCATCAAGGACGAGGCGCATCTTCCCGGCATTCGGCAGCAAACGCAGCAGCATCCGCTGCGGCTGATGGAGTTTTTGACGCAGTATTTCGTGGCGATGGCCGAGAAGGGGAAGATGGCCCGGACAAATCCGGAAATCCAGGCGTTGTCCTTTTTGATGATGCATTTCGGCGCGTTTTTGAACGAGCTGGAGAAAGACGAAAACTTCCCCGGCGTGACCTTGGACGCGTTTATCGAAGAAAGCGTCCGGATTTTTGCGAAAGCGCTGGCCCCTTGATTCCGGTCGGCAAGCATTCCGGTAATTTATGCAAGATTAATGTTAGGCAGCAAGGCAGTATAAGAATACGTCAATAAGACGTTTTTCTTTTGCATTAAATGTCAGTCAGTACTGACGTTCATTCGAGGAGGATGGTGGATATGCAAGATGAAGCTCAGCAAGCCCAGGCCATGAAACTGATTCGCCTATTGGCCTGCACCCTGATTATATCCGTCATGAGCGCAGGGATGTTCAACGTCGTGCTTCCGCAAATCCGGGAGCAGTTCCATTTGACCCTTTCGCAGGTTAGCTGGATGACGTCCGTATATACGCTCATTTATGCCATCGGGACGGTGATTTACGGCAAGCTGGCGGATAAATACAAGCTGAAGCAGCTGCTGACCGTCGGCCTGTTCATATTTGCCGCCGGTTCCGTGCTCGGGATCTGCTCCACGACATTCGGCATGGTTATCTTCGGCAGGGCGCTTCAGGCGGCTGGTGCTGCGGTTATACCGGCAACGGCGACGTTAATCCCCGTCCGTTACTTTCCGGTGGAGAAAAGGGGAACCGCCCTCGGGATGTCGGCCGTAGGGCTGGCCATCGGCAACGCGCTCAGTCCCGTCGTTTCGGCGCTCGTATCAAGCGTGGCGGATTGGCGCTGGTTGTTTTGCATCCCGCTGCTGACGCTGCTGTTGCTGCCCTGGTACCGCAAATTTTTGAACGACGAACCGGGAGCGGCGGGGCAGGTCGATTGGCCGGGAGCCGTTTTGCTGGGCGCGGGAGTAGGCATGCTGCTGTTCGGATTATCGGAAGATTCGTGGCTGCTTATGGCCGGAGGCGCTGCTGCGTTTATCCTGTTCGGCCTCCGGATCGGATTGGCCAAAGAACCTTTCATTCAGCCGAAGCTTTTGAAGAATAAAAGCTATATGGTTTACTTGGCGGCCACATTCCTGATCACGGGCATATCGTATTCGCTGATCTTTTTAAGCCCGCTGCTGCTGGCGGGAGAACAGCGGCTGTCGTCCGGCTGGATCGGGCTCGCCCTTGTTCCGGCAGCTTTATGTTCGGCGCTGCTTGGGAAAAAAGGAGGCACGCTCGCCGATACGAAAGGCGTTTCGTTTGTATTTCATATCGCCTCCGTCATGCTGCTGTCCTGCTTTGCCTTGATGTCGGTCTTCACGGGGGCATCGCCGGTCGCCATCGCCTTCATATTGGTGCTGGGAAACGTCGGTCAATCCTTCATGAACATCGTGCTCGCCAGCTCGGCGTCCAAAACGCTTCCCAAGTCGCAAACGGGCATCGGTATGGGCATGTTTTCCATGATGAATTTCATCTCGGGGAGCGTCGCCGTAGCCATTAACGGCAAAATCATCGACATGGGCGCGAGCGGCGCCTGGAACCCGCTGAACTTCAGCACCGGCGGCGCTTATGTTTATTCGAATATATTCCTGGTGCTTGGGGCCGTTCATGTCGTGCTGCTGATCGCGGGACATTGGTATTTGAAAAAAGGAAGCCTTCCCGGCATCAAGCCGGCCGGCGCGTCGGCGCAGCCGCAGGGAAAAGCCTGAAACGGTTTCGATAAGGCGATTCGCTATTTATTCATAAGCATCATCCAATACAAACGAGGAGGAGAAACATATGTTGAATATTGCCATTATCATTGGAAGCACGCGCCCGGGGCGCAACGGGAAGGCCGTGGCGGAATGGGTGTACGAGATCGCGAAGCGGCGGGAGGACGCCAGATTCGAAATCGTCGACATTGCGGATTACAACCTGCCGCTGCTGGATGAGCCGATGGGGGCCGCATCGGGCCAATACACGAAACCCCATACGATCGCTTGGTCGGAGAAAATCAAATCCTTTGACGGGTACGTGTTTCTGACGCCGGAATACAACCATGCAATCTCGGGCGCGCTCAAAAACGCGATCGATTACTTATATTACGAATGGAACAATAAGGCCGCGGGAATCGTAGGATACGGCGGAGGAGGCGGGGTGCGGGCCGCCGAAAACCTTCGCCTGATCGCCGGCGAGCTGATGCTGGCCGTCGTCCGCGCCCAGGTCGGCTTGACCTTTAACGGGGATTTTGAAAACTACACCGTCTTTAAACCTGCGCCTTATCAGGAAGGCGTCCTGAATACCATGCTGGACCAGGTGGTTGCCTGGAGCGGCGCACTCGGAACGCTTCGCCGATAAATGCAGAAAAAAGCGAAAACACGCCGGCAGCGGCGTGTTTTCGCTTTTTTAGGATACCGGGAGGCGGACAGTCTTCTTCAAAATGACATTGACGGTGTTTTGTCAATGATTGGCATCGGCTATTTTTCCGCTACAGAACTCCAAAGGAGATTGCGCTCCAGTAGGAAGGTTTCATTGCATGCCCCGTACATTTCAATGCGTATGCCGTTCCTTCATCATCTCGACAAAATGCTGGGCCGTCGCGGACAGATGATGCCCTTTAAGCCATATCAATCCCGACGCCGCGGACAGCCGGGGATCCGTTATTTTGCTTGCGCGTATATTCCGGCCTTCAAGCTGGCGGGCGACCGTTTCGGGCACGATCGCCGTGCCGAAACCCGAAGATACCAGCTTGAGCAGCAGCGGAATGTCGGAGCATTCGGCGACGATGTTCGGTTTGATTTGCCGGGCGGTAAACGCCATATGGATGGTGTAGTGGACGCCCAGCCCTTCCGTGCTCGGAAGCATCAGCGGCTCCTCCCGCAGGTCGGAGAGGTCGATTTCCGGGCCGATTCCCGGCTTCTCCATTGAAGCGAGAAAATAAAACGGCTCCGTATCCAGGTGGATGACCGAAAAAGCGTCCAGCTCCAGGGGCAGGCGGATGATCGCAAGCTCCAGCACCCGGCTTTTGACCAGTTCGCACAGGCGGGACGATTCGTTTTGCTGGATTTTATAGGTTACATGCGGGTGACGGGCCTGGAATCGGTGCAGCAGATCGGGCAATTCAACGGACGACAACGTGTTGATCCCGATGTTCAGGCTGCCTTTGGCGCCCCTGCCGACCTCCTTGACCTCCGACACGGCCTCGTCCATCAGCTGCGTCATTTGCAGGGCGTATTGGTAGAGCGCTTTTCCGGAGGCGGTCAACTCCAGCGTTTTTCCGCTTCTTTCTACGAGGCGCGTCCCCAGCTCGTCTTCCATCGCCTTCAGCTGCTGGCTCAACGGCGGTTGGGACATATGCAATCTTTGGGCGGCTGCGGATATTTTCCTCTCTTCCACAATGGCGATAAAATATTTTAACTGCCTGATGTCCATCCCTTTCCCCTCCATGCTTCGCATCCATTCTGCTAAAAATATATATGAAAAAAGTTAATTGTCGCAATTTAATAAATATTTTTCATATAGTTATCCCCATGTTAGCATAGTTTATACGCAATCCGATAGTTTTAACGGATCCAAACTTCCTTAGAAGAGAATGGAGGATACACCGATGCGAAGCGACCATTTTTGGCTGACCCACGTCCGTCTTGAAACCGGCTTTCAAATGGAAAACGGAGCGGTAACCGGGACGGAAACCGGCATCTACCACATCAGGGTCGAGAAGGGAACCATAGCGCAAATTGAACAAGAAACGTTCGTTTTCGAAGACAACCTGCCCAAAATGCATATGAACGGCAAGCTGATGCTTCCTTCGTTCCGGGACATGCACATCCATTTGGACAAAACCTACTACGGCGGGCCGTGGAAGGCCCCGGGCATCGCGAGGAACGGCATTTTTACGCGGTTCGAAGAGGAAAGGGCGCTGCTCCCAAGGCAGCTTCCGGTGGCCCGGGAACGCGCAGGCAAGCTGATCGAGCTGCTGCTGCAAGCCGGAACGACGCGGATCCGCAGCCACTGCAACGTCGACCCTTCCATCGGGCTGAAAAACCTGGAAGCTACGCTTCAGGCCGCGGAAGACTTCAGCGGAAAAGCCGAGATTGAAATCGTGGCGTTCCCGCAGCACGGGCTTCTCCTCAGCCAATCGGTTTCCCTCATGAGGGAAGCGCTCAGAAACGGGGCGTCGCTGGTTGGCGGCGTCGATCCGGCCACCGTGGACGGCGACATCGAAAAATCGCTGCAAACCACGATGGAGCTGGCGGTGGAAGCGAATGCGGACATCGATCTGCATATTCATGACGGCGGGCATCTGGGCCTCTTTACGTTCCAGCGCCTGGCCGATTTGACGGAAGAAGCCGGCTGGCAGGGGAGAGTGACCATCAGCCATGCGCTGGCGCTGGCCGATATACCCCGGGAAAAAGCCGCGGCCCACGCCGAACGGTTGGCCCGCTTGGGAATTTCGATCGCTTCTTCCGTACCGCTGGGGCGGACGATCCCGATTCCGCTGCTGCACGAGCAGGGCGTGAAGGTATGGCTTGGGGACGACAGCATCACGGACCATTGGTCCCCGTTCGGCAGGGGAGACATGCTGGAAAAGGCGGGAAATTTGGCGGAACGTTTTCATCTGGTGGACGAAGTCGAGCTCGGACAAACGCTGGGCTATATTACCGGGGGCATCACGCCGCTGAACCGGGGCGGAGAACAGACGTGGCCGCGCGTCGGGGATGAAGCAAGCGTCGTGTTCGTGGATGCAAGCTGCTCGGCGGAAGCGGTGGCCAGAAGGGCGCAGCGGGTAGCGGTCTTTTTTAAAGGCCGTCTGGCTGCCGGGGCGATCCCCGCTGCTCGTTAAACCCATTTTATTTGTGGAGCCCTGCGGCTCACGGAAAGGATGATCGACAATGGAACAACGTTATTGGCTTATCAATGTCCGCCTGGAGAGCGGTTATCGGGTTGAGGATAACGCCGTCGCAGGCACGGAGACGGAAGTGGGGCATCTTCTGATCGAAGACGGAAAAATAACGAAAATCGTTTCCGCGGACGACCCGATCGAGGATCGGCTGCCGCAGCTGGACGCAGGCTTCCGTCTGGCGCTGCCTTCTTTCATTGAAAAACACTGCCATTTGGACAAAACGCTGCTTGGCGGCCGATGGAGGGCGGTGACCCCGGTGAAGTCGATTATCGGGCGGCTGGACGAGGAGAAAAGCTTTGACCAATCGCGTACGATCGCGATCCGGGAAAGCGCGGCGAATTATTTGGAGGCTTCGCTCCGGTCGGGCGCAACGCATATCCGTACGCATGTGGACATTTTTCCGGAGGTCGGGCTTTCGCATTTGGAGGAGATTCAGCACGCATTGGGCTTGTACAAGGACAAGCTGTCCTGCGAGATCGTGGCTTTTCCTCAGCAGGGCCTGCTTCGTTCCGGCGCCGAGAAGCTGGTCAGGGAAGCGGTGCGGAACGGAGCCGCGTTTGTCGGCGGCGTCGACCCGGCGACGGTGGACGGGGACTTGGAAAAATCGCTCCAGGCAATGGTGACGATCGCCGCCGAGGAACATGCGGGCATCGACCTGCATCTCCATGACCCGGACCGCCTGGGCATCTTTACGATCAAACGTCTGGCGGAGCTTACCGTAGAAGCCGGACTTCAAGGAAAGGTCGCCGTCAGCCATGCATTCAGCTTGGGGGATATTCCCGCCTCACAGGCGGCCGAAATGGCCGATATGCTGGCGGAAGCGGGGATTTCGATCATCACGAGCGTACCGATGGGCCGAAAGTTTCCGCCCGTGCGCCTGCTGCATGACCACGGCGTTTCGGTTGCCGTCGGCTGCGATAACGTATTCGACATTTGGTCGCCCTTCGGAAACGGGGACATCATGGAACGGGCTGGCCGCTTGGCCGAAATCTCGGGCTGGTCGGACGAGCGTTCGCTCGGGCAGGCGTTGGGGTACATTACGGGAGGCTTGACGCCGCTGGACGAAACCGGGGTTCAGGCATGGCCGAAAGCAGGGGATGAAGCGAGCCTCGTCCTGGTGGAGGCCTCTTGCTCCGCCGAAGCCATTGCCAGAAGGTCCAAAAGGGCGGCAACGCTGTACAAAGGGACTATCGTGGCCGGTTCATTGGAACGGGATCGATAAAATTTTCATGTTTCTCATATAAAGGCAAAAGAAGTCAGAAGCCGCAAAACACGTCCTGTGTTTGCGGCTTTTTGGTCTTTTGTTTACTCTTCGCCGTCGGGGTCCAGGGTGATTTTGTTTAGTAGCATACGAGCCGGAATCTGCATCGCTGTCCTGATCGGATGGCGGACGACGGGCAGCTTTCGGCCTAGCGAAACGTTTTCGGAGAAAAATCCTTATCGGCTTTGGAAATTCCGACTAAAAGGGTATACAATAAAAGGAATGAAAGCAGCAGAGGGGAGAATGCCGCATGAATTCCTTGTCATCGGATCCGTTTGTAAGAAATGAGCGCGAAGAAAAAATCGCCGAAAGGTCTGACCGGCTCGCGGCGGTCTTTGCGGGACGGGCCGCAGTCCATGACCGCGACGGCTCGTTTCCCTTTGAAAACTTTGACGATTTGCGGGAAGCGGGATATTTGGCGCTGACGCTGCCGGAGGAGTTCGGCGGGGAAGAAGCGTCATTATATGAAATGCTGCTGGCGCAGGAGCGGCTGGCAAAAGGGGACGGGTCGACGGCGCTGGCCGTCGGCTGGCATGTCAGCCAAGTGCTGCAGATGAGAATCAAGCAGTCGTGGCCGCCGAAGCTGTACGAGGATTTTTGCCGAAGCGTCGCGGAAAAGGGCGCGATGATCAACCAGTTCGCAAGCGAACCAACCACGGGCAGCCCGAGCCGGGGCGGCCGCCCGCAAACGGCGGCGACCAAAACCGAAGGCGGTTACGTGTTAACCGGCCGCAAAACGTTCAGCTCGCTCATTCCGGTGCTGGACCAGTTTACGGTCACCGCTTTCGTCGAGGATGAGGAAAGGATCGGCACGTTTTTCGTCCGCAAAGGTCCCGGCGTCGGCATCGACGAAACGTGGGATACGCTTGGCATGAGGGGAACCGGAAGCCATGACCTCCTTCTGGACGGCGTGTTCGTGCCGGAGGAGGCACGGATCGACTCGTGCGAAGGAGTCCCGAACGGTGGGGCGGAAACGTCCGATCATGGCGGCGCGCTGCTGCACATCCCCGCCTGTTATTTGGGCATTGCTTGGGCGGCGCGCGACTTTGCGGTGAAATTTGCCGCGGACTACCGGCCGAGCAGCCTGCCCGGACCGATTGCGGAGCTGCCGCATATCCGGCAGAAAATCGGGGAGATGGAGCAGGAGCGGATCACCGCCCGTACGCTGCTGTACAGCGTCGCCGACCGTTGGGACCGCCTGCCCGGGGAGCGCGCTTCCATGAAGCCGGAGCTCGGCCTCGCGAAGACAGTGGCGACGAATGCAGCGATCCGCATCGTCGATTTGGCCATGCGAATCGTGGGCGGTTCGAGTTTATCGCGCAGCCTGCCGCTCGAGCGGATGTACCGCGACGTCCGGGCCGGCCTGCATAACCCGCCGATGGACGACTCCGTCATGGCCATGCTCGCCCAGCGCGCCATTCAGGATGCGGAAAATCGCTCCTAAGCGCGGAATCATTACATCTAAAGCCGCCGGCAAATTGCCGGGGCTTTTTTCTTTGTGCATGGTACAGTCTAGAGCGGATATCCGGATGATGCGGTTTGATCCGAATCGGCTATACACAGATCGGGAATTGCATGATAGGATATAGGTTACATGATTTTTGATACTATGACAGAAAGAGGATTGTTGCCCGCATGCTTACTGCAATCATTCATGGATTTCTGCTGGCTTTGGGGCTCATACTTCCGCTTGGGGCGCAAAATGTGTTTGTGTTTAATCAAGGCGCATCGCAGCCGAAACTAAGGGGAACCATACCGGTCATCGTTACGGCCGCCTGCTGCGACACGCTGCTTATCCTGCTTGCCGTCCTCGGCGTGTCCGTCGTCGTGTTTACGATTCCCGCGCTGCAAACGGCCATCTTCATCGTCGGGCTCGCTTTTTTGCTATACATGGGGTGGTCGATCTGGAAAAGCAAACCTGCCGGCCTGGACCGGCGTGAAGCGGCGATGTCGCCCAAAAAGCAAATGATGTTTGCGATGTCGGTATCCCTTCTGAACCCCCATGCCATCCTCGACACGATCGGCGTGATCGGGACGAGCTCGCTCGGTTATACAGGCTTGGACAAACTGCTGTTTACCATCTCCACGATAGCGGTATCCTGGATCTGGTTTTTCGCTTTGGCGATCGCGGGAAAAATGGTCGGAAAGGTGGATTCCGGCGGCCGGTTGTTAATCGTTATCAACAAGCTGTCGGCCCTGGTCATTTGGGGCGTCGCCGTTTACATTGCTTTGAAGCTGTTTAAGCTGATTTAACACTGAAAAGATTTTGTGCAACCATGCCCAAAAGCCATCCCGAATTCATTTGAATTTCGCGGGTGGCTTTTTTAGCCGATGGCTGGAAGATATGCCCTTGACTTAAATACTTACTTTTATTAAGCTAGTGACACAAAATAAGCAATATTTGGGCAGTGAAAATATACATAGAGGAGTCATTGACATGAGCCAATTTCAAGATTTAGTGCAGGCCAGAAGATCAGCCAATACGTTCCATCCGGATATCCGAATCAGCGAGCAGGAGCTTCAAGACATGTTTAATCTCGTCAAATTTGCACCTTCCGCTTTTAATTTGCAGCATACGCATTATTTTGCGGTTACCGATCCCGGGATCAAAAACAACGTCATTTACGAGGCTGCAAACAAGCAGCACAAGGTGCTGACAAGCTCCGCCGTCATCGTCGTGCTGGGGGATCTCGAAGCTTACCGCAATGTCGGGCAGATCAACGAAGGATTGTTGAACCTGGGTGTCATCGACCAATTCGAATTCGACGCCGCGGTTGCGGACGTTACCCGCATGTACGAGGAGGGCGGCGACACGTTCAAACGGGATGAGGCGATCCGCAACGCGAGCCTGTCCGCCATGCTGTTCATGTTGATCGCCAAGGACAAAGGCTGGGATACGTGCCCGATGATCGGTTTTGATCCCGAACGGCTGCGGCAGGGTCTGAACATTCCGGACCGTTACGTCCCCGTTATGATGATTACGATCGGAAAAGAAAACACGGAAAAGCAAAGGCCGCGCGGATACCGCAAGCCGATTGGCGAATTCGTGACATATAACGAAATATGAGGAGACCGGAAGGCATGCGAACCGGCTTCTAAAGGCATGTTGAACGAAAGGAACATATTTGAAGACGATGAATAGCCCTTCGACGGGCGCCGATTTTACAAAATGATGAACATGCCGTCCTTGGAGATCGGTAAGTGCGGTTATGGTTTGACATCCATCCTGAGTTTTGTTTTAACTAAAATAAACGTATTTTCGCACGACCAGTCATAAGCTGGAACAAACTCTCATGGAGATTGGAGTCATACCATTGTATCGGAATTTGGAAGAATGCATCGTTGACCTTGAAAAACACGGACATTTGGTCCGGATCAAAGAAGAAATCGATCCTTATTTGGAGATGGCCGCCGTTCATTTGAAGGTATACGAAGCGGGCGGCCCCGCTTTATTGTTCGAAAACGTCAAAGGATCGGCATTTAAGGCGGTTTCCAACCTGTTCGGCGATATCGCGCGCAGCAAGTTCATGTTCCGGAGCACCTGGGATCGCACCCAAAAGATCATTGCCCTGCGCGACGACCCGATGAAGGCGCTGAAGCATCCATTTCAAAATATCGGGAACGGCATCGGAGCGTTGAAGGCATTGCCGATGAAAAAAGGAAGCGGCGTCCCCGCCGGCTTTCGGGAAATCCGGATTTCGGACCTGCCCCAGATCCGGCACTGGCCGATGGACGGGGGCGCTTTTGTGACCTTGCCGCAGGTGTATTCCGAAGACCCGGACAAGCCGGGGCTCATGAATTCCAATTTGGGCATGTACCGGATTCAGCTCAGCGGCAACGACTACGAACCGGATCATGAAATCGGCCTGCATTACCAGATCCACCGCGGCATCGGCGTCCATCAGGCAAAGGCAAGCAAAAAGGGAGAGCCTTTAAAAGTGAGCATCTTTGTCGGCGGTCCTCCGGCCCATACGTTGTCGGCGGTCATGCCTTTGCCGGAAGGCTTGAGCGAAATGCTGTTTGCGGGTCTTTTGTCCGGGCGCCGTTTCCGGTACAGCTACGTCGACGGCTATTGCATCAGCCATGACGCCGATTTTGTCATTACCGGCGACATTTACCCGGACGACACGAAACCGGAAGGGCCGTTCGGCGACCATTTGGGCTATTACAGCCTGACGCATCCGTTTCCGGTGATGAAGGTCCATAAAGTGTACGCGAAGCAAAACGCGATTTGGCCGTTCACCGTCGTCGGGCGTCCGCCCCAGGAGGATACGGCGTTCGGGGAGCTTATTCACGAGCTGACGGGCGACGCGATCAAGCAGGAAATTCCGGGGGTCAAGGAAGTGCATGCCGTCGACGCGGCCGGGGTTCACCCGCTTTTGTTGGCCATCGGCAGCGAGCGGTATACGCCTTACCAGCGCGTGAAGCAGCCGACGGAGATGCTGACGCTGGCGAACCGGATTTTGGGAACGGGACAATTGAGCCTCGCCAAATACCTGTTTATTACCGCCGAAGAAAAGCGCCCGCTCGATACACATGATATCGTCGGATTTTTTACTTATATTTTGGAGCGGATCGATCTGCGCCGGGACATTCATTTTTATACGAATACGACGATCGATACGCTGGATTATTCGGGAACCGGCTTAAACACGGGCAGCAAGGCGGTTTTGGCGGCATACGGGGATGCCAAGCGGGAATTATGCCGCGAAGCGCCCGAAGGGCTAAAAGATTTGCGCGGATATGAAAATCCGCGTCTGGTCATGCCGGGCGTCGTTGCGATTCAAGGCCCTGCTTTCGAGAGTTACGACAAGGCGGAGCGGGAAATGAAAGCTTTGAGCGAAGCGTTGGCGGCCCAAGGCCCGCTTGAAGGCTGCCCGATGATCGTGTTGTGCGACGACAGTACATTCGTTTCCGACACGTTGTCCAATTTCCTGTGGGTGACGTTTACGCGCAGCAACCCGTCGCATGACATGCACGGCGTAAACAGCGGCTTCGAGCACAAGCATTGGGGCTGCGACAACATGATCATCGACGCCCGCATCAAACCGCATCAGGCGCCGCCGCTTGTTCCCGACCCGGGCGTGGAAAAAAACATCGAGCGTTTTTTTGCGAAGGGCGCAAGCTTGGAAAACGTGAAACTGAAATAACATCGACTTAAAAAATGACTTGGAGATAAGATCCCATGGCGATGCAAAGCCGTGGGATCTTTTTTTGTTTCGGCGGTTTCTTACGTTGCCCGAACAAAAATCGCCCTTCCCGTTAACAGGAATACGGAACGGATTTAACATTCGGTCCTTAAGCTTAAGGAGGAATAAGCGACAAGGAGGCTGGGACAACAAGAGAAGACGTTCCAAGATGAAATTGGTATCGATACCAATGTTCGAACCCAACGTTTTGCGGGATGCATCCGCCCGGCCGTTCGTTCATTGCACGATGCCGGAATCGCCGCCAGACGGCGAAAAGGGAAAAGCGAAACATGCGGATTATGTTTGTTCAAATTGGTATCGATACCAATTTGAAAATTGTTGGAGGTGATCGTTCTTGAGCTGGTACTTTAAACAACGGGGCCGTAGGAAAATATTGGAATTCGTCATATTCGCCCTGTTCATATTCTTTTTTCTGGGGCCGCTGATCAATCTGGCGTTGCTCGCTTTTTCGGGGCAATGGCAGTTTCCGGCGGCGCTTCCCCAAAGCTGGTCGTTGACCTGGTGGAAATACGTGCTATCACAGCCGGAAATTTTGAAATCGATCGGTCTGTCGTTTCTCATTGCGAGCGTGGTTACCGCGTTGTCCATCGTCATCTGCGTGCCGGCCGCTTACGCTTTTGCGCGCATCCGGTTTCCGCTCAGCCGCTGGTTTTTGTTTTCGTTTCTGCTGACCAACGCGTTTCCGAAGATGGGCCTGTACGTCGCCATCGCGGTGCTTTTTTTCAAGGTCGGCCTCATGAACACGTTCGCGGGCGTCGTGCTGATCCATATCGTCAATACGCTGATGTACATGACCTGGATTCCGTCCGCTTCCTTTAAAAGCGTGCATCAAGCGCAGGAAGAGGCCGCGCGGGATGCAGGAGCGGGTCCGCTGCGCGTGTTCCGGAGCGTAACGCTGCCGATGGCTATGCCGGGAATCATCGTCGCGTCGATCTTCACGTTTCTGTCTTCGCTGGATGAAGCCCAAGGAACGTTTATGGTCGGCATGCCCGATTACAAAACGATGCCGTTGATTATGTACGGAGCCGTTCAGGACTATCCGGCCACCGCAGGTGCCGTTTTTTCAATCCTGCTCACGCTGCCGACGATCATTCTGTTGTTTGTCTCGCGGCGCTTTGTCAGCGCGGACGTCATGTCCAGCGGCTTCACCATGAAATAGCAGGGAGGGATGGAAGTGACTGCACCGATTCAATTATCGATCCAAAATTTAACGAAACGTTATAAAACCGGCGACGGCGTAAGCGGTATTTCGCTCGAAATCGCCCGCGGGGAGCTCGTGACGCTGCTCGGACCTTCCGGCTGCGGCAAAACGACGGTGCTCCGTTTCGTCGGGGGATTTCTCGAGCCGGACTCCGGGGACATTCAAATCGCAGGCAAAAGCGTGCTGCACCTCCCGCCGGAAAAACGCCCGACGGCGATGGTGTTCCAGAGCTACAATCTGTGGCCGCATATGACCGTCTATGAAAATTTGGCCTTCGGTTTGAAGATCAGGAAACAAAGCAAAGAGCAAATCCGGGAAGCGGTAGACCGCGCGCTGCGCCTCGTCCGGCTTCCCGGAACGGAGAAGAAACGGCCAGGCGAGCTTTCGGGCGGCCAACAGCAGCGGGTGGCCGTCGCCCGCGCCCTGCTGCTCGAGCCTGCGGTGCTGCTGCTCGACGAACCTTTTTCCGCGCTGGATGCGAAGCTGAGAAGCGAGCTGCGCGAGGAATTGCGCGAAATCCAATCCATTGCCAAGCTGACGATGATGTTCGTCACGCATGACCAGGAGGAGGCGTTGTCGCTGTCCGACCGGATCATCGTCATGAATCGCGGAAACATCGAACAATCCGCGTCCCCGCAGCATATTTACGATGCGCCGGCGACGTTGTTCGTCGCCAATTTCATCGGCCGCATGAACATGCTGGACGGCATGGCGGACGAGGAAGGCATCCGGCTGAACCGGTACCGCCTCGCCAATCCGGACGGATTGCGGGGAGAGGTCGTCGTTGCGGTCCGTCCCGAAGACGTCAAGTGGGACGATCCTTCCCGCCCCGGTCTGGCCGCTGCGGTCAAGCAGGTGATGATTCTGGGGCATTACGCGGAAATTACGCTCCTGACGGAGTCCGGCATGCTGAGGATGTTCCTGCCCCGCGAGGAAGCGGGACGGCTGACCGGCGGACAAGCGGTATCCTTGACATTCGGCAAATACAAGGCATTTGCAAAAACATCCCATTAAACGAGCTGACTAGGAGGAACTTTAGCGATGAGTATGAACCGTGGATTCAAACGTAAAGGGAAAGCGATGCTTCTTGCAACTTTGGCGGCCGCGACGCTTCTTGCCGGCTGCTCTTCCGGAGCAGGCAAAAACGGCGCGGACGCCTCCGCAGCGGGGGGCGCTTCGGGCGGCGGCTCCGGCAGCCCGACGGAAATTTCGTTTTATTTCAGCGGCTCGCAAAACGTGCAGGAGCTGTGGGAACATTTGAAGGACATGTACGAGCAGAAGCAGGATAAGGTGAAGGTCAAGCTGGTGTACATTCCTTCCGGTCAAGGCGAACAGGCGACGATGAACCGCATCGTTGCCGCCAAACGCGCGGGGAAAGACAGCGTCGACGTCGATTTGTACGAAGCCAACGGAGGATCCGACATGGCCGCCGACAAAAAAGACGGGGTGTTCGAAAGCCTGAGCGAGCAGCAGATTCCGAACCTCAGCCTGATGAACCCGGCGAACATGAAGGATTTGAACTATAAAGCCGTTCCTTACCGCTCTTCCTCGGTCCTGCTGGCCTATAACAGCGAGAAGGTGCCTTCCCCGCCGAAAACGCTCGACGATTTGTACGCGTGGATCCATGAGCATCCGGGACGGTTTGCCTACAATGATCCGGCAACGGGAGGCTCCGGCGAATCGTTCGTGCTGACGACGCTGTACAAATCCCTGCCGGAAGACGCGATCCACAATCAGGATCCCAACATCATGAAGGAATGGGACAAAGGATTCGAACAGCTGAAGGCGCTTGGCAAAGACATGTATCAGAAGGGCGTTTATCCGAAGAAAAACCAGGGAACGCTCGACCTGCTTGCGAACGGGGAAGTCGACATGATCCCGGCCTGGTCCGATATGGCGCTTGAGCAGATCAACAAAAAGCTGCTGCCGGAGACGACCAAGCTGGCCCAGATCGAACCCGCCTTTACGGGCGGACCGGGGCTTTTGACCGTGCCAAGCATGTCCAAGCATAAAGAAGCGGCTTACGATTTCATCAATTTCGTGTTAAGTCCGGAAGCCCAAGCGGAAGTGGTGAACGAAATTTACGGCTTCCCGGGCATCGAATGGTCCCATATGCCAAGCGAGCTGCAAGAAAAATTCAAGGGCGTTTCCGTCAGTTACCGTTCCTTTAACCTCGGCGAGCTGGAGTCCGAAGCGATGAAACGCTGGCAAAGGGAAGTCGCCGGACAATGAGCGGGCAAGGACTGAACATGCCTCTCGAAACGGGAAAACCGCTGAAAACGGCGTTGAACGGCCGCGGAGCCAAGCGTTCCGCGCTGGGGCTCGCCATGGTGATTCCTTCCTTTCTCCTGCTGCTTTTTATGATCGTGGTGCCGATCGCGACCTCGATCCGGGAGAGCCTGACCGGAAGCGACGGCGCGTTTACGTGGGACAATTACAAATATTTGTTTACCGATCCGGGCATGAAAGCCAATATTTTGTATACCTTGAATTTGACCGTGGTCTCGTCGGTGATCGTGCTCGTCATTGCGTACATGCTGGCCGTGTTTTTAAGATTTTCGACGGGCAGGCTCGCGGGATGGATCGAAAAGCTGTACTACATCCCGATGTTTATCCCTTCCGTCATCGCCACGTACGGAATGATCAACATGTATGGGAATCACGGCTGGCTGGCGCGCATCCTGCTGCTGTTCACGGACGCCCCTTTCATGAAAATACTGTACGACTATAAAGGGCTGCTGCTCGCGAATTTATGGTTTAACATCCCGTTTGCGACGATGATGCTGAGCTCGGCTTTGTCCGGCGTGCCGAATTCGGTCATCGAAAGCGCCAAGGATATCGGAGCGGGAAAAATGCAAATTTTTTTCCGTATTATTTTCCCGATGACGTTCAAATCGATGCTTGTGGCCGCGACCTTTGTCGTGATGGGCGTCATCGGCAGCTTCACCGCGCCGTTCCTCATCGGGCCGAATGCGCCGCAGGTGCTCGGCGTGGCGATGCAGCAGCAGTTTTCGGTCTATTATGAAACGGGCATTGCCAGCGCCTGCGCCGTGTTTATGTTCGCGATTTGTTCTCTGGTCGGATATTTTTATATCCGCAATATGATGAAGGAAGAACGGTAGAAAGGCGGGAATCGCGCATGAAAGAGCTGCTGACGGTCGAAGGGGCTTTGAGCCCGCTTAGTTCCAAAACGCATATCACGTACCAGCTGTATATTCCCGAAGGAATCGACATTCTGGAAATTGATTTTGCGTATGACCCGAAAACAATGGATGACAAGGAAACCTCCAAACCGCTGATCGAGGAAGCGATCCGGAAATACGTCGATCCAGCGCTTCAAGAAATCTATTTGCCGCAGTGGGAAAAATTCCATCCGCTGCAAAACCTGTTGACGCTTTCCGTCGACGATCCGGACGGATTCCGGGGATCGGCGCACCGTCATCCGAACCACCAGCGCCACGTGTTGTCGCCGCAAACCGCTTCGCCCGGTTTTTTCGCCGGAAAGGTATCGGAGGGCGTGTGGAAGGTGACGATCAGCGTTCACTGCGTCGTGACGCCGGAATGCCGCTATCGGCTCCGGATCGGGGAAGGGGGAACGGGACATGAGATGGCTTCCGTTTGAGCTGCATACCCATACGCCGCACAGCGACGGCACGCATACGCTGCTCGAAATGTGTACAAAAGCCCGGGAGCTCGGCCTAAGCGGCATTGCGCTGACGGACCATAACACCACGTCGGGCATGGCCGATGCGGCTTCGGTCACGGAAGAAACGGGCGTCGCCGTGATTCCCGGGCTCGAGTGGACGACCTTTTACGGCCATATGCTGACGCTTGGCGTTCCTTATTCCGAATGGCGCGATTTGGGACCGACCGATATTCATAAAGGAATCGACAGGGTGCATCGGCAGGGAGGCATTGTGGGCATTGCGCATCCGTTCAGCTTGGGGAGCCCGATCTGCACCGGCTGCCATTGGGAGTATGCCGTGCAGGATTGGAGCCGGATCGATTATATGGAGGTATGGCACGAAACGCTACCTCCGATGCGGAACCATAACGCGCCTGCGTTCGACATGTGGACCCGGCTGCTCAACGAAGGGTACCGGATATCGGGGACGGCGGGGCGGGATTGGCACCGTTCGTCCGATGAGGATGATCCGCCGGCATTTACCTTCCTCGGACTTGTCCGTGAAGCCGGACTGCCCGGCACGGAGGACGTGGTGGACGCGATTCGCTCCGGCCGGATTTGCGTGAGCATGGGGCCGCTGCTTGAGCTGCAGATGACGTGCGGCGAAGGCAGCTACGGAATCGGTGACGTCGTCGACGCGGAAAACGCCGGGGCGGATGCAAGCTGCGAGCTGACGGTGCGGGTGACCCCAGCGGCGCATACGGGTCGCCGGTTGGGCACGGATGAGCAAGGACGAGTCATCATCGTCGAAACGAATGCCGGGGAAATGCTGCGGCTGCCGGTCAAGGAAGGAGCGGACGAAATTCGATGTTCCTTCGGCGCCAAAGGCTTGAAGTGGATGCGGATCCGTCTTTCCGGCATGCTGAACGGAGCCTTGGCGACCATTGCTTTTACAAATCCCGTTTATTTTAAATAAGTACCTGAATCATCGTCAGCGCAAAAGCCCCGCTTTGCGGGGATATGAAGGAGGTTGTTTCATGAATGTGCCGCTGATTATCGCGCATACCGGGTGCGAAGGCACGCCGGACAATACGCTGGAATCCTGCCTTGCCGGATGGGATGCCGGTGCCGACGTGCTGGAGGTCGACGTTCAAGCGACGAAAGACGGCGTATGCGTGCTGCATCATGACGATCATCCCGCATTTTCGTCCTGCACTTATGAGGAGTTGGTGGAGGAAAATCCGCTTCGGCTTGAGGCGGGAAAACGTCTTGTGAAACTGGAGGATGTGCTCGTCCGCTTTAAAAGGACGACCGCATCGTTTAACCTGGACATCAAAAATGACGCGGCCGCCCTGCCTGCGGTAAAGCTGCTTGAGACCTTGGACATGTGGGAGCAGATTTATTTTACCGGCGCGACGGACCGGATTGTGAAGACGCCTTTTCGTGCCCGGGTGATGCGGAATACGCCCGAAAGCTTAAGCGAGCTGGGTTCTGCCGTCTATGAGGCGGCCGCCGAAGAGATATGCACCCGGGCGAAACAGGCCGGATGCGCCGGGATCAACGCGGATTTCCCTTCCTGCCGCGATTCTCTTGTGCGGATTGCCCATGAGTACGGCCTCCGGGTGTGGATTTATACGCTGCAGGACGTCGGGGGTCTGAAGGCTTTTGCGGACATGGGCGTGGATGCGGTGTCCGTGCTTGACGTATCGGGTGCCTCTGCGCTAAGAAGGCAATGGGCTCCCGATCGGGAATTACGATGATGAACAATTGGAGAAGTTGATATGGCTGTAAAAATCAAAGACGTGGCGCGCGCGGCGGGCGTTTCCGTCACCAGCGTCTCCCGCGTGCTGAACAACGGCGAACACGTCAGCGAAAAGCTGGAGAAGAAAGTGCGCCGGGCGATCGAAGAGCTGAACTATTCGCCGAGCCTGATCGCCAAAAGCTTGAAGCGGAACAAAACCAATCTGATCGGCGTCATCATACCGGATATAACGTCCAATTTTCAGGCGATGATTTTGAGCCGGATCGAAGAGATAGCCGGCCGACGGGGTTACAACCTGCTCGTGTCCAACATCGTCGAGGACACCGGCAAGGTCGTGAAATATTTGAACATTTATCAGGAGATGCGCGTGGACGGCATGGTCCTCATGCATGAAAAGCTGAACGGGGACATCGAAAATTTTTTGAACAAAACGGATATCCCGCTTGTGGTTCACGCCGATTTGGGCATGAATCTGCCGACCGTCATCATCGATGATTTTCAGGCGGGATACGATGCAGCCTCTTATTTGATTGCCCAGGGACACCGAAAAATTGCGATGATCGCAGGCGATCCGAGAGATGTGTGCGCAGGGTTGAGGCGGATGGAGGGATATACGGCCGCGTGCAGGGATCACGGAATCGGGTTGAAGGAAACCTTGATCCGCCATGGCGATTACAAGCTGGACACCGGCTACCGGTTAATGGCCGAACTGCTTGGGGAAGCGCGCGGCGAATTCACCGCCGTCTTGGCGGCAAGCGACGACATGGCGGCAGGGGCCGTGAACTGCATCCGGGACCATGGGCTTCATGTCCCCGGCGACATCTCCGTCATCGGCTTTGACGGCAGCCAAATCGCCGATATCGTGAGGCCGAGGCTGACGACGATCCGCCAGCCCGTGGAGCAAATCAGTGAGCGTACCGTCGAATTGCTGCTGGAGATGATCGAGGATGAAGGGGAGTTATGGAGAAAGGACCGGATGAAGACGGTCGTCCTCGGCCATGAGCTGGTGGAGCGGGGCAGCTGCCGCCGCATCGAAGCGTGAGAAGCGCCAAAAATTCGTGCAGGACAAGAAACAAAAGGCGGGCGGTATGAAAAAACAACAAGAACAAACTTTTACGTTATGGGGACTCACCTGGCCCATCTTTTTGGAACAGTTTTTGCAAGCTATCATTTTGAATATCGATACGCTGATGCTGGGCAACTATTCGGACGAAGCGGTAGCCGCGGTCGGCGTCGCCAATCAGATCATCGCCGCGGCGAATTTGCTGTTCGGGTTCGTGACGCTTGGCCTTGGCATCCTGATTTCCCAGCTGCTGGGGGCGGGCAAGGAGCGGGAGGCGTCCATACTTGCATCGTTATCGATCGGCCTGAACCTGGGGCTCGGAATCGCCGTCAGCGTCGCCCTGCCCGTTTTTGCGAAACCGCTCCTGCAGCTGCTGAAGCTGCCGTCCGAGCTGATGTCCGACGGCGCCGCGTTTCTGACGCTGACGGGCATGTGCTCCTTCGCCCCCGCGTTGATCCTCACGGCGGATACGATTTTGCGGATGCACGGTTACGTAAAACAAATGCTGCTGCTGACCTTCACGGTCATTTTCCTGAATATCGCCGGGAATTATTTATTTTTGTACGGTCCGCTCGGCATACCGGTGCTTGGGGTCCACGGCGTGGCCATCGCCACGGACGCCAGCCGGTTGATCGGGGTCGCCATCGCGGCCATCATGCTGGCCAAAATGATGCGGCATCCGCTTTCGTTCCGTGCCGCCTTCCGGCTGCCCCGGAGCGTGATCAAAGATTTGCTTCGCATCGGGATCCCGTCGGCAGGGGAAAACATTTCGTATCAGGTTTCGCAAATTTTCATCACGTATTTCGTATCGATGCTCGGCGCATCCGCACTTACAACGAAAATATACACGCAGAATATGACGACATTCGTGTTTCTGTTTTCGGCTTCCATCGGACAGGCGACATCGATCCTGATCGGACGGCTGATCGGCGGGAACAGGCAGGATGATGCATATCGCGTCTGTTACCGCCATTTGCGGACCGGACTGCTGATTGCGTTCGGAGCCGGCAGCTTGCTCGTCATCTTTTCCAAGCCGCTCCTGGGCTTGTTTACGGCCGATCCGGAGGTGATCCGCCTCGGCCGAACCCTGCTGCTGCTGTCGCTGGTTCTCGAGGCGGCACGCGCCTGCAACGTCATCGTGATCAGTGCGCTCAACGCCGCAGGCGACGTCAAATTCCCGGTGTACGCCGGGCTTGTCTCCATGTGGGGCATCAGCATCCCGCTTGCTTACCTGTTTGGGATCGTCTGCGGTCTTGGCATTCCGGGCATTTGGCTGGCATTTATCGCCGACGAATGGCTGCGCGGCGCGGCGATGGTGCTGCGCTGGCGTTCGCAGAAATGGCGGCGCATCCGGCATGCCGTGGTGAGCGGAGAGGTTTCGCTGTAACTGCCGGCAGCCTGCTGCGGACTCCGCGAAACGAACGCAAAAACATCGCCGCTTCGAAGGCGGCGATGTTTTTTTTTGCGCCAATGCCATGGGATGCCGATCGTCTTACATGTTGCATCAGCAGAAGCAGAGGGTGGCCTCGGTGGAACATGCCGGTCAGACGGTTATTTAACGACGGGCCATTTTTCCTTGCGCAGCGCATCAAGCAGCTCGGGGCCGGCATGCAGGTTTTCGCCGACAAGCTCCTTTGGCGTCAGCGCCATCCACTGGTTCAGGGACACATCTTCGAACCGGTCGCTTCGGAACATCTCCAAAAACCACAGGCTTTCGGTGCCGGTATTCTGGATGTAATGTCCGAAGGCAAAAGGAACGTAGCCCACGTCACCCGCCCTGTAATTGAAGGTTCTTGCCGCGCCGTTGCCGGCAAATACGGTCATCCTTCCTTGCCCGGTCAAATAATACTGCCATTCATCCTGATTGGGATGCCAGTGAAGCTCGCGCATGCAGCCGGGTTTGATTTCGACCAAGGCGGCCGCGATCGTTTTGGACACCGGGAAATTCGAGGAATCGACGATCCGCACGCTTCCTCCCGGAGTCACGATCGGCGGTTGGGCGAGCAGCCGGTGCTTAAAGCTGAGCGGCACCGTTCCGTATGGGGATTCGACGCGTTGGCTTTCCAGGGAACCCGGGACAGGGGCTTGGAACATGTAAACCTGTTCGTCCGGAAGCCGGTTAAAGGCGTGTTCGGGCACGCCGAAATTGGCGGAAAGCACGTCTTTGGGCGTATGGGCCATCCAATCCGAAATGGAGAGCGTGTTCAATTCGGAGAAGCTGCCGTCATCGAACACAAGCAGAAATTCGCAGCCTTTCTCAAGCCCTTGAATGGAGTGCGGCAGGCCGGCCGGAAAATACCATAAATCGCCCGGGCCGATATCGGCGATGAAATTCCGGCCGTTCTGGTCGACGGCCGTCACCCGGGCGCTGCCCAGGATCATGTAAGCCCATTCGGCCTGCTGGTGCCAGTGCATTTCGCGGACGCCGCCCGGCGTAAGATACATGTTGACGCCGGCAAGCGTTTTGGCGACGGGCAGATCCCGCTCGGTCACTTCCCGCGACCAGCCGCCTTGATCCAGCTTCATATGGGTATCGGAAAAGGAAAACTTAAGGTTCGGCAGAAGCCCTTCATCGGTGGCCGGGGGGACGAACATATCGGGATTTTCCATATCCCTTAACACATCTCGGGGTCCCCAGTCCGGTCCGCCCGCGCCATCGCTGCGAATGGGCTGGGGGATTTGTCCGTTATTGCCGGCCGGATGTTCCGGGTTGTCTCTCATCGGTCCATTCCTCCTGAGGAAGCACATGGTTTCGCTATACCTGGATGTGAGATGTGTATGACAGAAGCCTGGGCATTATGAGGTTTCGCGCGTTTTTCCTTAAAACCTTTGCAAAAGTTGCCAAGGAGTGGCATCATATTCGGTAAAATATTCGCTATTATTTCTCATTAAGGATGTGCATGAAATGTTCCCTGAGCTTGAAACGGAGAGGTTGATTTTAAGGGAAATCACGAAAGAGGATACGGAAAGCATCTTTGCGTGTTTCTCGAACGGCGAGGCGATGCGTTACTATGGTCAGGACGCTTTTGAACATCGCGAACAAGCGGAGCGGCTTATCGGTTTTTTCGCCGACAGCTACCGCGAAAAACGCGGCATCCGGTGGGGGATCGAGCGAAAAGACGCTCCGGGCTTGATCGGCACGGTTGGCTTTAATGCTTGGTCGCCCAAGCACCGGCGCGCGGAAATCGGGTATGAGATCCACCCGGATCATTGGCGTAAGGGGTACGCTTCGGAGGCTGTGGCATGCATACTTGCCTATGGGTTCGAAGCTTTGAGCCTGGCGCGCATCGGTGCCGTTGTATATACGGAAAACGCGGCCTCAAGCCGGATGCTGATCAAGCTTGGGTTTCGGGAAGAAGGCCTCCTTCGGCATTACATGTTCCAATCAGGCGTATCGCATGATACGTATGCGTATTCTCTCCTGCCGGGAGACCGGGGGTTGGCATGACGAAACTGGACTACATACTGTCCGTTTTATGGCTGCTTCGGACAAAGGGAAAATTGACCGCGGAACAAATCGCCGCGGAGCTTGAGGTCAGCGTGCGGACGGTTTACCGTTACATGGACGTGCTGGGCCTGAGCGGAGTGCCTCTAATATCCGAGGCGGGGCATGGCGGAGGCTTCAGCCTGCCGGATTCGTTTTTGGCCATGCCGCTGTTTTTCGACCTGTCGGAGCTGAAGGCGATGGCGCATGGGGTCGAGCTGGCTCGCCAGGCGGGAGATCCCTATGCGGATGCATTGGAGCGGGCGCTCGGCAAAGTCAAGCAGCGCTTGAACGAATACCAGCAGGAGGATTTGCGGCGCCATACGTCGGGATTTGCGGCTCAGCATGCCGAGCCCTCCCCCGAACTGCAGAAGATGCTGCGGACGTTGGAACAAGCCGTTGCGGACAACCGGACGCTGACCCTGTTGTATGTCAAGCAAAGCAGCGATTCCGGCGAAGAACGGCGGATAGACCCTTACGGGCTTTTTTACCGTCCGAACCGATGGTATCTGGCCGCGTATTGCCATGCAAGGCAGGCGATCCGTATTTTTCGCGCCGACCGGATCAAAGCGGCGGCCGAAACCGGGCAGCGCTTTGTGAAACCGGAAAGCTTCTCCATCCGGCAATATATCGAAGAAGATGCGATGCGGGCCCGGCCCGAAGAACGGGAGGCCGCCGTCCGGTTGCGCGGCGAAAGCGACGTGCTGGACTCCATTGCCGGCCTGTGGTTTTTAAAGGGATGCCGCATCGGGCGTGAACATCATTTTCTCGACATGGCGATGCCCGAAGCTTTGATGCTTGAGTGGCTCCCGCATGTGCTGCTGTCCTACGGCAGGCAGGTTCAGGTCATGGAGCCGCTTCGTCTCAAGCAGGCTATGGCGGATCTCGCGGCCGACTTGTCCCGATATTACGGATCATCCTAAACATCCCTGACAACCTTGTTGTCAGGGATGTTTGTGTAATATTAGAGCAAGGCTGAATCCCAGCATCCCAGGTGTTTGCCACGGTATATGGCATCGGGAAATGCGGCTAATTATATTCATAAGGAGATGCATGTTATGAGTACGAAGGTAGATTACAAAAAAGATTATAAGGAGCTCTATCTGCCAAAAACGGTGCCGGAAATTGTAGTCGTACCGAAGATGCCGTTTTTTATGGTCAGCGGATCCGGGGATCCGAACGGCGAAGAATTCGCGAAGGCGACAGAAGCTTTGTACAGCATGAGTTATGCCGTGCGAATGTCTTACAAAAGCGGAGATGTACCCGCCGGATATTATGAATATACGGTTTTTCCGCTTGAGGGCGAATGGGATTTGCTCGATCGGTCCAAACCCTCAACGGACAAAAACAATTTGAAGTATACGATCATGATACGCCAACCCGATTTTTTGACGGAAGAAATGTTCGAGCGATTTTTGGAACAGACAAAAAGGAAAAAAACAAATCCGTTCCTTGACAAAGTCCGGTTCGAGCATGTGGAAGATGGATTGAGCTGCCAGATGATGCATATGGGAAGCTTTGACGATGAGCCGGAAAGTTTTTCGCGGATGGAAGCCTTTTGTACCGAACATGGATTTATCCGTTCAAGCAAAATGCATCGGGAAATTTATTTGTCGGATCCCCGCAAGACTGAACGTTCAAAGATGAAAACGGTGTTAAGATTCCCTGTAAACAAACCCTGAGATCCGGAATTTTGAATTCGACAGCGTGTTTCTGCTTACGGAAGATTTATGTGAATAAACCGCCTTACAAGGTGGTTTTTCTTTTGCCTAAAAATCAACATCAGGGCATTTCCGCACCAGTCCGGGGAACTTTAATAACCTTTGCAAGGACGTTGACAAGGTTCCAAAGGGTTCGTATACTGGCTTTAGTTAAACGTTTACGGACAACGTACGTCGACAGACGTTTTTAATTGCATAACGGGATTTTGACAAAGGAGGTTATAAAAACATGGTGAATCCTCCAACGATCAAAGACGTAGCCAAGGCGGCGGGCGTGTCGGTCGCGACCGTGTCCCGGGTGCTGCACAATCTTGCCGGCTACTCGGACAAAACGAAACAAAAGGTGCTGGCGGCCGTGGAAGAACTCGGTTATCAACCGAATGCCATTGCCAGGGGGCTGGTCAACAAACGCACCCAGACGATCGGGGTTTTGTTCCCGGACGTGTCCAGCGGCTTCTCGTCGGATTTGCTGCGCGGCATTGAAGATGTGGCGAACGATAAGGGGTTCAGCGTCATCGTCTGCAATACGGCCGAAGACGGGAAACGAACGATGAAGTACCTTCAGGTGCTTCGCGAGAAGCAGGTCGACGGGATCGTATTTACGAGCGAATTTCTGAAGGAAGAGTATTACGAGGCGATCAAGGCGATGGGCGTCCCCGTCGTGCTCGTCAGTACGCAGTCGCAGAAGCACGTGATTCCGTTCGTTAAGGTAGACGACCGTCAGGCAGCCTATCAGGCGACGGATTACCTCATTCAGAAGGGACATCGCCAAATCGCGATGATTGGCGGAACCAAGACGGACAAAATTGCCGGGATTCCCCGCCTGGAGGGGTACCGGCAGGCATTGGAAGACAACGGCATCGGCTTTGCGGAGTCGAGGGTCGCCTACGGCGATTTCGCCTTGGACAGCGGACGCCGGGCGATGGAGGAGCTGCTTGCCGTAGCGCCGCCGTTTACGGCGGTGTTTGCGGCCAGCGACGAAATGGCCATCGGGGCGATGGGACTTGCCCTTGAACGGGGAATCCGGGTTCCCGAGGACATATCGGTCATCGGCTACGACGATTTGAGCATCGCGAGGATGATTTTTCCGCCGCTTACGACGATTCATCAGCCATTGACGGAGATGGGGCGCCTCGCTTCCGACATGCTGATTTCGTTGATCGAAGGGACGGGACAAGTGTCCAGCCGCATTGTCAGCCATCGCCTTGTCGAAAGGCAAACCGTTCGGAATTGGCCTTAAACGAGGCCGATTTTTTCAATGATTTAGTAAACGTTTACGTAAAATGAAATAATGCATTACGAATCATTACGATTTCGATTGGTGAGTTGCCAACGTTTTGTTTCAAAAATCGTATTCCATAAAGGAGATGATTGCCGGAAACGAAACGGCAGTTGCTTTTGGAAGAGATAGTAAACGTTTACGTTTCGTTTCGTTTTGCTGCAGCTTCATATTTGGAACAATATGATAGGAAAAAGGAGAGAATCAACATGAAAAAAACTTGGTGGAAAGAAAGCGTCGTTTATCAAATTTACCCTCGGAGCTTTCAGGACAGCAACGGCGACGGCGTCGGCGACATTCCGGGCATCATCTCCCGCCTGGATTATTTGGAGCAATTGGGCGTGAACGTCATCTGGCTGTGTCCTGTTTATGAATCGCCGAACGACGACAACGGATATGATATCAGCAATTATCAAGCGATCATGGACGAATTCGGAACGATCGGAGACTGGGAGCGGCTTCTCCGGGAACTGCACGGCCGGGGGATGAAGCTGATCATGGATTTGGTCGTCAACCATACTTCCGATGAGCATCCTTGGTTCGTTGAATCCCGCAAATCCAAGGACAACGCTTATCGCGACTATTATATCTGGCGGGACGGCAAAGACGGGAAAGAGCCGAACAACTGGGCGTCTTTTTTCAGCGGATCGGCATGGAAGCAGGATGAAGCGACTGGGCAGTATTTCCTGCATCTTTTTTCTACGAAGCAGCCCGACTTGAATTGGGAAAACGAGAAGGTTCGCCGCGAAGTTTACGATTTGATGACGTGGTGGCTGGAAAAAGGCGTCGACGGCTTCCGCATGGACGTCATCAATCTGATCAGCAAGGTGGAGGGACTGCCGGACGCGGAAGGCGGCGGCAAATACAACTTCGGCGGCGAATTTTTTATGAACGGCCCGCGCATCCATGAGTTTTTGCAGGAAATGAACCGGGAGGTGCTCTCCAAATACGACATCATGACCGTCGGGGAAACGCCGGGCGTTTCGCCTGAGGAAGCTTCCTTGTATGTGGGCGAGGATCGGGGCGAGCTGAACATGGTGTTCCAGTTTGAATTGATGGACATCGATGCCGGGCCGGGAGGCAAGTGGAACGTCACGCCTTGGAAGCTCGTCGACTTCAAGCGGATCATGGGCAAATGGCAGGTCGGGCTGGACGGCAAAGGCTGGAACAGCCTGTACCTGAACAACCACGACCAACCGCGCATGGTTTCCCGTTTTGGCGATGACGGCAAATACCGCAAGGAATCGGCCAAAATGCTCGCGACGCTGCTGCATACGCTCCAGGGAACGCCTTATATTTACCAGGGCGAGGAACTCGGGATGACCAACGTGAAGTTCGCGGGCATCGGCGAGTACCGCGACATCGAAACGATCAACATGTACAAGGAGTATCTTGAAGCCGGGCGTGCGGAAAAAGACGTCATGGCTTCGATTTACAGCAAAGGACGGGACAACGCGCGTACGCCGATGCAATGGGATGCCTCTTTGCACGGCGGTTTTACGACAGGGACGCCATGGCTGAAGATCAATCCGAATTATAAGGAAATTAACGCGGAAGAAGCGCTTCGCGATCCGGATTCCGTCTTTCATTATTACCGGCAGCTCATCGAGCTGCGCAAGCGGCACGAGGTGATCGTATACGGCCGGTATGACGTCCTTCTGGAGGAAGACGAGCGCATTTATGCGTATACACGGACCTTGGGAGAAGAGCGGCTGCTGATCGTCCTTAACTTTTTTGCCGATCCGGTCACGTTCGAACTCCCGGAGGCCGTTGCTTTTGACTCGTATGAAAGATTGATCGGGAACTATGCATGGCCGGAAGAAGCGGATCCAAGACGTTTGCAGCTGCGGCCGTTTGAAGCCCAGGTGTTGAAATTGAATTAACATTCAATCGGGGATCGGAAAACATTAAAATTGGTTTTAATCAAAGGAAAAGCCAAGGGACACAGGCTCTGTCCGCACCGAAAAGAATGAATGCTTTCATTCCGCAGGCTGCGAAGTTGCCTTGCCGCTTGGCTTTATTTATCTATAAGAATGCATAATTTCCGGAGGGCCCCGCGAAGTAGCTGGATCGGCTTTGAAGCCAAGGCCAAACTAACGGGTTAATTTGCTTCCCATGAATCCATCAGCATGTTACTTGTTGTTTTGCGCTCTCCATTCGTCCAGCTGCTTCTGGCACTCGGCGATGATTTTGTCGATGCCTTGCGCTTTCAGCTTTTCGATCGCTTTCGGAAGCACCTTGTTCGGATCGACGGAACCGGTGTTCAGGGACGGACCGTATTCGTCCACGGCGTTTTTGACGTTGGCGATTTCGGTCAGCACGTTCGTCGGATCGAACTGGAAGCCGAGCAGCGGCGCGTTGGTTGCGGACGAATTGAATTTTTCGTACTGCTCCCATTTGTCCTTCGGATCTTCCTTCAGCTTGTAAAGCAGGAACATGTTGCCGAGGGTGAAGGAAGGCATGGAATAACCGGAATCCGGGATCGGCTCGTACGTGTCTTCGGACAGCTTTTTGTAATGAACGCCTTCCAGGCCGTAGTTGATCAGGTTGCGCAGGTAAGCGTCGGTGTTCAGCAGGTTCAGGAATTCCATCGCCTTATCCGGATGTTTGGATTTGGCGGAAATGGCCTGCATCGAACCGGTGACGGACCAGTTGAAGACCATCGGCTCGTGAATCGGCGACGAAACGATCGGATAACCAAGGGAATCGGACCACAAAATGTCGGCGAAAGGCACGGTATGTTGTTTATCGACCAGCCATTTTCCGGTTTTTTCATGCTCGTTGCCCTGTTTGGTTGCGGCGTCCGGCGGCAGGTAACCTGCTTGGTAATATTTGTGCATCGTATCGAATACCTGCTTCGCTTCCGGCGTATCCCATACGTTGACGACCTTAAAATCCTTCGCGTCGATCGACACGCCGACCGGCAGGCCTTCGAGCGCGAAGTCATACGGCAGGTAAGGCCCGATGTTGGAAGGGATCGGGTATACGTCCGGCTCATTGTCTTTTACCGTTTTCAGCATCGGCTCCAGGCTTTCGAGCGTGTTCGCTTTCGAAACGTCGAGCTTGTATTTGTCGACGAGCACTTTGTTGAAGCGCCATACGGCCTGAGCCGGCAGCTCCTTGTTCGTCGGAATGGCGTAGTTGTGTCCATTGACTTTCGAACCTTCCAGGAAAGCGGGGTTCAGCGCTTTGGTGATGCCTTGGCCGTATTTCGCCAGCAGATCGTCGAGCTCGTAAAAATAACCTTTTCTTGCGCTTTCTACGTAATTGAACGCCCAGGAGGAGGTAAAGGCGATGTCGAACGGTTCGCCGGAAGCGGCGATGACCTGCATTTTCTGGGAGTAGTCGCCCCAATCGATCAGGCGCAGGTCGATTTCGGCATTGATTTTTTCGCCGACGTATTTGTTGACTTCGGCCATGACTTTGTCCTGATCCTTTTGCGGTCCGCTGATGGTGTACCAGATCAGCTTGACGGGTTTTTCTTTTTCGGTGCTTTTCGTTTCGCCGCCGGTTTCGGTTTTGGTGCCTGCCGTCCCGGAGCCGCCGTTATCCTTGGCGCCGCAGCCGGCGAGGGCCATGGATGTCAGAAGAAACAGGCTGAGCAGCAGCGTCAATCCTCTTCTTTTTTTCATTTCTTTTTCATCCCCTTGTTTCGATAGTGTTTTTAAAAAGTGGATCTATGTGATGACTATTCCTTCACAGAGCCAATCGTCAGCCCTTGCACGAAATAGCGCTGGAAGAACGGATAAGCGAATATGATCGGCAGCGTCGCAAGCACGACCATGGCCATGCGGGTCGTTTCCGCCGGCATGCTTTGGGCGATGGCCGAACGGTCCGTGCCGCTGCCGATCGCGGAATTTTGCAAAATAAACTGGATGTTGGTTTCGATTTTCATGAGCAGCGACTGCAGCGGCAGCAGCTTGGCGTTATCGATGTAGAGCAGCGCGTTAAACCAGTCGTTCCAATATCCAAGCGCCGCAAACAGGCCGATCGTGGCGAGTCCGGGCAGGGAAATCGGAAGGACCAGATACAAGAATACGCGAAACTCGCCTGCCCCGTCGATCTTACCGGATTCGATGATCGCGTCGGGAACCATCGTTTTGAAAAACGTCCTCATGATCAGGATCGAAAACGCGCTGACGCTCATCGGCAAAATCAAGGCCCAGATCGTATCCTTCAGGTGCAGCACCTGGGAAACGACGATGTAGGAAGGGACGAGGCCGCCTCCGAACAGCATCGTGAAAAACGCGATAAACGAAAAGATGCCGCGGAATTTAAAGTAGGTCCTCGATATGGCGTAAGCGTAAAGCGAGACGATCGCCACCGTTATCAGCGTGCCGACGATCGTGATAAAAATCGTAACTCCGTAAGAGCGGAGCAGCTGGTCGCCCGTTTTGAAAATATAATGGTACGCGTCAAACGACCATTTTTCCGGGAAAATGCTGTACCCGTTCAGCGCCAGCGTTTTTTCGTCCGTCAGCGAGATGACGACCACGAACAGAAACGGATACACGCAGGCGAGGGAGAACAGCCCGATGACCAGATGCGCCACCGCGTTCCAAAGCGGCGAGAGCCGGTGGAAATCCCTGGTTTTTTTGAAGCGTTTGTCCGGCTTGCTTGCAGGCTGCCGGGAGATTACGCTGTTTTCCATGCGGCATGCCTCCTTTTAGAACAAAGCCTGTTCTTTGTTGATTTTTCGAACGATAAAATTCGTGGCGATGACGAGCACGAAGCCGACGACCGATTGGTACAAACCTGCGGCGGTGCTCATCCCGATGTTGCCGGTCACCTTCAAACCGCGGTAAACGAAAGTATCGATGACGTTCGTGACCGGATACAAGGCGCCGGTATCCCGCGGAACCTGGTAGAACAGCCCGAAGTCCGCCCGGAATATGCCGCCGATGGCGAGGATGAACATGATGACGATAATCGGCGTGATCATCGGGATCATGATTTTGCGGATTTGCTGCCATTTGCTCGCGCCGTCGATCATGGCGGCTTCAAAATAGGATTTGTCGATGCCGACGATGGCGGCCAAATAAACGACGCTTCCGTACCCGACACCTTTCCACAGGTTGACGATGACGAGAATGTACGGCCAGTATTTCGTTTCGGAGTACCAGAATACCGGGTCGGCGCCGAAAAATTTGAGCAGCTGGTTCAGTACGCCTTTGTCCACGCTTAAAAAGCTGAACACGAAATAGCTGACGATAACCCACGAAAGGAAGTGGGGGAGGAACATGCCCGTCTGATAGATCTTCGCCATTTTTTTGCTGGCGATCTCGTTGACCAATATGGCCACCAGCACCGAGAGAACCGTCCCGAGCACGATAAAGACGGCGTTGTAAAGCAAAGTGTTCCGAACGATGATGAAGGCGTCTTCCGTTTTGAACAAATATTCAAAATTTTTGAACCCGACCCAGTCGCTGTGCAGTATGCTCGCCAAAAAACCGTCGGTGTCGTACTGGTAGTCCTTGAAAGCGATGACCGCGCCAGGCATGGGCAGGTAGCAGAAGAGAATGAACCATACCGTTCCCGGAAGCACCATGAGCAGCAGCGCTTTGTTGCGGCTGAGCGTCCTGAGCCAGCGCATCGGCCCCTTTTCCATGAGAGCTCCTCCTGTCTTTGATGTGAGTTGGTTGATAACCCTAATCTACCGCAGGTGTAAGCGCTCCCTAAAGTGAAAAAAACAAACATATGATGCACAAAGCAAAGATTAGTTCGGTGGGCATGAGCCGATCGCGACCAAGTTATGGTAAGTTAATAGATGAAGCGAAACGGGAACCATCGCCTTGTTGAAAGCGCATTCAATAAAACGGACACTTCAAGGAAAAGGATGTTTTCGGCATGAAGAAGCTGGTGGATTTTTATAAAATACATTTCAGGAAAAAACTGTTCAACAAAATCGTGTTTATCTACTCGATCATCACCGTGATGTCGCTGGCCAGCTTGTCCGGCTTCGTCTACATGTACCAGCTGAACGTGCAGGCGACCAAGGAGCTGGAATTCAACAACCGCATATTGTCGAACATCAGCAAATACCTGGACATGCGGTACGCCACCTCGCAGCAGATCGTGCAGCAAATCTACCGGGATGAATCGGGAACGCTGCTGGAGGACGTTTATTCGTTCCTGCGGAGCGATTTTGCCGAATATTTGGACGACCGGCTTGAAAAATACGGCGAAACCGGCGTCCGGAGACGGGACATCATGTCCTATTTGCGGCTGCAGCTGAACAACTACCCGGACATCCGCATGGTCGCGCTGTACAGCGAAAACAAAAAATTCATTTTGCTCCTGACCCGGGATACCCAAAACTATTACTACGTGAACGGAGACCTGCAGTCGGCGCTGAAGCAGTACGTCATTTCCGACAAAAGCTTCACGACCGTCAGCAACATCAACAGCCTCACCCAGCAGGAGAGCATCGGCAACCTGATCATCGATTATGATCTGAGCGGCATGTACGGCGAATACGTGACGGATTGGGGCGGATTGAAAGGATACGTTGCGGTGGTCACGCCCGGGGGAGAAGTCCTGTTTGATTCGTCCAGCCGTTATTACGGTCAAAAATATCCCTATCTGTCCAGGCTTTCTTCTTCGTCCGACGTTCAGAACTTTGAAGAGCCTTCCTATACGAACGTTCAGGTGTCGAACCGTTTCGGCTATTACGTGATCGGGGTCATTCCCAAAGCCGAAATCGCGAAAAGCTTGAGAGGGCTTCGGAATACGCTGTTTTTGGTGACGGGCATATGCATCGTTGGGGCGATGGTGCTCGCCCGGTTTACGATCGTCAACTTTTCCCGGCGGACGAGATCGATTATGAAAGCGCTTGAAAAGGCGAGAAACGGCGACTTGTCGGTACGGATTCCGGTGGAAAAGGAAGATGAGCTGTATGAAATTTCCGACCGTTTTAACCAGATGTGCGCGGATCTGACGAAATACATCGACCGGGTATACGTGTCCGAGATCAAACAGAAGCAGGCCGAGCTCGTGGCGTTCCAGGCGCAGATCAAGCCGCATTTCCTGTACAATACGCTGGAAGCCATCCGCATGCGCGCCCTTTCGAAAAAAGCGGATGATGTCGGCGAGATGATTTATATTTTATCCACGCTGTTCCGGTATTCGGTCAAAAGCGATACGGTCGTTACGCTGGCCGATGAGCTCGAATACTGCAGCCTGTATCTGGATCTGTTCCGCATCCGGTACGTGAACAATTTTGCGTACGAAATCGATGCGGAGCCCGAACTGATGAATATGCCGGTCCTGAAGCTGTCCATCCAGCCGCTTATTGAAAACTATATCGTCCACGGTTTGGTCATGTCGCGATCGGATAACCGGATTTCGATCCAGGCCGAGCTTCGGGAAGGCGATCTGGTCATTACCTTACAGGATAACGGCAGAGGCATCCCGCCGGAGAAGCGGGAGGAGATCAGGCGGCGTCTGCAAGGGGCGCCGGCGGAGCCTTCGGCCTCGATCGGGCTGATCAATACGCATGAACGGATCAAAATCTGCTTTGGTGACCGTTATGGGCTGGAGCTTTCGGAGGAAAACCGGCAGGGAACAGTCATCACCATGAAACTGCCATCTAAGGTGCAAGGAGGACGATTGTATGCGTAGCGTGTTTATTGTGGACGATGAGCCGTTTATACTCGAAGGCTTAAACAACGCAGTCGAATGGGAGGAGCTGGGGACGACGCTGTGCGGCAAGGCGTACGACGGCAAGGAGGCTTACGAGCAGCTTCGGGAAACCGGGTGCGACATACTGATTACCGACATCATGATGCGCGAAATGGACGGCCTGGAGCTGATACGGAAGTTAAAACCGCTTCACCCGGGCATGAAATTTATCGTGCTGAGCGGATACAACGAGTTTAATTACGTCAAGGAAGGGATGAAGCTCGGCATCGAAAATTACCTGCTGAAGCCGGTCAACATGAAGGAGCTTGCGGAGACGATACAAAGCACCGTCCAAAAAATAAACAACGCCGAGTGCTCGGCTTGTTTGAACGCGGAAGAGCTCGACATTTTGCGGGACAACGTCATGAACCGCTGGGCAGCGGGACGGATCGATCCGGCCGAGCTGAAAAACCGGCTGGATTTCCTCGACATACCGTCGGATTTGTCCTGCTACGCAGCCGCCGTCGTCAGGGAGATCGCCGAAATGGAGGAACCTGCCGGCGAGTCTCCGTGGTACAAAGCGCGCCAAAATAACCGCGAGGTGTACGCCTTGTGCAGGGAGCTGACGGAAAGCGCGGGAAACGTCAGGCCGGGCATTTGTTTTTGCGATTTGGAGGGGGATGTGATCATCGTTTATTCCGGATCTGATCCAAAGACGCTGCAGGCCGGGATTTTGGAGCAGCTGGAACAAATGCGTTCCGCCCTGAAGGAGCGGGGGACCCGCGTCATGATAACGCTCGGCGGCATGGAATCCGGTTACCTGGGATTGCCGCAAAGCTACGCCCTGGCCAAACGGCTGCAGGAATTTTTCCTGACGGACGAGGAAGGAGAAATCATTACCGCAAGCCGCATGGCCCCGCCGGACGACGCCATCGCTTGCACGGCGCCGGATACGCTCGAATACGAAAAAAGGCTGCTTGCAAGAAACAAAGCGGCCGTCGACGAATATATCGATCATTTGTTTGCCGTGAGACAATCAAACCGGGTATCCCCGGTCCATATCCGTAACTTGGCCGTCGAGCTGGTGCTTTGCACCAAGCAGGTCGTCAAGGAAAACAAGCTGAATTACGATTTGGCGACGAGCGGATACAAGCAGCTGTTTACGGCGCTGTTCAAAGCCCAGACGCTCGGCAGGCTGGCGCAGCACGTCAAATTCATCGCCCATGCGGCCATCGATTATTTGTCGGTCGAGGAGGACGAATTCAGTCCGGTCATCAAGCAGGTGCTGCATCAGATCCGCACGAAATATGCGGAGGAAATGTCGCTCAAGACGCTTGCGCATGAATTTAACGTGCATCCGTTTTATTTGGGGCAGCTGTTTCAGAAGGAGACGGGAGTCAGCTTCAGCGACTATCTGAACTCGCACCGCGTCAAGCAGGCGAAGGCGCTGCTGACGGACACCTTGCTGAAAACGAGCGAAATTTCGCGGCGCGTCGGTTATTTGGAGCCGGGGTATTTTTACAGGCAATTCAAAAAATATGCCGGCATGTCGCCGACCGAATTCCGCAATATGGTGAAAATGTCGGCGTGCCGCGACGAGCAGGCCTAACGGCGGAACAGCATCAACAGCAGCGAGCCGACGACGCTGATGATAAGGCAGGTGACGATCGGGAAATAAACTTTGACGTTGTCCTTTTCGTAGACGATGTCCCCGGGCAGACGTCCGAGCGGGAGCCAGCGTCCGACCAGCCACCAAATCAAGCCGGCCGCAATCAGGACGAGGCCGAGGATAATCAGGATTTTGGATGCATTGGGCATGACGGGATTCACCTCACAGACGTACATTTTGGTATAATATTTGCTTAAGATCATAATTTGTTTTTCATGTGTACAAAGTGGCCGCTGCAGTTACGGATCGTTCTTCCGATCGCTGCCCGCCTCCAAATTTCATGATCATAGTTTTTTTGTATGTAGAAATTCGGAGACGGCTTATGCTTCCGATGCTAGCTTTCCTTCGGAAAGCTCTTAGGCGACCGCTGCATATGCTTCCGAAGAAGCTTTTTTTCAAAAAGCTTTTAGCTTCGCAAGAATCGATTCCGTCCCCTCCGCTACTTTTGCTTTTTGTAAATTACTATTATGATCTTAAGCCAATACCAAGCAAAAATTTCGCTAAGCATTTTTACCCTTATAGTATATCAGGAAAGGGATTATAATCCATGACACTGCAGCAGTTGAAATACGTCATCGAGGTCGCGAACCGGGGTTCCATGAACGAAGCCGCCAAACGGCTGTTCATCTCCCAGCCCAGCCTGTCCAATGCGATCAAGGAGCTGGAAACGGAGCTTCGGATCACCATTTTCGAGCGGACCAACAAAGGCATTACGCTGTCGAAGGAAGGGGCCGAGTTTCTCGGTTACGCCCGCCAGGTCATCGAACAGGCCGAGCTTTTGGAGGGCAGATATTTGAATGCCAAACCGGCGCCGCAGCATTTTTCCGTCTCCACGCAGCATTATGCGTTTGCGGTGAACGCGTTCGTGAACTTGGTCCGGGAATACGGGCAGGAGGAATATGAGCTGGCGCTTAGGGAAACGAAAACCCACGAAATCATTCAAGACGTCAAAACACAGCGCAGCGAAATCGGCATTTTGTATTTAAACGAATTCAACAGCAAGGTCATCAACCGTCTTTTGAAAGACGCGAGCTTGAAATTTACGAGCCTGTTCACGGCAAAACCGCACATTTTCATCAGCATCCACAACCCGCTCGCCAAACAGTCGATCGTCACGATCGATCAATTGGAGGAATACCCGTATTTGTCGTTTGAGCAAGGGGAATACAACTCGTTCCATTTTTCGGAGGAAATTTTGAGCACCCTGTCGCATCCGAAAAGCATCCGCGTCAACGACCGGGCGACCTTGTTCAATTTGCTGATCGGGCTGAACGGCTACACGATTTCAACCGGCGTTTTGAGCGCGGATTTAAACGGCAACGAAATCATCCCGGTCCCGCTGGACTGCGAGGAATCGATCAACGTGGGCTGGATCTGCCACCAGAACGCCGCTCTCTCCAAGCTGGCTTTGGCGTACATCGACGCCCTTCACGAAGCCATCGGGGATAATCATCAAGATTAAAAAATTACGTCTTCAGCCGCATATCCCGCCTTCAGCCTTCCGGGCTGAAGGCTTTTTTTTTGCTTCCATTGGCGATTGCCTTTTGTTATATTTACATTGTGACCATAAATTCACGTAATAGACACAAAATGATGCGTGGAAAAAACGAAGCTTGAGAAAATAAACAGGTACATATCGCTTCATGGACGATTGCGCGTATTTTGAAGAAAACGTGATAAGGGGGATGCGAAATGGAGAAATGGGATGCAAGTTACGATGTAGTGGTTGTCGGTTCCGGGGCGGGCGGTTTGACGGCCGCGTTGACGGCACGATTGAAAGGGTTTTCATCGCTTGTGGTCGAAAAAACGGATAAATTCGGCGGGTCCAGTTCTTTGTCCGGCGGAGCGATCTGGGTTCCTAACAACGTATATCTCGAACGGGCCGGGCTGAAAGATACGATGGAAAAGGCGGAAGCCTACATTGATGCGACCGTCGGCGACAGAGTGCCGGCAGCGAGAAAACGCGCCTATTTGACCCGCGGGCCCGAAATGGTGAAATATTTGCATGAGCATACAAACCATGTCCGCTTTAAATACATTCCGGGTTATTCGGATTATTATCCCGAAGCGCCCGGCGGTTTTCCGCAAGGAAGGTCGGTGGAGCCGATCGTGTTTGACCTGAAGAAGCTCGGGGAAGAGCGTAACAACATGCGCCGCGCAAATCTTCCGACCTACGGCATGGTCATGAACGCGTACGAATTCCATAAAGTCAACATGATCACCCGAACCTGGATCGGCAAAAAAACGTCGTTGAAAATCGGGATGCGGCTCATGCGCTCGATTTTTACGGGATACCGTCCCGCCGCTTTGGGAGAGGCCTTGATCGGAAGGTTGAGGCTATCGCTGATGGAGGCAAAAGGCGACGTATGGCTGTCGACCGCATTTTCGGAGTACGTCACCGAAGGGGGACGCGTCACCGGCATTCTTGCGATACGAAACGGAAAAACGGTCCGGATCGAAGCCAAGCGGGGCGTGATCCTGGCTGCGGGCGGATTTTCGCACAGCCAGCCGCTCCGGGAACGGTATTTGCCCCATCCGACCTCGGCGGAGTGGACGTCGGCGGCCGAAGGCCAAACCGGCGACATTCTTGCCGCATCGCTTCGATTGGGAGCGGGCATCGATTTGATGGATCGCGTTTGGGGAGCCCCTTCGGCGGTTCCGCCCGGGGAAAAACCGTTATTCCTCGTGGCCGACCGCGGCATTCCGAACATGATGGTCGTAAACGGAACCGGAGAGCGGTACGTCAACGAAGCGGTGCCTTATCATGAATTCGTTGATACGATGTATGCCAAAAACAAGCCGGAGGCCCCAACAACCCCATCGTGGATGATTTTGGACCAGCGGGCGAAAAACCGCTACATCTTCCTCGGCTTGTTCCCGGGCCAGCCGTTCCCGAAACGGTGGCTGGAAAACGGATTCGTGAAAAAAGGCGGCACCCCGGCCGAGCTTGCAGGGCAAATCGGCATGGATCCCGCCAAGCTGACGGCGGCGTTCGAGCGGTTTAACCGGATGGCCGAAAGAGGGGTGGACGAAGATTTCCGGCGCGGACAAAGCGCCTACGACCGGTATTACGGCGACCCGACGCTGCCTAATCCGAGCCTGGCGCCGATCGCCAAGGCACCGTTTTATGCCGTTCCCGTCGTACCGGGCGACATCGGAACCAAAGGCGGGCTCGTGACCGACGAATATGCGCGCGTGCTCAAAGAGGACGGCACGCCGATCGGAGGGCTGTTCGCGACAGGCAACTGCTCCGCCGCCGTCATGGGCGAAACGTATCCCGGCCCGGGCGCAACGCTTGGACCGGCCATGACGTTTGGGTATGTTGCAGCTTCATACCTTGCCGAACAAAAGCCATAAACATGCGGGCATTCGGCCTTTTAGCCCTGATCCTCGATGCAGGATCAGGTTTTTTTACGGTTACCGTCCAATTCCGGCATTTTTTCATTTGACTCTTACCTTGGAGGAGGCCTCATGATGGAGTCCTAAGATCCGGGAAGGGAGGAGTCGAACCTGTGTTATCTTCATTGAAGTTGTTTCGTCATCGCTTTATCCGCACCATCCTGATTTCCAACGTTTTTTCACAGCTGGGCATCTGGGTGCGGAATTTTGCGATCCTGCTTTACGTAATGGACAAGACGGAGGGAAATGCGCTTTACGTATCGCTTGTTTCGGTTGCCGAATACGCGCCGATGTTCATTTTTACGTTGATCGGCGGCGTGTTTGCCGACCGGTGGAAGGCCCGGAAAACGCTCGTCGGCTGCGATTTGCTGAGCGCGGCATCGGCGGGCGCCGTTTGGCTTGCGCTCCTTAGCGGCATCTGGGAGGCGGTGTTCCTCGCGACGCTTGTGTCCTCCGTCCTCTCCCAGTTTTCGCAGCCGTCGGGGATGAAATGGTTTAAAATCCACGTCGCCGACGAGTTGGCCCAGCCGGTTATGTCTCTTTTGCAGGCGCTGTTCGGTCACGGGCATCCGCACGCCGCTCATGTCGGGAGCGATGCTTGTTATGACGGGATTGTCGGGCGTTTTCAAAAACATGTTCCCGCTTGAATGGGTATACGGGTTCGCGGGCTTACTCCTGGCGGCCGGTTGTTTGGCTGTACTTCCGCTTTATCATGTCGGCAGGGATGCGAATAGCACCGATTAGGACCGATTAGGCGGTATATAATCCTTCGTTCAAAACGTAAGTTCGCTCCCGGACGGGATTACAGCGGATTTTTGCGAATCAGCTCCACCAGATGACGGGCCGCTGCGTTTAGCGGCTCGTTTTTGCGTGTGCAGATCGCGATGACGTTTTTCAGCTCGATGCCTTCGACGTATACGCGGCACAATTCGCCTCGCGCGACATGCTCGCGAACGACCAGGGAAGATACGAAGTTGGCTCCGTATCCGGCAATGACGGCCGTAATCGCCTCGTGCAGCCCGTTGAACTGCAAGGCGATTTTGGGGGCAGGCGCGCTGTACGTCCGGCATAATGCCAGCAGCCTTTCCCGGGTGGAGCTTCCTTCCTCGCGCATCACGAAAGGCTCCTTCATCATTTCATGAAGCGAGACATGGCGGCCCGCATATTTATGGCTTGGCGCCACGACGAACCACAGCTCGTCCTCGAACAATTCCTCGGTGTGCACCGAATCCGGATAATCTTCCGGCAGCCCGCCGTAAATCGCCAAATCCACATCGACGCTCAGCAGCTGCTTCAGCGCTCCGCTGGAATTGGTCGTCGTAATGGACATCTCGACATGCTCGTATTGCTGCTTGAATTTGGCGAGCCAGGACGGAAGCAGGAATTGTGCCGGGAGGTAGGTCGCCGCCAAACGGATTTGCCCATACGTTCCCTGGCCGTAATCTTTGGCAAACTGCTCGATTTGCTGCTCGACGGCAAACAGGCGCTTGGCCAGAACGGCGACCTGTTCCCCCGCATCGGTCAACGCGATGCCGCGGCCCTGCGGCACCAGAAGCGTTAAAGCCAGCTCTTTTTCGAATTTTTTGATCTGGGCCGTAATCGCCGGCTGGCTGATGTTCAGCAGCTCGGAGGCGCGGGTGACGCTGCCGGTTTTGGCAATCTCATGGAACAAACGCAAGGCATGCAAATTCATCGTATTTCCACCTCGAATGATTCATAACTTAAATATATGAGAATAGTCGAAAGATATATTATTCATATCATTATATTCCCACTACAATAAAATCAAAAGCGATTCCTCACGGCAACTTGCGATTAAGAGGAGCGGCTTTTTCTAAAACCGATATCCAAGGAGGAGTTAGAACATGAAACAAACCTGGGAGCAAGTGGATGAGTATATGACGGATTTGCTGTGCCCGAACGACCATGTGCTGGATGACGTGCTTGTCGCAAACCGAAATGCGGATTTGCCGGAGATCGACGTGACGGGAACCCAAGGAAAGCTGCTGCAGCTGCTCGTGCAGATGAAGGGAGCGAAGCGCATTTTGGAGATCGGGACGCTTGGCGCATACAGCACCATTTGGATGGCGAGAGGATTGCCTGACGACGGAAAAATCGTCACCTTGGAGCTGGAGCCCCGTCATGCCGAGGTGGCAAAAGCCAATATTAAACGGGCGGGGTTGGAGCAAACCATCGAGGTCCGGACGGGAAACGCTTTGGATTCGCTGGAAAAGATGGCGCAAGCGGGCGAAGAGCCTTTCGATTTCATCTTTATCGATGCGGATAAGCCGAGCAACCCCCAATATTTGAAGTGGGCGCTGCATTTCTCCCGTCCCGGAACCGTCATCTTCGGGGACAACGTCGTCCGGGACGGGGAAGTTGCGAACCGCCACAGCACCGATCCCCGGGTGAAAGGGGTAAGGACGTTTTTCGATATGATCGCCGGGGACCCGCGCATATCGGCGACCGCGATTCAGACGGTGGGCAGCAAAGGGTATGACGGTTTTATGATCGGGATTGTGCAGCAAACCGGTCAATCGCCTCAAAAGGCAAATGATCGGTAATGAGACTGCCGTAGTAGGCGACCTGAACGATCCCTTGTTCATCGATCAGAAATTCGGCCGGAATCCGGTTGAAGTTGGAGCCTTCCTCCGGAATCAGTTTGAATCCGGCTGCTTCAACCCGGGCCGTAATTTCGTGAATGTCCGGCTGCGCTAACGTGGCCTTCATTTTCGCTTCCGATGATTCGACGCCATACCGCGCGTAGATTTCGGCTTGAGGATCGGCAATTAGCGGGAAAGGGGCATTCTGTTGCCCTACGTATTTGTGGAGGTTTGCCTCCGGAGATTCGAAAAAGGCGACGATCTCCATCCCTTGGCGCTTCCATGTTTCATATCGCCGGATAAATTGCCGTACCCGTAAATTGCATAAAGCGCAAGCGGAGTTGCGGAAAAAGGCAAGCAGAATTTTACGTCCCGAATACTGGTCAAGCGTGATAGCGTTGTTGTTCTGATCTGTCGTTTCAAACCGCGGGGCGGCGTCTCCGGATCGTAGCTGATTGTTCATCGTGAATTCCTCCTGACTATTTCGTTTAAGGGCGTTTTGCCCGTACACGAATATTATCAGAGAAATTGCCGCCCCTTCTGTGACCTAGTCACAAAGAAGATCTTCGAGTTTGTTTCTCTGTATGATTTTCACCCAGCCCCGTCCGGTTTCGATCCAGCCGCTGCGCGCAAACTTTAGCAGGGTTCGGGACACGACTTCGCGCGCCGAACCGATTTCTTCGGCCAACTCCTGATGCGTCGCGGCTACGAGCGGCTCCTGATCCGTGGTAACGCGCAACAGCGCTCTGGCGAGCCGCTTTTCTACGGGTATTCGCTCCTTTTCCCCCATCATGTCGATCATCCGGAGCGTACCTTCGAGCAAACCTCCGAAAACGGTGCTGCGGAACGGTTCGTGGAACTGTACCCAGTGCAAGAAACGGCTTCGAAGTACGAATAGCGCGTCCACGTCCGTTTCGGCAATCAAAGAGCCGGGATAATCCCGCCCGCTCAGACCGCTAAGCACAAGCAGCGAGCAGATTTCTCCCGCAGAAAGCCTGTTTAGTACCGATTCGTCCCCGTTTTCGTGAATCACCGTAATCCGGGCCGTTCCGCTGAGCAGAAACATGCCGTACACCGCCGCATCCTCGCGGTGGAATATTTTTGATTTGGCCGGGAACCGCTTTACGAACGGCTGCGCATTTGTCCATTCCTCCTGCGAAAGACCGCTGAGGGAGGGGAAAACCTCGAGCAGGTTCGTATCTTTCATCGTCACTATGCTCATCTTTTTCTATCCTTTCGATTCATCTATATGCTTATGCATGGCTTCAATCCTTCACACTTCCTTGGCTTCTATCATATCATTACAGGCAAGATGAACATGGTGATTATTTCTGTCTGCAGATAAATCTGTGTTGAAAGTTAAAAATTCCCTAAAAAGGCATTCACTTCAGGCGGTGAAAACCCGATATAAATCTTTGTCTCCGGAAAGACGAAATCGAGAGTATAAGAGAACCGGTTCTTTATTTCCTCTCACAAACGAACGTTATATACTTTAGGGGATATAAAGATGATTTGGCAACAAACGAAAAAATGGGGTAAATGGCTCCTTCCGCTAGGACTGGCGATTGCGCTTACCGCATGCGGCAGCGGAAATGATGGTGCTTCCAAAAAATCGGGAGGTACCGATCCGTCGGCATTAACTTTGGCAAGCTCGGCTTTGGCCGACGGCCAGACTTACGAGAATTCCGACTTCGGTGTCACGCTGAAGTATCCAAAGGATTGGACGATACAAGAGAACGTGATGGGCGTACTCGCTGCGTTCATGTCCCCTCTAGCCGATAAGCAAGACACGTTCGCCGAGAACGTCACCTTCGTGGCGCAGTCCCTGGGCGGCGAGAAAGTGTCGTTGAAGGACTTGGGGAAAGCGTCTGCAGCGCAGCTTAAGAAGGTTATTACCGACTTTAAGCTTGAATCCAACGAGGGCGCAAAGGCCGGCCAATACGACGCGCTGAAGCTTGTCTATACCGGCAAGCAAGGTGCAGTTGATCTGAAATGGGCTCAATATACGGTCATCGAAAAAGGGAATATGTACATCCTCACCTTCACCGCTCCGACAGATCAGTTTGATGCCGTCAATTCGACGGCGGAGAACATTGTCAATTCGATTCAGATCAAATAACGATATACGATTTCAAAGGAAGGTCGTTCCACAGCCGTAACGATATGGCCGCGGGACGGCCTTCTTATCGTTGGAAGAGGGCGATAAGATGACACGAGCAGCGCCGTCCGATATTCATGCAAATTTTTGGGAACGGGGCAAGTGGTAAAAGTGAGCCTTTTCCCGATCGCCGGAACGACCAGTAACGTTTTTGAGTCAAACCAAAGCCTCCTTCGCTCACTGCAGCGGGGAAGGCTTTTGACATTTGAAGGAGGTTTATGGGAAATCGGCGGCTTTCACGGTCGATCTTCATCATCCAGCCTGCCGAGGATTTTCGCCATCTTCCCCAGGCAATACCCTAGGTCGTTTCGATCTTCTTCGCTCAGCCGTTCCAGTTGCTTGGACAGACCTTGGTGGAAGGTTTCCCAGCGCTTTGTCACGGTGAGTTCCCCTTTCGCGGTCAATTCCAACCCGATCTGGCGCTTATCCCGTTCATCCGGCTGTTTCACAACGTATTTTTTTTCTTCCAGCTTGGACATAAGCGGAGTGAGCTGCTGCTTGGATACATGGATCCGGCTGGCTAACCGGGTCATGGACATGCCCTCGCGCTGATGGTACAGCTCCTCCAAAATATGATACTGCAAATGCGTCAGTTCCGAAGCCGTTTTGCGTGCGGCAGGTACGTCAAATTTGCGGTGCAGAAGCGGAATCAACCGGATATAGGATGCGGCCAGCTCCCCGGAATTTGTATTCATAGGATCGTTCTCCTTTACAGACAAAGATTAAAATTTGAAAAGTTGACATATGGTAAATACATATTTATTATTATCCACATAATAACGAAAAAAATCAAATTAATAGTAAATATTAATTTACCATAATCATTTTAAGTTTGTTTAAAAGGAGATGCTTATCATGGGCCATAACCTGCAGCGGAAAGGGATCAATTATGATGTAGGGACATATACACGCGGGAAAGAAAAATCCTCAAGGGACGAATTCGATCCGTCCATCGTTCAGCGAGAAATGGAAATCATCAAGCAGGAGCTGCACTGCAGCGCCGTTCGGATATCCGGCAGGGACATTCCAAGGCTGGTTGCCGCTTCGGAGTTTGCCCTTCGGCAGGGACTTGAGGTGTGGTTTTCGCCGGCTTTAATCGATGAAGATGAACATGGGATGCTGAACTACTTCGAGGAATGCGCAAAGGCTGCGGAAGCCTTAAGGAAGCAATCGCCGCAGGTCGTATTCGTCGCCGGGTGCGAGCTGACTTTTTTTATGAAAGGGTTCATCGACGGTGATACCTCATTCGACCGGATCCGGACGATGATGCATCCTTGGCGTCTGCTCCTAAGCACCGTGCGGAAAGGCTCATTTCACAAGAGCTTGAATCGTTTTTTGGCCAAAACCGCAAAAGTCGTGCGGCAGCATTTCCAAGGGGAACTGACGTATGCTTCAGGCCCGTGGGAACAAGTGGATTGGGAACTGTTTGACATCGTATCCGTGGATTATTACCGTGATGAGCACAACTACAAGCATTACCGGAAAAAGCTGAGAGACTATTTCAAGTCCGGTAAGCCGGTGGTCATTTCGGAGTTCGGCTGTTGCACGTACCGGGGGGCGGAGAACAAAGGGGGTTACGGCTGGAACGTCGTGGATCACAATTCAACCCCTAAACGCCTAAAGGGGGATTTCATTAGGGACGAAGAAGTCCAGATTCGTTACATGAACGAGCTGTTGGACATTTTTCACGAGGAGCAGGTGAACGGTGCTTTTTGGTTTACGTTTGCCATGCCAAGCTATCCCTATGACGAAGAGCCTCCCCTCAACTTGGATACGGCCAGCTACAGTGTCGTGCGCACGTTAAAAGGCGGGCAGACAGGGGCAGCTTATCCCGGGATGCCATGGGAACCGAAGGCGTCTTTTGCGGCGCTGGCCGAGCTTTTTAAACAGCCGTAAGGCTGATGACGCTTTGGCTTCCTTTTGCATCGATGTGCATTTCATGGGCTGCACGGCATGGCTTTCAATCGGAAGGTCCGCCTTGTAAGCCCTTTTTGTTTTAGGGCAAAATAGGGTTTGACATTGACGTTGCGTAAAGGTGTACAGTGAAAAATGTCAGGAGGTGACCACATGGAATACACCGTACAGAAGCTGGGACGGCTCGCGGGCATCAGTACCCGGACCCTGCGGTATTATGACGAAATTAATCTTCTTAAGCCGGCAAGGATCAATTCGTCAGGGTACCGGATTTATGGAGAGGCTGAGGTGAACAGGCTGCAGCAAATTTTATTTTTCAGAGAGCTGGATGTAAGCCTTGACCGCATCAAGGAATTGATGTCCTCGCCTTCTTTTAACAGCAGCGACGCCTTGAAGGAACATCGTGAGAAGCTCCTTGACAAACGCAGGCAGCTGGATCAGCTGATTGCAAACGTGGAACGAACGATTCAGTATCAGGAAGGGAGAATGACCATGACGGATCAGCAGAAATTTGAAGGCTTTAAACAACAATTGATCGACGATAACGAACGGAAATACGGCAAGGAAATCCGGGAGAAATACGGTGAGGAGGCCGTTGACCGTTCGAACGCCAAGGTGAAAAATATGACCAAGGAGCAGTACGAGGAAGTGTCGCGGCTGGCCGATGAGGTGCTGTCCACGCTCGGGCAGGCTTATCAAACCGGAGATCCTGCCGGTGAGCTCGCCCAGAAGGCGGCAGACCTGCATAAGCAGTGGTTGACGTATTACTGGAGCGATTACAGCAAAGAGGCGCATGTGGGCTTGGCCCAAATGTACGTGGATGACGAGCGCTTCAAGGCTTATTATGATGCGAAACAGCCGGGAGCGGCGGAGTTTCTTCGGGACGCCATTCTGGTTTATACTGGGACGAAGAAGTCCTAAATCGGGACTGCAAAAGCACGAAGTAAAAAATCATACAAGGAATAAGATCGCCGATCTGCTTGGGAGACCAGACAGAAGCCGGTCTTTTTTTTTTGAAAAAAATGGATTCGCCCGTTGACAAAGGAATGGAATTGAAATATATTGAGGTTAGTTACTTGAGTAATTAACCAGTCAGGTGGTGGAGAAATGGGGCCTATTATGGATGACGGCCGTCCGATTTTTATACAAATCGCAGAGAAGATCGAAGACGATATCATTGCCGAAGGGCTGCCGGAGGAGTCGCAGGTCCCTTCGACAAACCAGTTTGCTTCCTTTTACCAGATTAACCCCGCTACAGCAGCGAAGGGAGTGAATCTTCTGGTGGATCAAGGCATTCTGTACAAGAAGAGGGGGATCGGCATGTTTGTGGCGACCGGAGCAAGGGAGACGTTGATCGAGAAGCGGAAGGAACAATTTTACGAGCAGTATGTCATTACGATGGTGCAAGAAGCGAAAAAGCTTGGCATTACGATCGACCAATTAACCGACATGGTTCGGAGAGGGGATGAAACATAATGAATCGCATCGTAGAGGTAAACCGGCTCAATAAAACATACGGCAGCGAAACCGTCATCAAAGACGTGAGTTTTGCGATCGAGGAAAATAAAATATACGGCCTGCTTGGCAGAAACGGTGCCGGAAAAACGACGATCATGCACATGATCACGGCCCAGCTGTTTCCGTCGGGCGGGGAGCTGAAGGTGTTCGGCGAAAATCCTTACGAAAACAACCGGGTATTGACGCGCCTCAGCTTTATTAAAGAAAGCCAGAGATATCCGGACTTTTTCCGGATTGCGGACGTGCTCGACGTTGCGGCGTCCCTTTACCCGAACTGGGATCAAAATTTTGCGGAGCAGCTCATCGAAGATTTCCGGCTGCCGGTTAAACGCAGAATGAAAAGGCTGTCCAGAGGCATGCTTTCCTCCGTCGGCATCATTGTGGGCCTCGCCAGCCGCGCGCCGCTGACCATTTTCGACGAACCGTATCTCGGGCTGGATGCGGTTGCGCGAAACCTCTTTTATGAACGGTTAATCGAAGACTATGCGGAACATCCGCGGACGGTCATTTTATCCACGCATTTGATCGACGAGGTCAGCAATATGCTGGAACACGTGATTCTCATCGATAACGGAAAGATTTTGCTGGACGAAGAGACTGACAGCCTAAGGGGCAAAGCTTTTACCGCGGTAGGTTCTACGGCTGCCGTCAACGCTTTTGCGGCAGGGAAACAGCTTATTCATCAAGAGTCGATCGGCGGGCTGGCGTCGGTGTCCGTGCTGGGGGAATTGAGCGGAGCGGATCGGCGGCAGGCTGAATCGCAAGGCATCGAACTTGTTCCCGTATCGCTGCAGCAGCTCATCGTTCATTTAACGAATGGCAAATCAAGCGGAAAGGTGGCTGAACTCGGATGAATCGGATGACTGGAGTCATGAAAATGCTTTGGAAAGACAAATGGAACTGGGTTTATATCCCGTGGATCATATTGTTGTTCAGTTTTGCGGTGAACGTGTTCATCGGCTTTTTGACCGGAGGAGAGGAAAATTTCTATTCAGGCGGCATCATCTCCATTTATGCTTATATGTTCGTATGCAGCTTGATTATACAGGGGCAGACCTTTCTGTTTGCGCTTGGGATGAACGTGCGAAGAATGGATTTTTTTGCGGGCACGAGCTTCATGGGGCTGCTGGTTAGCGCCGCTTCGGGCATTGCCCTGTTCCTCCTTTCCATTGTGGAGAAAATGTCCGATGGATGGGGCGTCCATCTCTCTTACTTCAACTTTCCCTTTATGAACGGTACCTCCTCAATCGGTCGGCTTGGCATATACTTTATTCTGATGGTGCACATGTTTTTTCTTGGCATGGTCATTTCGAGCATCTACCGCCGATTTAAAAGGACCGGATTGTTCGTGTTTTTTGCGGCGCTTTTCATCCTGTCGAGCGTTGCCAGCCTCGCATTGACGTACTACGGTCTTTGGCTTGACATGTTCGGCTGGATTGCGGATCATTACTTGAACCTCTTCATCTGGTTGGCTCCGATTGCCGCTGTTTACGCGTTGTTGTCTTATGCGATGATTCGCCGGGCGACCGTTTAAGAAGCAAAGGAGCTAAGTCTAAGCAGCCGTGCACCAGAGCATTGTGGCTGATCACATGCATAATTTCCAGATAAAAAGCGAAATTTATAGGACGGTAACTCGATCCAGAAATTGCAAAGGAGAATAAACGATGCCTTTAGGTTCACACGAAGCCCATGAGCTCAACGAGCTGCTTCTCAGCTGCACGAATTCCATCCAAAGCATGGCGCTTTTCATCGATCAGGCGACGGATCCCGTGTTAAGGAACATGATTTCCCGCCACTATGCCGTGCATGTCCAGGACTATAACATGAAGGTCGAATACGCAAACCGCTTCAGTTCGCCGGATCGGCTCAACGTTCCGTCCATGCCGATGAATCCGCCGATGCCGACGATGAATCCGCAGCCGTATCCGCCGCTGCAGCCGCAGGTCAAGCTTCATCAGCTGGACGACCGCGCGATCGCGACTTCGTACCTGCTGACGTTAAAACGCGCCGGCCGTGAATATGCCTGGTCCGCCTTCGAATGCTCCACGCCGCAGCTCCGCTCGTTTTTGGAAAGCGCGTTCCAAATGTGCTCGCATCAAGCCTTCGAAGTATGGCAGTACATGGCTTCCAGAGGTTACTATGCGACCGCTCCCGCTTCGCAGGACGTGCTGCAGCCGATGCAGCAAATGTACAAATCGGTGCCGGAACATCAGCCGGGCCGGCTGTATAGCTGAAGCATTTGCGCAGCGTGTTTTCACGGCGGTCATGCCAAGGTCCCATATACGGGGCCTTTTTTGCGTTTGAGGGAAGAGGACTCCCGAAGGTTGTAAGCGCTTCAAAAAATGTATTGCCAATGATAAAATCCCTTGCTATAATCGCCTTGAAAAGGTTTTCTTGTAAAGGAAGTTTTGACGATGAAGCCAACAATTAGAGATGTTGCCAAAATGGCGGAGGTATCCATCAGCACCGTTTCCCGGGTGATGAATGCGCCTGAGTCGGTCAACGAGAGCAAAAGGATCCGCGTTTTGGAGGCGATTGAGAAACTTCAATATCAGCCGAATTCGTTTGCGCGCGGACTGATTTACAACAAATCCTTTACTTTCGGCCTGCTGATTCCGGATATCGAAAACGTATTCTACACCGGCATCATCCGGGGCATGCAGGATGCATGCATCAAGCTGGGGTACAGCCTGATGATCTGCAACACGGACAGGGACCGGCATCGGCTGCTGTCGTACATCGACGCTTTTCACGAAAAGCAGGTGGACGGAATCGTGTTCGCAAGCGACATGATGTTTCCGGAGTATTACGAAAAACTTGTCCGCTGCAAAATTCCGTTCGTGCTGCTGTCGACCCGTTCCGATGAATTCGAGGTTCCCTGCGTGGAGATTGACGACGAGAAGGCGGCTTACGACGCGGCGAAATTTCTCGTCGAGCTTGGCCACCGGGAAATCGGAATGATCGGCTTCGACCACGAAAATTCCATTTCCGGCCCTCCCCGATTCCAGGGATTCGCCAAAGCGATGATGGAAGCCGGACTGGACGGGAACGTGAAAAAGGTGAAGGGAGCCGCTCACAGGTTCGAACAAGCCTATCAGGCGGCGCATGAACTGTTTACGGAATACCCCGAGCTGACAGCCGTATTTTGCGTGGCCGACGAATTTGCGATGGGCGTCATTTCGTATTTGAAAGACCGCAACATATTGGTTCCCGGACAGGTATCGGTGGTCGGCTTCGACAACCTGCGGTTTGCGAGCATGTTCATTCCGAAGCTGACGACGATCGCGCAGCCGATGTACGACATGGGATACCGCGCGGCCGAGAAGCTTCACGAATTGGTGACGACGGGCAAGGTCGAGGTTCTAAGGGAAAAGATGGAGCATAAATTGATTGTCAGGGAGTCCTCGCGGGAAAAATGAGGGTTTTGCGGCGCCGGTTTGAAAAGCTTTTCAAAGCGAAGTTTGTTTTCGCTTCCGCCGCAGCCGGGTAATAAACATAGTTCGCATAACAATGAATTCAAGAACATGTATCATTTTGTTCCTTTTATGTTCCTCGTCTTTATGAAAACGCTGTATTTTGAAAATATCCTTGATTCTGCAAGGAGGTGATCCGCGCATCCGCTGCATTGGTTCATAATAGTTGCGGGGTTGGGGGCCGCCGTTACCGGCCGATTTTCGCGAAAAATTTCAACTGCGCACGGGCAAATTTCAACCGATGTTTTTCAGCCTAATATAAAAAGGGGATGTTTGAGTATGACAAGAGCAAAAAAAGCCAAAACCTCGCTGCTGCTTTCGCTTTGCCTTTCCTTTACGATGATGCTGAGCGCTTGCGGCGGTTCGGGAGATGCGGGGCCGACGAAAGAGCCTGCAGCCTCCGGGGGAGACAATAAAGAAACGATCGAGACCACCACACCGCCTGAAACCGGCAAAGATGGATCGCCGCTGGAGCTGGCGATGCAGGGCAAGTATAAGGGCACGAAAGTGACGATGTTCGGACCGTTCGTCGACGTCGACAAGAAGAAATTCGAAGAAAGCATCAAGGATTTCGAGGAAAAAACGGGCATCGACATCCAGTATGAAGGCTCCAAGGAGTTCGAAGCGACGATCAACGTCCGCGTCGACGGCGGAAACGCGCCGGATATCGCCGACTTCCCGCAGCCGGGCTTGCTCGCCTCGATCGCGAAAACCGGCAAAGTCGTCGATCTGACGAACATTCTCGATCAGGAGAAGCTGAAGAAAAATTACAATCAAAGCTGGCTGGACATGGGGACCATGGACGGCAAAGACGGCAAGATCATGGCCGGCATCTGGAACCGCAGCAACGTAAAAAGCCTTGTCTGGTATCCGAAAAAGCAGTTTGACGAAGCGGGATACAAAGTGCCGGAGACTTGGGATGAGATGATGGCCTTGACCGAGCAAATCGCCAAGGACGGAGATCCTGCATGGGCGATCGGCATCGAAAGCGGCGCGGCCACCGGCTGGCCGGGAACCGACTGGATCGAAAACATCATGCTGCGCACGACTTCGCCGGAAAACTACGACAAATGGGTCAAGGGCGAGCTCCCGTTCACTTCGCCTGAGGTCAAAAACGCTTTCGAAATCATGTCCAAAATCTGGTTGAACAAGGATTACGTGTACGGCGGCACCAAATCGATCGTGACGACGGCCTTTGGCGATGCGCCGAAGCCGATGTTCGAAAATCCGCCGAAAGCTTGGTTTAACCTGACGGGCAACTTCATTACCAGCTTCTTCCCTGAAACCGCGAAAGTGGACCAGGACTACGACTGGTTCTATCTGCCGCCGATCGACGAGAAATACGGCAAACCGGTGCTCGTGGCGGGCGACATTTACGCGATGTTTAACGACCGTCCGGAAGTGCGCGCCGTCATGGAGTTTTTCACGACGGGCGAGTCCATCAAAACTTGGGTGCAATCCGGCGGCGTCATCGCTCCGATGAACGACGCATCGCTCGACTGGTACAACTCCGAATCCGACAGACGGATGGCGAAACTCGTCCAGGACGCAACAACGCTCCGCTTCGACGGCTCCGACCTGATGCCGGGCAAAGTCGGCGCAGGCTCCTTCTGGAAAGGCATGACCGACTACGTTAGCGGAACGGTCAACCTTGACGAAGCATTGAAGCAGATTCAAAAGGGCTGGGACAGCAAATAACGGCAATTTATTGTGATTTAATCGACGGGAAGGGGCGGTAGTCGGCCGACGGCCGCCCCTTTTTTTGAAAGAATTCTAGTCCGATCATTCCCCTCAAGGGCTTAACCCGTTCCGCTAGGCGTGCCAACGCTGAAAGGGATGTCGGATATCGAAGGGCAGGAATGACTTATGAATACGCAAGCCAAAACCAAATTCAGCCTGATAGCCGTACTGCTCTTTGTCGCGGTGCTGCTGCTTAATCTTCTCGTTCATGGCGTCATCTTTTGGTTTTTCCGGGATTCGACGCTGAATCCGCTGCTGACGGCGCTGTTGGCGGTTCTATGGGGAGTCGCGGGCGTTTATTTGCTGTATCTTTCGTTCAGTTGGGCGACGGAGCAATTTCCGGAGCACATCAGCCGCCGGATTTTGCCGTTTGTTTTTATCGGGCCGGCGGTGCTTCTGCTGGGCTGGCTGCTGGTGCTGCCGGCGCTGCGGACGCTGTATTTAAGCTTTTTTAATGCATCTTCTGATAAGTTCGTCGGTCTGGGCAACTACCTGGCGATTTTCAGCGACCGGCTGCTCGCGACTGCTTTGCGCAACAACCTGCTGTGGGTATTCGTCGGCACGCTGGCCTGCGTGGCTTTCGGGCTGCTCATCGCCATTCTTGCGGACCGGAGCAGTTATGAGCGGATCGCAAAATCGATTATTTTCATGCCGATGGCCATTTCCTTTGTGGCTGCGGGCGTCATTTGGAAATTCGTCTATTATTACCAGCCCGGCACCGAGCAGATCGGCCTCTTGAACGCGATCGTCATCGCTTTCGGGGGCGAGCCGCAGGCCTGGGTGACCATGCTTCAGCCATGGAACAACTTTTTCCTGATCATCATCCTCATTTGGATGCAGACAGGCTTTGCGATGGTTATTTTTTCGGCGGCGATCAAAGGCGTTCCCGACGACATCCTGGAAGCGGCCCGCGTGGACGGGGCGGGGGAGATCCGCATATTTTTCCGCATCATCATTCCGTATATCTCGACCACGCTGCTGACGGTCACGACGACGATTATCGTGTTCACGCTGAAAATATTCGACGTCGTCATGGTCATGACGGGCGGCCAATACGACACCGAAGTGGTGGCGACGCAGTTCTACCGGCAGTTTTTCATGTACCGCAACTTCGGTTACGGTTCGACGCTGGCGATTGTGCTCCTGATCGCGGTGCTGCCTGTGATCTACTTCAACCTTCGCCAAATCCGCAAGCAGGGGGGATTCTAAATGGCCGGAAGAACAAAGAAAAAGGGCAAAAAGTGGCTCGTCAACCTCGTCCTCGGCATCATTTGCTTCATTTGGCTCATTCCGACCGTGGGCCTGCTGATTTCTTCCTTCAGACCCGCCGCGGATATTCTTCAGACCGGCTGGTGGAAGGTGTTCCCGCATCAGGAATGGAAAACGACGGATACGATCAAGCTGTCCAAAGACGTGGACCTGCGCCAGCCGATCGAGGTGAACGGCAAAACCTACTCCGACGACCAGCTGAAAGCGGGCGTAAAGTCGGGTGACGAGCGCCTCATTTGGGAAAACCGCAGAAGCCGCGAAATCAGCGTGCAGAAGCCGGGCTGGGTGGCCAGCACCACGCTGACGCTCGACAACTACAAAAACGTCATTTCCGGCAAAGAATATACGCTGAAAGGACCGGACGGCAGCGAAACGAAGGAAAAAGGAACGGGGCTTTCGCAAGCGTTCTGGAACACGCTGACAATCGCCATTCCGGCTACGGTCATTCCGATCCTGATCGCTTCGTTTGCCGCTTACGCCTTCGCCTGGCTGCGTTTTCCCGGCCGGAAAACGATATTTGCGGTCATCATCGCGATGCTGGTCGTGCCGCTGCAGGTGGCGCTGATTCCCGTGCTGAAGGATTTTACCGGGCTGGGCCTGAACGGCAGCTATCTCGGCATTTGGCTGGCGCATTCGGCTTTCGGACTGCCGCTTGTCACCTATTTTATGTATAACTTTATCAGCCAGCTGCCGAAGGATTTGTTCGAATCCGCGTTTATCGACGGGGCAAGCCATTTTACCATTTTCAGCAGGCTGATTTTGCCTTTGTCCGTGCCTGCGCTTGCTTCGATCGGCATTTTCCAGTTCCTCTGGGTATGGAACGATTATTTGGTGTCGCTCATTTTTATCGGCAACCAGCCGGCCGTGCAGGTGATGTCGATGAAGATCGCCGACCTGGTCGGCTCGCGCGGAAACGACTGGCATCTGCTGACCTCGGCCGCCTTCATCTCAATGCTGATGCCGCTGGCGATTTTCTTCCTGCTGCAAAAATATTTCGTCAGAGGTTTGATGGGCGGTTCGGTAAAAGGATAAACGGGTAAAAAGGGACGAAGTTCCCGCCAAACTGTAAATCGGAAATGATAGTGCACTTGCGTTTTGTATCATATGATCAGAAACACGGGCATGTCCGGAAGCGCCGCCGGAACGGGGGGCTTTGCGGATGTGCCTGTTTTTATTAGAGAGGGATGGAGCATTTGCGGAGGACAAGGTTGGCTATTTTTATTCTTAAAAACTTTTTGACGAAAAATGCTTGACGCTGATAGGCTTGTCATGGTATGATCTATCTTGTCGCCGCGAAAGAACACTTTCGACGAAGACGATGACCGATATGCGGTCGTGGCGGAATTGGCAGACGCGCACGGTTCAGGTCCGTGTGGGCTAACCCCCCGTGGAGGTTCGAGTCCTCTCGACCGCATCACAGCAACAAAGAAAAAGCTCTTGAATTCATCCTTGCGATGATTCAGGAGCTTTTTTTGAATATATGGAATCTGCCAAGTGACACGCATGACCTTAAGAAAATTTATAATACCCAATTGGCAAAAACGAAAATACCAAATCCATCTTGAACGCACTGTTGCAAGGCTTGCCGAACTGTTCAAAATTTCGGATCCGCAATTCTTCGATATCACGAATGTTGACGCCGGGAATGGGTTGATGAAGGGAGGCAGTTCCCGTGCACCGTATACCGACAAGTCCCGCGGAACACGAAACTGTATAGTTCGACGACAACCAAACCCGGCGAGTAATAACAAAACACCAGTAAGCGGCTGATTACGACTATGATCATCCGCTTACTGGTTTTGTTTAAAAAAATGGTCAAACCGTCTGTTCTTCCTTCGATGATAATAAACGACGGGTTGCGATTACGGCTATTCCAACAAAAACAGCCGTTATGCCGATCAACAAGGAAGTACCGCCTGCGGGATACAGGACGCTGCCGATCATCGGCGCTGCCGCCATGCCGAGATAACGGATAAAGTTATAAACTCCCATAGCGGTCGCCCGCTCTTGAACGAATTCCGCCGACAGCAAGGTAGGCATTGCAGGCATCGCCAGTCCACTCACGAACCCGGTCAGCATCAAAGCGACGAGCAATAAAACAAGAGAAAGCTGGGCAGCAAAAATGAAAATGACAAGACTGATTATAACAAGCGAACCGGCCAAAAACAGCGCTTTAACAGACCCGATCTTGGCTTGAAGCTTCCCGCTCAGTTTACTCCCGGCAAGATTGAAGGCCATTAGCGCGAGCGAAAAAAGGCCGATTTTTGCAGCACCCAAGCCGTATTGGGATTCCAATATCATAGGGAGGAATACAATGAACGTGTAAAAGACGTCATACAGAACAAAACCGCTAATTAAGACGACCCTGCCGGTTTTGCTTTTAAAAATTCGGCTAAACGCCTTTAGCCCTGGCCGCGTTCCTTTGACTGATGAATTTGCCGGTTTGGTTTCCGGTAACATGAAGATGGCAAAAATCATAATGAGAACAGCACTGGCCGCCGCAAAGCCAAAAGCCCCAGTGTATCCGGCAACCGACCCGATCAAGCCGCCGATCAGCGGACCAACAGCAGGAGAGATACCCAGAATCATTTGATACGTGGCCATGCTTTCGGCCCGCTCTTTACCTTCAAATACATCTCCGATCATCGTTGCGGCAACCAAGGGTACAGCGGCCGCGCCGATCCCCTGAAGCACACGAAAGATAAGCAACATGTCAATCGAAAACGAAAACATACATCCTACTGTAGCTAATACATAAATAATCATCCCGGGGATCAGAATTTTCCTGCGACCGTTACGGTCGACGACAGGTCCAAGCACAACCTGCATGACGGCCATCGCGACCGTGAATAAAGTAACAGTGAGGTTGACCAAAGACAACGAAGTTTGAAGATCCCGCTGCAGGTCCGGGAGCAGAGGGACGTATAAGCTTTGTGCAAGAGACACGATGGCGGCAGAGAGGCCAAGCACAAATAAAATCGTTCTTTTGTTCATTGGGAATTTCTCCTTATCATTTTATTTGACTGACTGTCAGTCATTTTGTGAAATAAGTTTATATCTTAGACTGACTATCAGTCAATTAAAAATTTTAAAAAAACGAACAGGAGTGATCCGAATAGTAGATCTTCACATGCCGAATATTTCAAAAAAACGGTCGGAACGCTAACGAGGTTATTCATAGCCGCTGTACAAAGACGATCTGTAGTTTAAAAATTAGCCGGGAGGAGATGAGCCGAATCTTGGCGGAAGCAACGCTTGCCCGTCGTCTTACAACCTACGCCTTGGCTTTTCGGGCTTGATAAGAAGGGTGGATTTGGCAACTCACCTCGATCTCCCGCTCTTATAAAGAAATGGCTCTTTTGTTCAGTGGCACCCGCGTGAGTCTAATCCCTTTTCAAATTTTGAAATTCGAGTATTGACTGATAGTCAGTCAAATAATATAATGATTGCATCTTGTTGACTGGCAGTCAGTCAATGAGTATATTTTAATCAAGAACAGGAGTGAATGAAAAGGAGTCGTTACGATGCCGCGAATCACGAAAAATCCGAAGGAACGTAGAGATGAAATTTTGAACGCAGCGATGGAATTGTTTAATAGTAAAGGTTTTGAACAGACGTCGGTCAGCGATATCGTTAAAAAAATTGGAGTCGCCCAAGGAACGTTCTACTACTACTTTCAATCCAAAGAAGAGGTAATCAATGCGGCCTGTGAACGCACATTAGCTTCGCGGCTCGAGCAAGTGCAACGTTTGGTTGACAGTACGGATTTGAAGGCTTCCGAGAAGTTGTTATACCTTTTCACCGAGGCTTTGGCAAATGAGCAGGACGAGGCAGTATTTGAATACGTGCACACTGAAAGCAACACCAGTCTGCATCAGAAATGGATGGTTGCCGAAATCCGGAGCCTGCTGCCTTTTGTTAGACAAATCGTGCGGCAAGGCGTGGAAAAAGGGGAGTTCAGTACTCAGCAACCGGAGTTGGCGGCGGAATTTTTGCTAGTGGGCGTTTCTTTTTGGCTTGACCGTGGCATTTTTACCTGGACGGAAGAGGAATATGCCAAGAAAAAACAAGCTCTGGCCGATATTATTCATCGTCTGCTTGGCGGCACTGTTATTGCGCCTGATAATGTGGTTTGACAAAAAACATTGCCCAAGGCTGACGGAATTCAATTCCGTTTATGCTCTTGAGCGAAGCGAAAGGAATGGGAATATCGATGAAAATTGGAGTTTTAGGATCAGGTAAGGTGGGACAAACGATTGCAGGCAAGCTTGCAGCGATGGGTCAACAAGTTATGATTGGCACAAGGGATCCGCAAAAGCTGACAGAATGGCAGCAAAAGACAGGTGAAAATGCCTGGGTCGGTTCGTTCAAGGAAGCCGCGGCGTTCGGGGAAATCGTGTTTAATGCAACGAGTGGGTCAGGCTCGATCGAGGCACTGCAGCTGGCAGGAAGCGAACAGCTTGGGAAAAAAATTTTGATCGACCTTTCCAATCCGCTTGATTTTTCGCAAGGAATGCCTCCAGTATTGTTTGTTAGCAATACGGATTCTTTGGGGGAGCAGATCCAAAGGACTTTCCCTGATGTAAAGGTTGTAAAAGGTTTGAATACCCTGCCTGCGCCTTTGATGGTCAATCCGACTCAGCTTGCCGATGGCGACCATAATCTGTTTATCTGCGGAAACGACAATGATGCAAAAAACGAGGTAAAGGAACGGCTGCAACAATGGTTTGGTTGGAAATCCGGTGCCATCCTCGATATGGGCGATATCAAAGCAGCGCGGGGAACGGAGGCTATTTTACCCTTTAGCATGAGCTTATGGGGGGTTTTGGGAACGCCTGTATATAACCTTAAGGTTGTTCATCAATCATTGAGTAAATAAAAGAATCGTAACAGCTTAAGAAGTATTTTCGGGCCTGGTACTTATCCATTGCCAGTTGGGAATCCGATATTCATGCTTTGAAGGAGCGAGTCCTCTCGACCGCATCACATTAGAAAAAGCTCGCAGATTGCTTTTATAGCAGTTTGCGAGCTTTTAAAACAGATGTTGTTCTCTACCAGGGCAGAAGGGATTTTGGGATTGTCTTAGAGCTCAGGAGTCATGTCCGTACAGACTCGACATCATTTCCGTCTCTGTCTTATTTACGAGTACATTTCTGTGATCCTCGTGACGGCGTCTTTAGCGATGATGAATTGATCGCATTTCAGAACTTGGTATGCATTGAGGGAATCGGCTGCGGCGGTTTCCACACCAGGTATGTTATTGGCGCTTTTCATCACAAAGTTATCTATAGAAGGCGTAACGATCAGTACCTTTTTATCCGCCCCAAGAGCATGAAGCATAGCTACGATGGTCTTCGTCCTGTAATGTTCTAACTTGATCTCGTCGACGACAATGAATTTTTTGCTCTGAACTTTGCTGGACAATGCAGATTTTATAGCAAGCCGCTTCACCTTTTTATTGAGCTTGTAGCTGTAGTCGCGGGGTTTGGGGGCAAACACGACTCCTCCGCCCCGCCAATGAGGCATGCGAATAGAACCTGCTCTGGATTTATCAATTTTATTCTGCTTATACGGTTTTCTGCCGCCGCCTCTAACTTCACCGCGTGTTAATGCGGATTGCGTTCCTCTGCGTTTATTTGCCAGATGATTGACAACGGCATCATGCATAACCGGTTCGTTGGGAATGATGCCGAAAATGGATGCTTCAAGTTCCATTTCGCCAACCTCAATACCTTCCATATTAAAAATCGTGACATTCAACAATATATTCTCCTCCAGTTCCGAACTTCTACGAAATGGGTATCCGCATCACCGTAAAAGCTTTATTCAATATAAAAACTTGTTGAAGCGGTGTTTTTCGTATATTTACAATAGCATCCATCATTAAAACCTCCCGTTTTTCCTGCAACATTTTAGAAGAACCTATAGTTATTAAGGTAACAGACAGAAATCCCATAAACTATACACAACATGGTTCTGTAGCGTTTGGTATCACCTTTAAAGATCAACCTAAAAAAAGCCACCGCAGCCCTGAAGTTGGGCATGTCGATGGCAATAGCGCACATATGCAATTTTTATTTGGCGTAAATGATTTTTCGGATGGCATAAACCGAAAGGCAGTAAGATTCTGCGAGTTCTTGAATCGAAGCACCGGAAGCATAAGCTTGTATGATGTCACGATTTCGCCGATCAATTTCTTCCCGGAAACCGGACAATTCACCCCAAGGTTTATGTTGATCTTTGATTGCCGGAATATAGAGGTATTCGCCTTGTACAAAATTTTGCAATTTTTCGACCAATTCCTTGGGGAGAACTGCGTTCGCGTTAATATATCTCATGAAGACTCACTCCTTGAATAAATGTAAAATCTCAAGCAGCAAAGCCAGCATGATTGGTGATGATGTTATTCCATGCAAATATCACCAAATATCTGTCTTTGCATGGAATTGAACATGGGTGATTGCAACGTTGTGATGAGACATCATTCATTCTCCTTGACCGATAGGTTTTGATGTTAACTCATTGACTATTGTGACCGTATAGTTGACCGCATGCCGCATCAATGTCCGTTCCGAACTGAGTTCGCACAGTGACTTTGATTCCCTTTGACTTTAAAATGCCGGCAAACCTTCGAACCCGTTCTTTGTCCGATTGGCGAAAGCTCTCAGGCGTCACGTCGGTTGAATTGTAGGGGATCAAATTGACGTGATACAAATGTTCCCAAGGACCTCTGTCCTTTAGCAAAGCAGCAATGGCTTCCGCATGTTCGTTTGAATCGTTTTGTCCTCGAAGCAAGATATAGGCAATATATACTTTTCTGCCTGTACCCCGAATATGCTGATCCAACTTGTTCAACACATCATGAAGCGGAAATCGATTGTTAATGGGCATGAGCTCGCTCCGCTGTTCGTCGAACGGGGAATGCAGCGAAAAGGTCAGGTTAACCTGCGGAAATTCCTTTGTCAGACGATCGATCCCGGGCAAAATTCCAATGGTTGAAACGGTAATTCGTCGATGCCCCAAGCCGAAGGTCCGTGGATCGGTTAGAATCTTAAGCGTGTCGAAGATATAAGGATTGGCCAGCGCCTCACCCATGCCCATAAACGAGACGCTATCCAGGGCTTCACCATGGAGATGAAAATATAACAATTGATCGGTAATTTCATCGGCGGTTAGATTTCGTTTCAGTCCGATCGTGCCTGTAGCACAGAAGCGGCAACCGTATCCGCATCCGCACTGACTGGAGATGCAGTATGATTTCCAGCCGCGCTCATAGCTTAGTTGAACCGCCTCTATGCGTTCGCCGCCTTCAATGGAAAAAAGCACTTTATTCACTTGTCTGGACGTCTTTTGCAAGACAGGGGTTAAGTTCAAAACATGTTCGCCAAGGTGCTTGATTAATTCGTTTCTTATACCCTTGGGCAGGATGGTCATCCTGTCATATTCACCGATTTTTTGCTTGAAGATCGCATCCGCAATTTGTTGAAACCGATAGGCCGGTTGTTTCAAGTCGGTTAATATCTGTTGAATCATTTCGTATTTTGAAGTTGATTTCATGTTTTTTCTCCTCTTGGGCCGGAGAAAATGCCGTAAGCACCAATAAAAGATGCTCCACATTTACATTAACCAACTATATGAAAAACCATGATGCTTGCAGCTTCAGTCGCTACGTGCATCGATCGATAGATGGATAACGCTCCGGCTTCCGTTTCGTTTGATTGTGAACCGCACCAACGGACAATGAACGATTCACATGAATATTTACAACCTCCAACATGTATTTCAGCCTCCTCAAAAAATAAGAAATAAGGTTTACATTACGGTTTCGCCGATTTTGACGGCGATTTTTTTGCAAATTAGAAATAATCCTCTAAAAACACAAAGAGCTGCAAGAAAGTTACCTTTCTTGCAGCTCAAATAAACAAACACTAAAATCTAATCCCATTGAATGGATTAGAGAACGTTATTGATTTGAGTGAAGAGAATAAGTAACTTTCTTGCTTAACAAAAATAAAACAGATTTTGTTTTATCATCGTAAAATAAGCAAGAAATATTACATTATTCCCATCGCCTCCCGAAATGAAATTACCAGCATTGTAGCACAACCCATTTCGCTTTTCAACTTTGGAATCCACCCACATTAAAAAAACGACTTGACTCGCGATGGAATTCAATATAAGATTCTAATCAGTAATTTAGTAAATCAGTAATATTAGTAAATTAGTGAATTAAAAGGTGGAAGAGATGAAAATGCCTGCAACGTTAAAACACAGACCTGTTGTCGTATCGGAAAATTATGAGAAGGTTGACGGGCGATCGGCAAGAAACACGGATGCCAAAGGTCTCTCTCTCGGATTGGCCCAATGGAACGCTGAAGGGAAAGTTGATATTTCGGCCAAGGTGTGGAGATACACGGGAGAACGATGGTCAAGGCAATCGGAGGAGCTGCCTCTCCATCGCGTTCTGGATATGTCCATTCTGATCTGCCGGTCCTTGGAGCATTTTCAGGAAGCATACAGATATGAGCATTTGTATGATCCGCAGCAGCCGGTCATCGACCGGGTTGCCCTGCAAGGGGACGCCATGACCGTGGCGGTATGTATGGACAACGAAAGGATTAAAGAAGATATCAAGTTGTTCAGCCAAGCGCTGAGCGACAATGGAGAGATGATCAGCGAACGCCTGCGCGCGTTATCAAAAATATTAAACGATATGGGGTATTAATACGGGCCCGGCATCATGACGGGGATGGAGGAGAGAAAATCAATGCAAGCAGATGAAGTGTATTATTTGTCGCCTAAGAGACCCTTGAGCGATGCGGAAAAAAAGCTGGTTTGGCAAAAGCCGGCATCCCATAAGACCAGCGAGGAAGAACGCCGTATCAGCAAAGAAGTGAAACGGAACTGGCATCGCGGGGAATTGAAAATCGCCAACATTCTGTTGGAAGGGGATGCAGGTTCCGGCAAAACCCAATTAGCGAAAGCATTATCGGCTAATTTCGGATTGCCTTATACGAAAGTGACCTGTTTTGCGGATATGGACAAATCGGATATTATCGGCGCGATTTTGCCGGTGATTTCTTCCGAGCAATTAGAGAAGCTGGAACCGGTAGAGCAGAGCGTTTTGAGAGCACTATATGAAAGCGATGGTTTTCAAAGCGCAACCGCGATTTTAATGGATGCATTGGGGGTTACCCAGGAACAAGCAGCCTTAAAAATGAAGCAATTGATGAAGCTTGCCGAGAGACACACGGACGGCGAAGCCGTGGAGTATCGTTTTTATCCCTCGGAGATCGTCAGGGCCTATCAAAACGGGTATATTCTGGAAATTCAAGAACCCAACGTCATTCGCGATGCCGCCGTCCTCATGGCGTTGAACTCCGCACTGGAACTGGATGGGAGCATTAATCTCCCGACCGAAATCATACGCAGACATCCGGACTTCATCGCTGTTATTACAACCAATCGCAATTATGCAGGAGCGAGGCCGCTTAATGAGGCCCTGCGCGACAGGGTCCAACACTCGGAGAAAATGGATTTGCCCGGCAAAGAAGTCATGATCGAACGCGCAATGGCGAAAACCGGTTATCAAGACGAAGAGGTATTGAGCGTGTTGGCCGATGCGATCATGATTTTGGATGCAGCTGCCCGGGCCAATGCCATCAAGGGCGTGGCCGGAATGCGTTCCTTTTTCTACTGGACGGATGCGGTTGCGGGAGGAGCCTCGGCCAAAGAATCTCTTTATTATAAGGTCCTTTACAAAATAACCACCGATTCAGAGGAAATCAGAATTTTGGAAGAAGCCCTCGAAAAACACGGTCTGCTAACACGTTTAGAGACTGTTGCGGATGGGGTAAAAAAAAACGAAAATCCAACGATGACGCCATCGAAATCAAGACATGGGGAGATGTAGGCGTCACTGCTGTTGATCATGACAAAATGGAAGATGAAAAGGCGGTCGCGCTAAAAAAGTCTGCCGACAGCGAAGAAAGCTCTTTCCGCGGTTCCGATGAATCCACCGACATGAGAAGCACGGATACCGGAGAAACCGGTTCTCCGCAATATCATCAGGCCAATCCCGAACCTATGTCGGAGGATGCGATACAAAAGGAACGCGATTTCCGTAAAAAACTCAATCAAGCCGCAAGAAAGACGGTGTCCGGTTCCATTCATGAAAAAGTGAAGCTCATTGTGCACCGTCCGGATTACGACCAGAAAGCCCAAACGGAATATATCACTCTAAGCAAGGAACTCATGCCGATCGTGCAGGAAATTGCCAGAAAAACGCTTCCGCTCCTGGAACATGAAACGTCTTCCGATTTTGAAAGAAATCGTTACTATGGCAGCAGGTTTCAAGCAGACGGTGTCGCCTACAGGGATTTTAGGTATTTTGCCAAAAAACGTCCTCCATCGGAATCCCCTTCTCTGGTGGTGGGACTAAGGGTCGATGAGTCGGCATCGATGTCGGCTTTTGGGCGATTGGAAGCAGCCAAACGAGCAGTCATTGCGGTGTATGAATTTTGTCAAATCTGTAATATTCCTATATTAATCTATGGAGATACCGCGGATGTTTCCAAAATGGAACAAATGTCGATCTTTGCCTACGCCGATTTTGATAAACCGGATGCCAATGATCGATTCAGGCTGATGCGAATTCAGGGAAGAAGCAATAACCGAGACGGAATGGCCCTTCGTATCATGGGGGAACGGTTAGCCGTTTCATTGCAGCAGACGAAGCTGTTGATCAGCATCAGCGATGGACAGCCGAAAGCGATGGACGATTATACCGGGGGTTACGCCATAGCTGATCTGCAGCAGACCATAGAGCAATATGAACGGAAAGGCATTGCATTTCTCGCCGCGGCCATCGGTCAAGATAAGGATGTCATTAGTGACATTTATGGACATGAGAGATTTTTGGACATTACGAATTTGCGCGAGTTCCCGGCAAAGTTAGTTCGGATTATCGCTCGGTATTTGTAGTTTTCATGAATATTTAATCGCTTGAATGAGGAGAGACCAAAAGACATGGATATGAATAAGCGGAGGAAGCTGCTTGCGGAATTCCAACAGATCAAGACTTATATGGGCGTTGCCCAAATCAAAAACAACATCAACGGCAAAATCTACATCGACAGCTATCCCAACTTGAAAAATAAGTGGTTTACTCTTCGGATGCAGCTGGATCAAGGGAGATTCGCAAATGCGGAACTTCAAAAGGATTGGAAGGAATTTGGAGCGGATGCATTCACGTATGAGGTGCTGCAGCAGAAGGAAGCCGATAAGATAACGGATATGCGCTGGGAGCAAAAACAAATCTTGAAGCCTTGGCTCAAGAAGCTGCAGCCCTATGGAGACAAAGGATATAATAAGCCGCCAAAGGATGAAATCCATAAATAAAATAAGGCTCGCACGGTATTCTCATTCATTGGATCCCATCAAAACGGATTTGACTCGCGGTAAATTTCAAGATAAGATGAAACCGTCATTTAGTAAATTAGTAAATTTGGGAATCGGAATGAGGGAATGAAGGATGAAAATACCTACAACGTTAAAACATAAACCTGTGGTCGTGTCGGAAAATTATGAAAAGATTGATGGACGAATGGCCGGGAATACGGACGCAAAAGGTCTTTCCCTGGGGCTGGCCCAGTGGAACGATCGAGGCAAGGTCGATATTTCGGCCAAGGTGTGGAGATACACGGGCGAAAAATGGTCGAGACAATCGGAAGAACTGCCTCTCCATCGTGTTCTTGATTTGTCCATTCTCATTTGCCGGACTCTGGAACATTTTCGCGAAGCCTACCGTTATGAAAATTTATACGACCCGCAACAGCCTGTTATCGATCGGGTTGGTTTGCAAGGGGATGCCATGACCTTGGCCGTATGCACGGACAATGAGAGAATTAATGATGATATTAAGCTGTTCAGCCAAGCGCTTAGCGACGATGATGAACTGATCGGCGAGCGTTTGCGCACATTATCCAAAATATTAAAGGATATGGGATATTAAAAAGATTTCCGAGGTTCCAGTCCTCTCGACCACATTACAGCAGAAAAAGCTCGCGGATTGCTTTCATAGCAGTTTGCGAGCTTTTTTGCACTTTTCTAGCAAGAACAAAGGCTTAGCAGGGGGAACGCCAGAGCGCAGAAATGTCGATCCCCGGGTTGGAGGATTTGCTGAAGAAAGACTACAAGGATAACCTCTACTAAATCCGATTTCCATCATCATGCCTATTTTCGTCAAAACTTGAAATGATATGCCAAGTTTTACGAAAATAAAATGCTTATTGACACTACTAGAAATTTGATATATTATATATTCTGTTGCTGCAAAACAAAGCATCAATAAATTATGCGGTCGTGGCGGAATTGGCAGACGCGCACGGTTCAGGTCCGTGTGGGCTAACCCCCCGTGGAGGTTCGAGTCCTCTCGACCGCATCACGTCATCAATAATAGGTTTCTGATCTGCTTTTCAGGCAGCGCAGGAACCTTTTTATTATTTAAAATATTTAAGCTGGTGCTCATTACAGTAATTGCCGACTGAAAGCCCACGGTTTTAATCGTGGGATGAAAGACGGCTTTGCCAGAACATCCCTTCATGGGATGGGAAGGGCAAACACATAGCACGTGTGCGTGTGTGCTTTTCTTTTTGTTTAATTGTTGTAGCTGTATGATTAAACTGATACAATTGTTTTATGGGACAAGAATATAGACGTACAGCTACAACAGTATCTCTCATTAATTATCATTTTGTTTTCTGCCCTCGTTATCGAAGAAAAGTGTTAGTAAATCAAGTGGAAATTCGATTCAAGGAGCTTTTAGCTGAAATATGCCATCAGAATAACTGGATTATTGTGGCGATGGAAGTTATGCCCGATCATGTCCATCTGTTCCTGAACGGTCTTCCCACCGATTCTCCATCAGATGTTATGGCAAAAGTGAAAGGAGTGACCTCTCGAATATTAAGGCAGGAGTTTGAGCATCTTGCTCATTTGCCTAGTCTGTGGACACGTTCTTTTTTCGTGAGTACAGCTGGAAACGTATCAAGCGAAACAGTAAAGCGTTATGTTGAAGAACAAAAGAAAAGGGGGTGAACACATGCAAGTTTTAACCGTCAAGATACGCATATTTCCTGATCAACCAGCCATTCTAGTTCAATTGGGAAAGGAGTACATTCGGGTAGTCAATCAACTAACCGAACGGGCTGAACAACTGGGGGCATTTCCGAAAATGACGACAAAAGATGTAGAAACCATTCTTCCCTCTGCCGTTTGTAATCAAGCGATTCGAGATGCCAAAAGTGTTTTCAGTAAAATCAAGAAACTTGGTGTTCGTCCCATTCTTAAAAAACCTGTATATTTCGTTAACAATCAAAACTACACGGTAACCGAAAATACAGTTGCTTTCCCGATCGTTGTAGATGAAAAGACGAAGAAAACAACGTTTCGTGCTACAGCGACGAGTAGAGATATGGAGCTGTTAAGAAAATCCAAACTTGGAATGATGCGTATCATTGAAAAGTCAGGGAAATGGTACGCTCAAATTTCGGTAGAAGTGCCTACAAGTGTAACAAACAACGAAAACATCATGGGGATTGATCTGGGTTTAAAAGTTCCTGCTGTTTCTGTAACTTCTACAGGTAAAACCCGATTCTTTGGAAACGGCAGACAAAACAAGTACATACGAAGAAAGCAT